>JAZUDI010000073.1:0-55116 GCA_045639525.1 Paludibacteraceae bacterium | reverse complement strand
TCGCTCTCCTTGAACAACGGGTCGCCGATGCTCTTTACAACGTAGCCGCTCACCGTATGCTCGGTGCCGTCGTACGCCACGCTGCTGCTGTTTCCGACGATCTCAACTACTACGCTGATCGCCGTGATCTTCAACTCTCCCGTTTCCTTCACCACATTATAATAGCAAGTCACATCCTCACCACCTCTCATAATTTTAGCAGAAGTGATTTCGGTTGGCAATGTTCCTACATTGGTGATTGTTCCAACTGTAGCAGTTGCCTCAAGGACATCACCTGTCATCAACGTTCCTGAAGTAGTATAATCAGTTGCTACTGAGGTTAAAGGCGTACCATCGTATGTTTTACTATCAGACTTAGGTGTTATTGTTATTGTTGGTTTTACCGGAACGGTTACACTAATTATTGTCGATGAATTAGCATTACCACACTTGTCCGTCACTGTAACGGTGACATTCCCTGTAGCAGTAATAACAGATCCTGCATCTGGAGATTGGGTAATAATCAAATCATCACTATTTGTCGTGCAATTATCAGATGCTTTTGCACGAACAATTCCTGTCAAATCAGGTACCAGATAGTTACAATCGGCGACATTCACAATAGCAGGAACAGGGTCAAATGTACCATCAACAGTAGGTGCCACCTTATCCTCTACAGTCAACGTCTTTGTATCAGTTGCGCTACATCCCTTTGCATCTGTAACCGTAACTGTTGCAGTATAAGTTTTCTCCTTGTCAAAAGATGATGTTATAGTTGCGGAAGATTCTGAACCAGTAGCATCGCCGTTCCATGCATAGGTGTATGGTTGAGTACCTCCGGAGACCGTAGTAGTAAATGTATAATTAGCACCTGGGCAAGCGGCAGTAGGTGCATTTACCGTAACTGAAAGAGCAGCCTCTGGTTGTGTGATAGCAACAGGTGTAGCCGCAGAAACACAACCATTACCATCCTTCACAACAATACTATAAGTTTCTGGGGACAATCCACCGAACATATTACCAGTTTGGTAATTAGCTCCATTATCTTTAGAATAACTAATCGGTGTAGGCGTAGCATCAGCCGCTGTCACTGTAATGGTTCCGTTTGCAGATCCATAACATGTCACATCAATTTTTTCGGTAGTGAAGGTAGGTAACGGATTTACCGTCAACGTCACGTCTCCTGACATTTCACATCCATTCGCATCAGAAACGGTCAATGTATAGGTAGTGGTTGCCGTTGGTGCAGCAAGTACAGATGCCTCATTCGTCTTATTCAAACCAGCTGCAGGCACCCAAGAGAAAGTGGTCGCACTGGTAGTGGTTGCTTCCAACTCTACAGAATTTCCCTTACAAATCGTACGAGCGGTTGGCATGGTCAACGTAAGGGTCTTCGCAGGAATAATCACATTGACAGTAGCCGTTTGAGTCAAGTCACACGAACCCTTCACGGTGACTATCACTGGTATCGTTTGTATCTCGGAAGTTTGGTCATAGACCTGATCTGCCGCCACACTTTGAGAGACAAATGTCGGAGTCGCACCACAACCATCTGTAGTAGCGTCAAGTGTCACTGTTGACAAATCCGGCATCTTATATTTACAACTACCCATAGCGGTTGCAGGCACATCCTCAATAGGTGCTATAATTGGGGCGGTTGCCACCTTCCAAGTATAAGTAACCGGCACTGCGGCAGCCTCCTCTCCACAAACATTAGTATAACTTGCTGTCCACGTTTGTGTCTTATCACATCCTGTTCCCTGAGGGCCTGTGGTTGACACATTAGCGGCTGGTAAATCAATTGTTCCACCTGCACATTCGTCGGTAACGGTAAATGTAGGTGCGACAATAGACGTTGGATTACATAAACCAGCAGGATTATTTTGAGTCTTGACCTCAATCACAGGCGTCGCCGGCGTCTTCACTTTAATCGTCTGAGTCGCCAAAGCACTCTCACACCCATTACCATCAGTGATCTGTACACTTACATTATAAGTTTTTCCACAAGATGTTGGAGCGGCTGGAATTGTAACTGACGTTGTCGGCAAATTCTTTTGGTCAACATTGTCGCCACCCCATACATAGGTATAAGTTCCCAGATTACCAGGCGTCGCCGTCACATCCACCGTACCCACATTAGGGCAGACATCTGCAACCGGAGTGATCGCTACGGTTGGAAGATCATTGACGGTGATGGTTTTAGAGATACGAGATTGGCAACCTGTTGTTTTATTGGTAATCACCAAAGAGACCTTCTTTGAACCGATAGTTGACCAATTAGCAGTCAATTGCGCAGTACCTTGTCCTCCGGCAATTGTTCCACCCTCTACGCTCCATTCATAAGTATAATCGGTAGCATTGCCTACAGTTTCGTTTATCACCAAGTCGGCATTCTTACAAACGGCATCGTCAGAAGACAAGGCTGGTACGATGGTGTCGTTTACGTGGATGATGACATCCACTGAATTGGAGGCGCAACCAGCTCCCGCAATGGAGGCAACCGTATAGGTCACATCTCCCGCGTACTGAGGAGTACCGGTCAATTGGAAATACTTTTTACCATCTGAAGAGGTTGAAGATGTATATCCATTCTCCTTCGAGAAGTTGCTTGCGCAAACAAGTGGTTCCACCTCATCCAAAGAGACACCCAACTCATGAATATAAATCTTGATTGTGTACTCCTTAGTGAAATCCAATTGTTGAGACACCTGACACAAATAACCCTTTCCAGGGACAAAATTATCTTGGTCTGATCCATGGTTTTGAGAAGTAGAGGCCACCAAAGTTGCATCATCGCCTTCTCCATCAAAAATTTGAATATCATACACAGCATTACCTGATATGAAACCATATTGATCACGTAAAATTTCAGGGTGAACATAGTACATCAATCCCCAATCATACTGAGAGTGAGAGAAGATATTGACACCATATTGATCACACGAAGCTACCGCCAAAGCATCTTCCTCTGGGTTACGTGTCACCACCGCAGTCAAGCCCTCCGTATGGCCTACAGAAGAGTAACCCATTGTACCCACATTGGTCTTCAAGGTTACCTCTTGGATGTTCTCTCCCAAGCAGATGGTCTGCTCCTTTAGGGCTTCATCGTTTGCTGTGATCTCCACGCCTGAGATGTCCGCTGCCTTGAAGCAAGCCTCCAACGTCGACTCTTTACGAATAGAGACTCTCAAGTTTTCTGAATATTTCACACCATCCAACTCCCAATGGTCGAATTTACTACAATTGGTAGGTTCCGCCACCAAGACAACATCGGCGCACCAACCTGCGGAGAATGGACTAAACACCTCAACGTTGTTAAAGAACATCTTGACAGAACCTGTTCCATCGCACTCAGCATCGGTGGAAGTAGTAGCCGTAACGGTAAAGCCTTGTTCAAACTCGGCCTGGAAACTCTCGTCTTGAGTAACAGTGATGGTGTAATTTTGAGGAGCAGAGCTTCCCATCTCTCCATTCCACCAATAATTCTCGTAAAATCTCCACTGTTTAAACTTATTACACTCACCAGGAATAGCACGTAAAACGACTGTTGTACCACATGGTATGGAAGCGGATGTACCATAATCAACAGCACCATCCTCTGAGGTAATCTTAACAGATCCTCCTTGACCATTAAGGACACCAAGCGTAACAGTATATTGGATAACATTCCATTGAGCCTTGACGGTCAAATCCTCCGTCACATTAGAGAAGGCAATATCCCATCCCGCAAATGTCCTACACTCTTTGGTCGGATCAGAAGGTGCGGTAGCCGCCGTTCCAACAGCTACAATTTCTGATTTATAAACATGTGTCTCATCTTCGCCATCCACAAACTTCACCGTATAAGACTGCAACACCTCCAACGTTCCCAAATTCTCTGTAATGGTATAGTTGCCGCGTTTGGCGGTTTCTGTGCCAGATGCACCAGCCTCTCCTTGGAAAATGATTTCGTACGAGTTATCACTAACGCCCACCTCTGTTCTCGTTCCAGTGGCATGATATGTGGCCGTTTCGCCAGGCACAAAACCAGTAACGGAGATTTCATCCTTGGTCAACGGTGTGCCATCGTAAGGTTTTGTTGCCGATCCAGTGGTAACCACCAACTCTTTAGGATGAATGGTCAATTTCAAATCACTGATATTAACTGTCGTAATCGTATAATTAGGATCATCAGTCGGCAATGTCAAATTCGCCGGAGTCAAAGGTAAAGTATATTCTCCCGCATCAGTTTTTGTGAGCGTGATTGCACTTACCTGCGACCTCAAATCAGCGCCATAAGTCGCATCAAATATAGCACTTCCAATTACCGCAGGGAATGACAACGTGGATGTATGAGGTTGTCCATCGTAAACATACTCTCCGTTATTGGAATTTAGACTGATAACAATTTCCTGAGGAAGAATACGCAAAGAGCCACTCTCATAATGAATATCATAATAATAATTACGTTCCTTACCATTCTTTTCCACAACAATATCAAATGGCGTAGTAGGTTGAGTATTATCCACCACATTGGTAATAGAACCCGTATAGGATATAGAAGTCACCACATCCCCACTCTTCAGTCCAGAGACAACCAAATCATCAACGCCTGCACTTACCAATGGATTTCCATCATAAACCTTTTCTTTATCTTTAGCGGTCACGGTCAAAACCTTCTTCATATAGACATTCACCGTAATCTCCTCCGATTCCGCAACATTGATGACGGTTCGACTGGAGTTGGCGTCACTCTTAGAATCCCAAGTGTGATCATAGGTATAGCCTGGGATATCTGTTTTAATAAATTGGGTACCACCCACTTTTGTCGCTTCCGAAACAGTAGGGACACCTGGGATAGGCTCTCCATCCATATCCACCCACTTGATGGTAAACTTACCAGTGGAGTATGACACATAATAGAATGTGATGACATTGGAATTTTTATCCTGACCCAACGGGATACTCAATGTGTTGTACTCAGGATAGTAAGTGGCTGCCAATTGCTCCGCAGTTGCGCCATGCGCCGACATATAGGATTTATCCACAGCTTGTGCCATTTCGGTCACACTCGCGGTACTACCATCTACCTGAACATCCACACTAGGCGCATGCACCTCCACGGAAGGGTCTTCCCTTAACACATATCGAACCGTGTAGTAGTTAAACTCCTTCTTCTCCACATAGACAAAGGTAATCTCATTGGTCTCAAAACCTAATGTAATCTTCATCGTACCTTGTTGTGGAATATATCCCGCAATGGAGATAGCCTGTTCTGTAATCTCCTGACCAGGCGTGAAGAGCGGACTCTCTATCGTTTTGTCCGTAAACAACGGATCTCCCTCTTCATTCACATAATGAACAGTATAGCTAAGCGGCACCATGCTCCAATGAGCATACAAGGTGATATTCTCCGTCACAGCCTCCGAACCGACCGCATATCGACGACCACCCTCTTTTTGGGTGTACCATCCATCAAAAGTATAGTGCAAACGCACAGGTACTCCTGGGTCATTGGCCACTTTGTTCTTATCGATCTCCTCCTCCGCAAATGGTTCAGGCGCATCAGGATAATTGTATTCAAAACGTACGGTATAATGAGGAGCGATCCACTTGGCGTACAATGCCAAGTCGCTGGATGGCATCACACCGAAAACATACGGATCCACCAACTCCGGTTGCGCATACCAACCACCCCATGTGTAATCCTCTTTTCCCGCTGGTTTTGTGGGAACATAATTATAGGTGGCGCTGTTGATATTGGCTCCGAACATGATGTTTGATTTCGTTTGCAACAAAGCACTTCCGTCATAGTATTTGATCGAGTATTTTAGACGGTCGTAGTAGAAACGATAGGTGTAACCACAGTTGGTGATATCTCTGGTGGATTCACCCTCTTTACTTACCCAAGTGTAGGTATAGGAGGTGTTGACGTAATTATAGGTATAATCAGTATATACATAAACATAATAATCAGTTCCTATCGCATTGTCTATTTTCCTATCATACACATATATATGACCATCTTTTTCTATTTGAGTTTTTGGAGTAGCCCATTCCTGACACCTTCCCCAACCATTTGTTCTTATACATTCTATCGCTTCTCGCTCTTCATGCTTTACAGACGTGGAATTCACATACGAATACGCCACCCCATCAACATTAATGGTTCTCTCTGCAGTTGACGGAATAGAAGACGCATGACCACTAGTAGTATGTGATGAGGTTCCCATTGTTGACGAAACAAAGGTATAAACATGGCCTTCTTTTGTCATGGTTTTCACAACAGGCTCTGGAGTGTCATGTCCGCCATTGTCCACATATGTATCAACAAAAGAATATTCCTTCACATGGACTGTAACACAACAGTTTCTACTGTTGGTGCAATTTCCGCTATAACCACTAGGTGTTCCTCGCTTAGTATATCCCGCAATATCTTTCGCATTCAATGTTTCATTACCAGTATTAACACCAATCAACGTATATTCATCGGCAACCGCATAACTACCATCAGGTTGTTGCAACCAATACTGCACATTACTAGAATTATCAGAACTTATCCAAGACGCCTTATATGTCATTACATGATCACTGTTAGCACTAGAGACCATTTCCCAAACGACTTCATTTCGTTTGGTCACATATCTAGAATTACCCGCACCTGTCCATCCATTAAAATAACGGTCTCCCCTCGTAGCCGTAGAATATACCTCAGTAGTAGAAGAGGGCCAATACTCCGAAATATTCTGTCCCAATACTACATTCTGAATTTTGTAGTTGCTACCAGTATATGTTTTCCCGGCCATATTGATTACTCCACTATTATTATTATTGTTGTTGCTCAGGTCAAACACAATCGTATAACGGATCAACTTATAGTACACATAGACCACCGCACTACCATCGGCTTTAATGACCGTTTTCGAAGTAGTGTTTCTGGCAGCATCCAATTCGTAACCATTTTCAGCAGCAATTTTAGCGACATCATCGGCAAATACGGTTGTACCCACCTGCCCCGTCGCCGAAGCAGAGGAACGATATATATAATTGGTTGTGTTAGTGGCATTGTCATACACCTCCTTCATATAGACAATGGTGTAATTCACATTTTTTCCCGTCCACTTCGCATGTAGTGTCGTGTTTTGCGTCAGCTCCACAGAGGCTCCCGCAGGAACGGTACAAGCCTCATCCAAGAACCATCCCGCAAAAGTATATCCTTGACGGGTAGGCGTTGTCGTTGTCACAGTAACGGTCGATCCATAGGGACTGGAAACAGCAGGAATAGGAGTTCCTCCTTGCGTATCATACAAAAGCAAGAAATCTTTTCTGGTGTAATAAACAGGAATCTCAATACCTGACGCACTATTAATAAGCTTGGGCGTAGTACTTTCAAAAACAGCGTAATCAAAGTTCTTGACTGTAGCCGTCACGGTTGAATTGATGACACCATCCACCGACTCATCCTCTCCATCTATTTTGGTATATCCACCTCCTGTAAGATCCTTCAAAAGGTAGGTATAGGTATAAGATGCCGTAGAATGGACAAACTCCACCTCCACTTTAATATTACGGTCGGCTGGATTCAACTGCGATTTGGCGACCGTAACTGTTTGTTGGCTAGGGTAATAAACAGTCTTTCCTCCTTTACAATCAGGGACAGGGTTTTGACCTGGAGAGGTGATTGTCAATGGTTTCGCATCCGTGATCGAACGCCCATCCACCAGCATAATCGTCTTATCAAACACCTCTTTCTGATTGTCGCAATCTTTATAGAAATACTCGACGGTAATGGAATAGATATTAACAGATTCAAAAACAGCAGATACAACCATGTCTCTTGACACCACCGTATTCTTATCAACGACAACATCGTTTTCATCTACCCAATTAAGAAACGTATGTCCCGCATAAAAAGGTTCCTGAGGCATAACCCCAATCTTCTCATTTGCATCCACCACACGCAATAATTGAGAGTGAACCTCCACCTCTCCTCCATCAGAAGTCTTATCAACGACAAACTTCACCTCGTAATATTGCTGAGCCCAAGCGCTTCCCACTCCTCCCCATAGCATAACCACAGCGAGCAAGCACTTCAACCAATTCTTCACACTAAAAATCTCTTTTACAGAATACTTTATATCTTTCATATTCATACAATGTTTCATTTCAACAAAAACAGAAGAGCGAATACACTTTTTACCCTATTCTTGCATACCATTAGCCCCAAAGGGCCATTTGTAGTTCAAATAATACCAAGACGCACCATTTACGTCTCGTCCTAAAAAGCTTTCCTTTTATGGAAGTCCGTCGTATAATATTGACAATCAATCAATTATCAAACATCACAACAAAGACTTACCTATCAATACTTCTGTTTCATACCAAAGTGCAAAATTATATAAAATGCAACAATCAACAACACAAACAATCATTTATATGACATCCGCCAAATTCTTTTTGATATTAAACAATATATTTATTGATATATTTTAAAAAGAGATATGAATAGAGGAATTTTGCACAGGGAGAATTTCGGTGCAGAACCACATACCCTTCGCGACAATTATCAAAAGAAATGTTCACGGAAACGCATTGCCAGCAAGATATTTTTACTACATTTGCAATGATAAAATTTATTTGTTTAATCCATAATAATTGAAACTATGGAATCGAAAGAGAATACGAAAAACCCTTCCGAAAGGGAAGATAAAAGAGTGAATAAAACGTGGGAAGCCATCCAGAAGCACAAAGGAATATGGTCTTTCACCAATCCTAAATGGATTTCTTTAAGAGAAGAATTATTAAGTGATAAAAAATGAGATATCTACTTGACACCTGCACTCTTTTGTTTGCCACAACAGAACCCGAATTATTAGGGAAAGATGTTAGACATCTATTTGATGATTACGACAATGAATTTTGCGTCAGTATTGAGACTGTGAAGGAACTAATTATCACATTCAAAAACAAAGGATTAAAATTCCACACTTGCCAAAATTGTGAAGAAATTATCGACACCATCAAAAATGTATTTTGGTTCACCATCCTACCTTTGCAGGAAGAGCAGATGCAAACCTACGCCAATCTTGAAATCAACACCTTCCAAGACCACCGAGACCCAAGCGACCATGTCATCATCGCCCACGCCATCACCAACAAGATCCCCTTGATCTCCTGCGACCGAAAATTCGAGTTTTACACACGACAGGGGCTGGAATTGATCAGCTATAGGAAAGGGAGAGGGAGTTGAAAATTAAGAATTTCAATTAAAATCAAAAGCGAGAAATGGCGCACCACACACCCCACCGCACAAACGACATGCAACGCGGTGTAAGGGCGAATTTAATTCGCCCCCACGCAATCCGCCCTAATGAATTCGCCCTAATCCAATCCGCACGTCGCCGAACCATCACCGCCCATCCACCAGGGCGTACACGGCGCACATCCGTACATCATCGCCCCATTCACCAGGGCGTTTGCAAAACGCCCCTTCTACGCTCCGTGCAATCATCAAAAGAAATGTTCGCACAGTGCACTGCCAGAATGGATTTTTTACTATATTTGCGATGATAAAATTTATTTGTTTAATCCATAATAATTGAAACTATGGAATCGAAAGGAAACATGAAAAATTCAGTCCAAGCGACAGAGAAGAAAAAGGTAAGCAAGACCTGGGAAGCCGCACTAAAATCCAAAGGAAGCGTTTGGGTAACGTATCCGAAATTCGTCAAATTAACTAAAGAATGTTTGGGCGAATGAGATACATGCTTGACACCTGCTCATTAATCCATCTCCTTCGAGACTACGAACTTTTATCTACCGAAATACAACACATAATCGAAGATTACGATAATACATTATGCACCAGTTTCGAATCCGTAAAAGAACTGATTGTCGCCTTTCGTAACAAAGGTATAGGGAGATCTGTTTGGAGAAACGAATCGGACATCATTGATAGTATTCAAAACGAATTTTTTATAGAAATATTACCCCTTAAAAGAGAACATATTGAAACATACGGAAATTTAAAACCAAACATCGCCGAAGACCATCGCGACCCAAGCGACCATGTCATCATCGCCCACGCCATCACCAACAAGATGCCCTTGATCTCCTGCGACCGAAAATTCGAGTTTTACACACGGCAGGGGCTGGAATTGATCAGCTATAGGAAAGGGAGAAGTTAGTAGCGAGGAGTTAAGAAACGTTAGTTCGACGACGTCATTAAAATAAAAAGCGAGAAATGGCGCACCACACACACCACCGCACAAACGACATGCAACGCGGCGTAGGGGCGAATTGAATTCGCCCCCACGCAATTCGCCCTAATGAGTTCGCCCTAATCCAATCCGCACGTCGCCGAACTATCACCACCCCATCCACCAGGGCGTTTACGGCGCACATCCGCACATCATCGCCCCATCCACCAGGACGTTTGCAAAACGCCCCTTCGCTCCGTGGCAATCATCAAAAGAAATGTTCGCACAGCGCACTGTCAGAATGGATTTTTTTACTATATTTGCGATGATAAAATTTATTTGTTTAATCCATAATAATTGAAACTATGGAATCGAAAGGAAACATGAAAAATTCAGTCCAAGCGACAGAGAAGAAAAAGGTAAAAAAGGTAAGCAAGACCTGGGAAGCCGCACTAAAATCAAAAGGTTCCGGATGGTGCACATACCCTAAGTTTGTCAAACTAACCAAAGAATGCTTGGGAGAATGAGATACATGCTTGACACCTGCTCCCTCATTCATCTAACTCAAGACTACGAACTATTATCACATGAAGTTCAAAACATAATAGAAGACTATGAAAACTCGCTTTATGTTAGCATGGAATCTATCCGAGAGCTTATCATCGCCTACAGATGCAAAGGGTTAGGACTTAAAACGTGGGAAAAAGAATCTGATATCATTAACAGCATAGAAGATGATTTTCAAATCAACATTCTGCCAATTCAGAAAGAGCAGATGCAAACCTATGCCAATCTTGAAATCAACACCATCCAAGACCATCGCGACCCAAGCGACCATGTCATCATCGCCCACGCCATCACCAACAAAATGCCCTTGATCTCCTGCGACCGAAAATTCGAGTTTTACACACGACAAGGGTTGGAATTGATCAGCTATAGGAAAGGGAGAAGTTAGTAGCGAGGAGTTAAGAAACGTTAGTTCGACGACGTCAATATAGAATAAAAAGCGAGAAATGGCGCACCACACACACCACCGCACAAACGACATGCATCGCGGCGGCGAATTGAATTCGCCCCCACGCAATACGCCCTAATGAGTTCGCCCTAATGGAATCCGCACGTCGCCGAACCATCACCGCCCCATCCACCAGGGCGTTTACGGCGCACATCCGTACATCACCGCCCATCCACCAGGGCGTTTGCAAAACGCTACGCTCCGTGGCAATCATCAAAAGAAATGTTCGCACAGCGCACTGCCAGAATGGATTTTTTACTATATTTGCGATGATAAAATTTATTTGTTTAATCAAAACACCTAAAAGAGAAAAAAATATAGATGTATGGCAATAGCAATTAAACCAATACCAGTTTTAGAAGGAAAAGATGCCGAAAGGTTTGTGAAAGAAGCTGAGCAGAAAAGCAAAAACAAACGAACAGGTCTTCCGAAGGAGAGATCGGAAAGGCTAAACCGATTCTTGGAGAAATCGAGAAATTTCACTCTTTAAACAATTTTAGTTATGAAGCGCCTGTCCTTGTTTGAAAATTGTATTATGAAAAGGTTTGACAAAAACCTACAAAACCTCTGCCAAGATTTCTCTTGCGGGAATTCGGATTTGGATGATTTCTTTAAGAACGACGCCATCAAATATTCTGAAGATTTGATGGGTAAGACATACTGTTGGTTAACCGACACAAAGCCCTACAAAATCGTTGCACTTGTAACATTGGCCAGAAGACGAAGAACGGCGTTACTATGCTATCCAAGATTCAAAACCAATCCTCACAAGATTAATGTTCATAGATTTAATAGACAACAACTAAGCAAGACACCAGTCACGCTCACTTGCCTTTATTGAGGCAGACTTCAAACCACTTTAGTAGTCTAACTATGTTTGGTGATAGACGACGATATGCGGCACACTCCCCTACATCCAAATAAATTACTATCTTTGCATCAATCAAAAGCATACGACAATGAAAAGAATCGCAATCATAGTCATATCGTTGGTGATGGCCACCATGGTTTTCGGCCAGAATAAAAAGGATATCAAAACCTACGAGACAGCCGTCATCCTGATGAACGAGGGAAAATACAAAGAGGCGCTTCCGCTTCTGAAGGGATTGGTGAGCACCAACAAGGAGTTCGTCGACGCCTCCTGGTCGCTGGCCGAACTCTACGGACGCATGTGCGACGACGAGAAGCAGATCGCCACGCTAGTCAAAGTGGCCAACCCCAAGTTGCCCCGCTACCACAACAGCGTCATGCGCTTGGCGGCTGCCTACCACAGCCTTTGCGACTACAACAACGCCATCAAGACCTATCAGATCATTCCTCCGACGGAATCGACCTACTACAAACGCGCGCAGGCCGCCATCAAAGAGTGTGAGGACGCACTGGAGCTCAAAGAGGAACCTGTCCCTTTCAACTTCAGGAACATGGGCACCGCCATCAACACCGAATTCGACGAGTATTGGCCCAGCCTAACCGCCGACGAGGGTTACTTCTCCATGACACGCAAACTCAACAAGAAGCAGGGTCAATCCGAATTCGGAAGAGGTATCCACGAAGACATCTACCTCAGCAAAAGAGCGGGTGCGGAATGGGGGACCGCCCTTAATGTGGGCAATGCGGTCAACACCATCGGAAACGAGGGTGCGCAAAGCATCTCACTGGATGGACGATATCTATTCTTTGTGGCATGCGACCGCGCCGTCGGATTAGGAGGATGCGACATCTACTACTCCATCCACGAGGGTGACAAATGGTCGCCGGCCATCAACTGCGGATCCCCCGTCAACACACGTTTCTGGGAGACCTCCCCTTCCCTCAGCCCGACAGGCGACGAACTCTACTTCGCCAGCACACGTCCTGGCGGACAAGGCAAATGCGATATCTGGAAGTGCAACGTGACCATCCAACCAGATGGCAAACTCTCCTTCTCCGCCCCTGTCAACTTAGGACCTACCGTCAACACCAAAGAGGACGAACTCTCCCCATTCATCCATGCCGACAACCAGACACTCTACTACTCCTCCAAGGGAATGAAGGGATTGGGCAACTACGACATCTTCGTCACCTACAAAGACGGCAAAGGGGGTTGGACCCAACCGAAAAACGTCGGCTCCCCTATCAACACCTGTAGAGACGAGACCGGGTTCGTAGTCAACGCATGGGGCGACAAAGCCTACTTCTCTTCCGACGGACAAGAGAAGAACTGGAAAGGACGTGAGATATACGAACTGACCCTTGCGGAGGGAAACGCGAAACCCGCCAAACAGATGAAGTTCGCCACGGGTAAGATTCTCGACGCGGAGAAGAAGCAACCTATCCAAGCCTCCATCGACGTTTACGGATTAAAGAGCAACAAGACCATCTTCCGCTCCGTTTCCGACAAGTCAAACGGCGAATTCATCGCCTGCGTGCCAAGCGACGAGGAGTATGGTGTCAATGTGAGCAAGAAGGGATACCTCTTCTTCTCGGAAAACTCAGACGAGAACGGAACCATTGTCAAGCAAAACACTACCAAGAACACGAAGAAGGTGGACTTGACCAAGAACGACAAGGTAGAGTTGGAAAAGATCGAGGTGGGCAAGAAAATCACCTTGAAGAACATCTTCTTCGACTTCGACAAGGCCACCTTAAAGAGAGAGTCTCACTTCGAGCTGGACCGTTGCGCACAATTCATGCGAGAGAACCCGACCGTGAAGATCAAACTCTGCGGACACACCGACTATAAAGGCTCGAAAGAGTACAACATGACACTTTCCGACAACCGCGCCAAAGCGGCTTACGACTACCTCGTCAAGAAGGGCGTTCCCCCTACCCGACTCGAATACCAAGGATTCGGTGCGGAACAGCCTATAGCGGACAACAAAACAGACGAAGGACGTGCCCTCAACCGTAGAACGGAGATTCTGATCACGGCGAAATAAGGGGCACGCGACAAAAGGGGCGTATTGAATACGTCCCTACAACATACGTCATATCATCTCTTAATTGTTCTCCACACGATTTACGGAACTGATGCCGCTGATCTTCACCAAGTGGACGCAAAGGTTATTCACATCCTCCACATCGTGGACATAGACTGTGACAAAGCCCTCAAACATACCATCGTTGGTCTCCACATGCACCTTGGTTACATTCACCTCCTGCTCCTCCGTGATCACCTTCACGATATCACTCAACATACCCATTCTATCTATACCCTTCAACTCGATGGTCGCAGGGAAAGAGAGCATCTTGTGCGTCTCCCAGACCGCGGAGATAATGCGCTCACCATAGTTCGACTTCAAACGCATGGCAACCGGACATTGTCGCTTGTGTACCACCAGCATACCATCCTCCTCCATGAAGCCCAAGATATCGTCTCCAGGGATCGGCGAGCAACAATCGGCGATACGATAGGTGACACCTGAATTGTCCTCCGTCAAGGTCAATGTGTTCTTGACAGAGACCTTCTTATTACCAAAGATAGGAAGGTTGAATATACCGTCATCATTCTTGCCACCGCCGAACGTCAACTTCCAGTACTTCATCCAACGGCTCTGCGCCTTAGACTTGAACACCGTATTCATCAACTCCTCCAACGAGACAATACCCTTACCTACCTTGTAGAGCAAATTCTCCTTTTTCGTCTCATGGAAATGTTCCATGATCTTTGAGATATTATCCGGGGATGGCGAAAGACTATTCTTCTCGAAGAAGCTCTTCAAATCGTGCTCACCCTTATTCATAAAGGACTTAAACTCCTTTTTGAAAAGCGCGCGGATCTTTGATTTCGCGCGTGCGGTGGTGACATAATTGATCCACTCCGAGGTCGGATTCTGCTTGGAAGAGGTCAGCACCTCCACCTGGTCACCACTGTTCAGCACATAACTGAGCGGCACCAACTTGTGGTTCACCTTCGCTCCGATGCAGTGCATACCAATGTCGGTGTGCAAAGAGAAGGCGAAGTCGAGGGCTGTGGAGCCCTGCGGCAAGGTCTTGATATCACCATGCGGTGTGAATACAAATATTTCGGACGCGAAAAGATTCAATTTAAACGTATCGAGGAAGTCGATCGCATTAGGCTCCGGATTCTCCAAAAGCTCCTTAATGGTCTGCAACCACTTCTCCAACTCGGAATCATCCTTCTCGCCTGTCTTATACTTCCAATGGGCGGCGAATCCCTTCTCCGCGATATCATCCATACGGCGGCTTCTGATCTGCACCTCCACCCACTGTCCGGTAGGTCCCATCACAGTGACGTGAAGCGCCTCGTAGCCATTCGCCTTAGGCGTGTTCACCCAATCCCGCAGACGCTCAGGGTGCGGCTTGTAAACGTCGGTAATGGCGGAATAGATCGCCCAACAGGTCTTCTTCTCCTCCGACTCCGACTCCACGTCGAAGACGATACGCATCGCCAGGATATCAAACACCTCCTCAAAAGGGATGTTCTTCGCCTGCATCTTTCGCCAAATGGAGTAGATGGATTTTACGCGGGAATGTATCTCAAACTTGAAGCCCAACGACTCCAACTTCTCTTGAAGCGGTTTGGAGAAGAGTTCATACAATTTATCACGCTCCTGCTTCGAATTCTCCATCAAGCGGGAGAGCTGCTCATACTTGTCTGGATGCTCATATTTGAAACTCAAATCCTCCAACTCCGTCTTCAAGGCATAGAGGCCTAAACGGTTGGCCAAAGGAGCGTAGATGTATTGGGTTTCACCTGCAATCTTATACTGCTTGGCAGGAGGCATGGAGCCCAAGGTCCGCATGTTGTGAAGACGGTCGGCCATCTTAATGAGCACCACACGGATATCGTCGGACATGGTCAAAAGCAACTTACGGAAGTTCTCCGCCTGAGCGGAGGCCTTTTCGCCAAAGACACCACCGGAGATCTTGGTCAAACCCGCCACGATAGAGGCGATCTTCGCGCCAAAGAGGTTCTCTATATCCTCCACAGTGTACTCTGTATCTTCCACCACGTCGTGCAACAGGGCGGAACATATAGAGGTGGATCCCAATCCGATCTCTCCCGCTACAATACGGGCAACCGCGATGGGGTGCATGATATAGGGCTCACCCGAACGTCTTCTCACGCCATGGTGCGCCTGACACGCGAATTTGAACGCTTTCTCGATGATGGCCACCTTACGACGATGGTTGGATGCCAAATAATCCGCCAATAGAGCCTGGTACTCAGCCTCTATCAACTCATTTTCCTTCTGAATCTGCAATTCGTCCATACGCACAACATTAGAGAAAGAAACAAGGCGACCAGATTAGCCGCCTTGTTCCATTATAAATAATAATTCGTTAGAATTTCACCTCAACATACTTGCCGTTCACCTTGGCCCAAGTGTGACCCTCACGATCCAAGTAGATCTTCAAGTTACCCTTCTTTGCCAATGCGTAACCATCGTTAGCGAAGTCAGAGATGTAGTCGTAAACACACTCAGTGATTGGAGCACCGAATTTGTCGATCAAACCGAACTTTCCGTTTTGTTTTACGCATGCCACACCATTCTTGAAATCCTTAGCAGCCTCATAGTCGAACGCAGAAACCGCCTCGCCGTTCTTGTTGATGTAACCAAAACGCTTAGAACCACCGATGTTCTTAGATACGGCAGACAATCCCTCGAAGAACCAAGAAACGCTGCTGTAAACTGGCTCGATCACCATGTTACCCTTGGTGTCGATGAAGCCGTAAAGGAAGTTATCGTTCGCTTGAACAGGAGCCAAACCTTCGTTGAATGCTTTGGTATCCGCATAAACCTCATTGTTCATCTTCTTACCAGTCTTATCGATGAAGTAGCAGTTGCCCTCACCGGCCTTCACAGCGGCAAAACCGTAGCTAAAGTTGCTGGCAGCCACGAATTGAGCAGGAACGATCTCCTTGCCATCCTCAGCGACGAAACCATACTTATTCTCCTTGCCTACACGAGCAAGACCTTCGCTGAAATCAGAAGCGTTATCGTACTTAGCCTTCACAACCAAGACGCCTGCCTTCTCATATCCATACTTGTTCTTTCTCATCACGCGGACAGGAGCAGGCCACTTCTTATTCATCTCAGACTTCGCTTGAGCGGCATACTTGCTATCCGCGTTATCGTAGATAAATTGTTGGTAAGCCTCCTTGGTGTTCTTCTTTTGAACCTCCTTCAATGCCTCTGCCACTTTAGCGTCTCTCGCCACTTGATCCTCGGCATCCTTAGCGCGGCGCTCAGCAGCAGTTGCCATAGCGGTAGCGCGCTCTTGTGCCTCAGCCTCGGCGCGTACAGCTGCCTCGATCTCGGCCTCCTTTTGTGCGGCGGCCTCCTCTCTACGACGAGCGGCGGCGGCATTCAATTGAGCGGTAACGTCATCCAAGATTTGTGTCATCTCGAAATAACCGTTATCCTGAATTGGATTGGAAGAGAAATACTTGGAGCAAGCAGCCTGTGTGCCTGTCAAATCACCTTGTTGATACAAAGCCTTAGCCTTCACGTAGCTCAAACGAGGATTTGACTTGTTCAACGCCTTCTCAGCGGCTTCGACAAATTTAACAGCGGACTTATAATCGCCAGCATCAAAATAATCTACCGCTCTATAATAGTTCTTGCGCGCAAGTTTCTCTTCTGAACTGATATTCTTGTTATCGGCGAACACCATCATGGTGCCACTTGCCATCAGCAAAAATAATACTATCTTTTTCATTATTTAGAAATCTTATTTTTTACACTATTGATTATTCGTCTTGACATACACGGAAACCGATGTTGCCACTCTTATACTTGATTGAGACCTTCTCAGATGCGCTAACCGCACAGTTCGAAGCGTCGTCAGACCAAGAACCACCTCTGATGATGCGGTTATTGTTGTCGTAAACGTCCGCTACCCACTCGCTGACATTTCCGGTCATATCATAGATACCCAACTCATTAGGTGACTTCTCACCTACATGATGAGTCTTCTCCTCTGAGTTGTATGCGCACCAAGCGACATCGCCCAAGTTATCACCACCACTGAATTGAGTGTTGACAGTCATCTTACCACCCTTTGCGGCGTATGTCCACTCATCAGCGCGAGGCAAACGGAACTTCATACCTGTTTGGGCGTTCAATGTCTTAACGAATTGCATTGCCTCATCCCAAGTGATGTTCTCTACTGGAGCGTCAGCGTTGCCCATACCTCTGAACTTCGAAGGATTGGTCTTCATCACACGCATCCATTGTCTTTGGGTGATCTCAGTCTTACTCATGTAGAACGACTTCATGGAACCTTGACCCTCAACATAGATCAACTCCAAGTCTCTCACGTTACGGTTAGACTTAACCTCCAAATACTTTTGGATCTTCTTCACACGGTTAGCTGGATAAGCGAACTTTTCGTCAGACTTAGCGGCCTTCTCATAGAAAGGAAGCGCCTCATCCCACTTTTGTTGAGCGTAAAGATCGTCACCGGTCTTCACTGCGTCCAAACATACCTCGTAAGGGATAGAAGTTGACCTCCAGAATGCAGGAGAGTTCTCGCTGATAGAGATCTCACGCTTTCTGTTGCTGGTGTAGGTCTTCACCGCATTGACGGTATCCTTCTTTGCCAAGTAAGACTCAGCCAAGACACGCTTGTTGTACTCGTCAGTGATGAAGTTGTAATCCTCATCGTTCCACTTCACATTAACGGAAGTGTTTACGAAATCAACTCTCGAGCAAGCGTCGAACACGCGACGGAAGCTCAAACTGTATGTATAGCCAGGAGCCTTTGAATCCAACTTACCGCTGGTGATTCTTGAACTCTTGAAGAACTCGTCCAACGCAGCGTCAGGAATTACCACACCTGGCTTCTTGATATCTTGCTTACCGATCACCAAATCAGAGAAAGACTCCTTCCACGACAAATTCTCAGGGATGGCGAGCGCCACCTTCGAACCAGCCTTCTCCAACAAATCCAAGTTCAACTTAGTCTTTGCGGATGCGATGTATGCCTTAGAGCTCTCTGAATAGAACATAATGGTGTAGGTACACTCAACAGCCTTTGGTGCGATCAAATCGTAACGGGCCTTCAAATCAGGATACTTCTCCAATTGAGCGGCTGTGATTTTCTTACCTTTCACCATGTAGCTTGGAAGATTTGACCATGTCATGCTGGCGGTACATACAGGATCACCCATCACCTCTTTGTAGGTTACGTCCACTTTGTACTCATCCATCAGATAACTGTTCTTACCTGCCACATATTTCTCTTTTCCGGAAATAGACCCAGAGAGAGCAGTCTCCTGTGCCTGTCCCCAAAGGGCAGCTGCCGACATAAGCACAGTCAGCATCGTTAAATAAATTCTCTTCATGAATTCTTTATTTGTTTTTTAAGTTATTGATATTCACATCACTGCAATTGTTTCCTCGCATCACAATATGCCCTATGCCGTTGCACGGACCACACAGGACCGCACATAAAGCTCACAAAGTTAATAAACTTCGTCATAAAACACCGAAAAAAATGTCACAAAAATTACATGTTACTAAAATATAAATCGGTGGGATTGTTAATAAGTTTTCCCTATACAATAATATAAAATAGGCCCAGTTGTTCTATTTTTGCAGAAAAGCCACGGAAAGCGGATGAAAAGAGACAGGTATTCAAATAGCAGGAAGGACGAGGTGATCGGCAGATACGAGAGCGGGCTGAAGGCTGGCAAATTCGGCTACTTCGAGGTGGACGAACTGGAGGCCATCATCAACCACTACATGGACGACGCCAACCCCCAAGAGGCGATGAACGCTGTCCGCTACGGACAACGTCTCCATCCGAACAGCACCATGCTTCTCACCAAGCAGGCGCGCCTCTACGCCGACACGGGAGAGGTCTCGAAGGCCCTCTCCCTCATCGAGTACATCCGCACGATCGACTCCGGCGACGACGACGCCAACCTGCTCAAGGGAGAAATACTACTCCGTAAGGGCATGAAGGAGCAGGCGATGGAGATTTTCGAACAACTCAAGAGAGAGAGCGACAAAGATTGCGCCATACTACTCAACATCGCCTACGCGCTCAACGACACCCGCATGTTCGACGAGGCGATACACTTCCTACAGGAGGCGAACGCCATAGAGCCGAAAAATGTCGACGTCCTTTACGAAATGGCCTTCTGCATGGAGCAGAAGGAGTTGTTCGACGAGGCGGTCATCATCTACAATAAGATTTTAGACATAGCCCCCTACTCCAACGAGGCGTGGTACAATTTAGGTCAAATCCACATGTTCCACGAGGACTACGGGCAGGCCATCGACGCCTACGAATACGCTTACGCTATCACCCCGAACGATTTCCAATCGCTCTTCCAAAAAGCCAACGCGATGCTCCTCTCCGGACGTTTTCAAGAGGCGGTGGAGACTTACGAGGAGTACATGGATTACACGGGGGAGAGCGTCAACACCTGCATCCTCATGGGCGAATGTTACGAGAAAATGGGGGATTTCTACTCCGCGGAGGCCATTTACCTCAGGGCGCACAAGCTAGACGAGAAGGACATCGAGGTCTTGACTGGGCTCTGCGTCTGCTGCCTCGAACAGAATAAAACCGAACAAGCCTTAGAGCACATCCAAAAGATGCGTTCAATACAAGGAAACACCAGCGAACTTTGGATATACGAGGCGGAAGCCCACATCGTTAGAGAAGAAAAGGAGGAGGCCGTCAGATGCTACAACAACGCACTTGTCATCAACCCCAACCAGCCCGACGCGCTCATCGCCTTGGGCAAACTTCATGCGGACGAGAAGGAGTACTCGAGAGCTCTCGTCTATTACGAGAAGGCGAGAATAGCGGGATGTGAGATGGAGCGGTTATCGGTTCTTCTCGCACACACCTTCTTTGGATTGGCAGATTATGAAATGTGCGAAAAATACCTCAAAGAGGCTATCTCTTGCAATCCCTTGAACATCCAAGCATTCTTGGAGCTATGTCCCGAAGCGATAGAGAACCCGCACATCGATTTACTGAAACATTTAGATTAACAACGCGATGAAAAGCAATCTTATCCTCACGATACTCTCCCTTCTCCTTTTGGCGAGTTGCGACAAAAGCGAGCAGGACTATCACTATGTCATTGTAAACAAAAGCACCATCGAGGAGCCTATCCTATTGAAATACAACATCGAGGGGATAAAGGATGACCTCGAAAAGGAACTAAATCCCGGCGACAGCATCGTCCTCGCGGAGCGTACGGACATCCGAGGCAAACAGGTATGGGATGTGGAGACCAGCGTGGGACTATACAAGGTAAAACATCTCCAAGCGCTCAACCACGACGAGACCCGCATCTCCGAGGAGCTCGCCTTCCGCAGACTTTGGAAAGGACCAGCGGACTTAGAGGATATCGGCGTGTACCAGTTGGACTTGACCGACAGTCTGTTCGTCCTCACCAAGCAGAGGGAGTACACCTATTGCATCAAAAACGAAATGAGGGACACCGTATTCTCCACCTCCCACCTCAAACTCATCTCGGGCGAGAACACCACCCGATCAGCCGACACCATTATAAGGGGCGAGACAAAATCCATCGGTTCAGTGGATATCTACACCTACGGCGAGGAGACCAAGGGAGAGACGAAATACAAGACACAAAAGATGACGGGACTATCTTCCCTCTTCTTTTTCTATAAAAAGGACCGCTTCACCATTAACAAAGCGAAAGACACCGCCTACTTCAACATCGGCAAGGACACTTGCACACTGGTGATCAGCGACAAAATGGAATTTCTAAACAAATAATTCAAATGGATAGATACGGCTTAATCGGAAAGATATTGGTTCACTCCTTCTCGAAAAAATTTTTCACCGAGAAATTCGCCAACGAACAAATCGAGGCCCGTTACGACCTCTTTGAGCTCCCCGTCATAGAGGAATTCGCGGAACTGGTCCAAACCGAGGGGCTACGCGGTCTCAATGTGACCATCCCCTACAAGCAAGAGGTGATGCCCTTTTTGAACGAGCTGGACGACATGGCCAGAGAGATCGGCGCCGTGAACACCATCCAATTCCGACACGAAGGAGAGCGACTCATCCTGAAGGGATTCAACACCGACGCCATCGGCTTCGAGAACTCCCTCACGCCGCTGCTCAAACCTTGCCACACCAAGGCGCTCGTCTTGGGAACAGGCGGTGCGTCGAAAGCGATCGTATATATATTAAATAAAATAGGTATAGTGCCGCAATATGTTTCTCGAACCCGAAAAGAGGGCGTATTAGCCTACGAGGATCTTACCCAAGAGGTGGTGGCGGCACACAAACTCATCGTCAACTGCACCCCACTCGGCACCTTCCCGGAAGTGGACGAAATGCCGCAATTTCCGGTGGAGCATCTCACCCAAGACCACTTGGTGTACGATTTGATATACAATCCGGAGGAGACCAAACTCTGCCGTTTGGCCAGAGAGCACGGCGCAGCCACCAAGAACGGACTCGAAATGCTGCACGGTCAAGCCATCGCCGCATGGAAGATCTGGAACGCCGTGAAATAGCCACGGAACATACAAAACAGAAGAAGGAGAAGTATCATTTTGACGATATTTCTCCTTTTTTCATGCCCATTTGCCACCTATAACGATATTTATCCGACCAGATTCCTCCACTCTCGTCTGTCGAGCAAGTTACATTTTGTATCTAAAGAGGCTGTTTTTCTAACAATTTGTTGGACAAACCGATGAATAAATGGAAAATTTCTAAAATTTTCTTCAAATAATTTTTCAGAATTAGAAAAAGTGGTATATTTGCATTTGTAAAAAGTTACGGACAAATCAATTTACTAAAATATTACTAACGTTATTTATTTAACATTATGGATGCAAAAGTAAAAGAATTCATGGACAAGGTGATCGCCAAGAATCCAGGCGAGGCTCCTTTCCACCAAGCAGTTCAAGAGGTAGTTGAGTCATTGTTGCCATACATTGAGCAACACCCAGAGTACAAGAATGCTAAGATTCTTGAGAGAATGTGCGAGCCTGAGAGAGTAATCATCTTCCGTGTGCCTTGGATCGACGATAAGGGTGAGTACCAAATCAACCGTGGTTTCCGTGTTCAAATGAACAGCGCCATCGGTCCTTACAAGGGTGGTATCCGCTTGCATCCTTCAGTAAACTTGGGTCTTTTGAAGTTCTTGGCTTTCGAGCAAGTTTTGAAGAACTCTTTGACTACTCTTCCAATGGGTGGTGGTAAAGGTGGTTCAGACTTCGACCCTAAGGGTAAGTCAGACAATGAGGTTATGCGTTTCTGCCAAAGCTTCATGACTGAGTTGTTCCGTCACATCGGCGCTGACACTGACGTTCCTGCTGGTGATATCGGTACAGGTGCTCGTGAGGTTGGTTTCATGTTCGGTCAATACAAGAGATTGAAGAACGAGTGGACCGGCGTTTTGACTGGTAAGGGTCTTGAGTTCGGTGGATCTTTGATCCGTCCTGAGGCTACTGGTTACGGAACTACTTACTTCGCACAATACATGTTGGAGACTAAGGGTGACTCTTTGAAGGGTAAGACAGTTGCTATCTCTGGATCAGGTAACGTTGCTCAATACGCTGTTGAGAAGTGTACTCAACTCGGTGCAAAGGTTCTTACAGTATCTGACTCTAACGGTACTATCTACGATGCTGACGGTATCGACGCTGAGAAGTTGGCATTCATCTTCGATTTGAAGAATGTTAAGCGTGGTCGTATCAAGGAGTATGCTGCTAAGTATCCATCAGCTAAGTACTACGAGAACGCACGTCCTTGGCAAATCGCTGAGATCAAGACTCTTGATGTAGCTATGCCATGCGCAACTCAAAACGAGTTGGACGGTGACGACGCTAAGGCACTTCTTGCTAAGGGTGTTAAGGTTGTTGCTGAGGGTGCTAACATGCCTTCTACTATCGATGCTGTTAACGCATTCATCGAGGCACAAATCCTTTACGCTCCAGGTAAGGCTTCTAACGCCGGTGGTGTTGCAACTTCAGGTTTGGAGATGTGCCAAAACTCTGGCCGTATCTCTTGGACAGCTGAGGAGGTTGACAACAAGTTGAAGGGTATCATGAAGAATATCCACGACAACTGCGTTAAGTACGGTAAGTGCGAGAAGACTGGTGTTGTTAACTACGTTAAGGGTGCAAACATCGCTGGTTTCGTGAAGGTTGCTAACGCTATGTTGGCTCAAGGTTTAGTATAATAACCAAACAACATAAGGAAAAATCCCCGTTGTTTCTACATCGGGGATTTTTTTAATAAATTAAAAATTAAGACAATGGAAAAATTAAAAGTTGCGGTTGTCGGTTACGGCAACATCGGACGCTTCAGCGTAGAAGCTGTTCAAGCGGCACCAGACATGGAATTGGTTGGTGTTGTACGTCGCGACGCATCCTCAAAACCAGCTGAGTTGGCTGCTGTTAAGGTAGTTTCTAACATCGACGAGTTGGGTAAGGTAGACGTAGCCATTCTTTGTAGTCCAACAAGAAATATCCCTGAGGTTGCGAAGAGCATCTTGGCAAAGGGTATCTGTACCGTAGATAGCTTCGATATCCACGGTGAAGTTTGGAACCTCCGTCAATCTTTGGACGCAGAGGCAAAGAAGTACAATGTCGCTTCTATCATCTCAGCAGGATGGGATCCTGGAACAGACTCTGTAATCCGTACACTTTTGATGGCAATGGCTCCTAAGGGCTTGACCTACACCAACTTCGGTCCAGGTATGAGCATGGGACACTCTGTTGTCGCACGTGGTAAGAAGGGCGTTAAGAACGCGCTTTCCATGACAATCCCTAAGGGACAAAGCATCCACAGCCGTATGGTTTACGTAGAGTTGGAGGAGGGCTACACAGCTGAGCAAGTTTACGCTGAGTTGAAGGCCGATGACTACTTCGCTCACGACGAGTTGCACGTAATCCCTGTTAACAGCGTAGATGACTGCAAGGATATGGGTCACGGTGTATTGATCGAGCGTAAGGGTGTTTCTGGTAAGACTCAAAACCAATTGTTCGAATACCGTATGCACATCAACAACCCTGCATTGACTGCTCAAGTTTTGACATCTTGCGCTCGTGCGGTTGTTAAGCAACGTCCTGGTTGCTACACTTTGCCAGAGATCGCTCCTATGGATTTGTTGGCAGGCGACAGAGAGACTTTAGTTAGAAGTTTAGTATAAGACTACATATAGTCGAAAGACCTAGGCGCGGTACCGAAAGGTGTCGCGCCTCTCTTTTTTTTGACAACCTATGCCTCGTTTGGGCATACCATAAAAGTTCCTTTGTCATACATAATAACTTAATAATTGACAGTTATGGAAACGAAGAAATTATTTTTTATGGAATGTCACTTGGCAGGACGCCAATACTATGACGCAAACGAAGTGTGGGATTCGTTGAAAATAGGCACTGTGTTAGCCTTAGAACGTGATCCGGATAACAAATACGACCACGAGGCAATCCTTTTGAAATTCGTGGATCCAGACACGCAAAATGAGTATAAGCTCGGATACATTCCAAGCGTCCACAACAGTCAACTGGCTGCATTAATGGACATGGGCTGGGGAGATATTTTCGAGTGTAGAATCAGTCAAATCAATCCACAAGAGCACTACGAAAGGCAGATCCGCATCACTTTGCAGGTAAAAAAGAGAGCATAACCATTCCGTTAGGCAGACAACCCTTATCGATTGTCTGCTTAACGCCTTTTAGGGCCTCTATTATTTCTAATGAAACGGCTATTCCAACTGCGCCACTTGCTTTTGGTATACTCCTGTGCGCGAACGGAATTCTTTTCCGTCTTTTTGCGGATATCGGCGTTTCTTCGTTCCTCTTCCCTATTGGTCCAATACTCATCATCTGGCGTGAACTCCTCGTCCAAATTCAATTGCCACAGGTAATAATGGGTCTGCGTGACCAAAAGACGGGAAAGCAGCAGCAAAGAGATCAAGTTCGGAATGGCCATCAAACCATTCATGATATCGGCAAAGTTCCAAACCACGCTCAGAGAGAAAACCGACCCGAAATAAACCATGACAACAAATACCATGCGATAGTAAAAGCAGGCCTTCTTGCCGCCTAAATACTCAACCGCCTTCTCTCCATAATAGGACCATCCTAAAATGGTGGAAAAAGCAAATGTGGCCAAGCCCACCACCAAGACCATCGGTCCTATGATAGGTATCGTTCCGAAAGCGGCACGCATCATGCCTGGTCCCTCTTCACATACCATATCGGGATTCGCATGCAGGCAACTGACCAAGACCAAACCTGTAATCGCGCAAATCACCACCGTATCCCAGAAAGTACCTGTCATGGAGACCAATGCCTGCCTAACCGGGTTCTTGGATTTAGCGGCGGCCGCCACAATCGGAGCGGATCCCATTCCCGACTCGTTGGAGAACAATCCACGCGCCACACCATATCGAATCGTTATCAGCAAAGCGCCGCCCGCCGCGCCACCGCCCACCGCTTGAGGTTGGAACGCGGAGGAGAGGATCATACTCAACGCAGGGAAGATATGGTTATAATTGCAGCACAGGATATAGAAGCACCCCAAAATGTAGAAGAGCGCCATGAATGGGACCAAGAAACCGCAAACCTTCGAAAGGCTCTTCACGCCCCCTAGCATCACAGCCCCCACCATCAAGGCGATGAGAATACCTGTCGTGGAATTCCCCACGCCCAACTCCGTATTCAAGACCTCCGCAACAGCATTGGCCTGCACCATATTACCGATTCCGAAAGAGGCAAGTGCGGTAAAGATACAGAACAATACCGCCAACCACTTCATCCCCAAGCCACGCTCCAAAGCGTACATCGGACCACCTAACATCTCTCCGTTAGAGGTCTTCACCCTGAATTTCACCGCCAACAATCCCTCGCTGTACTTGGTGGCCATACCTAACACTCCCGTGATCCAACACCAGAAAACAGCTCCCGGCCCACCCAATGCGATGGCCGTTCCTACGCCCACGAGGTTCCCCGTTCCGATAGTTGCCGCCAATGCTGTCGCCAATGCACTGAATGCGCTGACATCGCCACTCATTCCCTTCTCATTGGAGAATGTGAGTTTAATCGCTTTTACTATATGACGTTGGGGGAATTTAAGAATATAGGTCAAATAGACATGGGTACCCACCAATAAAAGGATAAGGGGCCATCCCCATAACAATCCACTGACTTCCCTGATGACCTGCTCTAATGTTTCCAATGTTATACTTTTTGAATATTTATGTGCAAAAATACAACTATTCGACTAAAAACAGCGCATTTAGCAACTATTATGTCGTCTTTTGTCGCAGTTAGTCCATTCCCCAAAAGCATAAAGAGTAGAATGGCCCCTCTCATAACTTACAGAGCAATGTGATTTTCTAACAAACTTCAAAACAGTTCTATCGAAAGGTTCGTAGTGGCATATTGCGTATTTTGTATATTTTGTATATTTTATTTAGAAACATTATTATCTTTGCAGCGATTGTTAGGAACTCGCCACAACGGATCTACTCTCTCTTAGCATCCCTTGGGCGTCTTTCTGTCCAGATGATTAGATTTACATTCAAAAAACGAACAAGATGGATAAATACGACAACAAAAAAAGACCTAGGATTTTCGTCCCATTTTCATTAGCAGTTTCTATCGCAAGTTTTCTCGGAAGTTGCGAAGACACTACTGAAATGCAACAGCAATCAACCTCTTCTATAGAGGTGCAGCAAGACACATGTACTCTTAATTACAAAGCAATATTCTCCAACAACCACACCATGAGTTGGGAGGAGGCTGCCACTCTATCCGAAGATGTGGCATCTTTACATTTTGGAGACACCTCTGAAGACCAAGTTCTCCGTTCGGGTAGACGCAGAATAGTTAATGATGGACGTGTCATCGGGAAAAACACCAACACCCTACGCTCAAGTTCCGAGTTTAATAATCTCCCCGACACACTTGCCTATGTTTGTAACTTTGCGGACAGCTCCGGATTCGCCATCATCTGCGCAGATGATCGTGTGGGTTGCCCTATCCTCGCTTGTGCGGATAGTGGCACATTGGGCGACACTATAGATAATCCAGGCATTGCGATATTCCTTGAAAACGCACAAATATTCATGGAAAATTCCATTCTTAAGTTCGAGAGCGAGAAAGACTCCTTACGAGAAAAAGCAATTAAAACCATCGTCGGAAATCTTAAGCCAGCCAATGTGTCACTAAGAAGGGTATTTACAGGCAACTATACACTGCTAAAATCGAAAGAGGAGGTGAAGCCACTATTAAAAACCGTTTGGGCTCAAAGCGGTTCTCCATACAACACATTGATTCCCTTGGTTTGCAAATACAATGATGGTGAGCATGCTCCCGTAGGTTGTTGGGCTGTTGCCATTGGCCAGATTATGGGATATTATAAGCATCCTACTTCCTTTATGGATAACCTTCGACGAAACAATAGTTATGGAAGAATAGAACTAAATTGGGAGGAGATTCAAAAAGTAAAAAATGCGAAAGAACTCTCGGAAATAAAATACAGAACACAAGTAAGTAAACTTCTTGGATACATCGGCTACAAAATCGGCATGGAATACACTTGTGACGGCAGTAGCACTAACAAGGATAATGCCATGAGTTTCTTAAAAGAATGTGGCTATAGCGGAACTTCTGGGAAAAATTACAACTTCACTTCAGTCGCATCCCAACTTAAATCAAAAAAACCAGTCATTATGACTGGGAAACAAAATCGAACAAATCGCTTCCTCGGACTTGTCTATACCTACTCTGACGGCCATGCATGGGTGGTGGATGGGTATTCTTTCGACGAGGCGACAGAAGAACACCAATATCAAATAGACACAAACGACGAATCTGCGGGGAAAGATGTCCTCCTCTCCGTTTCATACAAACATCCACTGCTTCATATGAACTGGGGATGGGGCGGCCTCTGCAACGGCTATTTTGCAAGCGGATGTTTTCATATTACCCAAGCGGAGTCATTTGATTACACAGACAACAATCCATCAAAGGATGCCGACTATAAATATAGCCACACAATATTCCCAATTTTCAGATAACCCAATTTAACATTTACAATTATGAGACACAGTTTGTATTTTCTCTTCAAATGGATACTCATTTGCGCTCTTCTATCCATCACATTTGCTTGTGGTGACGAGAATGAAGATGGATATCCGCCAATATATTGGAATTCCAAGCACCTTCACAATTGCTACACAATTCCCGATTCGTTTTCCTATGTAAAATGGCACATCGTACCAAGTCGGCGCAGGGATTCATTTGCCATAGGATTTTCTATAAAGGGAGACATCATTTATTCTGACGAATGCAAAGTTCCGAAAAACACAGAACTATTCGATTCCATCTGCCAACTCTACCACGATACGGCTTGGCATGGGGAAAGCAGTGCGACAAATCCGCCAATCGCATTTCCTGTCAGCGACATCTCCATCATCTCAGATGCTGACTTTGACGTGGTTCATCCTGCGGGTAGTGATTTAATTGACTTTGCGACTGTTCGAACCGAGTCTTGGGGCGACTTCGTCTTAAACGGATATCCCATCAACGACACTCATTTAGTATATATTAGTAAAAAATTCTCTGATTTCACCTATAACGAAAAATGTCTATGGTGGGATGGTGGTATGAGTCTTGTCTTCCCTCTTCCCACCCTTTCCACCACACACCACTTGACCATCTCTATCACCTTTGAAGGAGGGAAAAAAATCTCTTCAACAATTGAGGTGATACTATAAACAGGGGAAAGCACCATAAAAAGGAAGCCGAAACGTATTGTATCGTTCAGGCTTCCTTTTTTTCTTTATACCCTAATGCAGACAAAAAAACCGCCGTCCAATCAGAACAGCGGTTTAAAAACACATATTACGCTAAAACACATTGTAATCACCTCATACTCTTTTCAGCCTACCACAGGTACTTGAATTACGAGGGCCTCATTCGCATATAACCACAATGTCTTGTTATAGATGAAAAACTGTTATTCAAATGTATCACCGGGAAAAATCCTTATCGAAGGATAAAATAATCTCTCTTAAACTAAATATCCAATATATCTCTCCCAAAGCATTACAAAGATAGAGCATCCTACAGAATGGGAACCGATAATATCGTTGCAAAAAATAGGACTAATGGCTCACTTGCTATTATTTTCCCATCAGTTTCCCGACATTGACACAATAATACAAATGGTCCATCCCAAAAAGTCCTACTTTAGCGAAAAATTCATATTGTCAATTAATACCATGAAAAACACACGACTTACCATTATCGGAATTTTGGCCGCATTGCTAGGAAATTGTCTCCTTGCCATGGCGAATCCAGATCCAAATTTCCACATTTATCTCTGTTTCGGGCAATCCAATATGGAGGGAGCCGCGCAACCAGAGAGTCAAGACAGAACTTGCGACAGTCGCTTCCAAATGATGTCGACCGCCAACTGCGGACAACGTCAATTGGGCAAATGGTACACCGCCACGCCACCATTGGCGCACTGCTCCTCTGGCCTTGGTCCAACGGACTATTTCGGCCGCACATTGGTGCAAAACCTAAATTCGAACATCAAAGTGGGCGTAATCGTCGTGGCGGTCGGCGGAGCGGACATTAAACTTTTCGAAGAGGACAAAGCGGAGGCCTATGTGGCAGGAGAGGCCGCTTGGTTCAAAAATCTCGCCGCCTACTACAACAACAATGGTTACAAACGACTCCTGGAGTGCGCCAAACTGGCCCAGAAGGATGGTGTCATCAAGGGCATGCTGATCCACCAAGGAGAGACCAACAACATGCAACAAGATTGGCCTTACCGAGTAAAGACCATCTACGATAAATTATTGAAAGAGTTGGGCTTGAATGCGGCAGATGTGCCGCTATTGGTAGGAGAAACCCGTCAGGATGGCGCCTGCAACGGCCACAATGGCATCATCGCGAAGATGCCGAGCGTCATCAGCAACTCCCATGTCATCTCCTCTAAGAATTTGGAGGGTATGGCCAACGACCGTTTCCACTTCACCGCAAAAGGATACAGAGAGTTCGGCAAGCGCTACGCGGAGCAGATGTTGAAACTATTGCCAGCATCCGATAAGGACGGCAGCGGAGGCAACACAAACAACAATACCGAAAACAACTTGGAGAACCAACCCGTCACAGGCGCGAAGGGTGGCACCAACTATTATGTGAACGGCCGTCAAGTCTATGTTTACGCACCGCAAAACATCAAATCCAACCGTCCACTACTCATCTCCATGCACGGTATGAACCAAGACATCAACTACCAAAAGAACCAGGCGAAGTGGGAAAGCGTGGCGGACACCGCGAACTTTGTGGTGGCCTACCCTTCCGGAGAGAACAAATCTTGGGATATCAGCGGAGACAAGGATACCAAATACTTGATAGCGATCATCGACAAGATGTCGCAAGACTACAAAATCGACAAGAAAAGGGTTTACCTCAGCGGATTCTCCATGGGAGGAATGATGACCTACCACGCCATGAACAAAATCCCAGACTACTTCGCGGCCTTCGCCCCTGTCTCAGGCTACCAGTTCGGCAACCCTGTCAACGCCAACACACGCGCCGTGCCGCTTATCCACACCCACGGAACAGCGGATGATGTGGTCTATTTCCAACCCAACGGAGGTCAGAGCGGCGCTGAAGCCGTCGTGGAGGCGTGGCAAAAGCACAACAACTGCAAAACGAAGAAGGTAACCACCGTCAACACCGCTACCCGAACCACCTATAGCGGCGGCGATTGCGACGCGGATGTCGTGCTGAACGCCATCCCGAACAAGGGACACTGGCACTCCAACGACGCCTACAACACCACCCGAGAGATCTGGCTCTTTGTCAGACGTTACACCACTGACTGCAACTCCAAACCACACGTGATCACCCCACAGACGCCATTCCACGGCACGCCTGCGCCAATTCCAGGCAAAATCGAAGCCGAGGAGTTTGATTACGGAGGACAAGATGTCGCCTACAACGACAACGACGACCAAAACAGGAATGGCGGCGACCGCCAAGAGGGCGTCGATATGAGCAATACCGCCATCGGCTACACCGAGAAGGGCGAGTGGATCAAATACACCATCACAGCGGAGAAGAGCGACACCTACACAATGGATGCCTATGTCGCCTCCGGAAGCGACGGTTCGTCGTTCCAACTCTACATCGACAACAAGGCCGTCACCGATGAAATCGCCGTCCCTAACACGGGCGATTGGAGCACCTACACCACCGTGTCGGCCAATATCGGCCAAGTCTCCGAGGGCAAACACGAGTTGAAGCTCCTCATCACCGGCAGCTGGGTGGATATGGACTATATGATGTTCAAACCTGCCAACACCACCGGCGCCAACATCGTGACAGAGGAGTTGGAGAGGGATGACCAATTCGAGGTGATGGATCTTTTAGGCAGATCGGCGGGTTCCCTAACCACAGAGGAGCTACCAGCACTCAAGAAGGGCATTTATCTGCTCAAAGGCAACAAGACCCATAACATACACAAAATAATCGTTACCCAATAACGCGGGGCTTACAAAAAGAGGAGAGGGACTGGCGATTTGATCACCAGTCCCTCTCCTCTTTATTGGTCTTATCATCAACGCTTCTTCAATGCCTCAATCTCCGCCTTCAAAGCTTGATTCTCCTTCTCCACTCGGATCAAATGAAGCGTCAACTCCTCCACCTTCTCCAAAAGCAAGTTAGTCATTTCAGAGACACTCATCCCCTCGCTCTTCAATTCAGTGGCAGAAGGTACACCTGGTAAATGTTTGTTCGCCTTCACATAAGCCTCCACTTCACTCAAGGATTTCAAATCATAGTTCTCCTCGAAAACATAGTCAGCGGCGTTATTCATATCCACCTTGATGTCATTAGCACGAAGTGACTTGGCATCCACCTCAGCCACCTTCAAGCTCTTTTGACACTCGATGGTTCCATTGACAACAAGGTTACCATTTTTTACCAACAATTCGCTTGTTTCAATTGTAAATGGGATAGGAGTACCCTCATGAACGCTTGGTCGCTCCACTGACAATTTCCATCCTTGAGTCTCTTCATCAAATTGGAAATACATACGAGGATTCTTCTTATACGATTCGACGACACCCGGGTTCAACACCAAAGAGGTTCCATAAAATTCGCCCGCATCCGTGATTTTCGCTGTTGGACGATATGCATCCGATACTTTGGGCGCAATATTCAATTCACCACCTCTAAAATCGTAAGCAGACGATTCAAACATCAATGGTGCTGGGGGGCGAGTGGTTGTTGGAGTACCTATATATGTCGCTATCTTCCAAGATGACTCACCAAGTAGAGAGTCCAACTGAAAGGTCAAGCAATTATAGAAAGCGTCACCCGTTCCTTTCACACGAAGACTGAGCGGAGACTTTGGATAATAACCGCAATCAAAATAGATGCTGCTAGGATAGGTTGGATGCTCCACATAAATATTAGAGGCGTACACACTCTTGTTAAATGCCACCTTGTTTTCAAAAACAGTCTCTTCTTTAACTGTATTCACGCCATAAACCCAAGACGCAGACAACGACACCAATGCGACAGAAATGATACTTTTATAATTCATAATCATATATTTATTACTATTTTGTCTAAATACAGTTGCAAAGGCATAACAATAAAACCACCACATCTCTTTTTCAAATAAAATTATTACCTTTGTCCATATGAGGAAGATTGTAACCATTTTATTATTAGCGACATTGCCGCTCTGCGCCTCCGCCAAGAGGCACAAAGACAAGGATATCTCCCTGCGCGACTCCATTGTTGTGGAGGCAACCAAGCACTTGGGGAAAAAATACCAATACGCAGGGAAAGGACCCAACCGTTTCGACTGTTCCGGTTTTACCGGCTATGTGTTCCGTCAGTTCGGATATGAATTGGCGGCATCATCCGCCTCCCAATATCTACAGGGAGAGAAGTGCTCCGTCGAGGACGCCAAGGCGGGCGACCTCATCTTTTTCAAGGGCAGCAACGCTAAATCCAAGGGCGTAGGACATGTCGGTATCATTAGCGAGGTGATTCCCGACGAAAAAAACACCACCCTACGTTTTATCCACGCCTCGATAAGCAGTGGCATCACCATCGACAACTATCCGACCGCAGACTACTATAAGATCCGCTTCATCGGCATCAAGCGCATCATCGGAGAGGAGGAACCAACCCTCGACATTCCGGAAGATCAAGAAAAGGAGAAGCCTATCATAGAACCGGGCAAAGAGGAGAAGCAGACGGTGGACACCATTCCGTCTGAGGATCGCTCTACCCCAGAAGAGGAGGTGAAACAGGAGGATAAGGAGCCTCAACCCCTCATCGAACCCGTCGAGGAGAGAAAAGACACCCTCTTCCACATTGTCCAAAAGAAAGAGACATTGTTTAAGATCTCCAAGAAATATGGATGCACCGTAGAGGATTTGATGCGTTGGAACAACCTCCACGACACCTACCTGAAACTGGATCAAAAGCTCTACATTCTACAGGAAGAGGAGGTGAAGCGAGAGCCTCAACCCCACAACAATCCTACCGACGAGGTGACGCCTTCCTCAGAGCAGAGCATCGAGCACACCGTCCAACCCAAAGAGACGCTCTACCGCATCTCCAAAATCTATGGATGCACCGTGGAACAAATCCAGACGTGGAACCACCTGAAAGGCACCGCCCTTAAAGTGGGACAAAAATTATATATCGTAAAATAGCTGGAGACTATTTATTGCCCCCAAACCGTTTGATCACATTATAGGCTGAATAGAGGCCCAACTCGCCAGCCTTGCTCAAATCGGAGATGCCTTGTTGGCGGTTCTTCATATAGATATGGGTCAAGCCTCGGTTGTAGTAGGCTTCCGCCAAATTGGGATTGTGCTCAATGGCTCGATTATAGAACTGAACAGCTTCCTCATACTTCCGCTGCGCTACCAAGGCATGTGCGCAATTGTACCAAGCGGGGGCGAATTGGGGTTTCAAACGACCTGCCTGCTCGAAATCCTTTTGCATCAGATCAAAAACGACCGTCTGAACAGAGGTCATCTCCTCCCCCTCCATATTGGATTGTATCAAATAGCGTTTGTAACGAAGAACGCCCCGAAGGAAATGCGCCAACCAACCATACTCATCCGCTCCCAAATCAATAGCGGCGGACAAATCATCAAAAGCGCTTTGGTAATCAGAGACAGCCTCGTGGCACACCGCACGGATCAAGAGATCCCTCGACGTCGGACGCTGCTCCAAACGTCTGGTCAAACTATCTATACAAGACAATGCGCGGGACAAACGGCCATCACCCACAGGCTCCTCCTCCATAGAGAGACTCAACTTTAAAGGGAAGATTTTTTGTGCGTTCAACGCGTTGATCTGCTCGTCAAAATAAAGGGTGCGGCCCATCGCCTTGTTTTCTTTCGGATGGGCGGAGAGCAACAACATCGGGCTCAGTTCGACATGGAAGTTGACATTTTGCACCCTACCCCTCGACTCATTTTTATAAGAGAGTCGGCGCATCTCCTCCTGTTTGTCCATCACCACCAAATCTCCGTGGTGATCTAAATCCTTCTTCTTTTTTTGAGAGGAGGTCAACTCAGTGCCCCCCTTCTCTCCCCGCTTATCCAACTTCCGCTGGATCACATAGGCAGTGTTATAATCGATTTCAGCCCCCTGCTTATCCTTCATCTTCATCTTTATCTCCGCACGCATCTGATAGGCTGGATAATAATCAGGGTACTCCTCCAATATCTTTCCTAAATCACGGATCGCGGCTTTGTATCGTTCCATCTGGCCGCACAAAATGGCACGGTTGTAGATGGCGAAATAGTTACCCGGCTCCAAATCCACCACCTTGTCGTAATCCTCCAAGGCGAGTTTCTTGTTGCCCATTTTCGTATGCATGATCGCACGGTTGAAATAGGCAGTCACGCAGGTCGGATCCAACTGGATCGCGGCATCATAATCGGCCACCGCCTTGACCGAATCGCCCGCCCATGCCCAAACGGCGCCACGATTGATGTAATACCCCACCCGATAGGGTTCAAGACGGATCGCTTCGTTCAACTCCGCGACGCCTCGCTTGTAATCCTTGGTCGCACCCAGTAAATAGCCTCGTGCGGCGTGTCCGTCGGCCGAGTATCGATCGAGGGACAACAACGACTCAAAGTCCCGCAACGCATTCACGGTGTCGCCATTCGAAAAATAGGCATAGCCACGCCGCAAATAGGCCTCCTGGAAATGGGGCTGCAACTTTATCAAATCAGAGAACTCCACGATAGCGGTATCCCACTTCTCCTGGCAAGCATACACAGAGCCTTTAAACAACCGGAAAATCTTATTATGCGGCTCCAATTCCAACCCCTTCTCAAAATCGGACAACGCCTCCTCATACTTGCCCAAGCAAGTGCGGGCGGCGCCCCTGCAACGGTAAGCGTCCACCACGAAGGGGTTGCGCTCCAAAGCGAGACCGCAGTCCGCCTCCGCACCCGTATAATCCTCCAAACTGATTTTCGCCACCGCACGGTAAAAATAGGGGTCGGCAAGATAGGGCTTAGCACTGATGACACGGTTGAAATACTGGATAGAGAGAACATAATCCTCGAAATAGATGGCATTCCGCCCTATCTCCATCATACGCTTCGTATTGATCTGCGCGGAGGCGCCCACCACACAAAGCACAAACATCATCCATATGCTAAACCACTTTTTCATCTTTATCACACTTCTCTATATTCTTAACGCAGCCCGATATCCTCTATTTTGCTCAAAAGGTTAAAAAATCGAAATCATCCGAAAATGGAAGAGAAGGCCTCATCCACCTTGCGGGCGGAGACAATCTCGATGTTCCATTTCTTCACATCCAAATTCTTGAATTCAGGAATAATGATTCGCTTGAAGCCTAACTTCTCCGCCTCGGAGATTCGTTGCTCGATACGATTGACTGGGCGAATCTCTCCCGATAGACCTATCTCTCCGGTCAAACAGGTCTGCGCATCCACCACAATATCCATATTGGAAGAGAGTATCGCCGTAATAATCGCAAGATCCAAGGCTGGATCATTGATGCGAAGACCACCCGCGATATTCAAGTAAACATCCTTTTGCGCCAACTTGAAACCGACCCTTTTTTCCAACACCGCCAACAACATATTGAGACGACGGATGTCAAAGCCCGTCGTAGAGCGTTGCGGGGTACCATAAGCCGCCGAACTAACCAACGACTGCACCTCGATCAGGAAGGGACGAACGCCCTCGATCGCCACGCCGATTGATGTGCCGCTCAACCCCGCATGGTTGTTGCTAAGCAAGAGTTCCGATGGGTTGGAAACCTCCCTCAATCCGGATTGGCGCATCTCGTAAATGCCCAATTCGGAGGTGCTTCCGAAACGGTTTTTGATGGATCGGAGAATACGATACATATAGTGTTGATCGCCCTCGAACTGGAGCACCGTATCCACGATATGCTCCAACACCTTCGGTCCGGCTATATTTCCCTCCTTGTTGATATGGCCCACCATCAAGACCGGCACACCACTCTCCTTCGCGAATTTCAGGATAGCCGCCGCACACTCCCTCACCTGGGAGACGCTACCTGGCGAAGACTCGACCATCTCCGTACTGATCGTCTGGATAGAGTCTATCACCACCAAGTCGGGTTGGACATTTTGTATATGGACGAATATTTGTTCCAAAGAGGTCTCGCTGACAATATAGCAATTGGGGTTCGCCTGCGTCGACAAACGGTCCGCACGCAACTTCAACTGCTTCACGCTCTCCTCTCCAGAGACATAAAGTATCTTTTTATTGTATAGGCTCAAAGCGATCTGCAGGATCAAGGTGGATTTGCCGATTCCCGGCTCACCGCCTATCAAAGTAAGGGAACCAGGCACAATTCCACCACCCAAGACACGGTTGAATTCATTGTTTCCCGTATCGTCACGCGGCTCCTCGGCGGTCTCCACCTCATCGATACGGACTGGTTTGGATTTCCCGCTATCGGGTACGAAATTCAGCGTCTGCGCCCCTTTCGACTCCTTACGGACAACCTCCTCCACATAGGTGTTCCACTCTCCGCAAGCGGGACATTTACCCACCCATTTCGCGGCCTCTGCGCCACAATTTTGACAGACATATACAGATTTAACCTTTGCCATCGACCTATACTTATCCTTTGTTATTATTCGAAAGAGAGCGTCGCGTTGTTGTCATCCACCGTCAACTTCACCGTTCTTCCCAAGCATACCGCATTGTTCGCCACGTCGTGTCCCACATTGATTCCATACATCACTGGTATGCCTAAATCCTTCACCTTATCAAGGATGATCTCATTGACAGGAGCGTCACCACCCTGATTCATCTTGATGAACTCGCCGACCACCAAACCTTTGATGCAATCGAGTTTTCCACTCAATTTCAAGTTGGTCAGCATACGGTCCAAATGGTAATTGCTCTCGCCGGTATCCTCAATCAATAGAATCGCGTTCTTCACATTCAGGTCGAACAAAGTACCTCCCAAGCTATAAATCAAGGAGAGGTTACCGCCCACCAATCTACCCTCAGCGCTTCCCGGTCTGCAATTACTGTTATTCGGAATGGTATAAGAGATCTGCTCGCCGAAAAGCATCTTGCGCAAACTCTCCACACTCTCTGCGTGTGTCATATTGTTCACCATCGGTCCATGGACAGATTCGATGCCTAAATTATTCAACGCCGCGTGAAGGGCGGTCACATCACTATAACCCACCACCCATTTAGGGTTCTTCTGGAACTTCTCCAAATCAAGGAAGGAGATGACCTGCGCCGCACCATATCCGCCACGAGCGGAGAAGAGCGCCTTGATGTTCGGATTATCCATCAACTTTTGCAAGCCTATGATACGTTGGGACTGGGTTCCCGCATAGCGGCCATCTTCGGCATAGAGATTCTCCGCCTCGACGACATTCAGACCCCAACTTTTCAAAGTCTGGATACCATTGGCCAACTCACTCACGGTCACTTTATTGGAAGCGGCGAAAACCGCCACCGTATCTCCCTTTTTCAAGAACTCAGGGCGAAGGTCTTGCGAAATCTCCTCCTGATTCAACAAAATAGTCTGATAATACTCGTAGTTATATACATTCTCATCCGTGTTGTAATAGTAGTTCTCCTCATACACCTTCTTACAGGAGGCGCACAACAATAACGAAGGGACAATTGTCCACAATAATCTTCTCATATCAATTATTTTCTTTGTTAATATATTGAGCTATACGTAGTTCCGTATAGCTATACTTCTCATCGCCCAATTTATACAAGTCACCCAACGACACGTCAGGGTGTTTTTTCACAAAGGCACTGAGCTCCGCCCATCGTTCCTTTGTCCATATCTCCTCCGCGGACAACAATCCATGTTGCACACATTGAAAAAGATGTGTCTCTATCGTGCTCACAGCGAAACCTCTCGCCTCCGAAATCTCGTCGACTGTCATCCCTTCTCGAAAAAGCTGTAGTGTAAGCTCGTAAGAAGGAGTCTTCTCCGTTTTAGGCTTCTTCGATGCCTTGCCGGAGACAATCGCGTCATTCCTTTTTTTTGGGAATCGAGAGGCGACAAAACCTCTGTCGCAAGCCTCTAGCGTCGCCATCTTCTCGTCATAGGCATTTTGTATGGCGTTCAGCAAGTCATTGAACCGCTTCATCACCTCTTTATTATTCGACTGGATAGCCACCAACGCTTCGAGCAACGAAGGTACGACAGATTCACATTTTTTGGAAAAATATTCGGCCGCTTTTTGCGTTCTTTCAAACAATTTTTCATCCGCGTCAACATCCGTGCTCTCATGGGCCATCATCGTAAGCTGCTGCACAAAACGGATCGCCACATCATCCACCTCCTCTTTCAGGAGAGGCAAAGTCTCATCTATCAACTTCAAAGTGGCAGGATACAACTTGGCGAACGATTCAACCATCAACCGTTGCATGGAGAAGAGCGGTTGCAACAATCCATAAAAGGAAAATTGTTCACCAGCCAACTGTATGTAATACTCCTTATGCAACTGGGCCATTCCGGCTTCGTCCGGTTCACGGCTCTCCATCTCCTGGTTAAAATAATCAACTCGGACATCATGTCGGATAGAGGCCATTGTGATAGGAGAGCTGAGCACCAGCCCATCCAACCGTTTGCAGCGGCTGAGCGCCACATAGACCTGTCCGTGCGAGAAGGAGGAACCCGCATCGATGATCGCCCGTTCAAATGTGAGGCCTTGGCTCTTATGGATAGTGATCGCCCAAGCGGTCTTCAACGGGTACTGTTCGAATGTGCCCTCCACCACCTCTACGATCTCCTTGGTCTCTTTGTTGATTTCGTAACGGATATTCTCCCAAACCTCCCGATCCACGGTGACAGTGTCGCCCGTAGTCCGATCCTCCACCACAATCTCATGATCGTCGATGCGCTTCACCACACCTATTTTACCGTTATAGTAGCGTTTTTCAGAGGAGGAATCGTTTTTGATGAACATCACCTGCGCATTCTCCTTCAAGACCAAATGGGCGTCGGTCGGATAGGCGTACTCGGGGAAATTGCCGGTCACATCGGCATCGAAATGGTAGGATTTCGTCTTTAGAGCGGAGAGTTTTGTCTCGTTGATCTTTTGCGCTGATGAATTGTGGGTGGTCAGCCGAATGTACCCATCCTTGTCGGAGGGGTTGAAGTGCGGCATGCAGCGTTTGTTCAAATCCGCCAACATACTGGCGTCCACCCGGTTCTCCCGAATACGGTTCAATAAATCGATGAAGGCCTCATCGTCCTGACGGAAGATCTGCTTCAACTCCACACAAGAGAAGCGTGTCTTCAACAGGGCTCGACTACTGAAAAAATAGGGTGTATCGTAAACCTCCCCCAACATCTGCCACTCATCGTCCTTCACCACAGGCGTCAATTGTTGGGTATCCCCGATCATCAGAAGTTGCACCCCACCAAACGGCAACGAGGATCGGCGTACCCGACGGAGAACATCATCAATACAATCCAGCAAATCCGCACGGACCATACTGATCTCGTCGATCACCAAAAGATCCAGCGTCCGGATGATGTTCAATTTCTCCCGCCGCATTTTGCCCACCTCCTTCGCCAAGTCTTTCTTGCCTGGCAAATAAGGGCCAAAGGGAATCTGAAAAAAGGAATGGATGGTCACGCCACCCGCATTGATGGCCGCGACACCCGTAGGAGCCACCACCACCATCCGTTTCGGCGAGTGCGCCCTCAATTGTCTTAAAAAAGTTGTTTTACCGGTTCCAGCCTTTCCCGTCAGGAACAGATTGGAACCCGTCTCGGCGATGATACGACGAGCCAGTTCCAATTGTGGATTAGTTTGCATCATAACAGTAGGTTTTTTATCATAAATTTTTATCACAAATGAATTTTCATTCCATCTTCTCGAATCGGACAGCTACCCAATCCCCCTGTTTTTCATGGGAAATCCGCTTCAAGCCATGCTTCACCGCCTCCGCCTCGATGACGGGGATATCCGTCTCATAGAATCCGCTCATATACAACAAGGAGCCGATATGGAGTCGTTTAGCATAATGTTGGATATCTTGCAAAAGTATATTGCGGTTGATATTGACCATGATGATATCGAAAGTCTCCTCCTGTAGCGCGTCAGCACCTCCCAAACGGATCTCGATATCTGGCGTCCCGTTGATGACGATGTTCTCCTTCGCATTCTCGTAGGCCCACTCGTCGATATCGATTCCCACTGTGCGACCAGCCCCCTTCTTTTGGGCAAGAATGGCCAAAATAGCGGTGCCGCATCCCATATCCAAGAGACTCTTCCCCGAAAGATCGTTGCTGAGCAAAGCCTTCATCATCAAGGTAGTGGTGGCATGATAGCCAGTACCAAAAGCCATTTTAGGGTTGATGATGATATCATATTTGGCAACAGGCACATCCTTATGGAAGGAACCGTGCACCACACACTCGTTTCCGATTACAATAGGCTCAAAATAATTCTTCTCCCACTCCTCGTTCCAATCCTTATCCTCAGCCGCTTTCGCCTCGTAACGGATTCCGTTGTCGTATGGAAATTCGGAAACCACATTTTTAAGGGCAGATTCGTCGAACAGATTCGTCTGAACATAGGCGATCAAAGCACCCTCCTCCACAGAGAAACTTTCGAATCCAATTTCTCCTAACTCATTGGTTAACAAATCCTTTACAAAATCCTCTTGGGAAGAAAATTTAAATTTTACCTCTACGTATTTCATCGTTCACAAATATTAATTCGTCGATAATATCGGGGAAATGGTCCATATCATTTTGGGAACCCCAAACTTTAATATAATTTCGTATCACTGAAACGAAGGAAAGATTTCAGTGAAGAGATTATTTATTATCTTTGTAAACACAAAAATAAGCTTTTTGAATTTAAATATAGGAGGGTAAGGCCATGAAAATTCTAAAATTCTTTTTATATGCACTAGGGACAGTAGCCCTACCGCTCAACGCATTCGCCGTTGTCGATGACATCTACTACTCAACTTCCGACGCTAAAAAAGAGGAGGAAGCAGCCATTGCCCGCCAAAAAGCGCGCCTGGAGGCTAGAGAAAAGATGAAAGCCGAGAAGGAGGCTAAGAAGGCTGAGGCCGAGAAGTCTTATCAGACCATGGTGATCAAGAGCAAACAACAACAAGATGTGCGCGTCAGCAACGACACCATCTATGTGGAGGATCCGACCATCGTGGGTTCTGATTTCTACACCGACACCATTATGGTGGAGAAGGGTGATGACTACAGCTACACCGAGAGATTGAACCGTTTCCACGACGCTGGCATCCCAATGTACACGGCAGACGACGCGGAGATCAGCACAAACCCATCCACTACTAACGTCTATGTGCTGTCAAGCCCATACAGTTATGAGTATCCATGGGGTTGGGATTACTATCACTCATACTACTATCCGCACTACTACTCGCACCACTGGTGCCACAATTACGGATGGAACTACTATGGCTGGAACTATTACGGATATTATGGTTACTATCCTAGCTACTATGGATGGGGCTACCACCCATACCACTACGGACACGCACACCACTATTATCATCCAGTCCACCACTTCGACAACCGTCGTCACTTGAGTTCTCCTCGTCACATCATGACAGGAAACGAGGTAAGAAACAGTGGCACACGCATTGTAAGAAGCCAAGCGCACACCAATACCGCCTCTTCGGTTCGCAGTTCAAATGGCGCTTCTGGAAACACAAGAGTTTCGACCTCTTCGTCGTCTTCTTCACAAAGCGCAAGAGCGGGTGGAACAAGAACAGTTAACGGAAATGCGGTTAGATCTAGTGGCAGAACAACCAGCGCCTACAGGTCAGGAAGCAACACTTCCTACTCATCAAGAGTAGGTGGCGGTGCTCAAAGAAGCAGTGGAAGCTCTTACAGCGGTAGCAGCACCCGCAGCGGAAGTTCTTCTTCTTACAGCGGTGGATCATCATCTTCTTACAGTGGAGCCTCTCACGGAACCAGCGGTTCATACCACTCATCCGGCAGTTCAAGCTCAAGCAGCAGCTCTTCAAGATCCAGCGGATACTCTTCAAGCAGCTCTAGCTCACACAGCAGTTACAGCGGCGGAGGTTCTTCCCGCGCCGGTGGTCGCAGATAAGTTTTTAGGAGATTCCCGGAAGGGTTTCGGGAATCTCCTCTCCATAAAACTATTCGATTTAGAAATAAATTAAAAAATTACGCATATGAAAAAAGTATTAGCAACAATAGGACTTGCGGCGATGACCAGTATGGCATTCTCCCAGAATGTTATGGACGCAGTTGTCGAAACCAGAATCGACCCTGTGTTGGGAACCGCAAGATACGCGGGTATGGCAGGTGCCTTCACCGCATTGGGAGGAAACACATCCGCTATCAAAGACAACCCAGCAGCGTTGGGTATCTATAGAAGCTACGATATCACCTTCTCCCCTACACTATACATCGACAACGATGGCGAGGTGAAGGGCGCATTGAACAACTTCGGTCTGGTCGTGAATTTCGGAAAGAATAAGAATAGGGAGAGCGGTTACATCACCTCCTCTTTGGGCATCAACTACAACCGATTGAGCAACATCTCCCGCTATACCAGAAGGAAAGACGAGGTGAACCACTCCTTGACCGATGATATCGCCATGATGGGCGAAGGTAATCTTCACAACGATTTCGCATACGAGATCGGCCTTGTCGACGATGAAGGTTCTTTATACGGAGGAGAATCCATCAGAAGAGAGCTCTCCTTCATGGAGAAGGGACATGTCGGACAATGGGACATCGCCTATGGTATGAACATCAACAACCGCGTATATTGGGGTGCGGCAATTGGCATCAACACCTTAAGATACAAACAGACCTCCATGTACACAGAGTATTCCGATACGCCAATGTCTGACGGAAGCATGATAATGGATGACACTTGGTATTTGGACAACATGGCTGAAATGGAGGGAACCGGCGTGAACTTCAAATTAGGATTGATCGTTCGTCCTGCGGATGCGATCAGAATCGGCGCATCCTTCGAGACGCCTACCTATTACGATATGAGGGAATACAACAGCGTAGAACTTGGAGACAACAACAAATATTGCAAAGAGGACTACAAAGGCGAGCCAGTTTACTACGATTTGAGAACCCCTCTTAAATTCAAGGCTGGTATCGGATTTGTTCTTGGCAAGCGTGGATTGATCGACATCGACTACAACTTCGAGAACTTCCAGAAGACTCGTTTGAAAGTGAACGACATGAACTTCGACTCAGAGAACGATCTTGCTGAGGAACGCATGTGCAAGACACACACCATCAAGTTGGGTGGAGAGTTCCAAGTGGTGGACGGATTCTTCCTCCGTGCCGGTTTCGCTTACGCGTCAAAGCCAATGAAGGACTACACGCCAGAGGAGGCTAACAACATCGTCAATCTCAGAGCGATCACCATTCCTCAACAATCCGTCTACGTGACAGGAGGTGCGGGTTACAAGGGTGAGCACTTCTACTGCGACTTGGCTTATGCGTTCAAGAACACCACCAACTACCTCTACGACTACCTTCCACTCGATACAAAGGACGAGTCGTTGAAAGAGGGATTGAAGACACGTAACATCATCGCAACTGTAGGTTGGAGATTCTAACAAAGAGATAACTCACTAAAAGGCGCATTGCTTACCACAATGCGCCTTTACTTTTTTCGCACATGAATAGACTCGTAAAGGCACTGCCTATCTTCATAGGATTACTCCTACTCAACTCCTGCCTCTCCCTGAAAGGAAACGAAGGGACACCAAAGGAACTTATGGTCAAACAACAAAGGAAGAACAGTATGGTCGTCGACCACGACCATTACACCCTCTCCCTAAACAAAAAGTTACTGGTCCCGAACTGGGTGTCCTGGGAACTCACCCCTGACGAGGCGAAAGCCAAAGGCGTCAAACGGAGCAACAAATTCACAGGAGACTTAAAAGTGGAGGAGAAGTACAGAGTGTCCAACAACGACTACGCAGGAGAGCTGCGTCACACGGCGGTCAAACTAAGCCGAGGCCATATGGCACCATTCGCCGACATGAGATTTGACGCAAAGGCGGCGGACGAATGTTTCTTTATGAGCAATATGTGCCCACAAAGCGCTAAATTAAACGAGGGAGATTGGGCGACGCTCGAAAATATCTGCCGCATGAAGTGGGCCATCCAGGAGGGCGGCATATACATCGTCTGTGGCCCTATTTTCAGGAACAAAGAGCCGCAAAGGATAGGAAAGACACACAAAGTGGCGGTTCCGGATGCCTTCTTTAAAGTGGTGTTGTCCCTCAAAGAGGGAGAGGAAAAAGCGATAGGATTCATTTACGAGAACAACGACGACAACCAACCCATGGAAGAGGTGGTCCGTAACGTGGATGAAATAGAGAAGATCACCCATTTTAATTTCTTCCACTGGTTGCCACGCAAACTGGAAAAGAGAGTAGAAAAAAAGGCGGATTTATCCGAATGGAAACGGTGATCAGGCCTCAGCCTTCACCGCCTCCAACTCATCGGAAAGCAATTCCCACTCGTACATTTTTTGTTCGAGTTCGTGCTTCCGTTTCTGGTATTCGTCAAAGAGAGCGCTATTGGTGGCATTCTCCGGATTTTGGAGTTCCGTCTCAATTTCAGCGATACGTTGCTCTATGGAGCCAATGGCAGCCTCCGCATCGGAAACAGCCTTCTCTGCCTTACGGATTCGCTTGGTAAGTTCTTTCTTCGCCTCATACGAGAGTTTATTGTCAGAAGGTGTCTCCTCCTTCACTTCACTCTTTTGCGTTTCCGCCTTGCGCTCCAACTCCTGAAGCGAGGCCATCTTCTTCGCCTGTAAGAAATCGTAGATTCCGCCCAGATGCTCCTTGATCTTATGGTTGGCGAATTCATACACCTTGTCCACCAAGCCGTCCAGGAACTCTCTATCGTGCGACACGACCACCACCGTGCCGTTAAAGGCCTTAATCGCATCCTTCAAGACATCCTTCGAACGCATATCCAAGTGGTTCGTAGGCTCATCGAGCACCAAGAAATTGACGGGTTCCAAGAGCAATCGAATCATCGCCAAACGGGTGCGTTCTCCTCCGGAAAGGACCTTTACCTTCTTGTCGGAAGCCTCGCCACCGAACATAAAGGTGCCCAAAATATCGCGAATTTTCGTACGGATATCTCCGACCGCCACATGATCAATCGTCTCAAAGACAGTCAGGTTGTCATCCAACAGCGACGCCTGATTCTGCGCGAAATAACCGATCTTCACCAAGTGGCCCAATTTCAACATTCCCTCGTAAGGAATCTGCTCCATGATACACTTCACCAACGTGGATTTACCCTCACCGTTCTTTCCGACAAAGGCCACCTTCTCGCCACGCTTAATGGTGATGTCTATATCGTCCAAAACAACATTGCTGTCATATCTTTTGGTCAAGTGTTGCGCCTCCACCGTAATCGTTCCCGAATGGGGAGCGGGCGGGAATTTCAGACGCAACGCTGAATTATCCTCATCATCCACCTCGATGATATCCAACTTCTCCAACTGTTTGATACGCGACTGCACCTGATTGGATTTTGTCGCCTTGTAACGGAACCTCTCGATGAAGTCCTCCGTCTCTTGAATCTGTTTCTGCTGGTTCTCGTAGGCGCGTAGCTGCTGCTCGCGACGCTCTTTGCGCAACTCCACGTATTTGGAATAGGAGACTTTATAATCATAAATCTTACCCAAGGAGATCTCAATGGTACGATTGGTCACCGCATCAATGAAGGCACGGTCGTGCGACACCAAAATCACCGCACTACCGCAGGATTTCAAGAAATCCTCCAGCCATTGGATAGACTCGATGTCCAAGTGGTTGGTAGGCTCGTCCAACAGCAACACGTCCGGACGTTTCAACAATATCTTCGCTAGTTCGATACGCATACGCCAACCACCACTAAACTCACTGGTTTGCCTTGTGAAATCCGAGCGGACAAATCCCAAGCCAAGCAGTGTCTTCTCCACCTCGCCTTTGAAATTGTTCACACCCATCATGTCCAAACGCTCGTTGGCATGGGTCAATCTATCGATCAACTGCTGATAGGAAGAGGTTTCATAATCGGTCCGTTCCGCCAATTCCGAGGTCATTCGTTCTATCTCCTGTTGCAACTTGAAGATATCGGAGAAGGCCTTTTCAGCCTCTTCCATCACCGTCACACCATCGTCATGGATCATGTGCTGAGGCAAATAACCAATCGTCACATCCTTGGGAACGGAGACACTGCCGCTGGAGGCGGGCTGAATACCGGCAAACACCTTCAACATCGTACTCTTTCCCGCTCCGTTCTTACCGACCAAAGCGATACGGTCCTTCGGATTCACCACATAGGAAATATCATTAAACAGCGTAACACCGCCAAAACGGATCGTCAGTTTATCTACTGAAATCATCTTTTTTCCTCATTCCAAATTAATAGTACACAATCTCTCGTTCCGTAACGCTTACGGCAGAATCTCCCACAAATTGGATTCGCTTCACCCAATTGGATTTTTTATCATACTCGTAGGAGTAAGATTCGCTCATAAACTCAGCCTCTTCGGAGGTAGGAACCATCGTCACCATATCTCCTTGTAGATTATAACTACATTTCACCTTGAAAATCACCTTTTCATCAGGCGTGAGAACTGCCATCTCCGTCATCTTACCCTCTTCATCGTGGGTCTCCTTCCTCCAATTCACCAACTCCCTCTCGTTGTTGATGTACTTGAAATCCGTGACATCACCCCTTCTGTTTTTTTGCGTGACAGTCTGAGAGAAGAATGCGCCCTTATTGTCAATGGTGGTACAGGTCTCGATCATATTCTCGTCGTTGTACTCGGTATTGCTGGTATGCATCATCAAGTCCTCCTCGTCCAGATCATACATGATCTTAACCCTACCCAACATATCATAGATATACTTGGAAGACATTTTCAAAGTTCTCCCCTCGTCCAGGAAGCGCTTAAACAGCAGTTTACCCTCCTCGTCGTACTCAAACACATTGGTGGCTACCGTATCTCCGTCACGGTCCAAATAGGCGATGATCTGATATTTCCCATGTTTGTCGAAAGTTTCCGAAAAGTCCCACTCATCCTCACCACGGAAGAAAATGCCCTTCTGCACCGAGCCATCAGCGTCTGTCAACGCGTGGTACTTTCTCTCCGTCACGCTCTTCACCTTGCCCCGTAGTCCCAAATCCGTCAAATCACTTTCACTTGCGGAACCGGAGCCACCACACGAACACAATATGGTCGCAAGACCTATTAGGCCCATTACAATATTTTTCTTCATTACAACTTCTCTATTAATTCAAGATCCATCTGCTTCTTATCCAAGTTCGTCTTCTTGATGCGAACCACCACCTCGTCTCCAAGGCGATAGGAGCGATTGTACTTTCTACCTGTCAAACAGTAGTTCTTCTCGTCGAAGAAGTAGAAATCATCGTCCAAATCACGGATAGGGATCATTCCCTCACACTTGTTTTCATTCAACTCGACATAGATACCCCACTCTTGGATACCAGAGATGACTCCGTTGAATGTCTGTCCGATCTTATCAGACATAAACTCCACCTGCTTGTATTTGATAGAAGAACGCTCGGCATTGGCCGCCACCTGCTCCATATCGGAACAGTGCTTGCAATAATCCTCGAACACCACCTCGTCGGCGCTCTTCTGACCCTCCGCATAACGATCCAACAAACGGTGAACCATCATATCCGGATAACGTCTGATTGGCGAGGTAAAGTGAGTATAGAAATCGAAAGCCAATCCATAGTGGCCCACATTCTCTGTGGAATAAACCGCTTTAGCCATAGAACGGATCGCTATGGTTTCAATCAAGTTCTGCTCACGCTTTCCTTGCACATCGTCCAACAATCTATTGATAGAGGCGGATACTTCCGTATTCTTTCCCGTGGTCTTCAACTTATAGCCGAAACGAGAGATGAACTGCGACAAATTGGACAATTTCTCAGGATCCGGCAAATCGTGGATACGATAGACAAAGGTCTTAGGCTTAGTCGTTTTGCTCTTCACCTTGCCGATATGCTCAGCCACGGTCCTATTGGCCAACAACATAAACTCCTCGATCAATTTATTCGCATCTTTCGACTCTTTGAAGTAAACGCTCAAAGGCTTACCCTTCTCATCTATTTCAAAGCGTACCTCCGTGCGTTCAAAAGCGATGGCACCCTTCGAGAAGCGACGCTCCCGCAACTTTTTGGCAAGGCTATCCAAAGTGAGGATCTCCTCCTTCATATCACCCTCGTGTGTCTCAATGACCTGCTGTGCCTCCTCATAGGCGAATCTCCTATTGGAACGGATCACCGTATGCGCGATTTGATATTTCAACACATCCGCATTGTCGTTCATCTTAAAGATAACGGAGTAGCAACACTTCTCCTCATCCGGACGCAAAGAGCAGATCTTATTACAGAGTCGTTCCGGCAACATCGGAATGGTTCTATCCACCAAGTAGATAGATGTGGCGCGCTTATACGCCTCCTCGTTGATGATATCGCCCTCCTTGACATAGTGGGTGACATCCGCGATGTGGACACCCACCTCCCAAGTTCCATCCTCCATTTTTCGGATGGACAAGGCATCGTCAAAGTCCTTCGCATCGGCAGGGTCAATGGTAAAGGTAGGAACACCGCGCATATCGACACGTTTGGCGATCTCCTCGGCAGGAATCGCCTCCGAAATTTTGTTCGCCTCCTCCTCCACGATTTGAGGATAGGAATATGGCAAGCCATACTCCACCAAGATCGCATTCATCTCGGCGTTGTTATCACCCGATGCGCCAAGGATCTCCACCACTTCACCGACAGGATTACGGTCACGCTGCGACCATTCAGTGATCTTAACGATCGCCTTATCGCCCGTCTTTCCGCCCTTCAACTGATCCAATGGAATGAAGATATCGTTGCACAACAAGCGATTGTCCACCTGTAAGAAGGCGAAGTTCTTGGAGACATCCAATTTACCCACAAAGGTGTCGTGGCCGCGTTGAAGCACCTCCAACACCTGGCCCTCCTGCATTTGGCCCTTGCGGCGGGCGAAGAGACGGACACGAACCGTATCACCCACAATCGCTTTGTTCATATACTTGTCCATGATGAAGATATCCTCCCCTCCCTCAGTAGGGACAAGGAATATCTTTCCGCCCGTACGACGCTCCAATTTTCCGACAATCGCTCCTGTGCGGTTGTCTATACGGTACTTGCCGCTCGCAGGAGAGATCAAAAACTCCTGCAACACCAAATCCTCCAACAATTGGATGAGTTGACGCTTTTGCGTCATACTGGAAACGCCAATCTCAAAGGCGATTTGCTTGTAGTTATATGCTTGGGAACTATTCTGTTCAAAGAAGTGAACCGTACGATTCAACATCTCCTGCTTGGTAAGTTGCTTACCGCCAGCAGGTTCACTCTTTTTCTTACTCTTCTTTTTAGCAGCCAACGAGGCTCTTGATTGTTTTAGTGATTTTGCCATAATCGTATCTATTCATTACAACATTCGAAAATCGTTATCTTCTCCAAATTTAATAAATAAAAGCCAATAATTAGCAGATGTGGAGATTAAAAAAAGATTACATTTTGAGCGAAGAGAAGGCTTTTCCTAAATTATAGGTAATATCTCCGGCCAACAGACTCTCCTCGCTCTGTTCCGCAAGGGCCAAATCGCCCGCCTTACCGTGCAGCCAAACACCCAAACGCGCCGCATCCGCCGCATCGTACCCCTGTGCGAGCAACGAAAGCAGAATTCCCGTCAAAGTATCTCCACTACCAGCGGTGGCCATACCAGGATTGCCAGTCGTGTTGAAATGCAAAGTGCCGTCAGGAAGAGAAACGGAGGTATAAGCGCCTTTCAAGACAATTATCACCCGATGGAAGACAGACAACTCCTTTTGTGCCATCCAGCGTTCAAAGCCGTCTGTTTTTCTGCCTAATATACGTTCAAATTCCTTGGGATGAGGGGTCAATATCGTGTTTTCCGGGATAAGATTCCACCACGAAGGATTTGCGCCCAATAGATTCAAAGCGTCGGCATCCATCACCAACGGTTTCGCACCTATCTGTTCCAACAATGCCGCCACCGCCACCTTTGTAGATTCCGCTGTACCCAACCCAGGGCCGACACCTACAGCATTATATTTCGACAAATCAGGCAAAGAGGAGAAACAATCCGCATCATCATCCACACTGACAATCGCCTCCGGCACACCGATTTGAAGAATTTCACGACACTTGCCAGGCACCCTTACGGAGAGCAAACCACAGCCCGAACGCAAGGCGGATTGCGCCGACAAAAGAGCGGCGCCAGTCATCCCCAACGATCCGGCAATCAGCAACGCATGACCATAGGTGCCCTTATGGGAAAATCGCGGGCGCGACTTCAAGAGCGGTTTCACATCCGCTGTTTCCGTTAGGCGATAACAAGAAGAAATCTCCACCATCGCTTGGGGATGAAGTTGAATATCAAGCACCTTCACCTCACCGACGAAAACTTCGTTGTCGGGCAATAAGAAAGACAATTTCGGGAATTGGAAGGTCAATGTGAGCGATGCTTTCACGATCGCAGACCTATCGTTGGAGGAATTATCCTCACCGAAAAGTCCGGAAGGCAAATCCACCGAGACAATAAATTTACCGGAGTCGTTAATTCTTTCGACTACACTTTTATAGAGGCCCGATAACGGACGATTCAATCCAGACCCAAACAAACCATCGATGACACAATCTTCTCGAATTTGGAATGAAGTCTCATCAGCAACGGTAATAACCGAATGGGGAAAACGCGACGTCAAATCATGGTACGCCGCCGCGCAATCTTCGGACAATTTATCTTTAGGATTAACCAGATAGACAACAACCGAACGGCCGATCATCAACAGAAGACGAGCAACGACCAGCGCATCACCGCCATTATTGCCGCTTCCCGCCACAACGCAAAAAGTGGTCGTATCTTCCACACGATGAATCAGCTCTTCAAAAAAGGCACGTGAAGCACGTTCCATCAATCGATATGATGGAATCGGTTCATATTGGGAAGTCAACGCATCAATTCTTTTTATTTGTTCCGTTTGAAAGATCTTCATTGTTCATCGCTTTGTCCAAAACATTAATCAACGCCGACTCACCATCCATTTCCTGATTCGATTCATCATCCAACTTGGCGATCGAACGACGTAGATAGGTTTTTGCGGCACCAGTCACCACTACATTGTGGACCAACTCATCCCGTTGTTTCTGCGTGATGATATTGTGCTTCAACAATTTATCTCCTAATATGTCAAAATAGGCAGTTAAGAACGGTTTCAAATCACCATTCTCGTCGAAGAACCACATGAATTTTTTCGGGCGAGGTATCACACTGGCCATAAAAATCGCCTCCTCAGGCGTCAACTCGGAGGGTTCTTTCGCAAAGTAAAAATGGGACGCTTGCTTCACACCATAAATGTGGGGTCCCCACTCGATGATATTCAGATAGATCTCATACATTCTATCCTTGGTCAACAACCGATTGTTTTCAATCATCCAAACAATCATCGCCTCTTCCAATTTGCGTGACAAGGTCTTCTCGCGGGAGAGCCATAGATTCTTAACCAATTGCATAGAGATCGTACTGCCGCCACGCACAAACCTTTTCTCTTGGATGTCCTTGGCAATCGCCGCATTCATAGCGGTCTCTAAGAAACCTTTATGAACATAGAACAATCCATCCTCGGAATAGAGGACCGCATTTTTGAGATAGGGGGAGACTTCGTTCAAAGGCGTAAAGTCAACATTGTCAGGACCCACAAGGAAGGCGGTCTCGTACCCCTCTTCATAGGCGTGATAGGTAAATGGGCCCGCAACAGAACGGAAATCCACACTGCCATAAGAATCGATTTTAAAATCGTGCTTCTTCATCGACGAAGAGAATCGGACACTGTCCACTTGGCCGAAATCCAAATCAAACGAAAAATCGTAAGATAAAGAGCCGGAAGTCTTCATACCTGCGATATGAGGGAAAATACTGGGAGGAAAGGCATCTAACATGCGCTGAGCCAAGAAGGAGTCTCGTTTCGCCCTAATCGAGACAGTAGGAAACGAATCGCGCTTCTCGTACAAGAAATAGGGGTGAAAATCAAAACCGTTGACACGACAAACGCTAGAACTATCCAATTCGATACGCTCAAAGGGTTTTAACCTTAAATTCAGATTGTAGTCAAATGAACAGGAATCAATCTTGATCGGAGCGGATGCCAACCGCGCATAATCGACACAAAGCCAGGATAGCGAAATATTACCTCGCCAATTTTCGTATCTTTTATCAGAAATAAAGTTCAAATAGAGTGTGTCGAAGGAGAATGACAATGATTCGTCTCCCTTCGTGAGTTTAATAGGAAAGGATGATGAGTTTCCTGGATAAACTTTAAGAGAACTCATCTCCGAATCGACATCGTGGATATTTCCCGTAAGGATAAAGCACTTCTCCACCAACGATCCTGATTTGTCATATATACGGTAGATCACCTGACTCTCTAACTGATCCTCTTTTAGGTACGTTTCAGGAAAGGAGGCTTTGAATAGATCTCCATTCTGATAGCCGACAACAATTACATCCGATACAGTCAAAGAGGAGGGTAATAAGCCAAGTATACCCTTGTAACTCCGAAGGAAAGAGGATAACTTTCCTCCTTGAGAAGATTTATCTTGTCCTCCCGAGTTTGCGGAGAGGAAACGATATCTTTTATTTCCAAACTGGTCATTCGGATAAAGGCGAACACCATCCAAATCCAACTCATCAATATCCGCTGTCAGACGTAACATACTGAGGAAATCGAATTTAACGGAGGCACGACGAACAGTAGCCAACGTGTCAGAGGAAGGGGTCAACAAAAGCAGATCAGAAATGTGAAGACGATCCAAACCCTCCATGGAAAAAGAGCGCACAGAGACCTTGGCAGCCGTATTAGCTTCGAACTTTTCTATCCTGCTTTCGATCACCGACCAAAGAATACGATCACGTTTAGAAAATAAGGCGAAAACTCCCGTCAACACGACCACAACGATTAAACCTGTAAAATATAATCGCTTGTGATTCATACTACATATCTTTTCTACGAAAAACAAAGTTAATGATTTCAAAAGAAAATATAGTATCTGAATACTTTTTTATTTTGAATTAACATATAGGAGCAAAGAATAGAGGGAATTTGGATGAACCAGGGCGAATACTATTCGTCCCACAAGGCGCACAAAAAAAGGGGACGCTCCGTTAGGAACATCCCCTTCAAGACGGCGGCTACCTACTCTCCCACAATATGCAGTACCATCGGCGTGAGTGGGCTTAACTTCTCTGTTCGGAATGGGAAGAGGTGGAACCCCACTGCAATAACCACCTGAATCTCTTCAGATTTGACTATGCCGGGAAGGAACCGAAACGGCGCGGGGCGCCGGAACTAC
>JAZUDI010000072.1:0-11405 GCA_045639525.1 Paludibacteraceae bacterium | reverse complement strand
TGTCAAAGGAGAAACACTAACGAGCGGTGCTTCGGCACTGCTGTGTGCAAATGTATAGATTTTCCTTGGAAAAATCGCATAATACCCAAGGTATGCAAAAATAAAAGAAGAAAATTTTTGTTTCAAATGAAAGAACCGTGGGGTCAAAACAACGAATAAAAAGCTATTAGGTTAATTTTCAACATTTTTTTTATACATTCGCGACAACATTGTTATTAAACATATTTAGAGCGAAATGACAAAAAAAGGAGAGGTCGAAAATCCAAGCATAGAAGAGGTATCTTCTGTATGGAGTGTACTCGACGAAGAGCAACTTAAGTACTTAAAGGCCAACTATGTTGTACGCAAGTACAGAAAAAACGAAATGGTATATTGCGAAGGTGAGACACCTACCCATGTACTTTTGGTCGCCAAGGGTAAACTTAAGATTTACAGAATCGGAACCGGCGGAAGAAGCCAAATCGTCAGAATGGTGAAGCCAGGAGAGATGTTGGCTTATAGAGCAATGTTCGCGCAAGAGAACTTTGTCACCAACGCCTGCGCATTCGAGCCCTCGGAGATTTACATGATTCCACAGGAGGTTATCCACAACCTTCTCAAACAAAACAGCGACCTTTCTTGGTACTTCATTCAGAAGCTTTCGACAGACTTAGGCATCGCGGACAAACGCGCCGTCACGCTCACGCAAAAACATGTCAGAGGACGTTTGGCAGAGTCGCTACTCTTCCTTCGCGACAATTATGGATACGAAGAGGATAACGCCACCATCAACGTGAGACTTTCCCGCGAGGATTTGGCCAGCCTATCCAACATGACTACCTCCAACGCCATCAGAACCCTTTCAGGCATGGCTCACGAGAACATCATCGAATTGGATGGTAGAAAGATTAAAATATTAGACGAGAAATACCTTGTCACACTTAGTAAAATCGGATAATATGACCATAGGAATTATCGGATTGGGCCTTATAGGAGGCTCTATGGCAATAGACCTAAGAAGAGCGAAATTCGCTGACCACTTTATCGGAAGCGACCGCTCTGAACTCAATGCGCAAACCGCATTGAGAATTGGTTTGGTGGACGAAATCCTATCCAATGAGGAGTTGATCCAAAAGAGCGATTTGATCCTTTTGGCAGTGCCCGTAAACGCGGCGACAAGACTACTTCCTGAAATTTTGGACCAAATCAACGATAACCAAATCGTAGTTGACATCTGTTCCACCAAAGAGAAGCTTGTTGATTCGGTACACTACCACCCAAAAAGGAAGAACTACGTCGCATCCCATCCGATGGCCGGCACAGAGTTCAACGGTCCTTGGGCGGCAGTTCCCAACCTTTTCGCAGGCAAAGCGGGTATCATCTGCAATGCGGAGGACTCAGACCACAATGCGGTAGAGACTGTAACAAAGATGTACGACGCGCTTAACATGCGTGTCATCTACATGCGCGCTTCGCATCACGACGTTCACACAGCCTACGTCTCCCACCTTTCACACGTCATCTCTTTCGCACTTGCCTTGACAGTGCTCGATAAAGAGAAAAACGAAAAGAACATCTTTGATTTGGCATCAGGCGGTTTCGCCTCCACAGCGAGATTAGCGAAAAGCAATTCGGACATGTGGGTACCGATCTTCATGCAAAACAAGCAGAACTTGCTCTCCGTGATGGATTCTTACATGGAAAGACTGACACAATTCAAGAAGGCATTGGAAGAGAACGACGAGCAAACGCTCAGAGACCTCATAGACGACGCTAACCGAATTAAGAGATACTTGAGGTAACCAACACCACAGAAGGAAAGAAAGGCGCTTATACGGCAAATATAAGCGCCCTTTTCATATAAAGGCGACTCACCTTGCCCTTAGATGAATAACAGTGCTATCCATTTTAACAATCCCATTTATATTTTCGTAGAAAATTTTATTTTCAGACCTAATAAGTTTTAAGTTTTCACAAGGGTCTAAGTAGATTTTCCATATATGATCAGGCACATATAATTCCTCAATAAAAGGATTGCTAAAAAAAATTATTTCACGCACATAGTTAAGGACCCGATAACATTTATCCTTCTTCGCTTGTGGATAAACAATCAATCTATCACCACAATATAGTACACCATCAGAACTTTTGCACCAACAAGTACTATCTCTCACCTCAATGGATTCAAGACTATAACAATCGTGCAAAGAATTAGAGGTTGCAAACAAATTATTAAAAGACAAACTGTTTAAACTCTTACAATGATCAAATGTTCCCATATCAAGACCAATAGAGTCGGGCAAGATCACATTTTTTAGATTATCGCAAAACTTGAAAGACCCCACAAGGCATCGAACTTTAGGAGGAATCACCAGGTTATCCAAAGAAGTACAATATATAAAAGATTCTTTCTGAATATTATTCAATGAATTAGGGAGAATAATTTCCCTCATTGATTTAAAACCGATAAATGAATGGAATTGGATACACTCAATACCCTCTTTAACCTCTACCCTAACACACTTATCACAAAACTTGTTGACATTATGACTTAGGATTGTCCCCTTACCGGCAATGATCAAAGAGGAATCCTTTTGACGATAAGTGTATGTAACCTTTTCTTGAGAAAATAAATTACAACACAGCAACAAAGTAATTAACAATAATATATTCCTCATCACGATATCCTTAAAAACATCCGTTATACTACTAGGGTTGAAATTCACATCTCCCAAGAGACTATCTTAGCATATGCTCAACAAATAGTATTAAATGGCTAAAAAATAAAAAAGAGGGAATGAAAACCATTCCCTCTTCCCTATTTAGCGTGAAAATTAATAGTTATTAGTTTTCTCGTTAGCTGTGTAGTAAATCTTCAAGGCGTATGCCTTTCTCAAGACTTGCTTCACATCTGTCACGATACCCATCTTTGTGTCCTTGTCAACCTTCAAAGATACGATCATTTGGTTTTGATCGTTCTCATTCATTGCTTGTCGTTTCACAGCGATGTACTCACCAACCTCTTCCACTTTCTTTGCGAAAGCGTCGTCCAATTGGATACGTGCCTCAGTACCGTTTGTCTTTCTAAGTTCAGCTTTAGGAACACCAATGTAGATATACTTTGCCAAAGACTTCTTCTCGAGCTTTTGCAACTCGGTTGCCTCAGGCAACTTTAGATCCACCATCATGGTAGTCTCCTTCATTGTTGTTGTCGTCATAAAGAAGAACAACAACATGAAAATGATATCTGGTAGTGATGCCGTACTAATTGCAGGCAACTTCTTACCACCCTCTTTACGAAACTTTGCCATTATTGCGCTCCTCCATTTACTTGTCCATAATTCTTAGGCTCTGCCTCAGAAATCTTTTGTGGATAATATTGCTTAACAGCATCTTGCTCGTCGGCAGTCAACTCTTCGAACTTACGACCAGAGAACTTTTGAACTGACAATTCATCACGAAGTTCACTATAAGCAGCCACCAACTCGTTTTGAACGGCGATGTATGCTTGGTACGAAGTACCACGGTCATTTTGCAAAGAGATAACATGCTTAGAAGTAATCATCTGCGTTCCCAAAATCGGAATTTGAACAGCCTCCTTTGCAGGAAGGTTCTCATCGTTTGTTGGATTAGCGATAAACTTCTTAGCCTTTTCTTTCAACTTAGAAACGTCCATCATCTCTCCATTGACCATCAAACGGTCATTGCTATTAACGAGGATCATCATGATGTTACGCTTATTGACATCAACATCTTTTGTCTTCTCTTCGTTGGTTGCAGGAGGAGGCAAGGTTCTTGACAAACCTTTATCTGTAGCCATAGACGTGGTCACAAGGAAAAAGATAAGTAGCAAGAAAGATATGTCCGCCATTGAGCTTGCGTTAATCTCTTGTATTTCTCTTTTTTTCATGACGAGCAAATTTAGAATTTCTTAAACAAAGAACTGCACAAAGTTGCCACACATGCGACGATAGCCAATACAAACGCACTGGTCATGCACATGTTTGTCAAACGATAAACGTATGGTTCTTGAGAACCCTCGTAACCGATGATGTTAATTGGATTGGTATCAGCTCCAAAGTAAGTAGCAAGGAGAAGAACCGCCAAAACGCCGAAAGCCACAAGAGGAACAAGAACTGCCTTAGGGTTAGACGCAACCTTATTAGCGAATGACAATCCTGCCAACGCTACAGTCGCCAAAGCAGCGATGATAATGAACGTGAAGGCCAAAGTAATGAAAGATGAGGTAAATGTAGGAGCCTCAAAGTCAATACCATTGCAATTCACAGTCTCCTCACTTCCAAAGAAGAACAAAACGGAGAAGAGAATTGTGATCGCCATCAACGCCCAAAGAATATACTTAGGGAAATTTTTCATGACTTGATTATTTTCGTTATTATGATTTAATTAATTATTCAAGCCGATCCTTAGAAAGTAGTAACAGAAGTGCTGTTAGAAGAAGATGCGGCAGAACCATTGTTCTCAACAATCATATCAAGCAACTTGATAGAAGAATCCTCCATCTCAGTAGTCAAAGCCTCGATACGAGTCAAGATAAAGTTCAAGAACAATTGAAGAATCATAGCAACGATCAAACCAAACACTGTAGTCAACAAAGCGACCTTAATACCACCGGCAACGACTGTTGCGGAGATATCACCTACTTGTTGGATCTTATCGAATGCTTGGATCATACCGATAACGGTACCCATAAATCCCAACATTGGAGCAAGTGCGATAGTCAAAGAGATCCAAGTGATGTTCTTCTCAAGAGAACCCATTTGAACGCTACCGTAAGAAACAACTGTCTTCTCAACAGCCTCAGGACCCTCAGAGAATCTTGACAAACCTTGGTTGAAGATAGATGCGATAGGGCCTCTTGTCTTAGCAGTGTAATCCAAAGCACCTTGTACGTTACCGTTCTTCAAGAAATCCTCTACGGTATCAACGAACTTCTTTGTGTTGATAGATGAGAGGCTCAAAGTGATGATACGCTCGATACACAAAGCCAAACCAATGATCAAACACAATGCAACGATTGCCATGAATCCGGCACCACCCTCGATGAACTTAATCTTCAAAGCTTGGAACATACCTTGATCTGAAGGAGTCTCTACTGCAGGGGCAGCAGCTGGAGCTGCGGCAGGAGCTGGTGCAACCTCAGGAGCAGGAGCAGCCTCTTGTGGAGCAGCGGTTTGCTCAGTGAACTCATCGAAAGAATCTTGAGCGAAAGTAGCATTCGTAATTCCGAAAGCCATCGCTCCAACTAATGCTAATGATGCAAAAATCTTTTTCATTTTACTTATTGATTAATTATTAATTATTGTTTTACTAATTTGCGGAGAGAGGGGGATTCGATCCCCCGATACGCTTTTGGCGCATACACGCTTTCCAGGCGTGCCTCTTCAGCCACTCGAGCATCTCTCCTGACTTCATATCAAAATCGGGTGCAAATTACAAAAAAAATAGTTACGAAACACCTATTGTTGAAAATTATTTTATCTATCTGTTACAGAAACATTTGGCACCAATTATCAAAGCGTTTCAAGGTATCCTCCCCATATTTTTCCAACTTCGCGCGGGCTTTTTTCACACTTCTCTCCTCTCCCAGATGCGTTTTCGAGAAAAATTTGTCCGCGAAACAGATGATCTGCTCCTCCAAAGAGAGCGGCAACATCTCCCTGCGCGGGATAGGCAGATTGGCCTCAATGATGTGCGCCAAAGAGAGTCCCGCCCCCGTATGGCGTTCACAAACCAAGGCATGCTTCTCAAAGCCCTCCGCTTTCAACATATCACTTCCCAAATAGCCATGGCAGATGTAGGCACAGTCGCCATCGCAATAGAGATCCGGCGCATAAGTCTTGATGATGCCTATATCATGAAGCATCGCGGCTTCTTGAATAAACTGCATATCCGCATTGAGTTCTGGCCTTCTCTGCGCTATACGCAACGCCATATCCGTCACGTCGTAAGAATGGTTCAACAAGATCTCCTTACACTTGGGATTCTGCTCGTAATATTTATTTATGATTTCTAATGGATCCATAATGTTCACATTTACGCAAAACTAATAAAAATTTATGAAACATGGAGAGAGAAAGGGCGGAAAGTCAGCAAAAACCGTAGATGTCGGTAAAAAAAAGCGGAGAGACATTCGCCCCTCCGCTTTCTATTCGGGAAATGAGACAATTACAACTTCAAGAAGTCGCAAACCTCATTGTACACAGACTCGCCCGTGAAACCGAACTTCTCATCCAACACCGTGTAAGGTGCTGAATATCCGAAATGGTTCAACCCATGGACATAGCCATTCTTGCCAACCAAACCGCTGATCGTCAACGGCATACCCGCCGTCAAACCATAGACAGGCAAATTAGATGGGATAACCGACTCTTGGTATGCTGCGCTCTGGGTGCGGAACAATCCTTCGGAAGGAGCGGAAACGATCCTGATCTTCAAGTTCTTCTTCTCCTCAAGCAATTTTGCACCCTCGAACAAGGTGGAAACCTCGGATCCGCTGGCTACCATCACCAAATCAGGAGTACCCTTCACATCCTTCACGATGTAGGCACCCTTTTCAGCCTGCAAAGCTTGCTCATAACGGCTGCCTTCGCATGGGATATCAGTGATATTCTGACGGGAAAGGATCAAAGCGGTTGGCGTATCCACATTCTCCATCGCCATCTTCCAAGCGACAGTTGTCTCGTTCACGTCAGCCGGACGCAACACCAACATACTGTTCTGACCCTTGTGGTTCTTCACGTGTTCCATCAAACGCACCTGCATCTCATGCTCGATCGGTTGGTGGGTAGGACCATCCTCTCCCACTCTGAAGGCATCGTGGCTCCAGATATACTTCACAGGAATACGCATCAAGGCTGCCATTCTATAGGCAGGCTTCATATAGTCAGAGAAGACGAAGAAGGTACCGCAAGCAGCGAAGACACCACCATGAAGGGCAATACCGTTCATGATACATGCCATGGTCAACTCTGAAACACCAGCATTCAAGAAGGCACCCGAAAAGTCACCCTTCGCAAGAGGCTTGGTGTTCTTCAAAAATCCGTCTGTCTTATCTGAATTGGAAAGGTCTGCGGAAGAGACGATCATGTTCTCCACTTTTTGAGCGAGAACGCCCAATACAGTAGCGGAGGCGGCGCGAGTGGCTTGATTAGCCTTCTGCACGATACTTGCATAATCGACCTCAGGAGCCTTGCCACTGAAGAAGCGATCCAATTTAGCGGCCAATTCAGGGTTTTGCTTTGCCCAAGCGGCTTGTTCAGCCTTCTTTTGAGCGGCAATCTTAATCAATTCATTCTTACGATCCTCATACAATTTTTGCACCTCAGGGAAGACAACGAAAGGATTCTCAGGGTCTGCGCCCAAGTTTTGGAAAGTTTTCGAGATAGAGACACCCGCCTTCGACAATGGTTGTCCGTGTGTGTTGACCTGATTCTCTTTTGAGGATCCATCCTCAGCCAAGCAACCGACACCCATAGTGGTCTTACCGATGATCAAAGTAGGACGCTCCTTCTCCTCATTCGCCTTTTTCAAAGCATCGATGATCTGAGCGGCATCATTACCATTGATGGTGATGACATTCCAATCCCACGCCTTATACTTCATCGCGATGTCTTCGGAATCCACCTCATCCACCTTGGTAGAGAGTTGGATGTTGTTGGCATCATAGAACATGATGAGGTTGTGCAAACCGAGGTGACCTGCGATACGGCCGGAGCCTTGGGAAATCTCCTCTTGAATACCACCGTCGGAGATAAATGTATAGATCTTGTGGCTCATCCACTCACCGAAACGTGCGCAAAGGAAACGCTCCGCAATGGCAGCACCCACAGCCATGGTGTGGCCTTGTCCCAACGGACCGGATGTGTTCTCGATGCCATGCTTGAGGCTCACCTCAGGGTGGCCTGGCGTTTCACTGCCCCATTGACGGAATGACTTGATGTCATCCATGGTGAATTTGCCAATCAAATGCAATACGGAATAGAGCATTGGAGACATATGTCCCGGATCCAAAAAGAACCTATCACGATTAATCCAATTAGGATCAGAAGGATCGTAAGTAAGGAATTGGGAGTATAGGACGTTGATAAAATCAGCACCGCCCATTGCACCGCCTGGATGTCCGGAATTAGCTTTCTCTACCATCGCGGCAGCTAAAACCCTGATATTGTTAGCCGCACGATTAAGCGTTTGAATGTCTGCCATTTTTACTTTTTATGTATAGGATTTGTACAAATTTTACTAACCGCGAAATTAAGAAAAATAAATGAGCTTTTGAGAGAGATAGGAAACAAAAAAGGAGAAAAGTTGTATCATTTTAAAAATCAGAAAATTACACAAACAAAAGGACAATAAAAAGCTCGAATATCCGGCCATCGTTGGGATGCGGTTGTAGGGTGGCCCTTGTGGCCAACCGCGGGCGTTGTTGGCGTAGGCACGCCCTGCATCCCGTGGGCGTATGAGACACGCCCCTTCTACGGCCCAATACCCATCGGTTTCGATCGTAATTCTTATTGTACATTTTACGCATTTAATATTTTTCAATATATTTGTATCGACATAGAAAATTCACATCTTGATTTTTCTGCCTGATTATTAACTTAACAACTTTAAACCATGGGAGTTTACATGGATTTACGCAGCGATTACGGATTTAAGTTCTGCATGCAGGACGAAACCGTGATGAAATCTTTCCTGAACGCTATCTTGGAGGGCGAAACCGACAGGATAACAAGTGTACAATTCAAAAATGTGGAGGTGCCTCAACCTCAAAAGGACGAAAGAGGCGTCAACTTCGACCTGCTCTGCACCACGGAGCGTGGCGAAACCATCCTCATAGAGATGCAGAACGCTCCGCAGAAATTTTTCAAGACACGGGCCGCCTTCTACATCTCGAACATACTGATCAAACAGTTCACAAGAGGGTTCAAGTGGGAGAAGATGAGACAGGACATCTCGCGCATTTTCGGCATCTTCATCATGGGAGGTCGCAATAAATGGCTGAACAAGCCAATCACCCGAACAAGTATATACGACAGGGACGAGTTGGTAGAGTTTTGGGACCGCAATCACAATTTTTTCTTATCTTTGCCCAACTTCAAATTAAACAAGGGCGACATCTCCCCCAAGGAGATATGGCTCCACATTTTTAAGAACTTAGGAACAATGGACAGAATCGACCCATCAGTATATGAGCGAGCGGACGAAGGTCTGCTCAGACTATTGGAGAAAGCCAATGTGGCCAATCTCACCGAAGAGGAGTATGCCCAGTACGAGGCCAGCATGAAAGCCCTCGAGGATGAGGTGGACATGGAGCAGTATGGGTATAGCAATGGTTATAGCAGAGGTGTGGAAGATGGTATGGAAAAGGGAATCCAGCAGGGAAGAGAAGAAGAACGAAAAAATCTCATTTCTAACCTGCGTTCATCCGGCTTCACCAATGAGCAAATCGCCGAACTGCTATCCATTACCCTTGAGGAAGTGGAGAAATAGAAATTCTTCACACAAATAATACCACCGCCATCACAGCAAATGTTGTGATGGCGGTGGTGGTTTTATCGGTTGTGGGGTTCGCCGTAGAGACGCGATTAATCGCGTCTCTACAACAACGACATGCAATTTCACACATCCAGCCCTACAAACGCATATCTTACAAAATATGGTTATTCTGTGGCCACACGGGCAAGACGAACAGAGTATCCGCCGTAGCGGCTGCCGCTGCCGACGTCCACTCCCTCGTCGCCGAAGCTCAACTCGTAGGCGAGGTTGGCGTACGCTGCAAGGAGAGAACCTGACCAGTAATCGCCGTAGGAACCAACGTCCTCCACCTCACCTCCGTAGCGGTAACCTGAGCAAGGCAAGAAAAGAGCGCCGCCCTTCTCAAGAAGCGACCACTGGTAGGCGTTGTATGAGTTGCCATAAAATCCCCTTATACCAATAATCATCGTCACGCCCTCAGGTGCTTTCCAATCATCCGGCAAGATGATGTATCCCGGCATATTGCAGACAACTGCGGAGGTGTTCAACTTCTTGGCATTCGGACGATTCTCCAACAGATACTCCATCTCGTCACCGGTCAGAGTACTCCAAAGACCCGCCTTGTTGCCGCCGTTGGAGATAGCATTGTACTTACCCCAGTCACTATCGGTCCCCACAATGTCAGCCTCTGGATAATCTGAATACTCTTCACTGGTCTCGTAAGGCTGTACACTCTTTCCTGATGTTCCGTAGCCGAACAAATCAATCCATCCCGAATAGGAGGCTGAAATATTCTCGTTGTCGTAACCGATTACGTCATACTGGTTCTCCGCGAAGCGCCACTTCTTGGTGCTAGCTTGGTATTGCAGGTTACCCATGGCGAACTGCACCTTCTTGGTTGGCGAAACAGAGAACTTGCCTGGCAAGACGCCATTATCCTTATTGACCTCGACAGGAGTAGAAGGGGTAAAAGAAGAACCAGATGCCTCCAAAATGCTTTTAATCTTCGCTTCCAAATAGGCGTCACTCACCTTCTCCGCATATTGCGCATACGGCACACTCAGCAACTGCGAAGTGACCGTCACGCTCTTGCCGTTCACCTCGGTGGTGGATTGGACGAAGAATGGACCCTTGCTCCAGTCAATGGCAGAGAAGTCATCGGAGCTCTTTCCGCCTCCGATTTCGATGTTGATGGCGCCATTGGCCGTTGAGGTGGTGGTGTGGGTTTCCGAATAGACGGATGTGCCGTCCACCGACCCTTGAAGGATGGAGACCTGAACACCCAACTCCTGGTTGGTGACCACTTGGCCGTCTGCGTCGCGGACTACAGCCTGATACGCCATCTTCTGTGGCGCTTGTGCGAACATCGACACTGTCCACAGCATCATCATCGCAATGATTGTGAATAATTTTCTCATACGCTTATTGTTTTATTTTTTGATTATACTGAATGATTTGATAGACTTACCCTTTTGAGTAAGTGTGAGATAATAGACACCCGACGCATAGCCAGAAAAATCGACCGAGGTTTCGCTTGTGGAGACCTCGCTCTTTTGCAAAGTCCTTCCCTCCGAATCGGAGAGCCAAAAACTCACGTTAGACAACTCGCCCGTCTTCAAGACAAGCACATCGGTTGTAGGGTTCGGATAGACCGATAATAACGTCACATCCACCAGATTCAGACCCGTGGTGGCGGCTACCGTGTACTGCGCCATCGGTCCCATAGCGAGCATACCGTCCGCAGACTCCACATTCGCCTTATAGTCCAGCGCATGAGAGAGCGTCAAGCCGTTCTGCGTCTTCTCACCTACCGAACCATAGGTGTATGCCTGGGAATAGCCCAACATTGGAACACCCAATAGTGTGAATAATAGAAATTGTTTTACCATATAATTAAATTATTGATTTCGTTGGAACAATCGCACACA
>JAZUDI010000071.1:0-6110 GCA_045639525.1 Paludibacteraceae bacterium | reverse complement strand
TGGTTATTGCAGTGGGGTTCCACCTCTTCCCATTCCGAACAGAGAAGTTAAGCCCACTCACGCCGATGGTACTGCAAATTGTGGGAGAGTAGGTAGCCGCCGTCTTGAGGGGACGTTCCTAATGGAGCGTCCCCTTTTTTTTGTGCCGGGGCCCATTGTGGGGACGAATTGCATTCGCTTAATGTGTGTCGTGAATTCGTAGAGGCGTATCGAATATGCCCCTACGGAACAGAAAATCAATGTTTTGATGTGGAACGAATGTTCAGAATGCGTCCGAAGTGTTGTGTACAGATAAATTATTTTTAAAATTTTTGTTTTGCTGCCGTTTGAAATTTATTTCTTAACTTTCGGGAAAATATGAAATATTTAACCCATGACAGAATTAGAATTAGAGATAAAAAAATATGCGGATGCCTACTATCAAGGAAATGAATTGATTAGTGATTCCGACTATGATGCCTTGATTGCGAAACTAAAGAAAGAACAACCAGATTCTGAGTTGTTGTCTAAAGTCGTTGGTAGCGATTTAAAGGGTGTCTCCTCAAAATATAAGTTGGATGCCACGATGGGTACGCTTGAGAAGTGTAATACTGATGAAGAGATGGCTGAATGGTGGGCGAAACATCCCCATACTGATCTTATAGCAGAATTAAAGATTGATGGTAATGGCCAGCTCTTAACCTATAAGAATGGTGAATTGGCCTATGTCCGTTCTCGTGGAGATGGTGAATATGGTGATGATACGACTGCCAACGTTAAGAAGGTCCAAGGTGTTCCTGAGAAATTAGGCGTTGCCTTTAACGGAAGTATCCGAGGTGAGGTGGTGATGTATCGTTCCACTTTTGAGAAGTATTTCTCTGAAGGCAAGAATCCCCGTAACATGGCGGCTGGAATTATTAAGCGTCTTGATGGATCCGATTGTGATAAGTTGAATTTTATTGCCTACGATCTTTTTGATAATGATAACAAGTTTGACCAATCTGAGGATGCTAAACTCAAATTCATTCAAGAAAATGGATTCCAAATTCCTCGTTATGAAATCAATCCTACTCTCGAAAGCTTGAAAGTTTGGAAAGATTCCCTTGATCCTAATGGAGAGATTCCTTGTGATGGTATTGTGATCAAGCAAAATCAGGTGAACAAGGAGGATTTGATGCGTCATACCCCTTTGAATAATGTGGCTTATAAACCGAACTGCCAGTCCGCTGTCACTACGGTGAAGAAAATTGTATGGCAACTCAGAGGCAAGTTCTTTGGCCCTGTGGCTGAGGTAGAGCCCGTTGAGTTGGAGGGTACCACTGTTTCAAGAGCTAGCCTGTCCAATGTTAATATCATGAATGAGTTGGGCGTCTATGAAGGGGCTGAAGTGATTATGACCAAGCATGGATTGATTATCCCTCAGGTGGATAAGGTTTTGCATCCGAAGCAGAACGCTTTTGAAGTTCCTTCCCAATGTCCAGTCTGTGGTGGGGAGGTTGTTGTCAATGATTCTGGCATCCCTGTCTGTATGAATCCACAATGTCCGAAAAAGGTGGGCCACCGCTATGCGCGATTCTTTAAAGTGTTCGATGTCAAGGGCGCTGGTGAGGCCTTCTTGAAAAATTTGGAAGATATAAGCCTTCCAGTGGAGGATTTTTTGGCGATGTGTATGGGGGATGATAGAACGATCCTTAACAAATATGCGGGAGGTGTGAATGGAGAGAAGATTTATGCGCAGATGCGCGAGGCGATCGCACAACCTATCACTGCCGCACAATTCTTAGCCACTTTTGATCTGAAGCTTTTTGACGAGAAGAAGTTGAATCAGTTGGGTAATAAATCGCTGGATGATATTCTGTCCTTAAAGTACGATGAAATCGTCGCTATCGATGGCTTTGCGGATACAACAGCCAATGCTCTGCTCGACTTCCTTACCTCCTACGCCGAGGAGATTGCCAATCTGCGAAAATATTTCATCTTTAAGAGTGCCGAGGAGATGGCTGCTGACGCACCACAAGAGGGCGGACCATCCGTCTGCTTTACGGGTGCCTGTCCTGGTTATTCACGTAGCGAATTGTCCGCTATGGCAGCCGGCAAATACACGGTTAAAGATGCTGTTACCAAAGATTTGGACATTCTCGTCTGCGCTGATCCTAATTCTGGTAGTTCCAAACTGGTGAAAGCTGCGAAGAATGGCACGAAGTTGATGTCTTATGAGGAGTTTTTGGAAACGTTAAAATAGGTTTGTGATTGAATCTGAAAGCTGAATGCTTTCGGATTCAATTTCTTATTGCAGTAATTTTAGACTTGTAAGACCCTTTTTCCTTCCAATTTCGTAGGTCTTAATCAATTCTTCTTTTGATTGTAGATCGAATATGTAGAGCGGTTCGTTTAAAATGAAGTGCGGACATGTAAAACGGTCTCCCAATTCAATTTTAGAATTTTCTACATGTACCACTTCGAATCTGTTGTCATCTATGTATTTTACAATACATCGTCTATCTGGATTCCAGGTGAATTCAATCTTTTGTCCAGCTTTTATTTTGTTTGTGAAAATACATTCCTCTAAAATTGCGTCAGATTCAACTTCTACCGCTTGTGTCAAACTTTCGACAAATGAATAGAAGTCACTGTGACCGAGAAATCGGGCAAGTATATTCAACGTGGTGATACGAGTCTTATTTTCCTCTTTCACATAACCCCATACGCGCATCAGAGTTGTGGGACTGATATTTTCTCTTATGCGGTCAAATATGCACCTTGAAATATATGTGTAATCCGTTGGCGTATGAGGAACTCTTGTCTGTTCCTCTATTTGTCGTTTCAGTGAGTCAATATGTTCAGAAGATGGACTCGTATTCATGTGTTTCTTTTGTCTTTTGTTTAAGTTGTAAAATTAGATACAAATTAAAGTAAAATATCAACCTTTAGAAATTCCATTTTATTCCAAATATGCCAAATTATTCCTTTTTTTTTCTTGCGAATGTGATTTTTACCGGATTCCTTTTTTGAAAATGGTTTTGTATATCACCTTTTCCCCTTATAATACTTTTTATTTTATCTTTGTTCTCATTAATCTTTATAGCATATGATGGATGAATCTTCTTCTGGTGTCGTGGATTCGTTAGATGGTCATATTGACTCGACCTTCACGAATATTTCTCTGCTCTTCAGTTCTTTGCATAGTGAGTTGCGGGTGGCGCAACGCTATGGGAGAAGGTTTGTTCTGAAATCTCTTCCGTCAAGTTATAGATCTATTCCTATCTATGAGGCACAATTGGAGAAGGAGTTCAATATCTCCATTCTGATGAATCATCCCAATGTCGTTCAGACGATTGGATTTGAGTCAGTTCCAGGATTGGGTAACACGATTATTATGGAATACGTGGATGGTTTCACGTTAAATGAGTGGCTCAAAGGTAATCCATCCGAACAGCAGCGTTATGATGTTTTGTCGCAACTTTTGGATGGCGTCTCCTATATACACTCCCATCAAGTTATCCATAGAGATTTGAAACCTCGTAACATTCTCGTTACCCGTAACGGGCAACATGTGAAGGTGATTGACTTTGGATTGTCGGATACGGATTCGTATGCCATATTTAAACAACCGGCAGGAACGAAACGATACGTCTCTCCGGAACAACAGCAATCAGGTCAGTCAGTGGACCAAAGGTCTGATATTTACTCTTTGGGAGTTGTCATTTCCGACCTATTCCCTCGCAAGTATAGTTCTATTGTAAAAAAGTGTTGTGCGCAAGATCCGTTACGACGTTTTGCGAATGTGGCGCAACTTCGAGAAGCGTTGGGCAAGAAGGGTGTTCCATGGAAGCTGGTGTTGCCTGCTCTTTTCTTGGTAAGTGTGATGCTTGTTGGTGTTTGGTATTATATCGGGCAAGAGTATGATACAGAAGACGATGTTCTTGTCGTTAGCCAAGTAGATTCTGTAGAGACCTCGGTTGTTGAAGATTCTCCAAAGGTTGTGAAGGATGATGCGATTCCCAATGTTGCGGTTAAGAAGAAACCTGCAGTCAGGAATGTAGAACAGACGCATTCTGTTGAATCCATCAAAAGAGAGCGTGATGAGGTGTTCTTGAAGCAGAAGGCAAAGTACGAGGAGATAAAACGAGTTTCTGTTTGTTCGGAAGAACTCTTTTGTAAATCAAATGAGGTGAATTCCCAGTTTGCTTTGTGGTTTTATAAGCGTGTGTTAGGCGCTGACTTTAAAAGAGATGAGTATCAGACATTCTATGAGACCTGGATTGAAAATTATCGTTTATATTGCGATCTCTTTGCTTATAGAGATAGCTTGTCCTCATTTAATCGATTGTATAGAGATGGTCAAATAACAGAGTCGCAAAGAGATTCTTTTGTGCTGATGATGGCGGATCACGAAAAGTATATGAGTTCAGTAGGCGACTCTATTAATTATTGGTGTTCAAAATTTTGTGGGTGGAGTCCAAGATAATCCTTGTTTTATTGATTTTGTTTGCTTAATTATGTTGTACGGCATGCTTTCGGGAAGGGTGTGCATGTTTGTGTTTCTGCAGAATAATTTGGAATAAAATGGAATTTTTTTTCTTGAAAAAATCATTGACCTTTGAACCAAACAAAACGAAAAACAATTAAGAAGCTGTTTGAATTTCGTTGAATTATTTTGTTAAGTTTCAGAAAACAGAAACCTAATCGAAGCATAAATCCAATTTAGTTGCTATTGAGTGGATTGTTCTGGAAGTGTTTAGATTTAGTACTTGTGGATCTGATCTTATGTGTAATATTGTTCAATGCTTATTGACTTGACAATCAGTGTTCTGAATGTTTTAGGGCGTCTGTTTAGGTCTCTCAATTTATTTTTGAATTGTAATTAACCAATTTCTAACTTTTAATTCTAATAGGTATGGTAGCAGAATTGACTTTTACTGGGAACAAAAAAAAAGAACCATAACGCATTCTGGGAAAGAATGACGATTGTGGAAGTATAAACGCAATTCAAGTGATAAGAATTTCTATAAAAACGGAGATGCCGAAAACCGTAAATAGAGTAGGCTAAATTTTTATAATATCTTATATTTATGGCAACATATCTATATCAGGGAGATACCTCTTCTCCTTCAAGGAGATTGTACACATGGGATGGTAAGTATCTATATCAAGGAGATACCTCAAATCCTTCAAAGAGATTGTACACATGGGATGGTAAGTATCTATATCAAGGAGATACCTCAAATCCTTCAAAGAGATTGTACACATGGGATGGTAAGTATCTATATCAGGGAGATACCTCTTCTCCTTCAAGGAGGTTGTACACATGGGATGGTAAGTATCTATATCAGGGAGATACCTCTTCTCCTTCAAGGAGGTTGTACACTTTGGATGGTCCATTCCCAGTTTATTTGATTCCTGTTATTGTTTAATGAAATTACAATTGCTTTGTTGAAAAACTGAAGTAAGTCTTTTAAGGGCAAGTCTGTTGATGAGGCAATAGAATCAATCAATAAGGTTCTTGCGGACTTACTGTTGTGGATGACTCATATGAGCAGAAAGAGGAGCAGTGTTCATCGTTCCACTTCAACATGTATGAGGATGGAGATTTGAATGATTATGATGTTTCAAGATTTTAGCGCGTCTAAGCAATCTATCGAGAAACAAATTGACAAATGGTTAAGCGATAATGCAGGGAGATAGATGTTATCGATATCCAATACTCATCGTTTGTTCGCTCGGAGAGGGGTACGTGGTTGGAATGGACTGCGATGGTGGTTTATGATGTAAAATGACAATAAAAAGAATTGTATATGTACACAGAAGAAACATTAGAAAAAGAGATTTTTAATTTCTTGTCAGGAGAATTTTTCATTAGGGATTTAACTGCAGATCAAGCAGGTTTGTTAGAGGATGGATTCCGTTTGTTATGGGATAAGTTGACATTGGAGGAAAAGACAGACCTTTTCACAAAGTACATTGCCAAGAAGTGAAAGTAATGACATGCGAAAGAGGGTGTATCAAAATTGATATGCCCTCTTTTCGTATAAAAGCCACCGAAAAGAGTGAAAAAAAGCCCCAACTTTCACAAGCTGAGGCTTTGTAGTCTCATAAAGATTTTGTATCTTTATGAAAATCAAACAATTAAT
>JAZUDI010000070.1:0-15762 GCA_045639525.1 Paludibacteraceae bacterium | reverse complement strand
CCTGAGGAAACTAATTTGTATACCAGATCAGTTTTGTCTACATAGACATAACCGCCTTCAATTATCTTTTCAAATGTCTGTATACCTATTGGAAATTTCATAATCACGTTTTTATGGAATTTTCGCAAAGATAATGAAAATCTTGTGAATATGGAGCCTCAATGCCAGAATCCGACACACGCTGACCATCCCCTTTTTTCCACCAAGGTCACAACTCCGTCAATAATAGTAACATTTTCTCAACATTCTCACCACGCAATGAAGAGTTGGGTGAACTTATCTTATTGCGCTTGGGACAACAATCGATGAATTGCATCCGCCGCCTTTTGGGAAGCGGAACCATGCCCTAAAAGTTCGATCAGCTCATCATATCCTTGCATCACTTGGTCGTGGTACGCCTGGGTACGCAAGCGGTCGATCTCCGCACAGAGTTTCTTCACTGTGAAATCCTCGATGACCAACTCTTTGACAAGCCATTTATCCGCGATCAAATTGACCAATGAGATATAAGGCACACGAATGAATAACTCCAAGAAACGGTGGAACAGCCATCCCCCCGACATTTTATAGACCACCACCTGCGGAACACGTAAGAGCGCCGTCTCCAGCGTGGCTGTACCAGAGGTCACCACTGCCAGTTCAGACTGTTGAAGCAACTCATAGGTTTGATTATAGACCACACGCGCTTTATAGGGAGCCATCAACTCATCATAAACCGTTGCTTCAATGGAGGGGGCACCCGCCACCACCAACTGATATTCAGGGTAACGAGAAGCGGATTCCAACATAATAGGCAACGAACTCTTGATCTCCTGCATTCTACTACCTGCCAACAACGCCATGATCGGACGATTGTCCAATTGGTTGCGCTCATTGAAAACCGCTCGGCTCTCCCCTTTGCAACTACGGCCTTCAACAGCATCCACACAAGGATTTCCCACGAAATCAACCTGATAACCACGATCGGCAAACCATTTCACCTCAAAAGGCAAGATAGAGAAAACCTTATCGACATATTGACGGATCGACTTCAATCGATACTCTTTCCAAGCCCACAATTTGGGCGAAATATAGTAATAGACAGGAACGCCAGGAAGATTCTCCTTGACAAATTGGGCCATCTTCAAATTGAAACTGGGATAATCGATCAAAATCAGCGCATCCGGCTTGTATTCCAAAATGGAGGCCTTGCACTGTTTGATGTTACCCAATACCGTGCGGGCGTGCAACAATACCGGGATGAAACCCATAAAAGCCATATCCTTGTAGTGACGCACCATCTTTCCTCCTTGCGCGGCCATCAAATCACCGCCCAGGAAACAGAAATCGGCTGCCTCGTCATTCTTCTTGATGGAGGCCATCAAGTTGGAGGCATGGAGGTCACCGGAGGCCTCTCCCGCTATTAGAAAGTATCTCATGCCTTAAAACTTATGCAATATGGATGAACAGAAAAGCGGTCATAAGCAACGAAGCCACGATCACACCATAATTGGCCTTCCACTTTTCCAATTTATACAGCACAAAGAATAGTATCAGATTGGGAATGATCGCCGTCATCATAATGGATTGGAAGTTACTGCTGTCATAGACACGCTTCAACAACTCCTCGATGCCCAAATCAGGCAACTCCGAAAGGGTCACCAACCGAATGGTGATGATAGAGAGAAGAACTGAACCTATGAAACCAGTGAAGAAATTATCAAGAAGGTCGAACTTCTTCTTGTCGTTCAACCAATCTTCGTCAAAATGATCCTCCACCATGTGGTCCTCGATCATCTTCTCTTCGATCTCATCCATCTCGTCATCATCCTCAAGATGGTCTTTATCCAAGTAATCTTCGTTGTATTTGTCGTTTGCCATAATCAAAAATATTTATCGCTAACACTTGCTTATCCAAGTCTCAGCGGCTTGTTATTTTTACGTAAGAATTCATAATCGGTGCGGTCCACTTTGATAGGAACGATCGAAACCATCTGGTGCGCCAACGCCCATTGATCCGTGTCTTGCGAATTAGGCTCCCTATCCTCAAAATAACCCGCCAAAGTATACGAATGGGGATCATCCGCAAGAGGGACATACTCTTCGCTCCACCTCGCGTCCGCCTCGCGGCAGTAGCGGGCCTCCTTTATCTCTCCATACGGGAAATTCACATTAAGCATCGTACCCAACGGAAGTGGCTCATTCAGAACACTTTCTATGATGGATTTGATGTAGGGAACCGCCGTGTCGATTTGCAAAACCTTATCCATCTGCGTGCTGGAAAAGGCAATTGAGGAGACATGGTTGATGCAACCCTCCATGGCTGCGCCAATCGTGCCGGAATAGACCGCATTCACGGAGGCGTTGGAGCCATGGTTAATGCCTGACAACAGCAAGTTAGGCTTTTGCTCTTTAAAGAGCGTGTAGAAGGCTAATTTCACGCAATCGGCTGGCGTGCCATCGCAAGAATAGACGGTCATTCCCTCCTCTTCCGACACCTTGGTAAGCTTCAAAGGGACACCACCCGTAATCGCGCTTGACTTGCCCGACTGCTGACGGACAGGGGCGACAATGACCACATCACCCAATTGGCGGGCAATGGCAGCCAATTTTGCGATGCCGTCGGCTTGATAACCGTCGTCGTTTGAAATAAGTATGATGGGTCTATTAGCCATAATCAGTTGTTTAATTTATTCGGTAGCCAAACCAAGAAAGTTTCCGGGTCAGACTCCTTGCCATAACGATTTACAGCAGTGACGACCACATTATAAATCGAGGCGTTCAAATTGTAACGAGAAAGGATCACCTGCGGATCCGTGGTCAAGCAGACAATGTTTTTAGGATTGTCGAAATCGCAATCATCACTATCGCCAAAGGCATACACCACATAGTAGGAGATCGCCTCCCCACCCTCGGCGATGACCGGCGACCAAGAGAGCGTATCACCATCCATCCGGACATTCAGTGGATAAAACGACTCTGGTCCGTTGCCATGGATAGGCGTCAAGGCAGGATAATGATGGAAATCAGTTTTTAAACTATCCAATAGGCCTTGAGGATTCTTCAAGTAATAGGAGGTGCTGTAATAGATCACACCCTCGATATCCACACACTCACGGTTATAGCGCAACTGGCGGGTCAACTCATTCGGTGTCTTCCAAACCTTTGGTTTGTTCACCGCCAAACCCGATGCGTATAGGCCAAAGTATAGATTGCAATTTTTGTTCACATGCTCACGCCACCAAGGGGCTAACACCGCATAATCAGCCACTGTTTTGCCAATCTCCCAATAGAGTTGCGGCGCGATGTAATCAATCCACCCCTTGTCCGACCAAAGGATGACATCAGCGTAGAGGTCGTCGTAGTTGGTGCAGCCCGCCTTCGTATCGGAACCCTTAGGATCTTTCGACTTGTTTCGCCAAACGCCGAACGGACTGATACCGAACTGAACCCAAGCTTTGGTCTCCAACAACATCTTGTGGATACGCTCCACCACTTGGTTCACATTGTCACGGCGCCAATCACCCTTGTTCTTGAAACCACGAGGATTCGCCTTAAAAGTGGCCTCGTCGGGGAACTCCTTGCCACTGATTGGATAGGGATAGAAATAGTCGTCGAGGTGAAGACCATCCACATCGTAACGAGTCACCATATCCTTCAACACCTTCAAGAGGAAATCGGCCGTCTCGCTCCTACCCGGATCGAAATAGATCTTCTCCCCATACTGGATAAAGAGTTCCGGCTTTTTGAAATAGATGTGGTTAGGTGCTAACTTCGCATTTGGCGTATTGGTCACACGGTAGGGATTGATCCATGCGTGCAACTCCATGCAGCGTTTGTGGCACTCCTCCACAGCGGTCTGCAACGGATCGAAATCGGAGGATGGGGCTTTCCCCTGCTCTCCCGTCAACCACTCAGACCAAGGTTCGATATCAGATTTATACAGTGCGTCGGCGGTAGGTCGTACTTGGAACATGATCGCGTTGACACCTGTTTGGTGCAAAGAATCAATCGTACGAACCAATTCAGCCTTCTGTGCCTCTGCCGCCGCTGTACGGTCGCTTGGCCAGTCAATGTTGGCTACGGTAGCCACCCAAGCGCCTCGCATCTCCCTTTTCTTCTGCGCCTGAACGGCGGAGAGCGAAAGCGTACAGCATACCAAACATAATAAACCTGATAAAAACCTATTACTTCTCATGCAATTTCTTGAAAATGTATTTTCCTGATTCGGTGAGGATCTTGTTTCTGTCGCACTGACGGATATTGCCCTCGTTCCACTTCAAAGCGGCACTCTCTCCACCTTCGGCGCTGAAACTCCAGTTACACCAACTCACCTTCTGGTTGCCCAAGTTGCCACCATCCAAGATCTTCATCCACTTGTCAGTCAAGTCGGGGCGGAAGTTGCTCCAACCACTGGCGTCAGTGGTACCGAATTCAGTCACAAAGATAGGCAAAGTTGCCAATATGCAAGGCATGTGGGCGGTCGAATCACCCTCACGCATCGGTTTCATATAATCGTGTCCTTGATAAGGCGAGTTAGGATCTACGCCATCGTAATGCGAAGCGGCGTAAAAGTGATAGGAATACATCAAATTATCGTACACATTGCCATTCTCGTCTTGAGGTTCGTTTCCAATCACGACGTGGGCATCCTGGCTCCAATTAGGCGTTCCGCAAATGCAGACTACATCCTTGTCATTCTCTCGGATGATCTTCAACATATCCTCGCAATAGGGCTTGATATGGTTAGGCCAAGTCGTCGCTCCGCTGCTTGGATTAGGTTCGTTGCACAACTCATATAGCACATGCTTCTGGTTTTGGAATCGGCGGGAGCAGTATGCGAAGAAATCTCCGGCCAAATCGATGCCATTCATAGGGTGTTTGCGGTATTGTTTCGCCTCTGGATTACCAGGCTTGTGCACATGCCAATCCACCAAGACATACATACCGTTCTCACCACACCACTTCACCACATTCTCCAAATGGCGGGTTCTATGGGTTTGGTTGTGCGCATATCCACCCTCTTCATCCACATAAAAAACGATACGGAAAACTGAGCAATTCCAATCCCAACGCAAAGACTTGATATTCTCTTCCGTGATTTGAGCCACGCCTGCCCACTGCAAGCCATGGGAACTCATACCCTTCAATTGAACAGGATTACCCTTTTCGTCGCACAAGCAACGCACACCCTTATCGTTAGGCGCCACTTTCAGTTTTCCCCATTTGGCGACAGGGGAATTGGCCGGATAAACCATCTGTTCCAGAATCTCCACATTCTTTGCGTCATCGGTGATGATACCGATACCGGAAGTTTTTTTCTCTTTCAACTCAGTCTTCGTTTTTTCAGGAGAAGGAATCTCACTTTTTGTGTTTTCAGTGTTGTTTCCACACGCAATCATCACAGACGCTAAACACGGTATAATCAATCGTTTTACCATAGGCCCTAGTTCTATTAATTAATCTATTTTTACAAACTTAAACATTTTTTCCCATAATTCATACGGATATGGGGTAAAATAAATCAACCTTAGGCGCCTAAGAATCACTATATGCGATGATTCATCAAACCACCATTTTATTGCTTTTTATCCTCACCGCAAAGGCGAACGGGCCCAATCAAACGCATCAAGCGGAGGATCTTCCCTTGCCTCTTCACCAAATATGAGGTCGGATTGGCGGGGTTATACTTACGGGGAGCTGGAAGGCAAGCGGCAATCATGGCCGACTGCGACGCACCCAATTGTTTGGCTGGCACTTTGTAGTAGTGCTGGGCGGCCGCCTCGATACCATAGATGTTGTTTCCCATCTCCGCCACATTCAGATAGACCTCCATGATTCGCTCCTTTGACCACAACAGTTCAATCAAAAGGGTGAAATAACACTCAAAGCCCTTGCGCACCCAAGAACGGCTCGGCCACAAAAAGACATTTTTAGCGGTCTGCTGCGAAATGGTACTCGCACCATAAATTTTCTTTCCCGCCTTATTCATTTTCCTGGCATTCTCTATCGCCTCGAAGTCAAATCCCCAATGTCGCATAAACTTATTATCCTCCGATGCCACCACCGCTTGGATAGCATGCGGGGATATCTTCTCGATGGGTACCCACCTCTTCTGAACCTTCGGAACACTCTCGTCCCCCCAGTTTTCAAAATAACGGATTCCCATCAAGGGGGTAAAATAGACTGGCACAAAGCGATAGATGAGTGTGAGCACAACAGATGACACCAAAAACGCACAAACGCCACGTTTGATATATTTCAATAATATATCTAATACATTTAAAACATTTTGTTTCAATGTTCGTTTTGTCACGTCATTAACATTTTTTTTAATTCGTGTCATTTTTTTCTCTATATCTATTTCCAAATATTATAAAAAGTTTAGAACTTTACGATGCATAAACATATTATATTTTCTTAGTTATGGTTTAGGTTAAATAAGAAGAAAAGGGGAGTCTGTGAAGATTCCCCTTTTTTATTGATATTTTTAGCAAATTAGGCTTGGTTAATACGATTCGTTTTCATTAGGGAAATCACCTGATTTCACATCTGAAATATAGTGTTGCAACGCCTCTGTCATCACCTCAAAAAGGTTGGCGTATCTACGCAGGAACTTTGGAGAGAATCCCTGATTCAATCCCAACATATCGTGCATCACAAGCACCTGTCCGTCCACACCGTTTCCGGCGCCAATACCGATGACAGGAATATGGACACTTTCCGCCACCTGCTGGGCCAACGAGGCAGGGATCTTCTCCAACACCAACGAATAGCAGCCAGCCGCTTCGAGCAACTTCGCGTCGTTGATCAACTTTTGCGCCTCCGCATCCTCCTTGGCACGCAAAGCATAGGAGCCATATCTATTGATAGACTGAGGCATCAATCCTAAATGTCCCATAACAGGCACACCCGCATTGACAATGCCTCTAACGGATTCGATGATCTCCTCACCACCCTCCATCTTCACAGAGTCGGCACCAGACTCCTTCAAAATACGCATAGCGGAACGGACAGCCTCCTCCTTGCTGGCTTGATAACTGCCAAACGGAAGATCCACCACCACATGGGCACGTTTAGCGCCACGCACCACGCATTGAGCATGGTAAATCATTTGATCAAGGGTAATCGGCAAAGTGGTCGTATTACCCGCCATCACATTCGAAGCGGAATCACCCACCAAAATAATCTCCATACCTGCTTGATCTATGATGGTCGCCATGGTATAGTCATAGGCGGTCAACATAGATATCTTCTCACCACGGGCCTTCATATCCATCAAGACCTTTGTAGTCACCTTCTTAATCTCACTATGTACCGACATATTATTAAAATTTAAAAGTCAACAAATCCCCTTTCCCACCCAACCTGCAGAGCGAAAAGGAATCCAAAGTTAGTAAATAATCGGGAGATTATGCCAAGGATTTAGCACAAAGTAAAACGGTCGGCGTCCTTGTAAACCGGAAATTTCTCACGCAAGCGGTTCAAGCGATCTTTCGAGAGATCCTCTGAGATGAATAACCCCTCCTCTTTTCCGCAATCAATCAAACAGTTACCTATCGGATCCAACAACACGGAGGAGCCACCTTGCAATCCATAAATATCGGAGCCTACTCGGTTGACGCCACAAACATAGGCCATATTTTCGACGGCTCTCGCAGGCAACAAACGTTGCCAAGAGGAGATGCGGGATTCGGCCCAATTGGCCACATAGAGCAAAACATCATAGCCATTGTCCACATTTCGGACAAAAACGGGGAATCGAAGATCATAACAGACTTGTAGGCAGAAGTTCCACCCTTTATAAGCCACCACTACCCGCTCCTCGCCTGCAGTGTAGGTACCCGCCTCGGCACCTGGAGAGAAGAGGTGATGCTTGTCGTATGAGTGGATAGTACCGTCAGGGGTGATGAATAGACCTCTGTTGTAGAATCGCCCCTCCTCCTTGATCATCACGCTTCCGTAAAGAGCCAGATCATATTGGGCGGAGATAGCCTTCAAACGCTCAATGGTCGCTCCGTCCATCGTCACCGCCCACTTGTCGGCCTCCATGCAGAAACCAGTGGTGAACATCTCCGGCAAGACCAACAAATCGGCCTCAGAGGCTTCCTCCGCAAGTTCGGCGACCTTCGCGAGGTTTGACGCTTCGTCGCACCAAGCCAAATTCATTTGAGCGATGGCTATTCTCATAACTTATATTGCAAATCCTTCCGGATTCTTTGCCTTGTATTTCGTGTAATACTCTTTGATGTGCTGGATATCCGCCTCCTCATCGCCTGTCGCGGTGAATACCTCATCGATACCGGCCTCCTTCTTTTCGTAATCGATGTAGATGAGCAACATAGGGACATTCGCCAAACGCGAAATGTGGTAGAAACCTCTCTTCCACTTCGGATTAGCCTTTCTCGTGCCCTCTGGCGTGATCGCCAAGCGCATGATGTCACGCTTTTCGTACTCCGCCACCAATTGGTTCACCAAGGAATTGCTACGGCCACGATCCACGGCAACGCCGCCCAACGGACCGAAAATATGGTTAAAAGGGAATTTGAACCAATCCTTTTTGATAAGGAAGTTCACATTACCATCTTTACTGACAGACTGATACATCAACTCACCGATGATGAAATCCCAGTTGCTGGTATGAGGAGCCACCACCAAGACACACTTATCGGGAAGTTCCACATTCAGTTTGGACTTCCATCCGAAACACTTTAATATAAAGCGAGAAACTCTTTGAGCAAATCTCATAATTTTCAAAATTTAACGAAAGATGATATCCATCATCTCCCAATGACGCCACAAAAGTAAGCAAAATTTCAACGACTCAAAAATATAATTGCAAAAGAAACTATTTTTAACTATTTCACCTTCGACAATTCCTTCTGCTCATTATATCTACCCTTAACGGAGTCTTCTCTCAACGCAATCCAATACATGCGCTCCCTCTCAATGGAAATATCCCAACATTCGCGGATCTCCCCTTGCGATGGGTCCACCCTACGCATGGCCAACCACTTTCCGTCGACAAGGTAATCGGCGGATAGATCAGGATTGGCAACCCATACGTCATTCACCGTATCCCGGTTATAATAGACATAGGTGCCATCGGCACGGAACTCCCAGCGATGGTCGTCAGCGGTCGGTAAACCAGCCTTCTCAAACTTTCCTTCCCAAAGGCCCACCACGCCTTGACTATAATCGGCGTCATCCTTTCTAAAAACAAATCGGTGGGAGGAGCTCTGCGCACCATCTTTTTCCACCACATCCGCTTGCATCTCGGTCGGAGAAATCGTGATAACGCTGCTTTTGTACTCTAATGAGCCAGCCTTTTCAGTGATTTCGCTGCCATAAACCGTGCAGCTAAATCCACTTTTCGACATCCAATTTTGGGATAGTCCCTCATGGGATTGGGAACGATAGGATTTCCAACCCGCTTCGTAGGTGACGACATGTTTCTCATTGGTTGGGACCGGTTGGGCATCGCGGCTGAACACATACCACTTTCCCGCCATATTCTGCTCCACCTCTAACTGAATGGGAGGCGTTACCTCCTCCATCTCCAACTGCTTGAAACAGGCTGTGTTCATCACGAGAGACAAACATCCAGCCATCAACATATATCTATTATTCATTACCTAATTTTTCAAATTCGGTCCAAAAATACCGCAAATTTATCAAATGGACAACACTCTCATAAGTATCGAAGGCACTGTACTATCCTATCCCACTCCGTTTCCGCATATTCTCCTTAAGATTCTCCGCATAGAGCCAGGTATCCGCAAAATGGAGATTTCCCCATGGGAAGGGTTCCTTCAAGGTCTCATTGTAACAGACTTTGGGATCCACCTCTTTGCAGATCAGAAGGCAATCTTGAATCTGGACACTGGTGTAGGCCGGATAGCTCTTGTACCCTTGCGACTTCTTGTCATAACGGATAATTCCCTTATGCATCTCTTTGGGCGCCAGAGTGCCATCGGTCTTCCAGTTAATCGGATTGATGCAGACGGCCGTATTGGCGAGCAACGGAGATTTTCCCTCAACACAGGTGGCCGAATTGTAGGAGATGACCACTCCCCGATCTAATTCGCCCTTTGCCGGAACGATTCGGTGCGGATACTTCTCCAACTCACGCGCCGTAATCTCATACCCCAACAAGTAGGCCGCCACCATTTGACTATATTGCTTATCGGTCATACCGTGTTTCAGCAGCTCCAACAACATTTGCGAGCCTTGGCTATGGCTCAATAAGATGTAGGGACGTCCTTGGTTGAACTCCCGCATATAATATTGGAAAGCACGCTTGACGTCAAGGGCCGATAATTTCGCCCGCAATTTCCGCTCAGTGTTACTCATAGCGAAGACCTTGGTGGTCATTTGTCGATAGTAAGGTGCATAGAAATTGAAATCGTCCCCAGCATAGACCGCCTTGATATAGGCTTGGTTCTTACGGGCCGCATTACGCACCTCAAATCGGCTGATATCGGTGTAGGATGGCACCGAACCACGGTTGGTAAGGGGTTCGGAATTGATCGTTGGGTAGATGTAAAAAATATCCACCGCCTTTCCCTTGTTTTGGGAGGCAATTTCAAACCAATTCCTTTCTAATGAATATTTTGGACGCATATTGTTCGTATATGATTTTTCCGCAAATTTAGGGTGTTTTGGAATTCCACCCAAAGATATGAGAAGAAAACAAAAAGGAGACGCACCCTAAGGCACATCTCCTAAAACCATTATCAATATTTGACTTATCTTGCGACAGCAGGCCGCTCCATGGTAGAATATTTTACAACATCCTCTGCCTGATTCACAACACTCTCTTGTGAGTCAAGATTCAAAGTCGCCTCAATGTTATAAAACAAATTCGTTTTATTCAAGTCCTCTACTGTAACACGGATTTTTTCAATTCTTTTTTCCGACAACATTTTCATCATCTCCAAATCGGTTGGTGTTTCAAATGCGCATTGGAATGGATACACATTCTGTTCGACCGCCTTGCTGGAATGGTACGCATCAAAAGGTAAACTCTTAAGCGTTCCATCGGTAAACTTAAAATAGATGGCGCATTTATAGGATTTCACCTCCGATGAGGTATTCACCCAACCATCAATTTTATATCCATTCTCGACATCATACTTCAGTTGTAGCGCCATTTCAGGACTAACCTCCTCGGGTTTTGCCACAAAACTCCATTGCCAAGAGGATTCGTTCACTTCACAACGATCAAACTTTCCTTTATATAAGAATGCGGGATAAACTCTTTTCGCTAAATAATCTGATGGATTTTTCTCTGAAGATAATTTAGGTGCTTGCGACAAGAAATCCTTCGCATAGGATAACACATATTCGGCAGGGCGTTCCCTAAAGTGTCTCTCCACATACAAATGTTCCAATGGTTGATCAAGGTCAACTCTAACCAGTTCCAACTTCTTAGTCGCCAATTTCTCAACAAAGGCTCTTCCACAAGCCACTTTCAGCAAGGTAATTTCATGATTGTTCCATTTTTCAGGACATTTGAAGAGAGCGATTGTAAACTTGTTGACAGTTTGGTCCGCAAATTTAAATGACACAAAATCTTGTCCAGGATTAACACAGTGAGTTACTTCTGGCGCATAGATGTTGATGTAATAGAAAGTATCAACAGTAGATATGGTCATATCCATCATACCTGATCGAATGGGAAGAAACGAGGTCTCAACCTGACGCATACCAGTGAATTCATCAACATTCTTAGTGAAGTAGTTGTACTGAGTTATGTTTATATCATTGGTTTTGTTCAGAAAATCCTGAGCATACCGTTTCACTTTCATCGCATTGTCTGTGTGACGTGTCACATAACTACATATTCTATACTTATAATTGGTTTTCACAATCACATCGACCGATGCAATCTCTTTTTGGGCAAACAACTCGATATCCTTCTTATCCACATCTAAGGTAAAATTATAAGAATAGTAATTTTTCTTCTGGAACGCTTCTTTTGCCATTCCTTCATATTGGAATTTCCGACTTGTATTATCCGTGAAATTGAACTGTATGGAGGATTTATAATCCAAGGAGAATTTAGTAGGGTCATAAACACTAAGGATCAACTGATAATTCTTTTGATCCGCATAAAAACTAATGCCGAACTGATGATACTCATCCTCCAAACCTGTTCCAAATTCAACACCCGAAATGGCAGATGCAATAATGCTTCTACGAGCCTTTTTCAGCTCCTTTTCACTAAATCCTGAAATAGACACCAAGTTCGTAACTACTATCCGATCTCCCGTTTTGGAAGAAATAGAATCCTTAAAATAACTTACTGATGACTGATCTCCCGTTTCGTTTTTTGCCTGAACAAAAAACATAGATGACAATAAGAATGCCACTAATAAACCAATTTTTTTCATTTATTTAATCACATTAAAGCAATAATTCATTCTTCAATACAAAATTAGTAAATTTTCAATAAATCCTATTGCAGACAAACAAAAAAGGAGACGCACCCTATGGCACGTCTCCTTCTATCGTCAAGGAATTACCCTTTATTATCCCAAGAATGAAATCAAGATACCGGCAGCGACCGCTGAACCGATCACACCAGCCACGTTAGAGGACATACAGTAGTTCAACACGTGGTTTCTTGAATCATATTTCAAAGCGATATCGTTTGCCACACGCGATGCCATAGGAACCGCGCTCAAACCAGTCGCACCGATAAGCGGATTGATCTTCTTCTTCGAGAAGAGATTCATGATCTTCACCAACAAGATACCTCCGAAGATGGAGAATCCGAAAGCGAGGAATCCACCTGCCACGATACCAATGGTCTTGAGGTTCAAGAAGGCATCCACTGTCATGGTAGCACCTACGCAAAGGCCCAAGAAGATGGTTGCGGCATTCATGATACCATTAGATGCGGCGTTGAACAAACGAGAGGTGTTGTTACCGATCTCCTTGATCAAGTTACCGAACATCAACATACCCACCAACGAAACAGCGTCTGGAACGATGATGGCAACGATGGTAGTAACGGCGATTGGGAAGAGGATCTTCAAGACACCCATGTTCTTGAACTCTTGCTTTGAAGGGAACTTCTTATCTTGCTCCTTCATGTTGATCTTTAACTCCTTCTCAGAACAAGTCAACTTCACTACCAATGGCACGATTACTGGTACCAAAGCCATGTATGAGTAAGCCGCGATAGCGATTGGACCAAGCATGTGAGGAGCCAACTTCAACGTAGTAAAGATAGCTGTTGGACCATCGGCACCACCGATGATAGCCAAGGAACCAGCCTCTTGCATAGTGAAGAATTGGCTTGCTACCAACAATACAGCGAAGATACCAAATTGAGCACCTGCACCGAACACGGCCAACTTCAAGTTACGCAACATCGGACCGAAGTCAGTCAACGCACCTACACCCATGAAGATGATAGGAGGAAGAAGACCTGTCTTGATCAATGCATAGTAAAGGAAGTTCATGATGCCGAGGTCGTGTGCGATCTCAGGAAGTGACATCTCATACACATTCTTCATTACGCCATTTACTGGTACCATGCCTGCGCCATCTGGAGAGATGACACCCATGCCGCCACCAGGGAAGTTGGCGATAAGAACACCGAATGCGATAGGGATAAGAAGATGAGGCTCATAGCCCTTCTTGATACCAAGGTAGAGCAGACCAAGTGCCAGAAGAATCATGACGAGACATCCAGGCTGTTCGCCAATGGCCTTGAATGCCGTCATTTCATAGAGGTTATTTAATATTTCTTCCATTTATTTGTTTTCTTTTTCAATTCATAATCCATATATGCCCTAAAGCAATTATGAATTATGAATTATAAATTATGAATTTCAATTACGCCATCTTCATGATTGGATCGTCCTCTTCTACAGAGTCACCAGAGTTAGCGAGGATGGCAGTAATAACACCTGCCTTGTCTGCCTTGATTGCATTGAATGTCTTCATAGCTTCGATGTAACCGAGCACATCACCAGCCTGAACGGCATCACCAACCTTCTTTGCAGTCTCAGAGTTGTCCTTAGTGAGGTAGAACTTACCCTCGAGTGGAGCGAGGATGTCTTCGCCTTCACCAGCTGGAGCTGCTGGAGCACCTGCTGCTGGAGCTGCTGCTGCAGGAACTGCATCACCGTAAGCGATTTCAACCTTATAGTTAACACCGTTGACATTAACAGTAACAGACTTAGGACCTTCAGCACCTGCTGCTGGAGCATTCTTTGCAGCCTTACGCTTAGCGAGGTCTGCTTCGAAGTCTGCCTTAGCCTTGCCTGACTTGTAAGCACGATACTGCTCTGGGTGCATAGAGAGCTCGAAGAGTTCTTCGTCGTCCTGACCAAGTTCCCATCCGTTCTGCTTCATTTCCTCACGGAATTCATCAAGCTTGTCTGGGAAGTAAGACTGAGGATCCTGAGTTTCGAATTCGCGTCCTTCCTTCTTTGCCATCTCGATGAGTTCTGGAGCAACAGGACCAGGCAACTGACCTGCCTTGCCAAGAATCATATCCCAGATAGTATCTGCAATCATAGACCAGCGAGCCTTGCCCTTTTCCATCTGCATTACGTTCATGAGAGCGAGGTTCTTTACATACTGAGAGAATGGAGTTACGAGACATGGGTAACCAACCTTTGGCCATACATAAGCAACTTCGTCGAAGAGCTTGATGAGGAGGTCGTCAGTTGTGAGCTCAGGCTGACCATTCTTAACCTTCCACTTGTTGAGTGACTTGGGGTTGTCCTCAAGGTCAGTCATGAGTGAACCCATCATACCGCCTGGAAGACCTGGCTTAACGAGGAGTGAGTTGTTGATGTGGTTGAGGTCTGGGATGTAGTAGCCGAGGAAGTCGTCGCACATTTCCTGAATCATAGTACGAACCTCCATGTATGCTGCCATGTTGATGTCCTTAACCTTGAAACCAGCGTCCTTCAACATTTCCTGAACAGCGATGATGTCAGCGTGACCTGTACCCCATGAGAGTGGAGACATACCTGTATCGATGTAGTCACAACCTGCTTCAGCAACTTCGAGGATAGAAGCCATGTTGAAACCAGGACCAGCGTGTGAGTGATACTGGATTACGATATCCTTCTTGATAGCCTTGATTCCCTCAACGATCTTGCCGAGAGAAACTGGACGACCGATACCTGCCATATCCTTGAGACAGATTTCGTCAGCACCAGCCTCGATGAATGTCTTGGCGAGGTTAACGTAGTACTCAACTGTGTGGATAGGAGAGTAAGTGATACAGAGAGAAGCCTGAGCAATCATGCCTGCTTCCTTTGCATATTTAATAGAAGGGATTACGTTACGTGGGTCGTTAAGACCACAGAAGATACGTGTGATATCTGTTCCCTGCTTCTTCTTAACAACGTAGAAAAGCTTACGAACGTCCTTTGGACATGGGCTCATACGAAGACCGTTGAGAGCACGGTCGAGCATGTGAGTCTGGATGCCTGCCTCATGGAAAGGCTTAGTCCATTCGCGAACTGACTTGTTTGGGTTTTCTCCGTAGAGGAGGTTAACCTGTTCGAAACCACCACCGTTTGTCTCTACACGGTCGAAGCAACCCATCTTGATGATTGCTGGAGCAACTTTTACGAGTTGGTCAACGCGTGGCTGATACTTACCTGCACTCTGCCACATGTCGCGGAATACCAACGAGAATTTTACTTCTTTTGCCATTTTCTTTTTATCCTTAATTTTTTTAATTTATTACAATAATTGAGTTAGTTATTAAAGCTTTGTAATCTTTGATACTCGTCCCTTGCCGCCAGT
>JAZUDI010000069.1:0-5013 GCA_045639525.1 Paludibacteraceae bacterium | reverse complement strand
CCTAAAATAGAAAAAAAAATAGCCTTTTCTTGAAATATCAACTTGTTGTGTTTCAAATACTTGAGAATCGCAGTTTCCCATTAATTATGGGTAGGGGGAGTTGTGCGCTTTATTATAGGGGTAAATGAAAGAGCCGTGACTGACCGATCGATTAGTGCCCTCTCTTCTCGCGTTATGTTTTCCAAACTACTTTGCTCTCTTCATGATCTTAATCGTCTCGTTGCTCTCCAAAACGATGAAATAGATGCCATCGCTTAATTGGTCGATCACGGATGCCTCTCCCGCCTCGAAATAGTTGACGAGCATGCCTTGGGCGGTGTAGATGTGGCCTGCCCATTCGTTGATGTTTATGTTTTGTTTGGCGCTAAGATCCTCCACGCCGGTGTAATCAACCACAGGACCTTGGTATTCCTCTCCAGGAACGCCCTTTTGGTACACCCTCACGTAGTTCACGTACATCTTCGCCTCGCCGTTTTGTAGGGCGGATACTTGGTTGATGTCGTAGATGTGGGAGAAGTCGCCTCCGATCGCCAAGTTGAAGAGCAGGAAGAATTTCTTGTGGAAGTAGCGTCCCGCGCTGTTCTCTCGGCTTTTATCTCCGATGTTTAGTTGGTAGTATGGTCTGGCGCCCGGATATTTGTCTTGGTCCAGGTACATCACCAATTTTTGATCGTCCCAATATAACGTGTAGAGGTGGTACTCCCCATCTTGCAAGGAGTAGTCCCATGTGTTGCTTTGGGTATCCATGGAGTGGTTGCCGTTCTGCATAGGACCCCAGTGGCAGGCGCCGTTGAAGTAACGCTCTTGGGTGCCTCGGCTGAATGCTTCGGAGTTACCCATCTCCATGATGTCGATCTCGCCGCAGTAGGGCCAGTTGTTGTAGTCGATGTCGGCGCCCAACATCCAGAAGGCTGGCCAAAGTCCGTTGGCGGTCTTAGGCAGACGGATGCTTGCCTCCACCTTTCCGTGGCAGAAACTCATGCCGCCCTGGGTGGTCAGTCGGCCAGAAGTGCATTGCTTGTTGCCGTAAGGCTGTTTTTTGGCGGTGATGATCAGGCAACCGTTGCCCTTCTCGTCTTGCGCCTCGATGACATTGTTACGGGTGTAATATTGCAGCTCGTTGTTTCCGCCGCCGTCGTTCCGCTCCTCCACGTTCCATACTCGGTCCAAGCGTCCATCGTCGAAGAGGTCTTGCCAAACCAGCTTGTAACCGTTGGTCTCGCCGGTGCCTTTTTGCGCGTTAGGGTCGATTGGTTGAGCCTCTTGCGTGAAACTTTTGACGAGGGTGATGTCGTCGATGTAGACGACAACCTCTTCTGAAATGTCGTCCGCGCGGTCCAACATGACGAAGAAATCCTTGTAGGTGCCCGCCTTGGCCTCTCTCAAATCGAAGGTGACGGTGGTCCATCCGTCGTTTTGTAGATATGGCATGTTGCTTTCAAAGGTCTCGTCGTCCGGACCTGATTCTATTTTGAAGGAGACGTTGCCGGTGGAGGCCTTGAGGAACTTTACCGTAGCGTAGGAGTAGGTCGACTCGTCCGGCCCGATGGCCAACGAATAGACGTCGCGTAGGATGACGCCTGCCCAGTTATTGGTCTCTGTAGGGCGCACGCACTTTAGCACCTTCTCTGATTTGTTCACATTGTCGGGCGCGGGGTTGTCCACCACCTCCGCCACCACATCTTCGATGATGGCCCAATCTTTGGAACTGCCCTCGAAATCGTCGATCACGATTTTGTCTTGTGCGGATGCTCCCCAGCAGAGTGTCGCCACCGCGGCGATCGTTAGGAATCTTTTGATATTCATCGCTCTTTAAGTTTTGTTTTGTAAGTGTATAATAGTCTGACTATTGTTTTTCAATGGTTGGAGGAATCGCCTGCTTTGTCCTCTCTTCTGATTGTATGTCAGTTGCAAATATAGGGAGATTTTTTATTTGTTGAAAAATTAGGGGAAAATACATTCTTTCATATAAGTTTGTGATATGTCTATTTGCCTGGAAGGCAATATTTTAGTAACCGATTGCATCGACGAAGGAGATGCTCCTGAATATGTTGCAAATAATGCGTTGTTATTGGGCGAAATTTGGCGATGCGACATTAAAATTATATTTTTGTCGCAAAATATGCGACGATAATCCGATGTTTATGTCGCGCAAATAAAGATACATGTATATTCACGAAAGAGAAGGTTGGACAAATTTTCGTTGGGATGCGGCTCAGTTGTCGTTTCTTCAGGATGTAGTCTGCCGTAAGCAAGGAGTGCTTTATGGCAGGTTGAGCTCATTGGGTTTTGACAGTAAACTGAGGGCAATGGCAGAGAATCTGACGCATGATGTGGCCTATTCCTCCGAAATAGAAGGCATTCAACTGAATGTCGATCAAGTACGTTCTTCAATAGCTAGAAAATTAGGCATCGAAAATGTGAAATATACTGCTCCTTCGCGTTACGTTGACGCTGTGGTCAGCGTGATGCTTGATGCGCTTCAGTGTTATGATCAGCCCCTTAGCAAAGAGAAATTATGTGGGTGGCAAGCCGCTTTCTTTCCAACGGGCTTGAGCGAAGGATCCCAGATAGAGGTGGGTAAATATCGTACCCATGAGGAGCATATCGTCAGCGGAATGTTTGGGCGGGAGAAGATTCATTATATTGCACCATCACCTGGTCGTGTGGAAAGGGAAATGCAAAAATTCCTAGAGTGGTTCAATTGCAATGAATCGGTGAGCAGCGTTATCCGCTCGGCTATTGCGCACTTCTGGTTTGTCAGCATTCACCCTTTTGAGGATGGAAATGGACGCTTGGCTCGTGTACTCTCCGATATGCTATTGGCGCGAGGAGAGGGAAGTCAATTCCGCTTCTACAATGTCTCTTCTCAAATCAATAAGGATAAGAATCATTATTACGATATTCTGAAGCGAATGCAGCATGGCGATGGAGACTTGACGGAATGGGTGATGTGGTATATGCAAAAGTTATCCGATGCCCTGGATGAAGCCAGTACAATAGTCTCCACGACACTTAACAAAAGTTTGTTCTGGCAGAAGGTGTCGTCTGTTCCGATGACCGAGCGCCAGACGGAGATGCTAAACCTATTTCTTGACGGGTATGAGGCAAAGATTACCTCAAAGACTTGGTCCGCCCTGGCAAAATGCTCCAAGGATACCGCCATCCGTGACATTCAAGATCTCGTAAACAAGAATATCTTGATCGAAGACAACCCAGGAGCGAAACGTCCAAGCTATTCTATCGTCTATGATACAGAGGATCTCTCTCAATTCTTTTCCGTTTCTTAGTTTTTGTTTTTGCAATAGTATTTACGCTATGAAGCAGATGATTAAACACATCATTCTCTTGCTCTTCCTCGCATGGGGCGGCGCGTGTTTCTCTCAATCGGTTCAGAACGATGGAAACATTGCCCTTAATTGGGAAATCTATGATCCCCGATTTGATGGAGCGGAAGTTGACGCTCAACTGAATGAAATTGCTGCTTTCATCAAGGAGAATCCACAAGAAATATATTTGGTCACGGGACATGTGGATGAGCGGTGGCGTGGACCGTATAGCGTTAAATTGACGCTGAAGAGAGCGCAATGGGTGTCGCAATCTTTGTTGGAGCGTTTGGGTGATGTGGATGTTATCATGATTCCTATCGACCTTGAAGATAAATGTCCTCGTATCCCTCATGCGAAAACGGAAGTGGAGCATGCATGCAACCGTAGAGTCGCTATCCAAACCTATTCCCCGAACTTATACCACGGTAAATGTGCCATCCGAGTAGAGCATGAGGTGTCGCGGAGGCTTCTTTCGGAGGAGGCTTATGCTACCTATTGGCGGAAATATGAAGCCATGAAGAAGCCTGGTAAAAAGATGTCGGAACGGAAGTGTGAGAAAGTCGCTGTTAAGTTGAGGCGGTTGAGGGAAGATTTGATGGGGAAATAAGTGGCGATAAATCTATCATTTAAGATAGTTATTCAATACGTCTAAATGTTAACGTATGTTAAAAATGGGGGGGTAAATATCGGATTGGAATTTTTTGTTATTTCGCATTGTTTCGCAGGAATCAAAATGATTAAGCGAATATGGAAATTATAATTTAGGACTATGTTTAATATTAAAACCTCACAAAGACTAATTAAGGCATTTCTTTCAGCTTTTATGCTAACATTGCCTACCTTTTTGCAGGCAAAAGATGCAACTGTCAAGAGAGTAGAGTTTGAAAAGACATCTTCAAACGACTTTATGAAATGGAGCCCTATCGGAGAAAAAGGAGTGATTTTTGCCTCTAAGGAAGATGACAAACAGAAAGGTGCAGAAAAGAAGCACGAAATCTGGACAATCACAAAACTTGACACAATGCTTAATGGAATAGGGAGCGTTGACGTTAGCATGGAAACAGGTTGTGTTAAGAAATGGTTTGAAGCAGACGGCAACTTCTACATGATTAACACTAACTTTGGTGCTAGCAAATGGTCTCAACAAAAATATGTGATACATATTCTTGACTATGACAAGATGACAACTAAAGAGTATGAGGGCACCGTAGATAAGTATTTTCCAACGTGGGAAGAGCCAATGGTATTGGGAGACTATCTATACATGCTTGGTAAAGCTTACTTTGCTAAACCCTTTATGCTAATTACAAACATTAAGACTGGAGAGTCGAATCTTATTGAAATCGAGACTCAAGAGAACAAGAACTACATAATGATGTCAAATCAAGCTGACAAAGAGAACAACGAGATACAAGTGCTTATAAAGGAAAAAAATAAGAAAAGCGGGGACATAACAAAACTTCACACATTTTCAGGCTTAAAGAAGACTGGAGAAATAACTTTCGACTTAAAAGGTGACAACAAATATCCAGCTTCAGCTTTCGTGACAAAAAACAAAGACGGAAACTATCTAATCTCTGGCACATACAAATTGGACGAGAACGGCAGTAATTCATGGGCAGCCGGCATATTCGTAATCAAGGCAGACAGCAACGGAAAGACTCAGTTCTCCACTTTCACAAAC
>JAZUDI010000068.1:0-69826 GCA_045639525.1 Paludibacteraceae bacterium | reverse complement strand
CTGATATGATAAAGCTAAAACGAAAGTTGAAGAGCGACGACGTGGATGCATTTATGACTCAGATGCAACTGATAATGAGTGAGGTCCCATTTGAAAACAATAATGTCAAGCTGATTGAGGCCAATTTCCGCAATATGCTTTTTTTAATGATTCGAGCAACTGGTCATAAGGTGACAGTGGAGCATCCAGTGTTGGGTGGCCGCATCGACGTCTTCTTTGAAACCAATAATTGCGTCTATATCATTGAATGCAAACGTGATGAGTCTGCTGAAACTGCGTTGGCTCAGATAGATGAAAAGAGATACGCTAAAAAGATTTCAGCCCCAGGAAAGACTGTGGTGAAGATCGGCGCGAACTTTAGCACAACGGAGAAGAATTTGACTGAATGGAAGGTGGAGAATTTATAAACCTATATCATTTAAGCCGCAACCCTTCACTTCGCACCAAGTCCGCTGAACTAACCTGAAACATTAGACGCGAGATCTCGCATCTCTACAAATTGAAACCTGAAACATTTTCATTATCTTTGCAGAAATTCCATAAAGATGTGATTATGAAATTTCCAATAGGTATACAGACATTTGAAGAGATAATTGAAGGCGGTTATGTCTATGTGGACAAAACGGATCTTGTATACAAATTGGTTTCCTCAGGAGAATACTATGTCTTGAGCCGCCCGCGTCGTTTCGGCAAAAGTCTGCTTACCACAACGTTGGAGTCTTATTTCCTTGGTAGAAGGGAGCTTTTCAAAGGCCTCGCTATAGATTCGCTGGAGACGGAATGGATTGAATATCCTGTTTTTCATTTGGATTTCACTGGAAATTCGTATACTGGTGAAGAAGATGTTAAGTCTGTTATAAACAAATTTTTGGCAAGAAAAGAGAAAATTTATGGCAGAGATGAGAATGAGACTTCTTTAGGCCTTCGATTCCAAGGTGTAATAGAACGTGCTGTTGAGAAAACAGGAAGAAAAGTAGTTGTCCTTGTTGATGAGTATGACAAAGCTTTGACTGACACCATCGGCAATGAAACCTTGCAGGATTCTATACGAAATATTTTGCAAGGGTTGTACAGCGTGTTCAAAAAATCCGACCAATACATCAAATTCACATTCCTGACTGGCGTCACTCGTTATGGCAAATTGGGAATCTTCAGCGCGGCAAATAATTTGCAGGATATTTCCATGAGCAAGAAATATTCGTCTATATGTGGAATCTCAGAAAATGAACTCCACACGTATTTTGACGACGAGATTAAAGATTTTGCGGAAGAAGAAAATGTCAGTGTGGATGAAATGTACGGAATGCTGAAAAAGAAATATGATGGCTATCATTTCTCAGAAAAATCAGTTGACATTTATAATCCGTTCAGCTTGCTTAATGCATTAAACGAGAAACAATTAAGAAACTATTGGTTCGCTACTGGCACACCGACTTATTTGGTGAAAATTCTGAAAAAGAATGAACCGGATTTATCTAAATTAGAAAATGGTATATCTGCCACTCTTGAAAATATAGCCACTTTCGGAAATGGAGAAGAAAACATTGTTGCGGCTTTGTATCAGAGTGGTTATCTGACGATCAAAGACTTCAATGGAAAATTTTATCGACTTGGCTTCCCAAATGAAGAGGTCCAGGACGGATTTATACAATGCTTGTTGGCTGAATATTCGGGCAGAGGAGGATTGTTAGACAACGATTTGCAAGACCTTTATGAGAAGATAAACAACGATGACGTGGAGGGGATCCTTCTTCAGATCAAGCATATAATTGGACAAATTCCGTTTGAAAACAACGAGCCTAATATGATGGAAATTCATTTTCGAAACATGCTTTATCTGATGATCAGATTCACTGGAAATAATGTGTTTGTAGAGTATCCTGTGTTGGGTGGCCGCATCGACGTCTTCTTCGAAACAAATAAATACGCATACATCATTGAATGCAAGCGTGATGAGTCTGCGGAAGTCGCATTGGCTCAGATAGATGAAAAGAGATACGCGAAAAAGATTTCATCCCCAGAAAAGAGTGTGGTGAAGATCGGCGCGAACTTTAGCACAACGGAGAAGAATCTGGCAGAGTGGAAGGTGGAAAATAGAATTTGATAGTCAGTCTTAAGTACTTTTAGATTGACTTTTTAGTTTTGGGTTAAATTTAAACAATTCCTCAACTATGTCGTTGCCGATTTGAACGATAACTACCGATGCAAAGGGTATAGTGTCCGTAGAAAGGGCGAATCGCATTCGCTCCTGGCAAACAATACAAGCGGGGTATTTATATCTAGCTGGCTCTTGTTGTTGCCTATGAAACTATCCGAAATTCTTGTGCTATTTTGCGTGATGTTTAACAAATTTAAATTATCTTTGTGAGAGGAGTGTCAAAGGCATTGTGCCTTGATCTTAAAATTAAATATATATCATGGAAAAAAGACTTTTGCTCGGTGATGAAGCCATCGCCCTTGGAGCGATTCACGCAGGATTGAGCGGTGTTTACGCCTATCCGGGAACCCCTTCCACCGAAATCACAGAGTTTATTCAGACGAATAAAGAGGCGATTGAGAGAGGCGTACGTAGCCGTTGGTGTACAAACGAGAAGACAGCCATGGAGGCTGCTTTGGGAATGAGTTACTGCGGAAAGCGTGCCTTGGTTTGTATGAAACATGTCGGTATGAATGTCTGCGCCGACGCATTTGTGAACAGTGCCATCACGGGTGTGAATGGTGGTTTAGTGGTGTTGGCCGCTGACGATCCCTCCATGCACTCCAGCCAAAATGAGCAGGATAGCCGCTTCTATGGTAAGTTCGCGATGATCCCTATTTTCGAGCCAAGCAACCAACAAGAGGCTTATGATATGATGCGCACCGCATTCGAACTCTCCGAGTCGTTGAAGGAGCCAGTTATGCTTCGTGTCGTGACCCGTTTGGCCCACAGCCGCGCCGCCGTTACGGTAGGCAAGGCGATCGATCAAAACAAACTGACGCCATCAACCGACAATGCCCACTGGGTATTGCTTCCTGGCAATGCGCGCCGCAACTACTTGGACTTGATCAGCAAGCAAGAGGATATGTTGAAGGCGAGCTACGAATCCAACACCAACGATATGATCACCATCAACAACAGCGACAATGGCAAGTGGATGGGAATCGTGGCGTGCGGTATTGGCTACAACTATGTCCGCGAGGCTTTAAACGGTATCAAAAACAATGAGACCAACTATATGATCCTGAAGATCACCCAATATCCATTGCCAACGGAGGCGATCCAAAAGATGGCAGCCGCATGCAAATCGATCTTGGTGGTGGAGGATGGCCAACCAGTAGTAGAGGAGGAGGTGAAGAAATTGGTCAACACATCCTACAAATTGGAGGGCCGCTTGACTGGAAAATTGCCTCGTACAGGCGAGTTGAATCCAGACAACGTCTCATTGGCTTTGGGCAAGGAGAACAAGCCAGTTTTCGATCCTGCGCAAAATATGGCGGGTCGTCCGCCTCAATTGTGTCAAGGTTGTGGACACCGTGACGTTTACGCTGCCATCGGCGAGGTGGTGAAAGAGTACGAGAACGCCCGTGTCTTCGGAGATATCGGTTGTTATACGTTAGGCGCATTGCCGCCATTCAAAGCGTTGGCCAGCTGCGTTGATATGGGTGCAAGTATCACCATGGCGAAGGGTGCCGCTGATGCGGGACTTTGGCCAGCGATCGCGGTCATCGGAGACTCCACCTTTACCCACAGCGGAATGACAGGACTCTTGGATGCTGTAAACGACAAGAGCAATGTCACCATCATCATCAGCGACAACTTGACCACTGGTATGACAGGAGGACAGGATAGCGCCGGATTGAACAAATACGAGGCGATCTGTTTAGGCCTTGGCGTTGAGCCGGAACATGTGCGCGTGGTGGTTCCATTGCCCAAGAATATGCCGGAGATCACCCAAATCCTGCGTGAGGAGATCAACTACAAGGGCGTGAGTGTCATCATTCCACGCCGCGAGTGTATCCAAGTGGCTGCGCGTCACGCTCGTGAGCGCGCTAAGCAAAACAACAAATAAGAGGATTACAACATGAAGAAAGATATTATACTTTGCGGTGTGGGTGGACAAGGAATCCTCTCCATCGCGACGATCATAGGTGAGGCGGCAACTGAGGCAGGCATCAATTTGAAGCAAGCCGAGGTGCATGGAATGAGTCAGCGCGGAGGCGATGTGCAAAGTAATTTGCGCCTCTCCACCGATCCTATCTGGAGCGACCAAATCCCTACGGGAGAGACGGATGTCATCATCAGCATGGAGCCGATGGAGGCCCTTCGTTACATCGGTTATTTGAGCCCCAACGGTACCATCATCACCAATACCAAGCCATTCGTCAACATTCCAAACTATCCAGACGAGGCCGCTTTGATGAGCGAATTGGGCGAGATGAACAATGTCCAGTTGGATATCGAGGCGATCGCCACGGAATTAAAGAGCCCGAAGAGCGCCAACATGGTGCTGTTGGGTATGGCTGCCCCCTACATTGAGGTGTTGAGCGTTGAGCAATTGCGTAAGGCGGTGAGCGTCATTTTCGCACGAAAGGGCGAGGCAGTGGTAGAGGCCAATTTGAAGGCATTCGACCGAGGCGTGGAAGCGTCCAAAAAGTAATCGGTAATAATAATTATTAAAATCTAATACATAAAAACACAGAATATGATACATAATCCGGAAATAGAGTGCATGGGCCGCGAGGAGATGCGCAAATTACAGAGTGAGCGTTTGGTCAAGGTGGTGAAGACTTGTTACGAGAAGGTGCCATTCTACAAGAAAAAGATGGATGAACGTGGCGTGAAGCCGGAAGACATTAAGAGCATCGATGATATCAAGAAGTTGCCTTTCACGACCAAACACGATTTGCGTGATGAGTATCCTTTCGGATTGCAGGCTGTGCCGATGAGCGATGTCCGTCGTATCCACGCCTCTTCGGGTACAACAGGTAAACCAGTGGTGGATACCTATACCGACAATGATATCGACAATTGGTCGGAGGGTGTGGCTCGTGTGATGGCAGCCGGCGGCGTTGGCCCTGGCGATGTTGTGCAAGTATCTTACGGATACGGATTGTTCACAGGTGGTTTGGGTGCGCATGATGGCGCCAACAAGCGTGGTGCGGTGCAATTACCTACCTCTGCCGGCAACTCCGAGAAGCAAATCATGTTGATGAAGGACTTCGGTTCAACCGCCCTTTGTTGTACCCCTTCTTATGCGCTTCACTTGGCTGAGTGCATAGAGAAGAGCGAGCAGGTAAACATCGAGGATATGAAGCTTCGTGTCGGATTCTTCGGCGCTGAGCCTTGGACAGAGGGTATGCGCAAGGAGTTGGAGGCTAAGCTTCATATCAAGGCGATCGATATCTATGGTCTGACCGAGATGTCAGGCCCTGGTGTCGGCGGTGAGTGCGAATGCCAAGATGGTACCCACCTTTGGGAGGATATGTTCTTCCCTGAGATCATCAACCCAGACACTTTGGAGCCCGTCGCTCCAGGTGAGTTCGGTGAGTTGGTCTTCACTTCCCTCTGCAAGGAGGCGATGCCAATCCTTCGTTACCGTACCCGCGACTTGACCCGTTTGATCTACGAGCCATGCAAGTGTGGTCGTACAGCAGTCCGCATGGATCGTATCTTGGGCCGTTCGGACGATATGATGATCATCCGTGGTGTGAATGTCTTCCCATCTCAAATCGAGACTGTATTGACAGAGTTCCCATCGTTTACTCCGTACTACTTCATCACAGTGGATCGTAAGAACAACGAAGACACATTTGATTTGGATGTTGAGCTTCGTCCAGAGTTCTTCAGCGTGAATCCAGAGAAGCAGATGCCGTTCATCAAGCCTCTGTACGACCGTATTGTCAGCTTGGTGGGTATCAAGCCAAATATCCATATTTTGCCTCCAGGAAGCATCGAGCGTTCCATTGGCAAGGCAAAACATGTAAACGATAAACGTAAGTTCCAGTAGATTTAAGATTTAAGAGTTAAGATTTAAGAATTAAGATGTGTTATTCTAGTTCTCTTAACTCTTGATTGGCTATAAGTCAGATTTATAATTCATAATTCTTAATTCATAATTCTTAATTAAATTGAATATGCCATTAGATTATAAAATTGTCACCGACGCCATGGATAGCATGGCGTTGGGTGACTTCTCAAAAGCGACCATTCGTGATATTCAAGCCCTCTCCAAATTGTTGGAAGAGAAGACAGGGCAGCCTGTGATCCACTTGGAGATGGGTGTACCAGGTTTACAACCCTCTGAGATCGCCTTGAAGGCGGAGCAAGAGGCTTTGGCCAGCGGTTGCGCAACCGTCTACCCTCCGAATGGTGGTATCCCACGCATCAAGAACGCCGCTTCGCAGTTCGTGAAAGCATTCATAGGTGTTGATATTGAGCCACTTTGCTGTATTCCTACCACAGGAAGCATGCAAGGCACTTTCGCCACCTTCACAGCCATCTATCACGCCTCTGCGGGTACTAAAAAGGATACTGTATTGTTTATCCAACCAGGTTTCCCTGTGCAAACCACGCAATGTGATGTAATCGGTTTGAAGCATGTGGGATTGGATATCCACGATTTCCGTGGCGCGGATCTGATCAAGAAGTTGGATGAGATTTTAGCCGTTGGAAATATCAACTCTATCGTCTATTCCAATCCGAACAACCCGTCATGGGTATGTTTCACTGAGGAGGAGTTGAAGGGAATCGCAGGTTTGGCGGATAAGTACGATGTGATCGTCTTGGAGGATTTGGCCTATTTCGCGATGGATTTCCGTCGTGATTTGTCCCATCCGTTCGAAGCGCCTTACCAAGCGACCGTCGCTAAATACACCGACAACTATGTGTTGTGGGTTTCGGGCTCCAAGGCCTTCTCATACGCGGGACAGCGTATCGGTGTCACTTGCATCAGCAATAAGCTCTACAAACGCGTCTATAAGCCGTTAGCGGATAAATTCGGAGTGGGAGAGTTCGGTAACTTCTTCTGCAACCGTTTGATGTACACGCTCTCCAGCGGTACGACACACAGCGTTCAACATGCGATGGCGGCCTTGATGGAGGCAGCATGCGAGGGTAAATACAATTTCTTGGATGATGTGAAGGAGTATGGCCGTCGCGCGAAATACATGAAGGATGTCTTATTGGCCAATGGCTTCTATTTGGTATATGACAACGACATGGGCGCACCTTTGGCGGATGGATTCTACTTTACCGTACAATATCCAGGCATGAACGATTTGCAGCTGACCCGTGAGTTGATGTACTACGGTATCGCAGTCTTCCCGTTGGATACCATGGGTTCCAACGAACAAGGCGTGCGTGTCTGCACCTCTTTCTTCAAGAAGGAGCAGGAGGCGATGTTCAAGGAGCGTATCGAAGCCTTTAAGAAGAATCATTAATAATTACAGGGATGACACTTCTGGAAAATTTGAACAATAACGACAAGTTCGCTAAAAGCATAGGGGCACAGATCACGGAGGTGCGTGAAGGGTATGCCCGCGCGGAACTGGTCGTTGCTGAAAATCATTTGAATGGTGCTGGCGTTTGCCAAGGTGGCGTGATGTACACCTTGGCGGACCTCGCCTTCGCGGCGGTGGCCAACTCGCATGGCATTCTCTCTTTGGGCATTTCCAATACGATTACATTCATCCAATCCGCCCAGTTGGGCGATCGTCTGGTGGCGGAGTGTTCGGAGGTGGTGAACCACCACAAATTGCCCTATTGCGACATTAAAGTGAAGAACCAAAATGGTGAAATTTTGGCTGTGGTTACAGGTTTAGGCTATCGGTTGAAGAAGGAGTTCGGATTTGACGAACTGATGTGATTGCGAGATTAAGCTGGATACAATTGCTTGAAATCATTACAATTGATAATGAGTTACAATATTTTTTTTATATATGAAAAAGAAAATTTTAAATTTAGGAGTTTTGTCATCGCTTATCATGTCAGTTGTTTTCATGATGAGTTCTTGTTCCATCTCTATCAACAATAATCATAACTACGACGAGGATGATGATGAACCAGAGAATAACCAAGTGTTTGTTCCTGTCATCAAGGAGCATATCACGTGGGAAGAGATCTGTAAGATTAATGAATCCGCTAAACGATTCATTTGTCCAGGTCCTGAAACGGGTTATTACCAAACTATTAAACCAACCAAACAAGGAGAGATCAGCATCTTTTTCTGGGCACCGGATATCAATGGAAGCCTAAATGATTATTCTCCTAACAATCCTATCAATCTTTATGCGGACCAATATAAGACTGTTCTGGAAGAGGCCAACTACAATGTTTGCTATTATTTCGATTTTTTTAAGTGGAACGGTAACAATGGTGTCTCGGTCATTTCTGGTGATATAGATAATAAATGGGGATACTATTTCACTGTAGTGGATAAGAGTAAGTATGATTACTCAAAAATCAAATACAGTAATATTGAACCAGAAAAGTTGATTAATAAAGGCGAATTTGATGTGGTAAATGGTATTACCATCGGTTCTAAAGTATCATGGGAACAAATTAAAACGAAGACTCAATATGCGCAATATTACCCTTGTATTTTCGAGGGTGTCGGCGAGTTTAAATTGTTGGATGATAAATTTGAATGGAGGTTTGAAGATAAACCAAAATATAAAGAGAGTTTTATACAAATCGTAGAGGAGTCTGGATTCAGATGTTATTACAACGAAACACACGAACTGGGTTATGTGAAAGAAGTGGATGGACTCTTCTATGAAATTGGACTCTGGAGTTACACGGATTACGAATATACCATAGATTTCCTTATCACGAAAGATGGATCAAGGTATGAGTGAAATATTCATGAGAATCACTATATTTGCATAGTAGACGTTTAGGCCAATATGGGAACATTCAAATATGAGGCTGTTATATCTTCGGTTCCCAATTTTCCAAGCAGTGCTTGGGAAATTAAACTATACACAGTTGCTTGAATGCTAATCGATTTAGTTATCATTGTTAAAGACGCTAAAAATAAAAAAAACAATATATATGCAACAGATAGTGATAAATGTAGAAAATCCACAAATTTTAGCAAGTCTAAAAAAGATTCTTTCTTTGATTGACGGAGTAACTATTGTGCCTCAAAAGAAGAAGAAGTGTGGTATGGACGAAGCCATGGACGACATTCGTGAAGGTAGAGTCTATAAAGCGGATAGCGTGGAAGACATGTTTAAGCAAATATTAGGTTGATATGTATTCCATAGAATACACTAATAGATTCAAAAAAGACCTCAAACTTTGCCAAAAAAGAGGTCTTGATATGTCTTTGATTTTCAACGTTATCAAAATATTAACTGAAAAAGGTTCTCTGCCAGAGGAATATAAACCACATATACTAAGTGGAAAGTACGCTGGCAAATGGGAATGCCATATTCAACCAGATTGGCTCTTGGTTTGGGAACAATTCGACAATGAATTGCGAATGATTATGACCAACACGGGAACACATTCTGATTTATTTAAGTAACAGATAATATAATAATTTACGAACCAGAAATAATTTTAGACTAACATATTATTAATCATAGCGTTTGCTGCTATTCTGAAATCATTCCAAAGCTTGGCCGCATAGGACTCATTACAGAAGATAGTTGCGAATGTCTGCGTCGTATGACGTGGACATTCCTTGTCTTGTAATGAGGGGTCTGGCCAAGCACCCGGAATGTGGATGAGGATTTGTCCACGTTCTTTTTTGTGCTTGGCTGGACCGAGTGTTTTTAGGGAAATGCAAACGCACCTAAAAACAAATTGCCTATGCCCACACTCAACTGGATAGGTAAGGAAGCGGTGGTAAATCACCATCACGATGTGCCTTACCGTACCCTTGATAAAAAATATGCGTTTAACAACGGCGAAACAATCGTTGGCGGTGGTAGAGACGCGATTAATCGCGTCTCTACAGAAAACAAAATCATTCACGGCGACAACCTTGAGGCGTTGAAGGCCCTGTTGCCCGAATACGAAGGCCGCATCAAATGTATCTACATAGATCCTCCCTACAACACAGGAAACGAAAACTGGGTCTATAACGATAACGTAAATTCTCCCAAAATACAGAAATGGCTTGGGCAAGTAGTAGGCTTATTAATATTTCCTGCAGAAAATTTGGGGTGATTTGTCAAAAGTTTAAAGTATAGGCTAAAACTTTTTCTGGTTTTACAAAAAGTTTAAAGTGTAGACGAAAACTTTTTGTAACTTTGCGAAAAGTTTAAAGTATAGGCTAAAACTTATTGTACGAGAATTTATGGGTGAGAAAAAAAACATACGACGAGAGTCATACATGGCAAGAGTGCTTCCGTTTATAGATAAGAACATTATCAAAGTTTTTATTGGACAACGGCGAGTAGGCAAAAGCTACGTTATGGAACAGGTAGCCAATGTTATTCGAGAGAATAATCCCAAGGCAAATATTATATATGTTGACAAAGAAAAGTTTGAGTTTAGCAACATTCAAACATCGTCAGACCTTTATAATTATGTAGTAGAAAGATTAACAACAGAGTCCAACTATCTGTTTGTGGATGAGGTTCAAGAAATAAGTGAGTTTGAACTGGCTTTAAGAAGTTTGCTTAACGAGGCTAATTGCGACATATATTGTAGCGGAAGTAATGCAAACATGCTGAGTGGAGATTTGGCTACACATTTGTCGGCCCGATATATCTCAATCAACATCAACTCGTTGAGTTACAGAGAGTACCTTCTGTTTAATCAAACCAAGTCGTCAACCGAATCGTTAAAAGATTATTTGAAATATGGAGGAATGCCATTTATTTACCAACTCCCTAAAAACGATGATGTTATTGCTGAATATTTAAAAAGCATCTATTCAACCATTCTTTTAAAGGATTTGGTATCGAGGTACAAGGTTAAAAACATATCATTTTTAGAACGACTTATACAATATTTGGCCGATAACGTAGGATCAACTTTTTCAGCCAAAAATATTTGCGATTACCTTAAATCGCAAAAGATTGATATGACTGTTCCAACTGTACAGAATTATCTTAACGCTTTATGTTCTAGCTTCTTAATTCATAGAGTACAACGATTGAATTTACAAGGATTGAAAATTTTTGAGATTGGGGAGAAATACTATTTCGAAGATTTTGGAATTAGAAATGTATTGACGAATGTGAACCCAAGTTTGGACATTAACAAAGTAATAGAAAATGTAGTTTTCAAAGAGTTACTTTCCAGAAACTATAAAGTATTTGTAGGTAGATTGAAGGATAAAGAGATTGATTTTGTTGCAGAAAACCACGAGGGAAAAATATACGTTCAAGTGTGTTACCTATTATCATCAGATAAGACCATAGACCGGGAGTTTGGTAATTTAGCATCAATCAATGACAATTATCCTAAATATGTAGTCTCAATGGATGAGTTCCCTTGTGCCGATAAGTATCCAGGCATTCATCAAGTACATTTGCGCGACTTTTTGCTGATGGACAAGTATATTTAAAAAATAACCGAGACCGCCTCATGACAGTCTCGGTTATTTTTATATCTGACAATGAATGGATTTACTTCTTATAACACTCGAAGATGCCATCCACAAGGCTTCCGTTCATCTTCTTTGTCACCAAACTGACAAGAAAGACTACCACAAATCCACCGACCATAGCTACTGCGCCGCAATCGATCGGATTGAGCAGTTTATTGCCCATCAACATATTCACCACCGTAAGGCCCACACCCCAGATGAAGCAAGCCCAAACGCTTGGTGTGGTCACACCCTTCCAGTAGAGTCCTAACATGAATGGCGCCAAGAAAGCTCCTGCCAAGGCGCCCCAAGAGATACCCATCAACTGAGCGATGAATTGAGGTGGGTTCAAGGCGATCATCAAGGAGATGACGATGAAGAAGATGATCAACATACGCATCACCACCACCTTGCGTTTCTCTTTCTTCTCTGCCACTTCCGCATCGATCTCACCATCCTTCACCTCAGCCGCATCTGCTTTTTTATCGCGGTAGATGATGTCCAAGGTCATGGTGGAAGAGGAGGTCAACACGAGACTTGCCAAGGTTGACATGGAGGCGGAAAGCACCAACAAGACTACCAAGGCGATCAGAATGTCTGGTAAGGTTTCCAACATCGAAGGAACAATGGAGTCGAAAGCGTATTTGCCCTTTGCCTCGTTGAAGGCAGGCTCAGGGAATAATCTGCCGAAGCTACCCAAGAAGTAGCATCCTCCAGAGATGATCAAGGCGAAAACAGTAGAAATGACAGTACCACGCTTGATGGCGGACTCGTCGGTGATGGAGTAGAACTTGCCCACCATCTGAGGCAATCCCCAAGTACCCAAAGAGGTGAGGACAACAACGCCCAAGAGACTCAACGGATTCGGACCGAACCAGGAGGCGAAATCACCAGGTTGGAAAGCAGCGTATAATCCTGATTTATCGGCCATGTCGTGCGCGGTAGGAGTAACCTCCGCCATCTTGCCGATCGCCGCTGTCAAACCTCCTTGGTGGTTCAAAATGACACCGATGATGGTCACAATACCGAATAGCATGATGATGCCTTGGATGAAGTCGTTGATAGCTGTCGCCTTGTAACCGCCCAGGATCACATAGACCGCAGTCAAGCACGCCATGATGACGGCGCAGTAGGAGTAGGGAATACCGAAGCCCATTTCGAAGAGTTTGGAGATTCCCATATAAACACCTGCCGTATAAGGGATTAGGAATACGAATGCGATGATAGACGCTGCGATTCGTAACCCTTCGCTGTCGTAGCGGGTGCCGAAGAAGTCAGGCATGGTACGACTCTGGATGTGTTGCGTCATCAGTTTGGTTCTACGGCCTAAAACGAGCCATGCGAGGAGGGATCCGATAAAGGCGTTGCCAATGCCGATCCAGGAGGCGGAAAGTCCATATTTCCATCCGAACTGTCCCGCATAGCCTACGAATACCACGGCGGAGAAATAGGAAGTTCCGTAAGCGAAAGCGGTCAACCATGGACCTACGGATCTTCCACCTAACACAAAGCCATCGACGCTGTTGGCCTGCTTGCGGGAGTGGATACCCACGCCGACCATGATCGATAGGAAAATAATGGTAAGAATAATTTTTACTAACATAGGATTATTGATTTTAATTCTTAATTAAATCGTACTTGGACTTGACACATCAACGCGTGGTTGTTGCCATGTACAAAGGTATTTCCTGCGGTATAGGCGCTTTTGTAAACATATTGCATCTGGACGCGGCATCTCTTGTAGAACCAGTATTGGATGCCGAAAACGCCCTTGTGTTGATCCATGTCCAAGTCGGTGTTGAAATTGAAGAAGTCGTAAGAACCGATCAGATCCAATTTGGTTGGAATCAGCGCTATGCTACCCGTGACATATCCACCAATGCTTCTGGCGTCACCATCTCTACCATGTAGGAACTCTCCATGCACATTGAAGGCTCTAGAGGTATAGCCCAGACCTACTGAGTAACGGTTACGGGTGTAATCTTCGCCCACTTTGATAGCTGGATTGTAGAGGGATGAGTCGATGGCGTGTCCCTTGCCTAATTGCGCGGAGGCGACGATGTTCAAACCCTTGACTGGACGCCACTCGATACGCTCGATAAAGTCCTTGTTCCTATTCTTATCCTTTTTGTTGATTCCCTGACCGTTCATCACTTGAAACTCATAACGGAACTTCCCGTCGTTGGTCTCTCCGAAGAGGGAAAGACCGAGGTCACGGCCATATTGGACACCCATCAAAGGATCGCTGCCGCAGCCTGTGAGGAAAGTGACACTCTCTGAATAGACATCGATGGTCTCCATAGAGGTGGGGGACAATGGATTTTCGAGGGATAACGCATTTTTGAATTGTCCGAAACGGACGGATAGCGCATTGTTTTTGGTAATACGAAAATCTGTGTAGAACTCCTGCACTTGGGAATTGAAATCGTGCATGAAGAGGAAGGACCATCTGTCTATGATTTGGGCATTTACCCAAAGTAAGGTACGCTTTAGATCAAATGTGTTGGTACCCTTGTCATCTCCTTTTTTCTGATAAGTATAACCCGCTTGAGCGTATCCGTGGATTTTGATGTGCTCAGCCACTTCTGACATGATTTTCTTAAACTTACTCTTCTCGGCAGCCTCTTGTTCGGCTGTCTGCTCCGTCTGCGGCTGTGCAGGAGCGATCTGCGTTGTGTCCTTTACCTCCTGCGCATGAATCGGAGAAAGAAGGAGCGTCGCCAACGCAATGATAGATAAAACTCTCTTTTGCATCGTTGTTTTACATGGTTAATAATTGCAATTGTTAATATTTCTTAACGCAAATTTAGTGACATGACAAATAATATCCAAATTTGTCATTTGGTTTCCTGTGAAAATGGATAAAATAGTAGGTTTCTTCTCTTTTTATTTGCGATTAAAGATTATAAGACCTAATTTTACATAGATAATTGAAATTAACATTTAACCTTAAAATACTAATACAAATATAATGTTGGAGAGTAGCGAATACTTGCACCCGGATAAGGAGTGCCTGTCCCATGAGGAGATCAAGGCGTTGCAAGTGAAAAGATTGCAGGAGACCATGCGCCATTGCATGAACAATCCTTTTTACAAGAAGAAGTTTGAGGAGATGGGGGTGACTCCAGAAGATATCAAAAGCGTCGAAGATGTGCGTAAATTGCCCTTCACAACCAAACAAGACTTAAGGGATACCTATCCATTCGGATTGGCAAGTGTGCCTTTGGAGAAGTGCGTCCGCCTTCATTCATCCAGCGGTACGACTGGTAACCCGACGGTTATTCTCCATACACAAAAGGATTTGGACGAGTGGGCCAATGCGGTGGCGCGCTGCCTATGGATGGTAGGATTGCGTCCGAGCGACGTTTTCCAGAACTCATCGGGGTATGGCATGTTCACTGGTGGATTGGGCTTCCAATATGGTGCGGAGCGTTTGGGTATGTTGACCGTTCCAGCCGCTGCGGGTAACACCTTGCGTCAAATCAAATTCATCACGGATTTCGGTACAACCGCTATTCATGCGGTACCATCTTATGTCACCCGTATCAAGGAGGTGATGGACCAACAGGGCATTGATCCCCGTAAAGACACCAAGTTGAAAATACTTGCCATCGGTGCGGAACCTCACTCAGAGGAGCAACGCAAGCGTATTGAGGATATGTTGGGCGTTAAGGCCTACAACAGTTTCGGTATGAGCGAGATGTGCGGCCCTGGTGTCGCTTTCGAGTGCAAGGAGCAGAATGGACTTCACTTCTGGGAGGATTACTACATTGTGGAGATCGTCGATCCGGAGACCTTGGAGCCTGTTCCAGACGGAGAGATTGGTGAGCTGGTATTGACCACGATCAACCGTGAGGCGATGCCGCTGATCCGCTACCGTACCCGTGACCTTACCCGTGTCTTGGGACGCACCTGTCCATGCGGCCGTAACCACATCCGTTTGGATCGTATGAAGGGTCGTTCGGATGATATGATGGTACTTCGTGGCGTCAATATCTTCCCAATACAAATCGAAAAGATTCTGATGCAGTTCAAGGAGCTTTCCACCAATTATCTAATCACTTTGACTACCGATAACGACAACGATAACATGACCGTCGAGGTGGAATACAACGAAACACCTGCCGATATGGTTGCTTTGACCAAAGATATCACCCGTCGTTTGAAGGATGAGATCTTACTTACGCCGCATGTGAAGTTGTTGCCTTTGGGCACCTTGCCACAAAGCGAAGGAAAGGCGGTTCGCGTGAAGGATTTGAGAACGGTATATCAATAATTAAGAAACAGTAGTTCGACGAAGTCAATTTAGAATTGCTCGTTTGACTGAGTCAATAGTGAACAATAAAAATGGGCTGGCCTTGTGAAGGTTCAGCCCATTTTTTTATTGGAAATCCATTTACTTCAACGTAAATCCAATTTCACTGATCGCCTTCGCAAGAGCCTCTTTGCTTGCCGTTCCCTCCACTTGGGCCTCTTTGGTCGCCAAATCGACGGTAGCGTGGGTGACTCCCTCTACAGCGAGAAGCGCCTTCTCTGCTGAGGTGCGACAGTGGTTGCAGTTCATGCCTTCGATGTGATAAACTTGTTTCTCCATATTTGTAGTGTGTTTAATGTATGAACGATGTTTTATCTTGGGTAATACCAAGGCATTGACGAGTAGGCACGTCAAGAGTGCCGTGCAGCTCCAGGCGAACCATGAATCACCTTGATGGCAACAAGCCTGCTGTGCGGAGAGTTGGCCCAGAAAATCAATGGTTTCGGAGAAATGAAGATAGTCGACACAGACGCCAAACCCGATGGCTCCCATGATGATGCTGAAAAGATAGAGTAGGGTACTCTTCGTTCCTAAAACTTTGCGCACCACCATCATGGACGCGAAGTTGCAAGCGGGGCCAGCCATCAATAGCACTAACGCCGCTCCCGGAGTCAGCCCCTTCATCATCAGTGCCACCGCAATTGGTATGCTGCCCGTGGCGCATACATACATTGGCATCGAGATGAGCAAGACTAGTAGCATTGAGGCTAATGTGTTTCCCTTAAAGACAACGAACCACTCCTCTGGAACCAGAAGGGTTATAAGGGCTGCGATAAGGAGTCCGGCGACGAGCCACTTGCCAATATCTTCCATCATCTCAACATATCCGTATTTCAATGCCTCGACGCATTTTTGCCTAATCGTAGAGTGGGGCGCTGGGCACTCTTGAATGGAAGGGGTGGTCGCATTGACCTCTTTGTCCCTGAAATTGATCAGAGTGCCACCCAATAGGGAGGTGAATAGGGCGGCTATGGGACGGATAATGGCGAATGGCCAACCCATAAGACTATAAGTCGCGATAATGGAATCCACGCCGGTTTGGGGGGTGGCGATCAGAAAAGAGACGGTCGCACCTTTGGAGGCTCCCTCCTTCCGCAATGACATGGCTGTTGGTATCACGCCGCAAGAGCAGAGTGGAAGTGGTATGCCGAAAAGGGCTGCGTTGATAACACTACGGAAAGAACCTTTGCCTAAAAACCGACGATAGTAGGTTGGCGGAAGGAAAGCGTGCAGAATGCCCGCTAAAAGGAAGCCCAAAAGAAGGTAGGGCGACATTTCATTGATCAAGTGAAGTATCTCTTGCATAATAATCCTGGATGATTTGAGCGCAAAAGTACCTCAGATGTCTTTGTTCCACTTACATATTTATGGATTAGACTTATATCTTGTCGATAAATTTCCTTGGTTGGAGATGCATGTTTTTGAATTGCCTCGGCGACATGCCTGTCTCTTTCTTGAATTGGGTGCTGAAATGGGCAGGACTGCTGAATCCGAGATCCCAAGCGATCTCGCTCAAAGATTTTTCGCCGTAGCTCACCAACTCCTTAGCATATTCTATGCGTTGGAGCAATGCGAATCGCTCTATTGTCATGGATTTCATCTGTGAGAATAATTTGCTGATCGCACTGTACTCTTTCATGAGCCTATTTTGTAGGAAATCGGATAGGGGAGGATGTGGCCCCTCTAACCTGGCCCACTCGATAACGGATAATCGGATGTTTTCCACATCGGCGGATTGTCGGTCATCCAAAAGTTCAAAACCCTCGTTCAGAAGCTCCTCTCGGAGGATCGAGGTTTGATCCGACGTGAGCCTGTTTTTTAGGGTAGCTTGCCCTAAGATGACATCCTCAAACTCGATGTCAAGTCTGTTGAGCAGATCTTTGATCGCCTTTACGCAGCGAGGACAGACCATGTTTTTTATGTTGATTGTTCGATCCATCATATCAATCCCAAAAGTATGATTTTTTATGATTGGTCGGATGCCTCCTACGCTATTTTTCCACGCTGAAAGTATGCACCAGAAACTCTTCAATATGTCTGCGCCAGCTATTCCATCCATGACCGCCTCTGGTGATTTTAAAATCGTGCGGTAATTTACGCCGTACGTGAAGCTGTTGCCTTTGAGCACTTTGCCACAAAGCGAGGGCAAGGCAGTTCGTGTGAAGGATTTGAGAACGGTATATCAATAAATAGTATCAATGATTAGAAGTGTAGGGACGTGAAAAATTTTACACGTCCCTTCTACACTTTTTTTGAAATCTGCTTGGCATGTGAATAAAAATAATTTAATTTCGCCGCATATTAGTTTTCGGCCTTGATAAAATGCATCAAGAGTACCTCTGCATCAGAGGGATGCCAACCGAGCTTCTGGCCAAAGCCACGGTGGACAAGTGAAGATGTGAATGTTTAACATTAAAAATGATTCCAAATGGAAATTAAGAATGTTTGCGACAGCCCTGAAGCGGGTTTCCCAGAGAACAAGATTGTTTTGCTGAATGGCAATGTGTTGGACTGCTTTCCGAAGTCATGTCCGCCAGAAAAGATTGTATCCAACAAGATGAAGCTGGATACGACGGGTGTTTATCTATCGTTCGGAAAAAAGAAACCGGTGTCGAAGAGCGTCGAGGATCCGGATGTGGAGTCGAACCGTGATTTCTTCCTGCGCCACGCCTTCTTCTTCCTCAACCATGCCTACATCATTATGCAAGACAGCCGTATGTTTCTTGCCCCCGTAGATATCAACAGTGGGTTGGCCTACGTCGGCAACAATGGTTTTAAGGCGCCTACATTGGGCGTCTATTTGGAGTGGTGGCTCGGCGCCGATTGTAATGTGATGCACGATGAGAAGGGAAGGGAGGCGTTGACTTACTACATTGCGGGAAGTCCACTCAGCGGCAGAAACAGCTGTGGTTGTGTCTATGCTGACGGCTCGACCAAGCAAATCGTCCACTATCCGTTTAGGTCGGTTTGGAGCAGTTTCGTAGCGGTGAACAGCCGCTACAATGAGGCGAAGCAGATCTATGAATCCTATACTTTACAGGAGGTTTATGAGAGACTGCAAAACCATGAGGCGAGTGAACTCTGCACTTTAAAAGCGACCTTGGTGATGCGCAATTATCGCATTGTGAATTTGGAGAAACAGGTGGCGGAATTAGAGGAGAGGATAGCGAAAAAAGAGCAAAAAATCCACGATCTCTATATTCAATATAACCTTGCCGAATTGACTCGTCTGCGGGATGAATATCAGTTGCGCAAAATCCTCCACGAACAAGAGATGGAACCACTTAGGGCAGAGCGGCAGGCGAAAAAGAGATTGTTGCAGGCCGGTATGCTCTCCACATGGGACTATCAACAATTCCTCCGTTCTATAAGGGAGCGGAACCAGGCCTTTGAGGATTATAAAATGGATTTAGTCAATCAAATAGTCAAGGGTGGGGCGATGAATTTCTCTTCGGCGAAGGAGTGGCTGGAAAATAGGGAGCCACAGGAGAAGGCTTGAGGGAAGGTGCTTTTGTGAGAATATACTGCCCACGATATGTTACGTTGTCTCGTTTATTTTCTTGTCATGTTTTCTTCCTACAAAAATAGCCATCACACATGTCATGATAGGCGATATCCAATTGAAGAAACAGAAAGGAGCGTAGACTAGAGTGGGTACGCCTAAAATTGTGGATTGCGTCATGCCACATGTGGTCCAAGGTATAAGTGGAGATGTGACCGTAGCGGAGTCTTCCGTGCTTCTGGAGAGAAGGCAAGGCTCGTGTCCCATCTTCTTGTAGGCGTCCTTATACATACTGGCGGAAAGGATTATGGAGATATATTGGTCGCTGGTGACAATGTTCAATAAGATGCCCGAAAAAGTTGTCGCCGCGACCAAGCCGAATGTGTGGTGGACAAAACGCAGGATTACGCTGGTGATGCTAAACAACATACCGCTTGCCACCATCACGCCTCCATAGGTCATGGCGCAAAGAATCAACCATACCGTATCCAACATACCAGCCATTCCTCCGGTGGAAACCAGTTCATTGAGTGGAGCGAAACCTGTGTCCACATGGGTGGCGGTGAAGGCGGTGATCATGATTCCTCTTAAAATATCGGTTCCATCGCCATTTAGGCTTCCGGCGATCTTTAAAAGCACGTCAGATTGCAGAATCACCGCACAGATCGCTGCAATCAATGAAGAGGCGAAAAGTGTCATCATGGCAGGTGTCTTCTTGGCGATGAGAATAGCGGTCAACAACGGTACCATTAAGGTCCATATCGAGATGTGAAATGATTGTTGCAGACCATTGAGGTATTCGTGGATCACCAGATCTGTGGAACCACCGTAGCGGAAACCTGCCACGAAAAAAATCGTTAGTGTGATGCACATAGTAGGGACCGTCGTTCGTAGCATAAAGCGGATGTGGGTGAAAAGATCCGTCTCCGCGGAGGAGGCGGCAAGGGTAGTGGTGTCGCTCAAAGGAGAGACTTTGTCTCCGAAATAGCCGCCGGAAATAATAGCCCCCACCGTCCATGGAGTAGGTATGCCTAAAGCGTTTCCGATGCCCAATAGCGCCACACCAATGGTGGCTACGGTCGTCCAAGAACTGCCCGTCATTAAGCTGACAAGCGCACAAATAATGCAAGAACAGAAGAGGAAGAAGCGGGGCGACATGATTTGGAGGCCATAATAAATCATTGTCGGTACCACGCCACTGATCATCCAAGTTCCTCCGATCGTACCGATCAACAAAAGAATGATGATGGAGGCACTGGCGTCTCCGATGGTCTTTTTGATACTCTCCTCGAATTGCGTCCATGATGTGCGATAGATGATCATAGAGAGCAAAACACATACTCCAGAAGCCATCAGCAGGGCCAGTTGACTTGCACCTGACAAAGCATCGCTTCCGAAGAGCGCGATAGCGATGTACAACATAACAAAAAGCACCGCAAGGGGAATGAGGCTAATGAGAGGATGTGGCTTCATTGAATCAAGGACAAAGATATTAACGTTAATAAAATTACTTCAGTTGTTTTCTTTGTCCAAAAATAAGCAAAAATGCTTATTTGGCGGTAATGTCGCCACCCAAACTTTTTGTTTTGTCCATTTCAACGCTTGGAAAGTTGCTCAACAAGAACTCTTCAATATGTCTGCGCCAGCTATTCCAACCATGTCCACCTCTGGTGATCTTAAAATCGTGCGGTAATTTCTTCCGTTTCATCTTATGGTTCGCCTTTATGGAGCGCAAAACAAACATATCGTAGGCACCACAGCGCATCCAATAGCTTGTTCCCACATTTTTCCTTGGAACGTGGTACTGCATGATGACGGGCGAAAACAAGCCAACTACCTCGAAATGGTGTTTTTTGTTGAGCATCAACGCCTGTCTGCCTCCGCTGCTCAATCCCGCGATCATTGAACGATCCACGGAGTAGTGCTGCTTGACATATTCATCGATCTCCGGGAATATTTTCTCGAACTCCCTTCTTCTGACATGCACATTGAAGTCGTAACCACTTTTCAGATAGGTGGGGAGGTGGTAAGCCCTCATAGTATCGTTCACGATACATAGCGGTGTGGCGATCACCAACGGTTCAATGATTCCGTTGGTGATCAGACTATCCGCTAAATGGCTGATATGTCCCTCGTTCTCCCAAGAATACTGATTGCCATGCATGCCATGCAATAAATAGAGTAGTGGGTAACTCTTTTCCGGATTATAGCCGGGTGGGGTATATACGGTTAAAAAACGGGGCTTGTCCGCTCTTTTGTTCACAAAGCGAATGGTGTCTATTTTACCGTCGGCCCATGAGAAGGCCATAGAGGCCCAGATTGTGATGAAGAGGGCTAGAGTTCTACTGTTTATCATGCCATCGCCTCTTTTAACATTGCCTCAAATTGACGTACTGCCTTGGTTAGACGGTATTTCTCCGCCTCCTGCGCATATTTCACCTCCATCTCTTGGCGCTCTTCTGGATGTTCGATCCAGTATTCGATCTTATCCTTTAACGACGCTGGATTTCCTACCTCGAACAGCGAGCGTTCGTCTAAGGCGAATTGTTTGGTTGCCGAGAGAGGACTGTTGGAGATGACAGGTACCAATCCGGTCGCAAATGCCTCAATACAACCAATCGCTTCGCTCTCCATATCGCTGGCATGGACATAGAGATGTGTCTCGTGAAGCAAATCGATCAGCTCCTCGCGGGTGTAATATCCGAATACAGGTTCATTGGTCAGCTCTTTGCCCAATTTTCGGTAATATTTTTCGATAATACCGACGCCAGCGAATTGAAGTTGAATCTGCTTTTCGTATTTACTTAATTTCACTGCCTTGATAAGTAGATCCTGTCTTTTTTCCGGAGACAACCTTCCGACCATGGTAATCACGATTTTACCGGGGAATTTAGCCTCGTTCGCGGGACGAGAATAGACGAAATCATCAGAAATACCGTTGCTGATCACCCGTAAATCATTGTCGAAACCATAGTGCTTCAATTCGTCAGCCATCATTTGACTCGGACAATGTATCAATTTTATCCCTTTGTACATGGTGTGATAGTGAAGACGGTAAAGCAGGCGGTTGATGAATTCCACCTTTCCAACGCGAAATCCTGAACTGATGTTCTCCGCCTGGACGTGGAAGGCGGCTGTAATCGGTTTCCCTTTGGATAGTGCCATTTTTTTCACTTTGCATCCCAACATAAATGGTGTAAAGACATGTACGATGTCACACCAATCCAGTGCCGTGTCGATGATTTTCTCATCAGGTGCGGCGAATTGATAACCGTTGGCGTGCAAAAGTCCGTCAATGGGCGTTTTAGCCTCTTTTAATGCAATAATATAATCCGGATAGGGCGTCTCCGCATTGGTCAATACTTTCACTTCATGACCAAATGAACGAAGCGTCTCTCCATAACGTTGCGCGGAGATACTTGTGCCGTTGCTGTGTGACAGAAAGGCATCAATCACAAAAAGTATTTTCATTTCTTAACTGATAGTATAAATAACCTTAACACCTAAAAGTGTTGCAAAGATACAACATTCCAATTTAAAACAAATAAAAATCTGTAGGAATATTTGTTATTTATCAATATTGTTGTAGGTGAAACGAATTTCAAGTACGCATATCAATTTCTAAATTTTATATCTAATAACATAATGCTCACTAACAATACTATTCAAAGATTTGACAAAAGAGATTACTAAATGTGAGGCTGATTCTATAATGAAGAAATGGGAAGCGGAGTTGTTACTTATTTCAAAATAACTTCTATAATGTAACTGGTACGCCAGTTTAGTTTGACTGAGGTCTGCACTGTTACCTTTTGGGCAGATTGCTTTGTTATATAATTAGTATTATGTTAAATAGAAATAACAGGAATCAACTTATGTATTTAAACAATAAATCAGCCTGCAGGCTGACTTTCCCAAATATCCTATTCCTCCATATTTTTTATCGAATTGGAAATACACTAAATACAACTGGTAATGCTAACGACTTGTTTAATTCTTTCCAAGGGATTGTCTCAATGCCATCTTTGGGAACGAAAGAGATATGATGAACGCAATTGGATAGTTCATCCGCATATTGTTTGGACGATACTTCGTCCAAATCATTCCACACATTCGTATCCACATCAGATATTTTGATTTTATATATCTTAAAATTTGTGACTTCAAGTTGCTCGTCATGAAAATTCAACTTGAAAAACACCTTTATTTTCATTGCCTTTGTTAATGTGCGGTCATATAACACAAATTTCTGATCAAGTCCATTCTCACCTTCAAAGAAGATATTCTCAACTTTTATATATTGCTGTAGTCTTTTCAAATATGGCATGACCTCTGGATTCTTTATGGGAGATTTTTGATCCTCACTGAGTTGGTAGCAATAAAGGCGATGTGGACTCTGTACCTCTTTCAGTACCAAGGTGTCTTCGCTTACTTTCCATAGCAAGTAAGATTTATCCCAAAAACGTATGGTATCTCCGAAAGTCGTGTATTCATCACTTCTAACAATATCATCAGAAAACCAAGTCTTACAATCTCCGACATGATAATGTGGCGTGGTTCTGGCATTATCGTTTGTGTAATATTCGGTCACACACAAACCATTAAAATATAACCCTTTGGCCGCATACGGATCCCTACATGTGTCGCGACATAGAGAATCCGCGTAAATGCGCCGCAAATCCCAATACTTGGGAGATAATATCGCATTGTATTCCTTGGCAACAATAGTAAAAACAGTCGTTCCCAAAAGGATGATAAAAAGAGCTATTTTCTTCATAATAATCTACTTAAAGGAAGAAAAATGATGCGTGAATTATCTCTCTATGAAACATTTCCTTACGCTTCCATCGCTCATCTTCACCAAATAAATTCCCTGTTTCATCGTAGAGACTTTTTCTCCGAAAATGGTGTAGATGGCAATTGGATAAATCGGTTCGGAGGATGGATTTGAAACAGCGGTCGTCTCCCCTTTCAGCTCGTACCCCACTCTCTCCTGGGTGATGTGGATATGAAAGGTGAATCGGGCCACGGCAGTCCTTCCATTCTTCTGATATTTGATCGCCTGTCGGATCGTAAAGTTGGATCCGTTGGCTACTTTACCAGGATATTGGCCCAGCGAAAAGGTGAGACTACCCGCGTCGAACTCGCTGAAAACAAAGCCCGAAGCGTAGTCGCAGCGGTCGCCATTAGCGGAGAACCAATGTCCGTATCCATTGGCGGACGATGCGGTGTTGCTGATCATCCCTTTGGCATTGACCGCATAGAACATAGCCTCTCCCTCGTTGGGTCCAGCATTGTTCCACGCTTTAAGCACGCCTACTATCGACGAAGCTTGCATCTGAAAGGCGGTGCCAAGATAAGATGCGGCGACGCCCTCAACCCTCAAGTTGATGCTTTGGTAGTTGCTGGATGATGCCGGAAAATAGACATCGTACGCAAGCTCCACATCACGGATCTCTTCCCCTTCGTTGATTGTCGCCACCCCGAAAATATTGGTTCCTTTAAACTCAACTGTATAAGGCCATTGGTCATCGTTTGTAATCTCTTCGTCCCATTTATGTTGGATGTAAGTCGAAGGTGCGGGAGAGATGACCAGAAAGAGTCTTTTCACCCCTTCTGGAATGATGCAACTCGCCACCCCAATCGCCTCCTGATTCACATCTGGATTGGCGCAATATATTTTATCATCATAAAGGTATCTCCTTGAACCATCCTCCATAAGTGCCACATATCCGACATGGAATCCGCGGGACGAATATTGAGAGAAGTTGTTATAGGCGGATACATTGGCTGTCGAGAACTCCTTACCATCAAAATATTGCTTGGTGTCTCCCTTGGCAAGCGGAGCGTTGCTCTTGAGCGAAGTGATTTCCGCGAGGATCTCCTCTCCCGCCTTAGGTACATTTAGCTGAACGACGTTGAAACCTGTGCTTTGGGGGCAACTGCTATAACTCACCTGGTATTTGGTGCCACCCAGCGCAATGTAATCGTAGCGGTATGTTCCAATGTACGGATCCGCCTCGTCGCGAGCGGTTTCGATATCTATGGTGGCCATCTTCAGGGCGTATCGGAAATATTCCATATAGAGTTCCTCCGCATTCCAACCCATCATTTGCATCCAACTTTCATTCGGATCTACTCCTCGTCCGGCATTGAAGCGCCAAAGTTTTCCGATGGCGTCGATGCCATATTTCTCCGCAAGATAGTAGTGCCACCAATAGGATTGGTAACGATGCCATTCGTGCGTCATGGCGTAGTTGTGCGTGTTTTGGAATAGGTCCCAGCTTTGGGCCCACTTCAGTTCGGGATAGGATTGGTTGGATTGCCACTGTGCGGTCTGTTCCCAGAAGGTGGATCCATTGCCTATGGCTGTACGGAATCCCGCATATCCCTTTAGGTCTGCATATACTTGGTATTGGAAAGAGTGGCCAACTTCATGTCCGACGGAATGACCGACCGGCTTGCTTGTACTTGGGCTGAGCCAAAGAGCGCCGATGACATCGTCGTAACCGCCTCCGTAGCATACCCATTCGGTCGTATGGTTGAGTAGAATCATCATTTTATATTTCGACACATTGGAGTGGCTTTCGTCGCAGAAGGCCAATTGACCGACATTCATGGCATAGAAGCCTTCACACTTTTTCAGCAAATCATCTATGTTCACACTGTATGCCGAGGGGGCGTATGTGGGATTTGTCGCGCCATAATATTTATCCCAATAGACAATGAAGTTGTCGCTCTCCTTCGAACGGGTTTTGGACCATGTATATTGGTTGTTCGGATCATTTTCGCTATAAATCAACGTGTCGGTCCTGTTTTGCCATTCTCGCGGGATATAGAGGCTCTTTTGAGCTAATACGGTTGCGGGAAGGAGGCAACATAGGAACGTTAGAATAGAGCGTGTTTGTGTTTTCATGGAAATAGTCATCTATAAGTGTTGTTTGATTATGGTTCAAAGATAAATATTAAATAATAATTTCTAAATTAGCGGTTGATATTTTTAACGCTAAAACAAGGATGAAAAAAGATAAATGGATAACGGGTGCGTTGCTCTTCGCATCCATCGGCTGTATAAAGGCGGAAGTCTCGATCACGGAGATCATGACCAACAATGTTTCCACCATTGTCAGCGACCAGTATAATTACGATGGATTCGTCGAATTTTACAATAGTGGCGAAGGGGTTGATCTGAAGGGTTGGACGGTAAAGAACCTCAAAGAGGGAAATCTCAACTGGCAAGTACGCATGGATTCCACCCACATTTTGCCCACAGGCTATTCGCTCCTCTTTTTCGGAAAGAGCGAAACGGGAAGTCGTACCGCCTCAAAGGTCCAACCTAACTACGTCGGAAGAGTCGGACAAAAACTCACCACCGATGCGGGGGTGATCCTTTTTGAGAAGGATGGTCAGGAGATGTCGCTCTCCTATCCTACTCAATACCCTCACCTCTCCTATTGCGAGGCGGGATTCATGGCCCCTTCTCCAGGAAAAGAAAATAATCCGTTCGTCACAGTCATCACCAATCGGGTCACTGCCCCTTTGTTCAAAACTGGATTGCCAGGATTGCATGAAAATGCTCAGACCGTGGAGTTGGCTTGCGGTACGGAGGGTGCGAAAATCTATTACACATTAAACGGAGACGCGCCTACACCAGAGACGGGAACCCTCTACAATGGTCCAATAGAGATCGAGAAAACAACGGTTTTGCGTGCGAGAGCCTACAAAGAGGAGATGCTTTTCAGCGAAATTCTCACAGGTAGTTTCATCCTTCCCGAAGAAAATTTCAATGATTGTAAGGCATTGGGTGAACGGTTGCCTATCGTCTCCCTTTCCGCAAACAACGAGGATCTCTTCAGCGATATGCTCGGCATGTATGTCGAAGGAACGAATGGCTCCACAAAGGGTTGTTACGCAGTTCCTTATAACTTCCAACAAGATTGGATCCGTTCCGCCAATTTTGAGTATATTCTCGATGGAAAGGTGGTGGATAGCCAAGAGGTGGAGATCGGTGTCTATGGTGGTTGCACCAGAATCCATGTCGCGAAAAGCTTGAAAATCAAAGCCAACAAGCGTTCGGGAAAGAACAAGATGAACTACTCCTCCTTCTTCGCTGGTCGTTCATACAAAAAGGTGAAGAGCCTTGCGTTGAGAAACGGTGGAAACGGCTATTCTTATGTGGTGCCTCGATGGCGTGATATGTTCATCCAGCACCTGGCCGATGGTATGAACCTCGACAAACAGGTGGCCCAACCCGTCTCATTCTACTTGAATGGCACCTATTACGGCATGATGATTCTCACGGAACGTACCGATGAGGACTACCTTTACCACAACTATGGTTTGGATGAGGATGAGATAGACCTGTTGAGCGTCAATTCCGCTGGCTACCACATCGAAGTGGGTACCAAAGATGCCTACAACGAGATGATCAACTATGCCAGCAAGAATTACGACAAGGCGGATTTCTACGATCAAATGGAGAAGATGATGGATGTCGATGAGTATGTCGATTACCAAATTCTCGAACAATATGTCGGTAACACGGATTGGGTTTCCAATAATACGAAGATTTGGCGGAAACGTGATGGCGGAAGATTCCGTTGGATCGTGTATGACACCGATTTCGGCTTGTCGAAAGCGACGTCTGTCGATAAGGATATGATTCAATTCGCCACCTCCGAAAAGGGAACAGAACCTTGTTGGACACTACTCAAGTCTTGTCTGAAGAACGAAGATTTCCGATGGAAATTCCTCGACCAATACCTCGACCGTCTTGAGAACCAATTTACAGACGAGCGTATCGACACGAAGCTCGATTCCATCTGGAATATGACCAAACGTGATATGTGCGCCACCATCAAGCGATCTGGCTTCTTGGATTGCCCAGGAAATCCAGACTCGTATGACCTGGAGATTGAGAAAATGCGCACGTTCGCCAAGGAGAGAAAAGGATATGTGGTCGAGCAGTTGAAAAAGGAGTTCGGTTTGGGAGACGACACCGTCCAGATCAAAACAAGAACAGTCTTCCCGAATGATGAGACACCTAATTTCTCCTTCTTGCTCAACAAAAGATGGCACAATGAGTTGAAATACAACGCTTGGGCCTTTTCTGGCGAACGCATGAAGGTGGAGCCAGCGGTGCCTTACGGATATAGAATCGTTCGTTGGGAGATTAACAATGTCGCTGTCAAGAATGAGGATGGCAGCAAATATTTGGAAGAGACATTGACAACTAAGGCTGAAAGCGGCGAATGGAAGGTGACCATCTACTTCGAGCATGATCCCAACACGCTCTTGCCTGCCAACCTATGTCTGAACGAAATCTGCGCATCCAACGAGACTACCCTCGATGAGAACGGAGAGGCTCCAGACTGGATCGAGATCTACAATGGCGGCGACCAAGCGGTCGATCTCGCCGGGATGATCCTCGAAAACGAAACGAAAGCGGTTCGCTGCACCATTCCTGCGGGCCATAGTGAGACCGTTGTGCCAGCAGGCGGCTACAAACTGTTGTGGGCCGATAAAAAGGCTGAACTGGGTCCATTGCACCTGAACTTCAAGTTGGGCGCCACCGAGTCTGAAAAAGTCTCATTACGCCGCTACTACCACGACAGTGAGGTTGAATTGAGTAGCCTATTGTACGAACCTCATCAGGCCGATGAGTCGTATGGTAGGGAAACCGATGGAGCCACCACTTTGCAACTATTCGCCAAGTGCGTGGATGACGAGGGGAATGAGTTGATGACCGCCACGCCACTCTCCGCGAACGGAAGCGTGCGCTGTCCGAATACGGTTGGGGTGGAGAAATCGACGATGGATACGTGCGAAAGATCGCTCTATGTCCAAGGCAAGCAACTGACCATCCTGCACGCCAAGGGTTGCGAAGTTCGTCTATATGCGCTCACCGGCGATTGCATCGGCACCATAGAACCCGATTCTGACCATTACCATACTACCCTATCCTTGCCAGGCGTTTACTTGGTGAAAATAGCGGATAAATGCTGGAAAATCGTGGTGGAATAACCGACCACATAGGCCATAAACGAGAAGGGGCTGTTCCAAATTGGCGCAGCCCCTTCTCTTATGGAAGAGTATCACAGATATCGGTTACGATCATCGTCAAAGAGGTGGTTCTATTACTTTTTTATGTTTTGAAACAGATGGATTCCTTATATGTGTTGAAATATCATAGAACTTCCCCAAAGTCAGGAGCGTTTGCTTATAAAATAATGCAAGAAAAAATCCATTGTTATTTGGATGAAGTCAAAAAATAGCCGATATTTGCATTATAAATACGAAAATTACATGTCTAATCTTGTTTTGGAAATAATCTCTTTTATGTCTTTAATGAATGATCATCGATGGGTAGACCGTTTTAGGATGCGGATTCCTATAGAATACCAATTGATGTTTTGTCCTACGATTGCCACTAAAGTCTTTTAGTTCAATCGTCTCTTGCGATATCACTCCCCTTCTATGCTTGGCAAGAGTGTTTCGTGTGATCTTGTGCCTTAAATCGGCATAGGTGTGTGCTATATTTGTGATGTTTAATGATGAAAACTATAACGATTAATTATGAGTAACAAAGCTTTTCCATTGTGTGATTTTACTGAAGGATTCTACTTTGATGAAGATGATTCACTCCCTATGCAAGAACCGGAGGAGGAGCATGCCGCCATTCCTGATTCATGGACGATTGTGAATGCCCTCAACTATGTGATGTTGGAGTCAAAAGGGGCGAAACTCTCCGATGAATTCTGGCAATTATGTGAGCCCGCCTTTGATTTTCTTACCGAAAAACTATCCATGACGAAGTGGCAAGTGCTCTTTATCTCCATCATGTCGGAATTGGGGAAAAATATGAGTTGGCTCGATTTCTCGCGATATCTTGGCTCGTCAAGACTCTCGATTATGGCCCAAACGGATGAAATGGAGTCGCTGGTCAAGCGTAGATGGGTTAGTGTGGTGAAGTATAGCCATTCGGAAGAGGATGGTGTCGATACCTTACAAACTTGCGACTGGCGTGATGAAAGCCTTAAGCCATAACCAAGTGTTTGAGCCAGAGATATTGGAAGGGATGGATGAAGAGACCTTTATGAGGAAGTTAAGCTTCTATATGTCAAAATGCGAAAGCCCTATTCACACCGAAAATGAGAAGGCTTTGATGTGGATGCTCGATGCCTGCGAAGCCAATCCGCAACTACGCATCTGCCAAAAGGTATTGGAGAGTGAATTGATGGCTGAACGCAGTTTGATGCTCTTGCTGGCAGCCGATTACGCCTCATGCGGAGAGACGCCAGACGAAGGAATCATGATTGAACACCTCGATCGTCTTTTGGATGATGATTTCTCCTACTCGATGATTCGTAAGATGCTTTTGGAGGGTACACACCCCTATATCACGGAGGGATGGGTGGAACCCAAGTGTGAGGAGGGAATGACAATCAACGACCAATTCGTACTATCCAGAAGAGCAAAGGAGGAGTTGTTCTCCGTGTTCAAACCTACCTCCAGCAACTTGCCGATTTCCAATATCTCCCGTCGTCTGAAGAGTTATAAAACCATTCAGGCCAAGAAACTTTACTACAATGTCAACGAAGAGCGACAGATCAGTCGATTAGCGGACTTACTGGGCGAAGAGAAGTTGAAGGTGGTCAGGATGCGATTGGAGGAGAAGGGCATGCGCAAGGGATTCTCTTGTCTCTTCTATGGTTCGCCCGGTACGGGAAAGACAGAGACTGCCTATCAATTGGCCCGTATCACGGGGCGTGACATCATGGAGGTGAACATCGCTGGTATGCGTGATAAATATGTCGGTGAAAGCGAGAAGAATATCAAGGCGGTATTCAATCGTTACCGGGCGGCATGCGAACAATGCGAGGTGATGCCTATCCTACTCTTCAATGAGGCGGATGCATTGATCAATAAGCGTACGGAGAATACGGAACACTCTGTGGATAAGATGGACAACGCGATGCAGAATATTATCCTACAGGAGATGGAGAATCTGGACGGTATCCTCTTCGCGACTACCAACCTCACCTCCAACCTGGATAGCGCCTTTGACCGTCGTTTCCTTTTCAAGGTGGAGTTCAAAAAACCTACGGCGGAGGTGAAGGCGAAAATCTGGCATTCGATGTTGGAGGATCTCTCCTCCGAAGATGCGCTTCGTTTGGCATCGAACTATGACTTTTCCGGCGGTCAAATCGAGAATATAGCCCGCAAGCAGAACATTGAGTACATTCTCTCCGGAGAAAAACTCTCACTTGATTTGTTGGAGGATTTTTGCAAGGACGAACTGCTCGATAAGCGTCAACAACGAAGCTCCGTCGGTTTTCGCAAGTGTCATTAATAAGTATAAACTAATATTCACAAAATCATGATTTCATTCATACAAAGTTTACTCCCCTATGCGGGAATTTTGCTTAAGTGCGTTGTCTATGTATTAACCATCTTTGGTGTACCTATTGGATTGGGGTATATAGTGTGGCGATGTTGGAGATGGTGGGACAAACGAAGATCGTAACAGATGGGTTATGGAGGCGTAAAAGACCTCTATAACCCCCAACCATAAATCTACCATTCTTTTGCGATAGGTCAAAAAGTTACATGAAATCCCAATAATCTCTCCGTCCGCATCACTTTGGCACACTTTTTGCCTTGAATTGTGTTGAAAACCATTATTTCTTGTCAATAGCTATCAGTATTTATGTCTATTGAATGGGGTACATAGTGTGTATGTTATTAATTTATTTATTTTATTAACTTTATCAATTCATTTACAATGGAATTAAAGAAATTCGTGGTTGCAACCATGGGCGTTGCAATGGCAGTGTGTGTGAACGCACAAGATTCTCATCTATCAGGTGTTCAAGTTTATACCGATGGTTTGAATAACAGAACCAACTTGGAGATAACAAAATCTTTGGAAAAGGATGGTGAAATCGCTATCAAAGCGAATGGATACCGTAGTAACGCTATGGTTGATTTCTATGCTAGTGGTTTTACTTATTATGGCTATCAAAATAATATAGCCTTGCATGTGGATAGATTGAACAATATCGGTTTAGGATGCGCGGCTGACGAAAATTATGGCGTTAGTATTGCAGGTCCAACTTTAATGCATGGTGATTTGCGCATCCGTAATAGCGCAGGCGACTATCTGCAAATAGCTACCACAAATGACATATCAATCAGCGCATATAACTTTAACTCCAAAAGAGGAGAAATATTGGGAACCTTGTCGTTGAACGGTCAGCTATTGAATTTCAATGCTTTCTGTAATTTCAACTATGGAATGACAGTTGCGGGAAAAATCACTTGTCACGATGAAATCGAGGTGACCAAGGTGACCGCTTCCAATATGAATGTCGGCGAGTTAAACGCCAAAGATGTCAAGGTGGAGTTGAACAACGCCGCTGACTATGTTTTCGAGGAGAACTACAACTTAAAGTCATTGAACGAAGTGGAGAGCTATGTGAAGGCCAACAAACACCTTCCAGGCGTACCATCCGCCGCTGAAATCGCAAAAAATGGTATGAGCGTTTCTGAGATGAGCAACTTGTTCTTGGAGAAGATCGAGGAGTTGACCCTTCACATGATCCAATTGCAAAAGGAGAATGAGGCGTTGAAGGCAAAAGTGGAAGCTTTGGAGAAATAATTTAAAATGAAGGAAAAATGAATTTTAGAAGATATATTACTATATCCTTCACCATTGGTTTGATTACTTCGAATGTATATTCGGCCGGCAATCCAGCCGCAATCTATTGCGAAAGGATGGGATACGAATATGTCATTGAAACCAATAGTGAGGGAAAGAGCGTTGGTATGTGCAAGTTACCAGATGGCTCAAAAGTGAATGCATGGGATTTCTTTAAAGGTAAGGTGAAACCCGAATATTCATATTGCAAAAAAGCAGGATATGATATAGTATCAGAAGAGAAAATACAGGGCAGTTACACCACCCAAACTGCTTATTGCGTAAAAGGTACTACATTGCGAAGTGGTGATTCTGAATCCAAGGTAGCGATGGTGGATTTGATGAAAAAAAATGGATTTAATCTATTCAACTATTCAAAATTGACAGATACAGTTGTAAAACCATTTAATCCAGGCCTTGCATATGCTCCGGGAAGACCTACATCAAAGTTCCCAGAAACCTTTGATGCTAGAGAAGAGGGATACATGAATGAACCTAGAAATCAAGGTGCATTGGGAAGCTGTTGGGCCTTTGCGGCAGCTGGTGTATTAGAGTCGGAATTTAACAAACTATTTAATTTTCGGGGAGAAAAGAGAATCTCCTTATCAGAGTCATTCATTGTTTACTGTTTGGGAGGAAATCCTAATTTGACTACCCCTATATATGAAGCAAATTGTATTGAAAACGATTCCCTAACAGGTGGTGGCCATCCTTGTAAAGCAATGACTGAGATTAGCAAATACGGAGTCTGTAAATTAAAAGACTTTGAATATCAAATAGCCCCACCCGAAGAGTGTACCCATTGGAATGATCCTAAAATTTACACTCCTTCTGGACGTTCTCAATATAATTTTGATATTGATGATATAAAAAGTGCGATTTACAATCAAGGTAGTGTCTGTATTAGTATCCACACTCAAAAAAACTTCCACGATTATGTCTCCGGCATATATGATTTGAGAACAGATCATTCCGACACAACCGGTTCTCATGCGGTTTGTCTTGTGGGTTGGGGCGTAGAAAATAATACGGAGTATTGGATACTACGCAACTCTTGGGGAACAGAAAGTTGGGGTGAAAATGGTTATATGAAACTCAAAATGAACGATAATCCCAATAAGGACATAGATGAGATGGTTTATCCTTCAGTATATGAAAATTTCACATGGGAAGAAAATCAGATTGAAATAAACCACCCTATTTCTAATTATCGAGGAAATACACTAACGTTAAAAGGAAAAAAGATTCTATTGAGAGATGGATTCAAGGCAGAAGCCAACTCTGGCTTCAGGGCCATACCTAATGAGCCCGCAATCAAAGAGAATACCCCTGTTGTAATTCCATGTGCGGAAAACAATTTTCAGATTTGGAAAGGTTCTGCGGAATCCTATACAGGCAGTTCTAATCAAATTGTCACAGAATTGCTCGATTTAACAAACAGTAATATCACCCTCTACCCTAACCCATCCACCGGCCAATTCACCGTGGAATTCGGAGATGCGGTAGGCGAAAAGCAACTTCGTGTTTACACTATGAGCGGAGATTTGGTGTATGAGTCCACCTTCTACGGCGAAAAGGCTGAGATCGCTTTAAATGGAGCTACGGCGGGTATCTACGTAGTTCAGGTGGTAACAGCAGATGATGCGATGACGCAACAATTGATCATCAAATAAAATCATCATTTATACGTTTCTTTTTGAGGGAGTCATTATCTACGGGTAATGGCTCCTTTTTTTCAAGAGGAATATCCGTCAGAAACAAAAAGAGGCGATCCAATGGACCGCCTCTTCTCGATGTTGTATGAAAATTACTCTGCAGTTTCGTCAACGATTTGTGCATCAGGTGCATTCTTCTTGATAGACTCGATACCGTTCATGCAACCTGCCTTAGCTTTATAGCCCTCACCAGTTCCGATAGGTTCACCGTTAGAAGCCTTCAAACGGAAACGGAACTCACCCCTCTTGTCCTTGTAAACCTCGAACTTAGGGTTCTTGATAGTAGCAAAACCTTCAACGGTTTGATCCTCTACTGCAGCGACGCTGTTCTTCTGTACACTTGCGATACCATTCTTGCATGCTGCCATTGAAGAATATCCCTCAGAAGAGAGGATGATCTCACCATTACCAGCCTTCAAATTGAAACGGAACTCGCCTTTAGCGTCTTTCTTGATAACAAACTTACCCATATCTATAATCTTTTAAAGTTAATAAATTTCAAATTCTTGCTTTGTCTATTCAAATATATAGCGAATATAGGTAAATTTATTTTAATTCCCAATAATATCAAGAAAATTATTTCAATAAGTCTGGACGCAACCTTTTTGTCCTTTCCAACGCCTGTTCATACTCCCACTCCTTGATTTTCGCCTCGTTGCCGGAGAGCAAAATGTCGGGAACTCGCCATCCTTTGTATTCCGCAGGGCGTGAATAGACTGGAGGCGCCAGCAAATCATCCTGGAAACAATCGGAAAGAGCCGATTGTTCATCAGACATAGCGCCTGGAATCAAACGGACAATCGCATCGGTCATGATACAAGCCGCCAATTCACCGCCTGTTAGCACAAAATCACCCACTGAAATCTCTTTGGTGATCAGATGTTCTCTGATTCGGTGGTCGATTCCCTTGTAGTGGCCGCAGAGGATGATGACATTGTTGAGCAACGACATCGAATTGGCCATCTTTTGGTCGAACATCTCACCATCTGGGGAGGTATAGATCACCTCATCGTACTCTCTTTGCCCCTTAAGATGCGATATAAGGCGATCAATTGGTTCAATCTGCATTACCATACCCGAACTGAATCCAAAGGCGTAATCGTCGATCTTTTTGTGCTTATCGAGCGTGTAGTCACGGATATTGTGGATAACAATCTCCGCCAACCCTTTGGCTTGCGCCCTTTTAAGGATGGAGTGGTTCAACGGACTCTCCAACAATTCGGGAACAGCAGATAATATATCTAATCTCATGGCTATTTCAATTTACTCATAAAACGTTCCGCATCGACAATGAATCGTTGGTGGTCGGCAGATCCGATCAAATCTCCCTTTTCGTCCTTTGCCTCTATGGCATAGGCGATTCTACGTCCATCGATCTCCGTAATCTTCGCTGAAATGGTGATTTTAGCACCGATAGCGGATGCTTTCGTATGTTTCGCGTTCATCTCGATGCCTACGGTCCCGCTGCCTGCCGGCAGGTCCGATTCCACCATCTTAAGCGCCGTGTTCTCCATATATGCGATCATAGCGGGCGTGCCGAACACCATGAGGGTGCCAGAACCTAAGGCGATTGCGGAGTCCTGCTCACGGACGGTGATGACTTGGCTATATGTTTGACCTACTTCCATGATACCGTTTGTTTAGAATTCAGAAGAGAAGTGGAAACGGATCTTCGGGAAGTCGGACTGCGCCATCTGGAGGATGTAGCCGGAATCGGCCAAGAAGACATCCCTGCCCTCTTTATCCTTCGCCATGAATTGGTACTTACGCTTCTTGAAGTTATCCAACGCCTCGGCATCGTCACTTTCGATCCAGCACGCTTTGTAGAGATTGATAGGCTCCCAACGACACTTGGCATTGTACTCGTGGAGCAGACGGTATTGGATTACCTCAAACTGCAATTGTCCCACAGTACCGATGATCTTTCTTCCGTTGAATTGGTTGGTGAAGACTTGGGCCACACCCTCGTCCATCAACTGCTCGATACCCTTAGCCAATTGTTTCGCCTTCATCGGATCATCGTTCTCGATGTATTTGAACATCTCTGGAGAGAAACTTGGCAATCCTTTAAAGTGGATATCCTCGCCGGAAGACAAGGTGTCACCGATTTTGAAAGTACCGCCGGAATCTGGCAAACCGACGATGTCACCCGGCCACGCCTCGTCCACTGTCTCTTTCTTCTGGGCCATAAAACAAGTAGGCGCGGAGAATTTCAACATCTTGTTGTGTCGGACATGCTTGTAGTTCACATTACGCTCGAATTTACCGGAGCAGACCTTTACAAAGGCGATACAACTGCGGTGGTTAGGGTCCATATTGGCATGGATCTTGAACACGAAACCAGAGAAGTTCTCCTCTTCTGGCTTCACCTCACGCTCCACGGTTTGTGTCGGTTGTGGCGTTGGTGCGATCTGACAGAAGCAATCGAGCAACTCCTTCACACCGAAGTTGTTCAAGGCACTACCGAAGAATACGGGAGCCACCTGGCCAGCCAAATATTCATTGATGTCCAATTCAGGATATACGCCATCGATCAATTCGAGGTCCTCTCGCAACTGCTGCGCATCCTCTGAAGGGATATGCTTCTCCAATTCAGGGCTGTTGATGTCCTTGAATTCGATGTTTTCTGTGATGATTTGCTTGTTAGGCGTATAGAGGTTGAGTTTTCTCTCATAAATGTTATAAACGCCCTTGAACTTATCTCCTTGGTTGATTGGCCAAGAGAGCGGACGGACACGAATGTTGAGTTCCTTCTCCAATTCATCCATCAGATCGAAGGCGTTGTTACCGTTGCGGTCCATCTTGTTGACGAAGACAATCACTGGGGTATTGCGCATACGGCAGACATTCATCAATTTACGGGTCTGTGCCTCCACACCTTTTGCGCAGTCAACGACGATGATTACGCTGTCCACAGCAGTCAAGGTACGGAAGGTGTCCTCTTGGAAGTCTTGGTGTCCTGGGGTATCAAGGATATTGATTTTGAATCCATTGTAGTCGAAAGCCATCACGGAAGTCGCTACGGAGATACCACGTTGCTTCTCGATTTCCATCCAGTCGGATGTGGCGGTCTTTTTGATTTTGTTCGATTTCACCGCACCGGCGATATGGATCGCACCACCGAACAACAACAATTTCTCTGTCAATGTTGTCTTACCCGCATCCGGGTGACTGATAATCGCGAAGGTTCTTCTTCTTTTGATCTCTTCTGATAAGCCCATAAATTCTTCTGTAAAAAATGCTTCCGCAAAGTTAGTAAAAAGAATTGTATGGTTCGCACAAATCGTCTAAATCATCATGACATCTATGCTATACGAAAAATCCCCACCACAATGTGGCAGGGATTCTCTTCTTTTGTCACAAACAATTGATCATGCGGATAAGTCGTTTAAATCATAGTACATTAATTTTGTATATGATGTATCTTCGTCGACAGTGCTAAGGGGAAGGAACCCATTCTTTTCGTAAAATGGAATGGCATCTGTATAGGCGTCAACCGTAACAAAACGACATCCCGACTTATTATCTACGGCAAAAAACTGCTTGATAAAATCTAAAAAAATGGAACCTATTTTGCATCCATGCGCAGATAAATCTACGCCAAGTCGACAAATTTTTACTGCAGGGTAACTTTTTAGACGTTTAGACTGCGGAAATCCTCTTCTCCTTCGAAATCGATTGAACTCATTATTATTATCGAAATCAGACAACGAAACCTTGTCATTGGCTAAGCTGCAAAATCCTAATACTTTATTTACGTCATTTTGCAATGAAACTACGTAAGTAACAGCCAGTTTTGCATGTCGATATGTTCTGACATTGTTGAGGACATAATCATTTAAATCATCATCTCCGCAATTGAAATTTTCTATGATTTCTTCTTCTGTTAACCTCCGAATTACTAGATCATTTGTTGAGAATCGCGTCAATTTCATCTTGGGTAATAGGTTTAGTTTTTAGTTTTAGATTTTTTCCTCTTGCTAACATATCCAACGCTAACTCGTAATTCTTCTGAATACGTTCCATCTCTTCTGTACTAACTTTGTGATTTTCTCGCATACGTTCTTCAAAACGTCTTGCATCTTCTCCGAAAAGAATCGGTGTCTCTTTGATAGGTCTTGCCATAATTATAAATTTTTAGTTGCAAACTTTATTAATGCAAAGTTAGAATAAAAGTTTGAATTATATCACAGTTCTTGAATGAAAAAAATCCCCACCACAATGTGGCAGGGATTCTCTATCATGACACGAATGATTAATACTCGTTCCAAGGCTTGATTGGCAAATCCTCCACCTTCATAGAACAGAAGGCACGGATGAAGGCTGTCGCCAACCGTGGATTGGTGATCAACGGAATGTTCAAATCGACAGCCGAACGACGGATCTTATATCCATTGGTCAACTCGTGAACGGTCAAATCCTTCGGAATGTTGACCACCATATCAATTTTGTGCTCATGCATCAAATCCAATGCTTGCGGTTGTTTGTCCGCATCGCTTGGCCAGTAAACCAATGTGTTTGGTACGCCATTCTCCGAAAGGTAGCGGCTGGTTCCGTTGGTTGCGTAGATTTCGTAACCATTTTGAACCAAAAGATGAGCGGCATCCAACATGGCTGCCTTATCCTTCGCGCCTCCAGTTGAGAGCAACACCGTCTTCTTTGGAACACGTTGTCCGACAGAGAGCATAGCGAGCAACAATGCGCTGTTTGCGTCTGGTCCCAAACATCCCACCTCACCCGTGGATACCATGTCGACACCCAAAACCGGATCGGCCTTTTGGAGACGATTGAAACTGAATTGGCTCGCCTTGATACCCACATAATCAAAGTCGAAGCATGACTTGTGGAGCTTCTCTACTGGAAGACCAAGCATGACCTTGGTGGCGATCTCAATCAAGTTGTTCTTCAGCACCTTGCTGACGAATGGGAAGGAACGGCTGGCGCGGAGATTACACTCGATCACCTTGATTTCGTTCTCCCTTGCCAAGTATTGGATGTTGAATGGTCCGGAGATATGCAACTCCTTCGCGATTTGAGCGGAGATCTTCTTGATACGCTTTACCGTCTCGATATAGAGCTTTTGGGCTGGATATTGGATCGTAGCGTCACCTGAGTGGACACCAGCGTACTCAATGTGTTCAGAGATCGCGTAAGCGAGGATTTCGCCATCTTTCGCTACCGCATCCATCTCCACCTCCTTGGTGTTCAACATAAACTTACTGATAACGACTGGGTGCTTCTTGCTGACATTCGCTGCCAAGGCAAGGAAACGCTCCAATTCATCTTGGTTGGAACATACATTCATCGCCGCTCCGGAAAGCACGTAGGATGGACGAACCAATACCGGATAACCCACTTTGGCGATGAATTTGTTCACATCCTCCATGTTGGTCAATGCGCTCCACTCTGGTTGATCTACGCCAATGCGGTCCAACATTGCGGAGAATTTATCGCGGTCCTCAGCGTTATCGATGTATTTCGCTTGTGTTCCCAAGATAGGCACATTTTGCTCGTCCAACTTCATGGCGAGGTTGTTCGGGATCTGGCCACCAGTGCTGACCACCACACCCTTAGGCTGCTCGATTTCGATCACATCCATCACACGCTCGAAGGTCAACTCATCGAAGTAGAGTCTATCGCACATGTCGTAGTCGGTGGAAACGGTCTCAGGATTGTAGTTGATCATGATGGATTTGTAACCCTCTTTACGGATGGTGTTCAAAGCTTGAACGCCACACCAGTCGAACTCTACGGATGAACCGATACGGTAAGCGCCTGAACCCAAAACGATCACGGCAGGGTTAGGATCCTTTTCGATATCATTCGCCACCGCGGAGTATGTGAGGTACAAATAGTTGGTCTGCGCAGGATATTCAGCCGCCAAGGTATCGATTTGCTTCACATGAGGGACAATACCCTTCGATTTACGATATTGGCGAACTTTCAAGATGGCCTCCTCGATATCCATGCTCTTCTCCATGCCGATGGCACGAGCCACTTGGAAATCGGTGAAACCGTACACTTTCGCTCTATTAAGCAATTCCGCATCCAAATCCTCCAAGGATTTCACCGCACGCAATTCGGTGTTGATATTGTAGATGTTCAACAACTTATCAAGGAACCAATCGTCGATCTTGGTAAGGTCGTGGATCTGCTCTACGGAATAGCCGGCAAAGAAGGCCTTCTCGATCATGAAGATACGCTTGTCGGTAGGCGCGTGGAGCGCTTGGTCAAGGTTGTCGATCACCAACTCCTTGTTGCCCACAAAACCGTGCATGCCCTGTCCGATCATACGAAGACCCTTTTGGATGGCCTCCTCGAAGTTACGACCGATAGCCATTACCTCTCCGACAGACTTCATGGAACTTCCCAACTCTCTGTCCACGCCATGGAATTTACCCAAGTCCCAACGAGGAATCTTACATACCACATAGTCGAGCGCTGGCTCGAAGAATGCGGAGGTCGTCTTGGTTACGGAGTTCTTCAAATCGAACAATCCGTAGCCCAAGCCCAATTTAGCAGCCACGAAAGCCAGTGGATAACCCGTAGCCTTGGATGCCAAAGCGGAACTTCTGGAAAGACGGGCGTTCACCTCGATCACCCGATAATCCTCGCTGAATGGGTCAAACGCGTATTGAACGTTACACTCTCCGACGATACCGATGTGACGGATGATCTTAATCGCCAAGGCGCGGAGTTTGTGGTATTCGCTGTTGGTCAATGTTTGGGATGGAGCGATGACGATAGACTCACCGGTGTGGATACCGAGCGGGTCGAAATTCTCCATGTTACATACGGTGATACAGTTGTCGAAGCGGTCACGAACCACCTCGTACTCGATCTCCTTCCAACCCTTCAAAGACTTCTCCACCAAGACTTGCGGAGAGAAAGAAAATGCCTTTTCAGCGATGGTATTGAGCTCTTCCTCATTGTCACAGAAACCGGAACCAAGACCTCCCAAGGCGTAAGCGGCACGGATGATGACAGGGTAACCCAAATCCTTAGCGGCTTTTCTGGCCTCTTCGATGGTCTCACAAGCCTGGGATTTAATGGTCTTCACACCGATTTCATCGAGTTTCTTCACGAACAACTCGCGGTCCTCCGTGTCGATGATGGCTTGAACTGGCGTTCCCAACACTTGGACATTATGCTTGGCTAATATGCCTTGCTCGTAGAGAGCGACACCACAGTTCAAAGCGGTTTGACCACCGAAGCTGAGGAGAATTCCCTCTGGGTGCTCCTTCTCGATGACACGTTCCACGAAATATGGGGTGACAGGTAAGAAATATACCTTATCGGCAATTCCCTCGGAAGTTTGTACAGTGGCGATATTAGGGTTGATCAAGATGGTCTCGATACCCTCCTCCTTCAAAGCCTTCAAGGCTTGTGATCCGGAATAGTCGAACTCTCCAGCCTCACCGATCTTCAAGGCGCCGGAACCCAATAAGAGAACCTTCTTCACCTCTGGACGGCTCAACACTTCCACCTCTTCAGCGAGGTTCTTGATGGTTGGATCGCTCATCAAACGGACGAATTCACCGAAGATATACTCCGTATCAGTAGGACCAGAAGATGCCTCTGGGTGGAACTGAGCAGAGAACCAAGGATATTTCTTATGGCGGATACCCTCGTTACTACCGTCGTTCATATTGATGAATTGTGGCTCCCAATCTGCTGGAATGGTATCGTTATCAACGGCATATCCGTGGTTTTGGCTGGTGATGAAACACTTGGTGGTTGGCTTGCCGTTTTGCATCAAACGAACAGGCTGATTGTGTCCACGGTGTCCATATTTCAACTTCTCCACCTTAGCGCCAGCGGCCAACGAAAGAATTTGGTTACCCATACAGATACCGTAGATAGGCTTCACATTCTTGCCGCTCTTCTTTTCGTTCTCCATGAAGGTGCTGACGTTTTTCACAGTCTCCATGCAGAGGTTAGGGTCGCCAGGACCATTACTGATGAAGAGTCCGTCAAACTCCAATTGGTTGAAGTCGTAGTTCCAAGGAACTACCGTGACGGTCACATCGTACTTCAACAATTCTCGGATGATATTTTGCTTAACGCCCATGTCAACGAGACAGACGCGTTTCTTTCCGTTTCCGAAAGTTTCCACCTCTTTGGTGCTGACCATAGCGACTTGGTTGACCAAGTTAGGATTCTCGAAAGGAATCTCCCCGCAACCCTCTACGATGATCACACCACTCATACTACCCTTTTCACGGAGGATTTTAGTGAGCTCTCTGGTGTCGATGCCAGTGATACCTACGATATTTTCTCTCTTCAACCAATCAGAAAGAGAACCTTTCGCGTTCCAGTGGCTGAACTGTTGGCTGTAGTCGCTGACCACCAATGCGCGGACATGAATACGGTCGCTCTCCATAAAGGTGGAAAGACCATTGGCTTCTACTCCCTCTGAAGGCACACCATAGTTACCGACCAATGGGAAGGTCATTACCAAAATCTGGCCCGCATAGGATGGGTCTGTCAAACTCTCTGGATAACCCATCATAGCGGTGTTGAATACCACCTCTCCCGCTACGGGTTTATCCGCACCAAAACTGACGCCGTGAAACTCAGTACCATCACTGAGTCGTAAAATCGCTTTCTTATTCATCTATGATCGTTTTAACAAAATTCATAAATAATGGATGTGGACGCAATACCGAGCTTGAATATTCCGGATGGAATTGGGTTCCGATGAACCATTTCAATCCTGGTATCTCGACGATTTCCACCAAGTTGCTCTTTGGATTCTGACCGACACACATCATGCCGTTCTTCTCGTACTCGTCCAAATATTTGTTATTGAATTCATAACGGTGGCGGTGACGCTCTTGGATTGTATCCTCTCCATAGATGGCACGAACCCTTGATCCCGGACGCAAATCACAATCGTAAGCGCCCAAACGCATGGTTCCGCCCATTTCAGTGATGTTCTTCTGCTCTTCCATGATGTCGATCACATTATGGCGTGTCTCAGTGTCCATCTCGCTACTGTTCGCATCCTTATAGCCTAAAACGTTACGGGCGAATTCGATGACCATCATTTGCATACCCAAACAGATACCAAAGGTTGGAATATTGTTTTCACGGCAATATTTTACCGCATCAATCTTACCTTCGATACCTCTCTTTCCGAATCCTGGACAAATGACAACACCATCGATATCCTTCCAAGTCTCAGCGGTGAAGCTGTTCTCGCTGTTGATAAATTTGAGCTCAACTTTCACCTTGTTATAAATTCCCGCTAAGATAATACTTTCTCTGATACTTTTGTATGCATCTTGCAAATCATATTTACCAACAAGGCCAATTTTAACAATTTTGGTCGCATTTCGGCGTAATTCAAGGAATTTATGCCAGTTTTCCATCTTAGGAGTCTCTCCTACTGGGATGCCGAATTTGCGTAGTAATGCCGCATCCAAGCCTTGCTGTTGCATGCTGACTGGCACCTCGTAGATGCTCGGCATATCCTCGCTCTGCACCACACACTCCAAATCAACATTACAGAAAGAGGCCACCTTTTGGCGAACGCTGTCGGAAAGGTGCTTCTCTGTGCGGAGAATCAACACGTCGGGTTGGATTCCCATTCCCTGCATCTCCTTGACGGAGTGTTGCGTAGGTTTGGTCTTCAACTCATCCGCCGCCTTCAAGTATGGGACATAAGTCAAGTGGACACAAGCGGCACGCTTGCCCAACTCCCAACGAAGTTGACGGATAGCCTCCATAAATGGGGCGGATTCGATGTCACCGATGGTTCCGCCCACCTCTGTGATGACGAAATCAGGAAGTGTACCGGTCTCCTCCTCGTCTTTGCGCAACATGCGACGTTTGATTTCATCGGTGATATGAGGTACCACTTGGATGGTTTTTCCCAAGTAGTCACCACGACGCTCTCTATCGATGACCGTTTTGTAGATACGGCCTGTGGTGATGGAATTATTACGCGTCGTATGAATACCTGTGAAACGTTCGTAATGACCAAGGTCCAAATCTGTCTCCATACCATCCACCGTCACATAACACTCTCCATGCTCATATGGATTCAATGTTCCCGGATCGATATTGATATATGGATCGAACTTCTGAATGGTGATGCTATATCCTCTGTCTTGTAGCAATTTACCGATGGAAGAGGAGATAATTCCCTTTCCTAAGGATGAAACCACACCTCCTGTCACAAAAATGTACCGTGTCATAACCTATCTGTTTTATATATCTATTATTCTACTGTCACAGACTTAGCCAAGTTTCTTGGCTGATCGACATCCAATCCCTTCGCTACAGCCACATGATAGCTCAAAAGCTGCAAAGGAATCACGCTTAACAGCGGTGCAAGACATGCCAATGTCGATGGAACCTCGATGGAATCGTCCACCATCTTGCTGACTTGCTCGTCACCCTCTGTCACAACAGCGATGATATGGCCTTTGCGGGAAATCACCTCTTGCATGTTGCTGATGATCTTCGCATACAACTGATGATGGGTGGCGATGAATACCACAGGCATTTCGCTATCCACCAAAGCAATAGGGCCGTGCTTCATCTCGGCGGCAGGATAACCCTCTGCATGGATGTAGGAGATCTCCTTCAATTTCAACGCTCCCTCCAAGGCCACAGGATAGTTATATCCTCTTCCCAAATAGAGGAAGTTGTGGGCGAAGGTAAATCGGCTGGCGATCTTCTGGATTTTATCGTTTTGTTTTAATATTGTTTCGATTTTATCGGGAATACGCAACAATTCATCAAGTGTCTCTTCGTACTCCTCTTGGGAGACAGTTCCCTTGGCCATACCCAACGCCAATGACAACATGGTCAATACAGTCACCTGACCGGTGAAGGCTTTGGTGCTGGCCACACCGATCTCCGGGCCGACGTGGATGTAAACACCTGTATCTGTGTTGCGGGCGATGCTACTACCCACCGCATTTACGATACCAAAGACAAGGGCACCCTGCTCTCTCGCCAACTCAATGGCCGCTAATGTATCGGCGGTCTCTCCACTCTGACTGATGGCGATGATGACATCATCACGTTCGATGACAGGCTCGCTGTAACGGAATTCGCTGGCGTAAGCCACCTCCACAGGGATACGACAGAAATGTTCGATCAATTGCTTTCCAATCAAACCCGCATGCCAAGAGGTTCCGCAGCTCACAATCACGATGCGACGGGCACGAAGCAATTCACGGCGGTGCTCTGTCACGGCGTTTAAAACGACAGATAGTCTGCCATCTTCGCTGTATGGCTTGCTGATCACCCTACCACGCATACAGTCGCGTAGTACCGCTGGTTGGTCGAAAATCTCCTTCAACATAAAGTGAGGGAAACCACCTTTGTCCAACATGGATAGGTCCAAATCGACCTCTTTCACCTCCATATCGGCCTGTTCACCGGATAATTTCCTTACAATCAAATCCTTTCCTCTTTCACATACAACCATCTCCTCGTCGTTCAAATAGACCATTTGCTTGGTGTATAGAGCGATTGGACTTGCATCGCTGGCGATAAAGAATTCACTGTTGTCAGGAACCACACCTACCACCATGGGGCTACTCTTTCTGGCAGCCACCAATTGGTCGGGTTGACGACGGTCAATGACACAGATCGCATAGGCTCCAATCACCTTGGACAAGGCTTTACGAACACTGGTGGCAAGGTCTTCGCCTCCGATATTCATCGTATATTCGATCAATTGGACCAATACCTCGGTATCAGTTTGACTTTTGAAGGTGAATCCTTTCGCCTCCAACTGACTACGAAGCGCCACATAATTTTCGATGATTCCGTTGTGAACCAAAGTGAGGTTGCCACTTTGAGAGACATGCGGATGGGCATTCGCTTCGCTTGGGACACCGTGTGTCGCCCAACGAGTATGTGCGATTCCCATGGACCCAGTCACGTCCTGGTTATTGGCGATGGCCTCCAAATCAGCCACCTTTCCTTTCGCTTTGTATATAGCGAGGCCAGATGGAGCGCCTGCGTTGTCTTCGTTGATCAACGCACAGCCAGCACTGTCATATCCCCTGTACTCTAATTTGTGCAATCCATCCATTAGAATGGGATACGCTTGTCTTGTTCCTATGTAGCCTACGATACCACACATAATTTTTATTCCTCCTCTTATTATGATAAAATTTCAAAACGATTATTGATTCATCCCCTTCCAGTTGGTGTACCAGTCTACATACGATTTGTAGAGTAGACGTAGACCGCCTGGTGTCGGATAATGGCCTGTGAAGTACCAGTCTCCAGTGTGGTTCGGGATCGCCTTGTGCAATCCTTCAATACTTTGGTAAACGATCTCCACAGGAGTGGTTACTCCCTCTGGGCGAAGAATCTCCACCATGGATTGGTTGAGCTCCTCAACGGTGAAACCGTCATAGATCTTACGGATAATATTCTCTTTGGGCATCTCCTCCACCCCTTTTTTTAGAAGTTCAACGCATTGGGCGTACAAATCATCCAACAGCGAGGTCATTCCCCGGTCCTCGATCAACTTGATAGCCGCTTTGTATGCGATGAAATCACCGATACGACTCATATCGATACCGTAAAAGTCTGGATAACGGATTTGTGGCGCCGAACTGACGATCACAATTTTCTTAGGATGCAATCTGTCCAATATCTTGATGATGCTCTCGCGCAATGTAGTACCACGAACGATGCTATCGTCGATTACCACCAAATTATCAACATCCGCCTGCACGCTACCATAGGTGATGTCATAAACATGGGCAGCCAAGTCGTTACGGGTTTTACCCTCTGTGATGAAGGTTCTCAGTTTGATATCTTTGGAGACGACCTTTTCAGCCCTGACGATCGGATAACTCTCACGCAAACCCTCCACCATACCGACGTATGCCACCTCGGCCGTATTAGGAATGTAAGAGAATACACTATGTTCCACATCACCATCGACAGCCTTTACAATGGAGTCTTTCAGTTGGCGACCCAACATCTTGCGTTCCATGTAGATGTCCTTATCGTTTCCACGGCTAAAATAGATGCGTTCAAATGAACATGGCGCGGTTTTTTCCGCCGTCGCTATTTGTGTCAACGACATTTTGCCGGCATAGTTCACCACCAACGCTTCACCAGGATTCAACTCCTTTACCTCTTCAAGATTGAGGTCGAAAGTGGTTTGTAGGACAGGACGTTCGCTGGCTACCGCCACGATTTCATCGTCTGCATAGTAGAATGCGGGACGGATACCCCAAGGATCACGCATTGTGAACATTTCGCCACTTCCCGTTAGACCACAGATGACATATCCGCCGTCAAAATGAGGAAGCGTGGAGGATAGAACATTTCGTACATCCACATGGGTGTCGATGTAATCGGTGATCTCCATGCCCGCTAATGACAAATCCTTCGCCTCTCGGTAGCGCTTCTCCACCTCACGGTCGAGACGGTGTCCCATGAACTCCAACATAATGTAGGAGTCGCTGTAGATGCGTGGATATTGGCCTTGAGCGGTCAAGCGGTCGAAGATGCTATCGACGTTGGTCATATTGAAGTTACCGCACAAACAGAGGTTCTTCGCCTTCCAGTTGTTTCTTCTCAAAAATGGATGAACATACTTCAAACCACCCTTACCAGTCGTACTATAACGAAGATGGCCCATCAGCAACTCGCCTTGGAAAGGTGGTGTGCCAGATGGGTCATCCTCGTTTGGTGTTGTCAGTTGGTGGCCGACAGAGGCAAAGACTTTGGTAATAGCGTCCTTGCCTTCTGCTTTCTCCCTGAACATATATTCATGTCCGGGATGCGGTTGAAGTTTCACGCAGGCGATACCGGCGCCCTCCTGTCCGCGGTTGTGCTGTTTTTCCATCATCAGATAGAGCTTGCCGAGTCCATAACTTGCAGACCCGTATTTTTGCTGATAATAAGACAACGGTTTGAGAAGTCTGATCATCGCAATACCACATTCGTGCTTTAATTGCTCCATTTTATCGAATTTGATGTTTTGACAATATTCACTTAATCGTGTGCAAAAATAATCATTTTGTCAGATTTGACCAAAGAATGTGGCGATTTTGTTAGTAAAAAATTGGGATATTGTTCACTCGGCAATTTGTTTCAGGAAGTTTCTTATCCGCAAAACGTCAATCCCCTCATTTTCTTTGTCTTCCATCCATTCCTCATTTGTCAGCAGTTGTCGAACCGCATTATGAACCTCATCATATTGATGATACGACTCTTTGATTCGCCCTTTATGCGCCACCAACCACTCCTCTATCGCCTTTTCACCTTGTGGTAATTTTATATAATGGTTAAAAGCGTCTCGCATTTCACTGTTAACACATCCTTTTAGAATATAGACATAACCTTTTCCCACATTGCAATGCTCCGATTGGCAGTAAGCCTCTATAGCATGGAGAATATCATTCATCAAAGAATCCACCACCTCCTGTGGATGTTGCTCCATCTCTTGGGTCATTTCGGACATTCGTCTGCCGTCTATCTCGAAATCCTCGAATATCGGACTGTAGATGTCTTTTTTCATAGAACCGTCGTAGGACGGAAGAATGACACAAATTTCGGAATGGGCGGCCATAGCCTTTCTGAGAAAGTGCCTTTCGATATATTTCGTGGAACTATTTCTTTTCACATCGCTGTTTGGGAGTATCCGATTGATATTGTTGAAGTTTTCATTTCCATAAACGTGATTGTCGTGGTATAATTTGCATTTCACGCTTGGATGGAAAAAATTAGGTATGCGACTGCAAAACAAGGGTACATCGTAACCCTCTTCGTTTATGTCAAATACGATGTACTTTCCATCTGAATAACCTTCTTGGATGATGGAGTCCATCAGCATAATGCTGAAATCTCTTATGGTACGATATTTATAATCCATCTCTTGATTCCAAGACATGGTGTCGATTTTGAGTCTCAGATCACGTTGCGTGTTGATGGCGCCTTGGTTCCAAATGATGAATCCCGCTGTTAACGCAAAAAGCAATGCTATCATTGCCACCAAACACTGTTTTTTATTAATCTCCTGGATTTTCATCGTTCTTTGTCTTTTTTATGATGTAACAATTGACGGCCAATAAGCAGTGTGCCTAAAAACAATACGGTGACTGCCACCACCCATGGTCTAAATCCATCCATGTGTTTGAGGCTTGCGGAAGTGATCATCCAACAGATCATGACGACACTGAAAAACAGAATGTTGAAATGACGAATCCTCAGATAGGTGTGATAGCCCAAAAAGAGGAGCATGACCAATATGTATACAATGTTGTTGTCTTCGCCCATCATAAACGGTGTCAAGGCGATGATGGTAGCGGCCAAAAGGGTATGGATCTGCCTGAAATCCATTTTTATTCCGTTTCTGAATTGTAGTATCCCAATAAGTATTAGAGGCAAAGCGAAAGGAATCACGGTCAATGCTTCTGTTCTGTGGTTGTAAAGGCTATAATGATGTGAACAACAATAGTATAGGATATAGAATGATAGTAAGAAAGCACCCAATTCCAACCAATTATCATCCGCTTCCAACCATTTTTTCGCTCTGTTCCAAGTACGGAAAGTGAAGATATAACTGGATGCGATGAGAGGAAGGATAGAGAATGGGCTTTGTTTCATGTTTAATGAAAACTCAATCATGAAGACAATCAGTACAAAGGATGATAGGAAGAGTCGGACGGGAAGAAGTGATGTTTCCTTCTCCCGGAAATAAGTTTTATACAAAAATAGGCCATCCATCAATCCGATCAGTACAACATAGAGATGATGATTAACCTCTTGCATGTTGTTGCATAAGATAGCGATGGTTGCGGTGAGGATCAACAATGTAGCCGCCACTGTTGCCCTGAAATAAATCACGAATGGGAAACAGAGTATGATGACAACTAAAATGAATGCCGTCTCGTACACCGATAAATGAAAGCTCTCCACCAACATGATAAATGTGGCAAAAATGGCCACGCATTGCAGGATAGCGACGCTTTCGGTGAGTATTTTCATCGAAGGGAAGCGTGTGACCATAGCATAGCAAGTGAGAGAACCGCCCAGTATAGGCATGAGACTGAAGAGTATTTTCGTGTTCAATCCGACGGATGACCAGATATCGTTCACAAAAATAGAGAGGCCTGTCAACACGAATAGAGCGGCCACGATACCCAAGGCGTACTTGCCTATGGCTGTTTTTTGCGATGATTGGTGGAATTGGATGATTTCATCGGCAGTCTCCTGCGAAATCACCTGGTTTTTAACCAATTCATCGGTGTCTATCTTAATTTTCATAACGATTATTGTTGGCTATGGAAAGCAAAAGAGGAAGGATCGTTGTATCGTCCCTCCTCCCTTGGATTATTTCTGTCTAATAAAAATATTGATCGGTGTTCCCGACAAATTCCACTCTTCACGCATCTTATTCTCCAAGAATCGTTTGTATGGCTCCTTCACATATTGCGGAAGGTTCGCATAGAAGACGAAGGATGGTATTTGCGTGTCAGGCAACTGAGTCACATACTTGATCTTGATGTATTTTCCCTTGGTTGATGGTGGCGGATAGTTCTCAATCAACGGCAAGAAGAATTCGTTCAACTTGCTGGTGGAAATCTTGCACTTCTTGTTGCCATAGACCTCCATAGCAGCCTCAATCACCTTGAAGATTCTTTGCTTGGTAATGGCCGATGTGAAGACAATCGGAAAATCATCAAATGGCGCCAAACGCTCTCTGATCGCCTTCTCCATCGTCAAAGTCGATTTGGAATCCTTCTCCGTAATCAAGTCCCATTTGTTGACGACGACCACAATACCCTTTTTGTTCTTTTGGATCAGTTGCACGATATTCATATCTTGCGCCTCAATGCCTCTGGTGGCATCAATCATCAAGACACACACATCCGAATCCTCGATGGAACGGATCGAACGGATGACGGAGAAATACTCCAAATCTTCCGTCACCTTACCCTTTTTACGGATACCGGCCGTATCCACCAAGTAAAAGTCATAACCAAACTTGGTATAACGGGTATGGATGCTGTCACGGGTGGTACCCGCGATATCGGTCACAATATAACGGTCTTCGCCGATGAATGCGTTGATAATGGATGATTTTCCCGCATTTGGACGGCCTACGATGGCGATACGAGGCAGATCCTCGTCCATCTCTTCCTCTTTCTTCTTAGGCAATTTGTCGAGGATCAAATCCAACAAATCACCGGTACCGGATCCTGAAATGGAGGAGATGCATTGCGGATCACCCAATCCCAAACGGTAGAAATCGGCGGAATAGTATTGCAACTCATTGTTATCCACTTTGTTGCAGATCAAAATCACCGGCTTGGTGTTTCTTCGTAGAATCTGAGCCACCTGCTCGTCCAAGTCGGTCACACCGCTCGAAACATCCACCACAAACATAATGACATCCGCCTCTTCGATGGCGATATTCACCTGCTTGCGGATCTCTCCTTCAAAAATATCCTCTGAATTGACGACCCAACCACCCGTGTCCACGATGGAGAACTCCACACCGTTCCAATCCACTTTTCCGTATTGACGGTCGCGTGTGGTACCCGCCTCTTCGTTCACGATGGCGCGGCGAGTCTGTGTCAACCTATTAAAGAGGGTTGACTTACCGACATTCGGTCTTCCTACTATTGCTACTAAATTACTCATTTTAATACTCTGTATTGGGGCGGATCACTCCACCCGGGGAACAAGTCCCATTCAACAATATGGCGGAGATTTCAATGAATAAAGCGTAAATAATGAAACCTCCAAATATCAGTGCCGTGGAGCACTATTCAGGTTGATAGCCAAAGTCCTTTAAGACTCTGTCCTTGTTTCTCCAATCCTTCTCTACTTTGACAAAGAGTTCGAGGAATACCTTCTTCTCGAAGAAGGCCTCGATGTCCTTTCTGGCTTCGATACCCACCTTTTTGAGCATCTTTCCGCCCTGTCCGATGATGATTCCCTTCTGAGAGTCACGCTCCACATAGATCACCGCATTGATGCAGATCATCTTGTTGTCCTCCTTGAAGCTCTCTACCACCACCTCCACGGAGTAAGGCACCTCCTTGTCGTAGTTGGTCAAGATCTTCTCGCGGATGATCTCCGTGACAAAGAATCTGGCAGGTTTATCGGTCAATGCGTCTTTTTCAAAGAATGGCGGCGAGTCTGGCAACATGCTCTTGATTCTCTTGAGCACATACTCCAAGTTAAAATTGTTTTGAGCGGAGATCGGAATAATTTCCGCCTCAGGCAGGATTCCCTTCCATTTCTCCACCAATTCCACCAACTTCGGCTGATCGGTCAAATCGATCTTGTTGATGATCAACAACACAGGAGCCTTCTGTTTCTTCACCTTTTCGATGAAATCGGCGTTCTTCTCCGCATTCTCGATCACGTCTGTGACATAGAGGATGACATCCGCGTCAGTCAAGGCGCTATTGGAGAAGTTCAACATGGATTCCTGCAATTTATAGTTAGGTTTCAACACACCCGGTGTGTCGGAATAGACGATCTGAAAATCCTCTCCATTCACGATACCTAAAATTCTATGACGGGTGGTCTGCGCCTTGGAGGTGATGATGGAAATACGCTCTCCTACCAATGCGTTCATCAATGTGGACTTACCCACATTGGGATTACCTACTATATTTACAAAACCAGATTTATGCATTATCGATAATTTTCCGCAAAATTAGCGAATTTTCTTCCAACTCAAAAGCGTTTCAGCCATGGAATAGTTAAAAAAAGTGGGAACACGCATATCCGCGGCCCCCACTCGACGATTTATCTTGTATAGAAAGTCTCTTACAACAATGAACTTGCCAACTCTGATAAATAACTACGCTCGCCCTTGATCAAATTGACATGGGAGAAGATCTTTTGTCCCTTCATCTTATCGATCATATAGACCAAACCGTTGGATTGCATATCCAAGTATGGTGTATCGATTTGTTGGACATCTCCGCAGAATACCATCTTACAGCCCTCGCCGGCACGTGTGATGATGGTCTTGATCTCGTGTGGCGTCAAGTTTTGCGCCTCGTCGACAATGAAGTAGGTGTTGCTCAAGCTTCGACCACGAATGAAGGCCAATGCCTCGATGATCAACTTCTCGCTCTTTTGCACCTCCTCCAACAACTTGATCTCCTTACTGGTTGGTCCGAATTGGTGCTTGATCACATTCAAGTTATCAAACAATGGCTGCATATATGGAGCCACCTTTTGCTTTTCATCGCCTGGCAAGAATCCCAAATCCTTGTTCGACATGGCCACAATCGGACGGGCCAAGAGGATTTGTTGATACTTCTCATTTTGTTGCAAAGCGGCCGCCAAAGCCAAGAGGGTCTTACCTGTACCGGCACGTCCGGAAACAGCCACCAACTTGATGTCGTCATCCAACAAAGCGTTGAGGGCGAATGTCTGCTCCGCATTTCTTCCTTCGATGCCGAATGCCTTCTCCTTCTTCACCTTCTCCACCATTTGGGTGTTCGCGTTGTAGCGGGCCATTACTGTGGAACGGGTGCTCTTCAAGATGAAGCATTGGTTGTTCTCCACCTCTACAGGCAACTTGAAGTCGCTAAGCGGCATACCCGTGGAGGATGAATACAATTGATCGATCAAATCAGCGTCCACATTATCGAATGTGGCTTGCGCTTGATCGAAAATATCGATGTTTGTCACTTTGTCTGTGCTGTAGTCCTCAGCCTCCATGCCCAATGATTTCGCCTTTACGCGTAAATTCACATCCTTGGAAACAAGAATGGTCTTGGTCTTAGGATTTTGGGTTTGGACAAGATCTACCACAGCGAGGATCTTGTGATCTGGAATTTTCTCAGCAAAAGCTTCCGAAATCTTCTTAGGGTATTCCGCGCTCGTGATGATAATCAACTTACCAAGTCCCTTGCCTAACGAGACTCCCTTGCCAAAAATCGCCTTGTCGTTGCAGAGGGTATCCAACTCGCGGACAAACTCACGCGCATTATAGTTGATTTGGTCGTTTCCCTTCTTGAATTTATCCAACTCCTCTAAAACAGTGATCGGTAGGTATATATCGTTCTCTTGGAAATTGTAAATACACTTGTAATCGTGAAGGATAACATTGGTATCCAATACGAAATTCTTCTTAGCGCCCATGGTCATTCAATTTAAGTGTTAATCAATAAAGAATTTTTTCCTTGGTAGGAATATATTCACTACCTTCGTATTCGTAAAGTTACTTATTTTTTTGTTAAAACAAAATATTTATTGAGAAAAAATGATGACATACGCAGAGACAATCGACTATATATTTAGCCGTATGCCCAGTTTTCAAAACGTTGGCACATCTGGCTATAAACCAGGCATAGAGAGCATGATCGAGATGGACCGTTACTTCGGCCACCCTCACCAATCCTACCGCACCATCCATGTAGGCGGTACCAACGGAAAGGGTTCCGTATCCCACACCTTGGCCTCTATCCTGCAATCGTCGGGCTACAAGGTGGGATTGTTCACCTCTCCCCATTTGCGGGATTTCCGTGAGCGGATTCGCGTGAACGGCGAAATGGTTCCGGAATCTTACGTCATCGATTTCGTGGAGAAACACCGGGCCTTGATTGAACGTGTAACGCCTTCATTCTTTGAAGTTTGCGTAGCGATGGCCTTCGACTATTTCCGTCAGGAGCAAGTCGATGTGGCCGTTATCGAGGTAGGTCTTGGCGGTCGTTTGGATAGCACCAACCTCATTTCGCCAGATTTGTGTGTCATCACCAACATCAGTCTTGACCACATGAACCTTTTGGGCGATACCGAAGAGAAAATCGCCGCTGAAAAGGCGGGTATCATCAAAGAGGGCGTTCCTGTCGTGATCGGAGAAGCGGCAGGTGCCGTGAAACAGGTATTCATCGACAAGGCGAACGAGGTATGCACCCCTATCTATTTCGCAGACACACAGAAGAGCGAATTTTTAGGCAATGAAGCCTCCTACCGCCAACCCTTCCAACTCTTCCGCATCGGAGAGGAGTTGATTCGCACCCCATTGATGGGTATCTACCAAGAGAAGAATATGGCCACCGCCTTGCGTGCCGTGGAGGAGTTGAAACACCTAGGTTACGCTATCACCCGGGAGAGCATGCGCCATGGCTTCGAGCACACCATCGACCAAACCCACCTCTTGGGCCGTTGGCAACGGTTGAAAGAGAGCCCATACGTCGTTTGCGACACAGGACACAATGTGGGGGGCATCCAATACGTGGTAAAGCAGTTGAGAAGCATTCCATGCAAGCAATTGCGCATTGTATTCGGTATGGTGGGAGATAAGGATGTGAGCCATGTCTTGGAGTTATTGCCGAAGGAGGCTGTCTATTACTTCACCAAGGCCAATAGCAAACGTGCCATGGCGGAGAGCCAATTACAAGAGATAGCGGCCTCCAAAGGACTCAAAGGACTCACCTACCCAACTGTCGCGGAGGCTTACGCAGCTGCCTTGAAGGATGCGGACGAAAAGGATGTGATCTATGTAGGCGGTAGCACCTATTTGGTGGCGGAAATCATCTAATAATTAGGAAACTATATACTTTTAGTCCCCACAAGTCACGTAACTCAACTCAATTGCTAAAAACTATTTAATAGTTTACTGGTGGAGTTTAAATATAGCGTCTGCAAGACGCTACTTGTGTAACCCCGTACATGGAACGAAGAGACATGTGCGGGGTTATGCGCCATGAATGAGACACACTCGTCTGTAAGACGTCACCTACCTAAATTGGTATCGAATTCTACATGGTAGCCCAAACACCGAGATGCTCAACCTAATGTTGCCCCAAATTATAACGTCTGAAACGAACAAGCCCCACGTACGGATTGGACAGTGAAACGATGAAAATCTATTCCTTTTTATACGGCTGGCTTCTATATTCCTCCACGAAGTCATAAAAATCAGCCATATTCCGCTCCTTATCATCGTTATCCATCCACCAAAGGAAAAGGAACATCAGAACTTGGGAAGGAACGTCATCATAGAGTTTGTAACCTTTGATTCGATAATATTCCAACCAGCCTTCATATTCGTCAGAACCATTACGAGCACACCTTTTTTCAATCAGCCAAAACAACCGATTATTCCTCGACTCATAAGGACAAGCGGATTCTCCGTGATAGTAGCGATAATTTAGAGAAGGTATAGTCATTCTATCAATAAGTTAGCAATAATCATCAATACTATCAGAACCGTTCCATTTCAGGCCATGAGCCAAGACAAACCTCTTACGTCCTCCATCCTCAGAAAAATAAGAACCTCTGCTCTCATGAATGTATTGTCCTCCAGAAAAATAGATATAGCATAAGAAATATTTCTTAACCGCATTAGGAGTTGAAGAAAGCACAACAAGCCCTTTCCTATCATCCAAGTAAGCGGCATCTATTATCGTATTTTCTCCATATTTACTCCATTCCAAAAAATCTCTCAAAATAAGCCTTAATCTTCTCCAACACCCTAACTCGGATGCTGTCTCGATTACCACCACCGAAACGAGAGGTAGGTGGAAGTATGTTGTTGATGTCGGTTCCTGTTGTCTTTACTGCTCCTGTCTCGAAACAATCATCCACGAATTTCTTGGTCTCATCCGCCTTTAGTTTCTCCTCTGTGATAATCTGCTGTAGTTCCGTTTCCTTCTTCTCTCGGATATAATCTTTCCAGGAATCAACCACATCGCCGTCCACATCGTTCATTCCGTTCACGAAACTGATGATGAGGTCCTTCTTGCTACGAAGTTCAGGGGATGACTCGATCGCTTTGCTGATTTTAACCAATATCTCCTTATCCTTACAATGCTTCTCATGGTATTGCTGAACCATCATGAGAATGTAGTCAATATTGATGTCCACTTGCTTCAAGAGCTCAATTTCAAAGACAATATCGTCATTGATTATCTTTGCCCCTCCCTCAACGGGAGGAACCAGTGTGTCTTTCAAATCCAAATAAATGCTCTTGTAGTCTTGTAGGTTCATCTCGCTCAAAATCTCCTTTCCAGCGAAATCATCGAAACAAGAGAGCAAGTTCATCATCCTCAAGACAGCACCAAACAGCTTGATGAACTCCTTTTGTTTGGCTTCTCCGATAATAGGATCCTCGATAGGGAATTTGTTTAAGAGTTGGTCTATCATCTCCACATATCCCAAATGATGCTTACCCTTATCATCGTCAAATCCATAGTAGTAATCCTTAAAGCCTCGTAGTATTGCCAGACCTGTAGCCTCCTTATCTCCGAACAACGAAATAGCGTCATCGGTAGCCTTCTGAAGATTTCTGAAACATACGATATTACCGAATGTCTTGATACTGTTCAGGATACGGTTGGTTCTAGAATAAGCCTGAAGGAGACCATGCATTCTGAGGTTCTTGTCCACCCAAAGCGTATTCAGTGTGGTGGCGTCGAAACCTGTCAAGAACATATTCACCACAATCAACAAATCAAGTTCCTTGTTCTTCATTCTCAAAGAGACATCCTTGTAGTAGTTCTGGAACTTATCGCTGGAAGTATCGTAGTTGGTGCTGAACATCTCGTTATAATCAGCGATGGCAGACTCCAAGAAATCTCTGCTGGTCGCATCCAAGTTGTCCGTATTCTCGCTGTTCTCCTCATCCAAAATACCATCAGCTTCTTCTTCGTTGGCTCCGTAGGAATATATCAAACCGATTCTCAAAGCCTTCTCTGGCGACTCCTTCATCTGACGCTTAAACTCGTTATAATAGAGTTTGGCTGCATCTATCGTGGTTACGGCAAAGATGGAATTGAATCCGTCCACATGAACTGCTTGCTTCTCTTCCTTTACCTTGTTCCGATCCTTCGCCATTACCACCTCTGGAACATTGGTGACTATGCTGTATTTGTATTTCTTCTGATTTCGGTAGGTCTTACGGTCGAAGTTGTCCAGGATATATGTAGTCACCTTTCTGATTCTCTCTGGATCCATAAACACCTTCTCACGATCAATACCCCAAACCTTCTCGTCCTTAATATCCTCTGGCAAGTCAACCGTCTTAATGTAATCCACCCTAAATGGAAGCACATTCTTATCGTTGATAGCGTCCACAATGGTATAGGCATGGAGTTTGTCTCCGAATGCCTGGGCGGTCGTTTTAAGATTACCTTTGCCTGATCCTGAATTGACAGCGAATATCGGTGTACCTGTAAATCCGAAGATATGGTATTTCTTGAAAGCCCTTGTGATAGCCAAGTGCATCTCTCCGAACTGGCTTCTATGACACTCATCGAAAATGATCACCACATGCTTGTCATACGCCTCACTCGTCTTGTTCTTGGCGATGTAGGTGGAGAGTTTCTGTATGGTAGTGATGATGATATTAGACTTATCATCACCCAATTGTTTGGCTAAAATTGTAGTGGAACGATTGGAATTGGCCGCACCCTTTTCAAATCGGTCATACTCCCTCATGGTCTGGTAATCCAAATCCTTACGGTCAACCACGAAAAGCACCTTATCCACACCATTCATCTTAGAGGCTAATCTTGCCGTTTTGAATGACGTGAGCGTCTTTCCTGATCCCGTCGTGTGCCAGATGTATCCACCTCCGTCAATAGTGCCATATTTCTTGTAGTTGGAAGAGACCTCAATTCTATTCAAGATTCTCTCCGTAGCCACAATCTGATACGGTCTCATCACCAACAACAACTCCTCTGCCGTAAAGACACAATACTTGGTCAGGATGTTCAGCAGCGTATGTTTGGAGAAGAATGTCTTTGTGAAATCCACCAAATCGAGAATCACCCTATTGTTAGCGTCTGCCCAGAAAGAGGTGAACTCAAAACTGTTGCTGGTCTTCGTCTTCTTGCCTTTTGAAGAAGAGTTAGCATCCTTGATATGATTGTCTCTTGTAGTATTGGAGTAATATTTCGTGTGTGTTCCGTTGGAGATCACGAATATTTGAACGTACTGGAACAATCCACAGCCAGCCCAAAACGAATCTCTCTGGTAACGGTTGATCTGATTGAAAGCCTCCTTTATCGCAACGCCTCTTCTCTTCAACTCCACATGAACCAAAGGCAGTCCGTTCACCAATATGGTCACATCATAACGGTTATCATGGTTGCCGTCTTTCACCTCATACTGGTTGATGACTTGTAGGCGGTTGTTATGGATGTTGGATTTGTCGATAAGGGAGATATTCTTTGTACTGCCATCGTCCTTCTTCAATATCTGTCGGTAATCCTCCTGAATTATTCGGGTCTTCTCCTTTATGCCATTGTTCGGATTGGCAAGTATCTGAGAGAAGAAACGGTTCCACTCATCGTCGGAGAATTGGTAGTCGTTCACCAATTCCAACTGTCTCCGAAGGTTGTCTATCAAATCCTTCTCCTGGTGTATGGTCAGGTATTCGTAGGACTGTTCACCCAACATACGGATAAAGTCCTTCTCCAGTTCAGCCTCACTCTGGTAGGAAGCCTGTTTAGATGCTTGTGGTTTGTATTCACTCACCACCGTAGCATTCTCGGATTCTGTTATGATATTGAACAAAGACATATTACAGTACCATTAGAAGTTGAATTTACGACATCTTTCCGACCTTTATCTCTGATAGAAGGAAATCATAGACATAACCGGAACTTTGATAATAAAGCCTTGTTTGCGGATTCTGCAATGCCTGGTAGGTGTCCGAAGAATAGACAGTCTCAAAGGCTCGTGTAAAACCAAACCCCTCCTTCTCAATGAGCATATCTATCAGATCTGAGACTATTTGCTCAACCATCCATTTGTATTCTTTTTCTGTGATATTCATCCTATCTTCTTTAGATATTTAAGTGCCCGTTCCGTACAGAAGGCATATTGGAATGTCTCTCCCTTGCTATACTTCAACCCTTGAAGAAACCCTTTCAAATCGGTAAACTCCTCACGGTATTGACGCATCTGGTAGCCTATGGTATCGTTGGCAATCGGTCCATAAACAATATCGTACTCATGCTTGTAATCTTGATTCTCGTCTCTATTGTTCCAGACGAACTCCGCCCATTCCAAGCAGTAGTGAGAAAATATCTTCACACGGAGCGGTCCATCACTACCATCTACCAGCAACGTCTCGTCAAACTCATATTCATTAATATATGGCTCGCCCCCAAGGAAAGCCACTCTTGACTCAGCCAATTTCTCAGCTTGCAATCTCTCGGCAGAGAGATAAAAAGCCTTACCGAAATCTTTGAAAGGTTTCGATTTATCAAGTTGAATAGTGTCGATATTGACTGTTGAACCGTGGTATAGTTTCATCCTAATCGCCCTCCCATTCGTTTACAATAGGCCGTAAGGCTTTCTATATTATCCCGAAACGAGAGCGTATGCATCACATCGTAATGCTTATCGCACAATTCAAGAGCCTTGTATTGATGCAAATAACGAAGTGCTTGTGCATCCGTCAATTGATAGCATTTCGCGAACTCTGCTATCAATGCCACCACATATTTTATTTTATCTTTTAACATAATGATTTCTATGGAGTAACTGATAATACAAATTTAATGATAAATTTATTGTTTACGGCTTCACGAATGAATTTTCAAAGGGTTCACTCACTACAGTCGAATTCTCTGACTCTGTTATGATATTGAACAAAGACATAGGCTAAGCCTCCTTCCTCTTAAAATTCAACAACCGATCTCTATAATATTCATACTGCTTCTTCCTTCCCTCGATCTCTGCCGGTAAACCTTTGGAGATGTCGTTGCAATAAGCATCGAATTTATCGAGAATATTGACTATTCGTTCTTGCTCTTGGAGGGATGGAAGAGGGATTTGTATATCTGCTAATTTAGATGGTGTTACCTCAATCACCTTGGTACCATGTGCTAACTTTCTTTTTTGAGAAAAGAAGGCTGATGTGTGAAAGAAATAACTTAGATACTTCGCATTTTGATTGTGTTTGATAATGGCAGTATGACCGCTTACAGCAATGTCATCTTCTCCCAACCATGCAACACACTTACAAACATCTTCTACATTCTCACTTGTTACAGCCATTACTATATCTCCAGAAGAAGCCTTTTTCGATTTCTCAAAAACACTTTCATCCAGATATTTTAATACCGTATCGGTGCTAATGCCAAAGTGAGTATACATCTGTCCATAATGAATACACGGCTTCCCTTCTTCTACAAAATCAGACTTCTGAAAGTTACCGCCTCTAACAATGGTCGCTATATCGCCCAGCCTTACCTTCTTAACTCTTAATTCTTCATTCTTAATTAAAAATTCCCTGTAGTACTCATACTGCTTCTTCCTAGCTGTAAGCTCTGCTGTAAGCTCTGCTGTAAGCTCTGTAAAAGTATCTAATATCCTGACTATCTCTTCTTGGATAGGGAGAGGGGGAATGGGGATGGTAATTTCTTTTATAGACGGAACAGACGAATGAACAACTTTGCTTTTCACTTTACCTTTTGTTTTCTGAAGAATTGCATCATCTGTCATTAATGCATACGACAAATACTTAGCATTTTGTTCGTGTCTCATCACTACGATGTCACCTCCGACATACCCGTCTTCTTCCCCTATATACGCAGTTGATTTTGCAATGTCTTCAATGTTTTCACTCGTTATAGCAAACAAAATATCACCATTCTTTAGTATCTTAGGATTAGACACAACATCTGCACTGGTATAGGATTTACATTTAGAAAAAAAGGCGCCATACGACGTATGAATATCGCCATAACGAATACATGGCACGCCAGATTCAGTAAGTTCATCCCTTTTAATTCCTGAACCTCTAAACATATCTGTTGCAATCTCTCCCAACTTCTTCCACTCCACACCTTCTGGGCAAAGCGTCTCTATCAATTCCTCTAACTTACTCATGTTCGTTCGGCTTTAGTTCGGGATGTTGTAAATAGAAAACCTCTTTCTGCTTTTCGATTTCTACTCGAAGTTGTTCTTCTGTTGGTAAGAATGGTAAATATTTCGCCATGAAAAGATGTTCGTTATCATGCAATACCGAATAGCGGGCAATGTCAGTACTTGTCTCAGCGCATAGCAAAATACCAACGGTTGGATTCTCGTCTGGCTTCCGTTTCATATCATCATACATTCTAACATACATATCCATCTGCCCCACATCCTGGTGCGTCACCTTGCCCATCTTTAGATCCACCAACACATAACATCTCAACTCTATGTTATAGAAAATAAGGTCGATGTAATAATCCTCCGTATCCGTCACAATATGTTGTTGACGAGCTACAAAAGCAAACCCCTTGCCCATTTCCATCAGAAAATCTCGGATATGAGACAATATCGAGGTCTCTAACTCTTTTTCAGTATAGGCATCCTCCGTTTTATAGCCCAAAAATTCCGCCACAACAGGATTTTTCAGCAATTCGAACTTGTTTTGCTGGAGTTCCCTCGTCTTGTCTTGCATCTCTGCTATCACCTCATCTTTCCTTGGTGACCGCAGAAGACGATGATAATATTGGGTAGAAATATTACGGTCTAATGTACGGACACTCCACATCTGATCGTTCGCCTCCTTCATATACCAGATTCTAGCATCTTCATCAGATACACGAAGCAATGTGCGAAAATGTGACCATGTAAGATTGTGAACACGCGTGTTCACAATCTCTAAATCTTTGAAATTCAAATAGAACTGACGATAAAAGCAAATATTACGATAATTAAAGCTACTACCATATTCTTTCGTCAACTCACTGGCAATACGTTTTATCAAATAGTCACCATACTCAGCTCTTTCTGCTCCATTCTGCTCTTCCTCCACAATTCGCCGTCCTACATTCCAAAAGGTGTTAATCATCACAAGATTAACCGACGAATAAGACGCTTGTCTGCCTTGCTCAATAATCGTTTTAATATCATTGACACAACTGTCCGACTTTACTAACTTTTCCATATCGCTCATGCTTCAATCCTCCTGTTCATAGTAATAAGAATAATCAATGCCCTTCATGAAGAGTTCCCTATCATGGATGTTGTCAGTAAGAGCATTGGATAATAATCGCTTGATGGACGCAGCATCCGCAATACTCTGCGTCGTTGCCAGAAGGTAGTCATTCTTGTTTATCTGACTCCAGTCTATGCACTGTCCGACTCTTGCTTTCAGCATAAGATCAAGCCATATTCTTGTGCTTCTGCCATTCCCCTCCATAAAGGGGTGAGCGACATTCATCTCTACATACTTGTTGAAGATGTCATCTACGCTTGTTTCTGGCATCTTCCCAATCATATCCAGCTGTTGTGGCAAGTACTGCGCCAAGCAGAAAGTAAAACCACCCTTGGAGATGGTCTTGGTTCTAATCTGACCGGCAAAGTCATACAAGCCACCAAAGATGTATGCATGTATCTGCTGAAGACCCTTGACCGTGCCCACTTCAATCGTCTCCAATATTCCACTTTCCCACAGTTCATACGCCTTCTGCTTGCTCTTGCCATCAAGCGTGTTCTCGCTATACGTAAGCCAGTCAAGGAAATCCATCGCCTTGCTGTTGGGGATGCTCTTGGCGAGTTCCTCAATACCCTTCATGTCAAGGGTATCCGTAAGTCTTTTCTTACCATCAGGAGCAAGCAGTTTCAACTGGTTAGTGGCACTAACCACTTCATTCTCCTCCTTCTTCAACTTGGTTTTGAGATATTTCCAGTAGTTCCTTGTCTTGGTATAATCATCTTGCTCATTGATGGCGCCAAGCACATCAAGGACAGAAAAGAACCATTTATTGGTCGCTGCATCCCATACGGCTCTTACCTCATGATCTCTATAAAACCTGAATGAAATCTTACTCATGCTTCAATCTCCTTAATGTTAATCTTGAGATAACAAATATTGTAAATCTTCTTCTGAAGGCAACACACGACGAATTTCTTCTTTCGTTTTGTAGGTTGCTACACCCATCGGGTTGTCATAACCTTGAATAAGGAATTCAACAAATGATTTATTTGCATTTTTACAAAGAACAATACCTATGCTTGGATTTTCGAAAGGTTTCTTCACCTCGCTATCAAGAATGCGTAAATAGGCACTTAATTGGCCGAGGTAGGCGGGTTTGAAATCTCCAAATTTCAATTCGACACATACAAGAGCCATCAACTCACGGTTGTAGAACAAAAGGTCAGGAAACTGTTCCACACCAAACTTCTCCAATCGATACTGATTTCCCACAAAGGTAAAGTCTTTGCCGAATGTCATGATAAAATCTTTGACATGCTGGATAATTTTTTGTTCCAACACACGCTCATCCACATCCTCCTTGCTTCGAGCATCCAATTCCTCCATATTGACAAAATCGAGCAAATAGTTATCCTTGAACATCTCTATGGCCTTTAGAGCTGACACCTTGTCTGGCATCACCTCCATAAAGTTGTTAGGCATCAGCGACTGGTGATGAAAAACATCAGCCTTCAATTCGTCTATCAATTTGTCTTTGCTCCAATGGTTTTCTGCCGCCTTGCGAATGTAAAAGATACGTTCTTCAAGAGTGGTTGTCTTAGCGAGTATCTCATAATGATGGGTAAATCCTATCGATAAAAACATATCCCATTGTAAATCGTTCACTGCCAGTGAACGATTTGTAAGTGAGTTTATTTCAAGCATTTGAGTAGTACATACAGTTTCGTTCACTGCTGGTGAATGATTTTCAAAAATCGGTTGCCATTGTTCATAAAAGATTCGCATTTTTCGAATGGCCGCGGCTGAAAACCCTCTAAGACCAGGCAACTCCTTTTGTAATTGTTGGCTGATAATTTCAATGGCATTCGTTCCCCATTTACCATTGCGGGTATGCTCCGACACATATCTGCCAACACCATAGTAAAGCGAAAGAAGGATCTTGTTTGCTTCTCCTACAACCTTATACTGGCTATTAAGAATAGCCGTCTTTATTGCTTGTATGTCGTCACTCAACATGAGTTTATTCGTAACTTCAGACTTCATAATAATTTTGCTCTAACACTTTGAAATATAAAATTCACCATATCCCTCATGCCTCAATCTCCTTAATGATGTTATCAATAGCAGTTCTAAGTTCATTCTCCCTAGCCACAATCTTCTCCAATTCAGCATTGAGCACCTTGATGTCCACCTTCTCTCTGGTGTCTTCCTGTTCAACGTAAGTGGAGACGGATAGGTTGTATTCGTTCTCCTTCACCTCGTCGTATGTGGCAAGTTTGGTAAAGTGGTCAACCGTCTTTCTTTCGGTAAATGTATCAACGATTTTTTGAATGTTGCCTGGTGTCAGTTTATTGTTGTTGGTAGCCTTGACACACTCATTGGAAGCGTCTATGAAGAGTATTCCAGTATCTTTCTTCGACTTCTTCAACACCATGATACAAGTGGCGATGGATGTACCGAAGAAGAGGTTACTAGGCAATTGGATGACACAATCCACATAGTTGTTGTCCACCATGTACTTACGGATCTTCTGCTCGGCTCCACCACGATACATGATACCAGGGAAGCAGACAATAGAGGCTGTTCCATTTGTACTCAGCCATGACAAAGAGTGCATGATGAAAGCCAAATCCGCTTTACCCTTCGGAGCCAATACACCAGCAGGGCTAAAACGAGAATCATTGATGAGAATTGGGTTGTCATCACCCTCCCATTTCACCGAGTATGGTGGATTAGACACCAGAACTTCAAACGGTTCATCATCCCAGTGTTGAGGAGCAATCAACGTATCTTCACAAGCGATATTGAACTTGTCGAATCCCACATCATGAAGGAACATATTGATACGGCAAAGGTTGTAGGTGGTAATGTTCTTCTCCTGACCGTAAAAACCTTGCTTGATGTTCTCCTTGCCCAAAATCTTGATAGCCTGAAGCAACAAAGAACCAGAACCACAAGCGGGATCATAGACTTTATTGACGCTTGTCTTTCCCACGACAGCCAATCTGGTAAGCAGTTCGGAGACCTCCTGTGGCGTATAGTATTCACCACCTGACTTACCAGCATTTGAGGCATACATCGCCATCAAAAACTCATAGGCATCACCAAAAGCGTCTATGGTATTATTCTGATAGCCCAGTTTGAGGTTGCCGATTTCGTTCAAGATAGCGGAGAGTTTCTTGTTTCTCTTCTCGACGGTGGCTCCCAGCTTGTTGGAGTTCACATCAATATCATCGAACAGACCAGAAAAGTTGCTCTCCGATTCAGTACCCTTGGCAGACTCTTCGATATGTTTGAAGACATTCTCCAAAGTCTCATTCAGATTCTCGTTCGTGTCGGCATTCTTTCTGACATTCTCAAACAACTCAGAAGGCAAAATAAAGAATCCCTTCTCCTGAACCAGACCCTCCTTTGCGATCTCAGCCTCCGCATCGCTCATTTTAGCATAATCGAAGTCATGATTACCAGCCTTCCATTCGTCATGGTTGATGTATGAGGTTAGGTTCTCGGAGATGTAACGATAGAACATGATGCCCAAGACGTACTGCTTAAAGTCCCAGCCATCCACAGCACCACGAAGTTCGTTTGCTATATTCCAAATCGATTTATGAAGTTCTTCTCTCTCTTGTTCTTTCTTGTTGTCTGCCATAATGATATACTACGCTTATGTTACACGCTTAATCTCCAAAGATAATAAAAAATACAATACAATCGGAGATGTTGTTAAATATGGCAAATTAAGGGGACAGGTGTGCAGGATTGGGGCAGAGGCACAAAAAAGGAGACGCTCGTCGAGAACGTCTCCTTTTGTATTGTCAGCAATCTGGATTACTTCACGATCATCGATTTTCTCAAAGAAACGCCATTGACACTCATTTCGTAGAAATAAACGCCAGGGACAAGGCTTTTGACATCCACATCCTTGATGTATGAGCCTTCGCTCAAATTCTCATTCACGATATCGGAAACCTTCACGCCAGCGGCATTGTAGAGCGAGATGTTCACTTGACCAGCCTTTGGAAGAGCGAAACGAATAGCGGTATGCTCTACAGCCGGATTCGGCGTATTTTGCAAAAGAAGGTACCCACCTTCAGCCGCTGTGTTCGACACCGCTGTCGGATCAAACAACGAGCACTTCACATCATCCACATAGAAATCGATCAAATCCGAATCTGCTCCATTGTCAGAGGTCTGCACATAAACTGAAATATCCTCCGCATCAGCGGGAATCTCCATGACGCCAGACAACTTGGTCCATGTCTTTGAAGGAACAGTCACCTGCTCGATGGTTGGATACTGCGTTGTTCCGTCATTGTATTGGAAACAAAGTTGGAATGGGAGCTCCTTCAAATCCGTATCCTCGCCTTGGGAAGGTTGAGAAGAGACATTCATACCCGCAACGATTTGCTTGTAAGCCTCTTTCGGGTTGTTGTTCTTGTCGAAAAGCAAAGGAATTCGATCGCCACGCCAGCTGTTCGCATCGTTGATACCCCAAACAACCACTGCGCTGATATTGTCCTTGTATTTCTTATAGAGATCAAAACAGCTCTTGTAGTATGGGCCTTGCGGAGACTCTCCGTTGCTGGAGGTCACATCCAACTCGGTAATTTGGATATCGCAACCGATGCTCGCGTACTTTTGGATCGCCTGCTCGTACAATTGCATACCTGGATAGGTGACATCCAAGTGGGATTGCATACCCACACCGTCGCAGATACCCTCTTCGTACATCTCCTTCACCAACTTGTAGATACCATCTCGCTTGCTAGTGTTGTACTCGTTATAGTCATTGTAATAGAGCTTACAACCCTTAGGCGCGTATTTCTTCGCGAATCTGAAGGCCTTTTTGATATAATCGTTGCTCTTGTAGATTTGGTACCAATAAGATTGTCCTGGGCTAATCGAGTTATCTCCAGCCGAACGAAGGGTTCCATCTTCATTGAATGCCTCGTTGACCACGTCAAAGGCGTAGAGGTTCAAATTCGGATAGGCGGAGGTGATGGCTTCGAAAACATTCTTGATATAGTTCTCCAAGCGTTGATCCATAATGGCTACAGAGACGTTGCTGCCATTGGAAGAGAAATTCTCTTTGAACAACCATGTCGGAGTCTGGCTATGCCATACAAAGCAGTGGCCTCTCAAACCGATTTTGTTATCTTGACAGAATTTCAGGATCGATTTCGCACCTGAAGACAATTGTACCTGAGGATTGACATTGTTGCCTCTTTGTTGGCTGGCGCTTTGGTTCAACGTAGCATCCGGCTTCAACTCGTTCTCAGGCGTCACACTGTTGAAATGGGTGATACACATGTTCCTCAAGGAACTAACGGTACCGCCGTTCAAACATGTACCAAATTTAAAATAGGTCTCCTCCGGATAGGCCGATTTCAAAGGGATCACCTCGCCATCAAAAGAGGCGGTTGGTTTGTAGGTGGATCCGTCGAAATAGACATACGCCTCTACATCGTAGGACTCTCCTGCCTTAAAATCAGTTGATTTCACACTAGCGCCATTCCAATAATCGGAACGGGAAGATACCTTCAGGGATTGTGTACCTGTGTGAGCAGCCTCTTTGGAAACAGCGACGGTCTCTCCTCCACGAGATGACCAATTGCCCTTTCCCGATTCAAAACCTTCGTCAATAAGAGACTGGGCGTTCAACGACATACCAGCGGATGCCATTGCCACCATTGTACTTAGTAAAGTTTTATTCATTGGAATTAAATTTAGATGTAATAAATATAGATAATAAGCGTAAAATAGCTTTCTTTTTCAACCAACGTCAATAATTTTCAAACGAAAATTGACATCGCTAAATTATATATATTTTTAAAACCATTTATAATTGCGAAGAAAAATATTTGTATATGGAAAATTTAGCGGAAAATATTTTGGATTTCTGAAATAATACACTACTTTTGCATCGCTTTTCGAGAAGAGCACTTGGTCTTATAGCTCAGCTGGTTTAGAGCACCTGCCTTACAAGCAGGGGGTCCTAGGTTCGAATCCTAGTGGGACCACAAGATAATGATGAATGAAGAATTAAGAATTGAGAGGTGACTCGTTATTGATGCCATTCTAAATAATTCAAAATTCATAATTCAAAATTATTAATTAACATTTCGGTCTTATAGCTCAGCTGGTTTAGAGCACCTGCCTTACAAGCAGGGGGTCCTAGGTTCGAATCCTAGTGGGACCACAAGATAATGAAGAAT
>JAZUDI010000067.1:0-60420 GCA_045639525.1 Paludibacteraceae bacterium | reverse complement strand
GGGAGGCGCAAGATACAAGGGATTCCACTTGGGTTACGGATACCGTCTCGGATTGACCGATTTCCAACGTAAGAATGGAGGAGGTCACGAGGTGATGTTGGGTTACACTTGGTGCGTAACGAAACACTTCTGTAGATAATGAACGATCTTGTTAAGCGGTTGTCTGATTATGATACACTGAAAAAGGTGTACCATATAAGCGGTGCGGAGTTGTCTTATCCGTCTTCTGCCGCTTTGAGAGAGATTGTGGACATTACACGTTCTATCATCTTCCCAGGATATTTCGGCTCTCCCTCTTTCGATTTACAGACACTCTCTTACCATATTGGTGTCAATATCGAAAAGTTGAGATGCCTTTTGAATAAACAAGTCTTTGCGGCGCTCTCTTTTGATTTCTGTGAGGGTGAGAAGCCTTGTGATGACGTCTTGAAAAGCAAGTCAAGTGAGATTGCGGAGGCTTTCATCAACCATCTGCCCGATATGCGAGAGACATTGGTGACGGATGTGGAGGCTGCCTATCTAGGAGACCCTGCGGCTAAGAGTTATGCTGAGATTATTTTGTGCTATCCTGCGATTAAGGCGATATCCAATTATCGTATCGCCCATGAACTTTTGGTTCTGGGTGTACCGTTGATTCCAAGAATGATTGGTGAAATGGCCCATTCTGAAACGGGAATTGATATCCATCCAGGTGCTACCATTGGAAAATATTTTACGATTGACCACGGAACTGGTGTGGTCATTGGTGAAACCACTATTATAGGTGATCATGTGAAGTTGTACCAGGGCGTGACGCTTGGTGCCAAGAGTTTCCCTTTGGACGAGAATGGAAATCCAATCAAAAATCTTCCAAGACACCCTATCATAGAAGACAATGTCGTCATCTATTCCAACGCTACCGTATTGGGTAGAATCACAGTGGGTGAGAATGCTGTGATCGGAGGAAACATCTGGGTGACGAGCGACGTTGAGAAAGGTGCGAAAATTGTACAATATAAGCGCAATTAATGAGAGAAAATCTTATTCATCTTACATCTACTTCTTCCACAAACGAATATTTGCATGATCTCATCTCCAGAGATGATTCGTTGACCGAAGGTCTCGTGGTTTGGTCTGATTTCCAAACTTCGGGTAAGGGACAATTGTCTAACGTTTGGGAGTCGGAGTCGGGTATGAACCTTACGTTCAGTATGCTTTTCTTCCCCTCTTTCCTGCCGATCCAATCGCAGTTCCTCCTTTCGCAATTTGTCTCGTTGGGTATCGTCGATTATTTAACCAATGAGGTGGGGATGAAGGATGTCACCGTGAAGTGGCCTAACGATATCTATTGGAAGAACAAGAAGATCGCGGGTGTCCTGATCGAAAATCTCTTGATGGGTAATTCCATTTCCCATACGATCGTTGGCGTTGGTTTGAATGTGAATCAGAAAAAATTCCTTTCCGATGCGCCCAATCCGGTCTCTATGGCTACTGCGACGAAGCGTCACTTTAATCTGGACGATGAGTTGCAAAAGTTGGTGGATGCGATTAAGTCAAGATATCTTCAACTGATTAAGGGCGATTTTTCGTCGTTAAGGACGCAATATTTCAAGGCGCTGTATCGTGTGGATAACTTCTACTATTACCAAGACGAAAATGGTTCATTCGCCGCTAAAATCGATTCAGTGGGCGACGATGGCATTCTTTCGTTGCGTTTGGTGGATGGGGAGATCCGCAAGTATGCATTCAAAGAGGTTTCTTTTATTATTTCAAATAAATAGTTATGAATATCATCATTATCAATGGTCCCAACTTGAACTTGCTTGGCAAGAGGGAACCAGGCATTTATGGCAGTCAATCTTTTGAGGATTATTTGGAAGAGTTGCAAGAGAGATTTCCTGATGTCACGATATCTTATTACCAATCCAATGTTGAGGGTGAACTGATTAACACCATCCAGGAGACGGGTTTCATTTGTGATGGCATTGTTTTGAATGCTGGAGCCTATACCCATACCTCTGTGGCAATCGCCGATGCGATCCGTGCCATCAAGTGCCCTGTGGTTGAAGTGCATATCTCCAATGTCCATAAGCGTGAGGAGTTCCGTCATCACTCTTATCTCTCTCCAGTTTGTTTGGGAGTCATCGCCGGATTCGGAATGGATTCCTACCGTTTGGCGATTGAATCTTTGATCGGATTGAATAAGGAGAAGGACGATGAACATTGATCCGTATCTATCAGATCGGACGATCGCAAGTTACCGTACATACCTTATGTTGGAAAGGGCTTTGTCTGATAACACCCTGAGTGCTTATCTGGAAGACCTTTCCAAATTTTTAGATTACCTGAAACCTACCCGCACCGACTACTGCCACGTTGATACGGAGGTCCTGTCCAATTTTTTGGTCGAGCTCTCCGAGTTGGGCATATCCACCCGTTCGCAGGCTCGTATCATATCTGGTTTGAAGTCCTTTTATCATTTCCTTATGTTGGAGGAGATGATAGAGGAGGATCCCACTTTTTTGCTTGAAACCCCTAAAATTGGTTTGAAATTGCCGGAGGTCTTGACCTTGGAGGAGATTGATGACATTTTGGGTGTGATAGATGTCTCCACACCGTTGGGCCAGCGCAATCGGGCGATGTTAGAGATGTTATACAGTTGTGGCCTCCGCGTCTCCGAATTGGTCAATTTGGAGCTCTCTAACCTCTTTTTGAGTGATGAGTATATATCTGTTATAGGTAAGGGAAATAAACAGCGTCTTGTGCCAATTTCCCAACGTGCCATAAAAGAGATCGGTTATTGGATGGAGTTTAGGGGAGAGTACCCTCCCAAGAAGGGGGAGGAGGATATCCTGTTCTTGAATCGGAGGGGGGCAAGGTTGACCCGTGTGATGGTTTTTCAGTTGGTGAAGGAGTATGCCCAAATGGCGGGCATTAAGAAGAGCATCAGTCCCCATACCTTCCGCCATTCGTTCGCTACCCATTTGTTGGAGGGTGGTGCCAATCTTCGAGCCATCCAGGAGATGTTAGGTCATCAATCCATTTTGACCACAGAGATTTATACGCATGTGGATATGAAATTGTTGCGGGATCAGGTCAATCGTTTCCATCCCCGCAACCAAAAGTGATTTCGCGACTCCTTTCCCTGTTGTTATTCGCCGTGAATGTTCTTTGCTCCGAATCTGCCTGCCTCCAATTCGTTCCCTTCTATGACGCTCGCGCCGGAGTTGCCGTCTGTCGGACGCATATTGGTGGCGCCTGAATTACCATCTGTCTCTTTCGCCTTGATGACGCTGGCACCTGATTGTCCATCCGTCGCACTGTTTCTGACATCGCTTCCGGCTTGTACCAACTCCTTGTTCCAAATGACGTCGTAGAAGTCGGATTCGTTGAATTTCACCCCTGAATTGGCGAATTCTATCATATTGTACACCTTCAAGCGTTTGTGGTCTGTTTGAGGATCTTTGTGAGGCAATTGGAATGGCTTGGTGCACTTTCCTGTGCTGTCCAAGTGGGAGATGTAGGCTCTACCATAGTTGCCATCCTCTCTTCTGGAATAGAAGACAAACCAGTTGGAACGGGTGGAAAAATCGTGGTAGCTCTCCGCCTCCTGGCTGTTGGCAGCCTCGCAGTTAAACACCTCTTTGGTCTCCAAGTTCATCGCGAATAGATCTCCGTCTGGATGGGTGTGTGGGGAGGCGCCGAACTCGGAAATGACGACTAAAAGGAATTTACCGTCTGGTGAGATGCGAGGGAAGGTGGCGCTCTTGCCATCTTTTGTCACATTCCATACGATTTCAGGTTTGCTGAAACTCTTTGTCGCTGGGTCGAATTTCGTCCTGGCGATGTCGTATTTTAGTTTTGGATACTCAAACTCCGGCATCACGTTGGGTGTCATAAGAGAGTCGGACAGCGCGAAGTAGAGGTACTCTCCATCTGGGCTCCAATTGGGGTTGGTCTCCAACTGAACGCTAGGGTTGATGATGAAAATCTCGTTTTTCTCAATGTCGAATAGAATCAAATCCGTTCTTCTGTCATAGAATTCGGTTTTTCCCTTTCTGATGGTTGGAAAGTCCTGTAACACATCGTTGGATGAGAAGACAATGTAAGGCAGTGTCGGATGCCAAGCGGGATAGGTGGTTCCGCTGAACATACCTTGTACCTTGGTGTTGATCTTTGTGATCTCTCCGTTGTAGGTCAGTAGGAGGCCTCCATTGTCTCCACGGTAGTAGAACATTTTGTTGCTTGGGTTTCCCTTTTGCGCACTGTGGCAGTTGACGCAACTCTGTTCGTGGTTCTTATCAGTCGTTATGTTTTGGCATCTGCGTATGATGGTCTTCTCTTCACCTGAAGTCAGATCGAATTGGTACAAACCTATATCTCCTGTACTCATAAAGGATGGTTCGATGAGTCGGTAGGTGACGAACGAGTCAATAGGTTCGTTGAGAATATTGATGCCAAATGAGTTGTACTTCTCCCATTGTTTGTCGTTGTAGAGGTAGGGGGTACATTGGAGTGATGAGCTTCCTTGGGTCAATTCACGCCACTCTTTACGGTCAAAGATGATCTCGTTTCTGCTATTGGTGGCGATGACCATCTCTTTCCCCTCGCTGTTTTGTACGGAGAGGATCGCTTTTTCGCAAGGCGACTCGATGATGAAATTGAGCGGAGCGATTCCTTGCGGTATGGTTACCTCTTGGATGTCGGGATAGGTGATGACATCCTTTTTCACCTCTTTCGCTTCGTGAGGTACTTGTGTGGTACAACCCGCTAACAAGCAGATGGCTGTGATGGCCCAGTATAGTAAATTTCTTTTCATTTTGTTCCCCTTTTGTTGATTGGTTTCGCACCCACGCCAAAGGTGAAATAGTGGCAGTATGAGTAGCCGAATTTCTCCTTCATTTGGATCGCAAGATTATCGTCGTCGTGGTGGACTTTATAGTAATTAATGAATCTTTCCACATAGTCGAACTCCGATTTGTCTATCGGGAAGTTTCGAAGTATGGTGTTGTCTTGTGTCATAAATGCCTTCAGTATCAAGCCTTGTTGCATGCATCTTGGTAACCCCTTTTTCATAAATGGAGATAGTCTGACTTCCTTTTGGAATTGATCCAGATTTCTTCTGTAGAGTAGGGTGAGCAGTTTCCTCTCCGCACTGATGTTCGGCAATGCGGGATACCTGTCGTAGATAGTGACGGCTCCTCTGACGATACCGGTGGTCTCGATGAATGGACGTCCCTTGATGACATTCTTCAGTTCGGGATGCTTTTCGATGTATTTGTCCGGCTTGTCGAGATAAGAGAGCATCTCTTCCGCCCAGGTGTCGTAGAATAGGGAGGATTTCAGTAGGTTGAGGTATCGTCTTGCCAAATTGTACTCTTCGTTGGAGAAGGCGCACAAAGCCATGGTACGAAGGATACCCATGCTGATTTGTCCATCAGTCAACACCTCCATGCACCATCTGTAGGAGATCTGAGGGAAGGAGTTATAGAGCATTAATTCCGGGTAGTAGATCATCTCCTCGTTGTATTTGTAGAAGCCCGGATGTGAATAGCTGTAGTGGTAATTGAATACCTTTTGACTTAACTGATCGGTGTTGTTGAGTGCGATCACACGGTAGGCGGCGATCACACGGCTCGAAGCCTCCATTTCTCCCATCTCCTTGACCATCTGCTTCCACTCTGACTTGTGGGCGAGGTGCTGCAAACGCAACTCCTCTTTGAGCACGAAGGGGAATCGATTGATAAAGAGGGTGATTAGGGTGAAGAGGAGGATCATCACGATGTTGGCCGGTAGTTCGAATCGTGCTGGCATCTGTTTCTCCTTGTAGAGTGTATGAGTCGTCAATACCAGTATCGCCACGACATGCGCCACGAGGTTGGTGATAAAGATTCCTCGGAAAAATGGCGTTGGCCATGGATGGAAGAGCGAATAGCTCCAGAAGGCTGGTGTGACATGGTAGGAGGCGTAATTCATGCAGAGATAACTGCAAATCGCACCCAAAGTGAGGGTGATGGCTCCTGTGATGAAACGCTTGCGGAACAAAGCGTCGGTGCCCATCATCAGTAGTGCCACAAAGGCACATGGACCCATCCAGATAAATGAGATAGCCGTCGCTATGGTGATGATCACGGTGGCGACGATGCTGTTTTCTAATTTTCTGTAAAGGAAGAATAGAAGCAGCGCATAGTAAAAACCGATGATTACGGCAGCGGGGAATGAGGTCTCGAATTGGTCGTACATCTCATAGGTGACCGAGCAAAAGGCGACCAAAAGCGCAAGGCAAGGGAGAAAGCCGATGAAGAACCATCTCTTGCCGATGTTGAATAGTTTTGAAGCGACCAGCTCTATGCCTGATATCAGTGCCGCGATGATAGCGGCGCCCAAGAGAGGATAGTAGCTGAATTGAAGGATGAACCTAGCCATTAGGATGATCACCCACGACTTTTTTGTCATAAGATGCTCGACAAATTGGTGGTCGTAGATGAGGTAGAAGGAATCTTGGAGTTTGAAAAGGTAGTCGCCTTTGTTGATGCCCAAATAGAGCCATGCGAATAGGAAGAAGAGGATTCGGAATCCCCATCTGGTCATATCTGTCTTATCAAGACTCTTCAAGGATGCTATGTTCATTTTAAACTTGTTTCAGATTAGAAAAGATACATGTAATCGTAGTGGACAATAGGTTTTTTACCCTTTTTGCCGATTAGTTTTTGGGCGTCTTCGCTCGCGTATTGCGTTTTGCCGACGCCCAACTGATGGTTGTTCACGTCGAATATCTTGACAATGTCATCTTTCTCGAAGTTGCCGACGATTTCCGTGACACCTACCATGAGGACGGAGTTGGCTGTCTCCTCGTCCATAAGCGCCTCTGCTGCCTTCGCGTCGATGTGAATCTCTCCCTTGGCGAATCCTTCGCTGTGGGCGATCCATTTTTTCACGCTGGTCGCTGGCTCTTCGGATGGAAGGAATCGGGTGCAGATCACCTCCTCTTGGGTGGTGAGTAGCTTCAGTAGGATGTCATCCTTTTTGCCGTTGGCGATGATGACCTCCAATCCCTCGTCAGCCACCTTGCTGGCGATGTTGGTTTTGGTCTGCATACCGCCTCGTCCGAACGATGATTTGGATGTCTGAATATAGGCGGATAGGTCTCTCTTGCCAGGGAATACCTCGCGGATGACGGAAGAGGTGGGTTCTGACGGATTTCCGTCGTAGATGCCGTCGATGTTACTCAAAATGATAAGTCGGGAGGCGTCCATCATGGTGGCCACCATGCCGGAAAGCTCATCGTTATCGGTAAACATCAACTCTGTCACGGAGATGGTGTCGTTCTCGTTGACGATAGGCACGACGCCGTGTTGAAGCATTACCTCCATGCAATTTCTCTGGTTGAGGTAGTGGGAGCGGGTGCCCAAGCTCTCTTTGGTGGTCAACACCTGTCCGCAGATGATGCCTTGCTCCTTGAAGAAATCGTAGTAGTGGTTGATGAGCTTGGCTTGTCCGATAGCGGAGAAGAGTTGTCGTGCCGACACAGCGTCCAGTTTGTCGTCTTTGATCTGTGATCTGCCCGCCGCAACGGCGCCTGATGAGATGAGGATGATCTCGAATCCCTCCTTGTGAAGCGTGGATATTTGGGATACCAATTGCTTGATTCTGTCTAAATCAAGTCCACCCTCTTTGGCAGCCAAAACATTACTGCCTATCTTGATTGCAATTCTTTTTTCTTGCATTTTCTTCTGTCGTTATTATTCAATCCATTGGGGTGGTTTCACCGCCTGGAATCAATGTGCAAAGATAAGATTTTTCTCGCAAGTACGGAAGGGGAAGGACTTATAAAATGGTGCCATAGCAACCCTTCCGCACCCCTAGGCATCTCACCACCATCCCGTCGTTCCGCTTTTGTCCTTTCAGACCTGGAAGGACAAAAGCATTACACAAAACGAAAATTAATATTATTTTTGTGGGAGATAGGCAGATTAAGCATTCTCTGCATCATTTGTCTTACAAAAAACAGAGGGAAAATTGTTGTTCCCATTGGGGGATTTTGAATTTTCTAGAAGAAAGTAAGTGAAAAACATTGTATATCAATTAAATATAATTATGGAATTTGACATACAAGAAATTAAAGGACTATAAAACGAATGAAGAAAAAATTATTATTTTGGGGATTGCCGTTGGTGACGTTGTTGTCATTTTTCTCATGTAAGGACGATGAAGTGGAAACATATAATTTGAGTGAGAGCGGCATGGAGGGTGGCTATTCCTATGTGGATATGGGATTGAGTGTGAGATGGGCCACTTGTAATGTAGGAGCCGCCAAGCCAACCGAATATGGTGACCTTTTCGCCTGGGGAGAGACTTCCCCTAAAGACATCTATTCTTGGAAAACCTACAATTGGGGGGCTAGTAGCCATGAACAGGTGAAATATAATACTCATGAATCTTGCGGCATTGTAGATAACAAGACGCAATTGGATCCGGAGGATGATGTGGCGGCTAACTGGAAATCTCAATGGAGAATGCCTACAGAGTCTGAACTGCAGGAACTGATTGATGGCTGCGACTGGAAATGGACCGATGATATGAACGGAAGCGGCATTGCTGGCAGGATAGGTGTGAGCAAAAAAAACGGAAAGGTTATCTTTTTCCCTGCTGTAGGTTATAATGAAAACAGCGACCGCAATTCCGAAGGCGCCTATGGTTGCTATTGGTCTAGCTCGCTCAATCTCAATAGTCCGTATTTCGCCTGCAGTCTTCGTCTCAGTCCGGACAATGTCTATGTTTACTACTACGCAAGCCGTTACTATGGTTACTCTGTTCGTGCTGTTTGCCCTTCTGGGGAATAACCATATTCTTTGGAGGAAAATCAACGATGCGCAGCTGCTTGTTTGTGAACCGTTTGTTAGTACGTTCTTGTAGCGCCACCAGTTGACGATTTAACGTGTAGGAAATTATATAAAAAATTAAGGACTCATTGACAAAAAAAGAGACGGAACCATTCTCGATTCCGTCTCTTCTATTGTGTAAAGGAGTGGCTTATTTTTGACCATCCTTTCTGATGTCAGTTCTCTTGATCTTACCACTGATGGTCTTTGGAAGTTCATCCACAAACTCCACCACGCGTGGGTACTTGTATGGAGCGGTGGTCTTCTTCACGTGGTCTTGGATCTCCTTGATTAACTCTTCACCCGCACGTGATTTGTACTCCTTGGAGAGCACGATGGTAGCCTTCACGACTTGTCCACGCACCTCATCAGGCACGCCTGTGATGGCGCACTCCACAACGGCAGGGTGGGTCATCAAGGCACTCTCCACCTCGAATGGACCGATACGGTAACCGGAACTCTTGATCACATCGTCGGTTCTACCGACGAACCACATGTAACCATCCTCGTCACGCCATGCCACGTCACCTGTGTGGTAGATATTGTCGTGGAATACCTCTTCGGTCTTCTTCGCGTCGCGGTAATACTCCTTGAACAAACCAACTGGTCTCCATTTATCGGTGCGAAGGACGATCTCACCATGTTCGCCATCCTCTACGGAGTGGCCGTCTGGCGCAATGAGGTCCATATCGTAAGCTGGGTTGAAGATACCCATTGATCCTGGTTTAGGCTCCATCCAAGGGAAGGTTCCGATGGTGATGGTGGTCTCTGTCTGTCCGAATCCCTCCATCAACTTGATGCCAGTCTCTTGCAAGAAGGTCTCGTAAACAGAAGGGTTCAAAGGCTCGCCGGCGATGGTGCAATATTTCAACGACTTCAAGTTGTATTTCTTCAAATCCTCGCGGATCATAAAGCGGAATACAGTCGGAGGCGCGCAGAAAGAGGTGATTTGGTATTTCTCGATCATGGCCAACATATCAGCAGGGGTGAACTTCTCGTGGTCGTAAACGAACACGGTAGCCTCAGAGAACCATTGTCCGTAAAGCTTACCCCAAGCAGCCTTACCCCAACCTGTATCGGCAACAGTCAAATGAAGACTGTTCTCGTTCAAATTGTGCCAGTATTTACCGGTTGCGATATGACCTAATGGATAGGTGAATGAGTGAGCCACCATCTTAGGGTTACCGGTGGTGCCGGAGGTGAAGTACATCAACATGATGTCGTCGTTGCTGTTCTTAGCGGGACGGACAAACGGAGCGGCCGACTCAATTCCCTTGTGGAAATCCTCCCAACCTGCTGGAACGCTTGGTCCAACAGAGATGCACTTCTTTACGGAAGGAGACTCTGGAAGGGCGTCATTGACGTGTCCGATGATCAAATCGTCTCCGACAGCGACGATTGCCTTGATGTCAGCTGCTGTAGCACGGTAAACGATATCTTTCTTGGTCAACAAGTGAGTGGCAGGGATAACAACCGCACCAATCTTGTGAAGAGCCAAAACGGAGAACCAGAACTCGTAGCGACGTTTCAAAATCAACATCACCATATCGCCCTTGCCAATGCCCAATGATTGGAAGTAAGAAGCGGTTTTGTCGGTCTCTCTCTTGAGGTCCGCGAAAGAGAAACGGATCTCTTCTCCTTTGTCGTTGGTCCAAAGAAGGGCCAATTTGTCTGGTTTCAAGGCTGCCCACTCATCCATCACGTCGTATGCGAAGTTGAAGTTCTCAGGCACCTTTATCTTGAAGTTCTTTTTGAAATCATCTAAGTTATCAAAGTGAACTTTTTCGAGAAATCTTTCTAACATTGTTATTATGATTTAGGATTAATTGCGATGATTAAAGGATAACGGCAAGGAATTTCACTGGCTTGTTGTTCAAGGCCTTCATGCCGTGTGACTTGTTGGAATCAAAGTAGATGCTGTCTCCCTCATTCAAGGTGAGCTCTTTGCCGTTGATGCTAAGCAACATGCTTCCCTCCAACACCATGTTGAACTCCTGTCCCGGGTGTGAGTTGAGGTGGATAGGCGCATCGTTTGGTTCTACCGCCACGACGAATGGATCGGCCTTGCGGTCGATGAATCCTGCTGCCAATGATTGGTACTTATAAGCCTTGGTACGCTCCATGGCTGTTCCTTCTCCCTTGCGGGTGAGGTAGTAGGTCTTCATGTGGGGATCCTCTCCGAAGAGAAGGGAGGTCATCTCGATGTTGCATTTTTGTGAGATGCAGTGGAGGATGCTAACTGGAATGTCCTTCTCTCCGCTCTCGTATGCCGCGTACTCCTCTTGTGACACGGTGCAGATCTCTGCCATTTGTCCTAATGACATTTCGAGGTCTTCGCGAAGACCTTTCATGCGCATGGCGATTTGTTTGATTTGCTCGTTTACCATAATATTTAGATTAAGGTTAAAATCATTTAGGGGAAACAAAATTTTAGTTGTTTGCCTTGATACCTTTGATCACGGCGTTGGTGAAACCATGTTCCTCCATGGCGTTGAGTCCCTTGATGGTCCATCCGCCAGGGGTGGTTACCTTATCGATTTCGTATTCGGCGTTGGTCTTGTTTTTGAGGATCAACTCCGCTGCTCCGATCATGGTCTGTGCGATCACCTCTTGCGCAATGTCTGGACGGATGCCTAGTTCGACCGCACCCTCGGTAGCGGCGCGCAAGTAACGCAAAGCGTAGGCGATACCGCAAGAAGAGACGCTGGTGAAGGCGCTCATTTGCTTTTCAGGGATGGTGATGGCTCTTCCCAATTTGTTAAACAATCCAAGTACCACCTCCTCTTGCTCCTTGCTGGCATTCAACGAACTGACGAAGTTCATGCCTGCAAGCAATGCGACGGCGGTGTTAGGCAATACGCGGAAAAGGGTGTACTCCTTTCCGACCATATCGGCGATGTGGCTCAAATCAACTCCGGCTGCGATGGAGATGATGGTTTGCTTCGGATTGATGACGGATTTGATGCCCTCCACCACAGTATCCACCAACCAAGGCTTTACGGCGATCACAATGTAGTCCGCCCTCTTTACCGCCTCACGATTGTCAGTGGTAGTGAAGATGTTTTTACTAATTTTCGAAATGTTTTTCAGAGTCTCTTCGCTGGCGTCAGCGACGAAAAGTTCATCCGCTTTGCAGGCTCTGCTGACATAAAGTCCCTTGACGATGGCGCCACCCATGTTTCCTGCGCCGATAAATGCTATTTTCATGATGTTATATTTTTACAAATCTGTCTTTTAAGAAGTGACAAAGTTAGCAAATATCCAACATTATTTCGTAATTTCGCACTGCATAATTCGGATAGAATGAGCTAATTGCTATTTAAAAAGGATATTAGATTTTGAATTTATTAATATTTTTCCGGGAATGGAGCCCGTTGGAATCTGATGAATAAGATAGCGTTTACATTGAGAGAGGGCGAGACCTTTATCCCTTTGATTCAGTTGTTGAAGGCAACCCATGTGGTCTATTCCGGCAGCGAGGCGCAGAATGTGGTCGTGGAGGGAATGGTGGAGCGGAATGGCGAGGTCGAATTGAGAAAGCGGGCCAAGATTGTCGCGGGCGATGTGATCCGTTTCGCTGATTTCGAAATTACCGTCCAGGAGTAGCCTTGCTGTTGTCGCTCGAAGAAGCGAAAAAGCGGGAAGCACCCAACAAAAAAGGCGTCGTTTCGTATGGAAGCGACGCCTTTTTTATCTCTCTGTCGTGGTAATGATTATTCCTCCAATCGCTTGTTGCAGATGATGTGTACACCCAAACCTACAACGAAAAGGATTGCAGCTGTCGCCAATGATCCGTTACCCTTCATAACGTCCAAATGGTGTAAACCTAGGAACAAAACACCCAAAAGGATGATGATGATACCAACGTAACCTAAAATCTTATTCATTTTGAATCTATTTTTCAGTTAATATTTTCTTGTTTCTGAATGCAAATTAAATGTATTTTTTTCGTTTTTGAAATTTTTTCAGACGAAAAAGCACAAAAAAACCTCAATATTTCTATTGAGGTCGTTTGGTTGCGGGAACAAGACTCGAACTTGTGACCTTTGGGTTATGAGCCCAACGAGCTGCCAACTGCTCCATCCCGCATATAGCCGATGTCTTCCGAAATCGTGGTGCAAAAGTACTGCCTCTTTTCTTTAAAACCAAATATTTATGCGATTTTTTTTGTTAAAAAAAGCAAAACCCACTGGTATGTGGTTGATACTGAAATGTTGGGGCGTGTGTTTCTTCTTTGTGCGTTTTTCTTCTTCCTACGTTTCTTTTCCCTATATTTGCCGAAAATAATCGTCGATGAAAGATTTTGTGAAGCGAGTGTACGGCTATTTTGAGTCGCGCCATTCGATGCTAAAAGTGATATTGTTCCTCGTTGTCTCCCTCATGGCACTCCTCCTTTCCAGGATTCGCTTCGCGGAAGACATCAGTAAGTTCCTGCCCGCTAACCATTCGGATGAACGGGTGAACCAGGCGTTCCAGCGATTCAGTTCGTCGAATCGGGTGATGGTCTATTTCTCCATGCCGGATACCGTTTCGGAGCCTGACTTTGAACTGTTGGAAAGCGCGGCTGTTGGTTTTGCGGAGTCATTGCGCGTGGCTGATACGGATCAACTCACTTCGGAGATCTTCCTGAAAAGTGACGGGGATCAAGTGGTGGAGACGATGAATTTCGTGCTGGAAAATCTGCCGTACTACCTCTCCGACGCGGACTACCAACGCATGGATTCCTTGTGGGACGAAAGCGCGATGGACTCCGTGATGAGGGGCAACGTGATGATGATGTACTCCCAGATGAGTGGTTTCATGAAGGAGGTTGTGGTGCGCGACCCGCTCCACTTGGCCAACCCTGTGCTGAAAAAACTCAGTGAGCTACGTCCTTCCGAGGGGGAACATATGCGGAATGGCTACCTGCTGGACAAGGAGGAGCGTGCCATTATGGTGCCAATCTCTTCGCTTGTGCCGTCGAGTGAGACGCATCAGAATAAAACATGGGTCTCTTCGATAGAGAAGGCGGCCAATCAAGTAATGGCGCAGTATGGCGTGAATGTGACCTACATCGGACCTGCCGTGATTTCCATTGGCAATGCGGAGCAGATTAAGTGGGATACGATCTGGACCACGGCGGTAGCCTTGACGCTGATCGTACTGTTGCTCTTCGCCTTTTACCGTGATGTACGGGCTATCCTCTTGATCCTCTTCTCCATCGCCTTCGGACTCCTCTTCGCGATGGCCTTTTTGGCGATCTTCAAAGAGCATGTCTCCGTCATTGCGGTGGGAATCGGATCCATTATTGTAGGAATAGCGGTGAATTACCCGCTCCATTTCTTGGCGCATATCAAGGATGGCCACACCCATTCGGAGGCGATTCGCGACATCGTCTCTCCGCTTGTGACGGGTAACGTCACGACGGTGGGCGCCTTTTTGAGCCTTCTCTTCATCAGCTCCGAGGCGATGCGTGACATGGGCCTCTTCTCCGCACTGTTGTTGGTCGGCACTATTTGTTTCGTGCTTTTCTTCCTGCCGCATCTCTTCGCGGACAAACTTTTCAAGGACAAAAAGGAGCACCCTTTGATGTTCGGGAAAATCGCCGGATGGCAATTGGAGAAGAATCGGGTGGTGGTGGCCTTGGTGCTGTTGCTGACGATCCCATTGTGCTATTACAGCATGAAACCTACTTTTGAAACCAATATGAGCACCATAAACTATATGACGCCCGATCAGCGTCTTCGTATGGCGAAGCTGACGGAGGAGACTGAGTCGGGTGAGGCGAAGAGTTTCTGTGTGGTGCAGGGGGAGACGTTGGATGAGGCTTTGCGTCATTACGAAAGTGCGGCTCCTCATCTTGATGACTTGCTGCAAAGTGGCGTGGCGACGAAGTTGTCGGGTATAAGTATTTTCTTCCCTTCCAAAGAGCGTCAGGCTGAGCGTGCGGCAAAATGGAATGGCTATTGGCGTTCCCATCCCGATGCGGTGGCGTCGATTCAAAAGGCGGCGGTGGCAAGCGGATTCGGTAGCGAATCCTTCGCTCCATTCTATGCCATGGTGACGCGTGAGTATGGTGTCGCCGAGGAGCACCACTTCGATCCTTTGATCCAGCGCCTTGCCAAGAACTATGTGATGGAAGAGTCGGGTAATTGGTACATCTATTCCATATTGGAACATCCAGCCGACCGTGCGGATCAGGTGATGGCTGCATTGAACGGAGTGGACGAACACCTCTTCTCTTTCGACGGTCGTTCCCTGCTGAACCGTCTCGTCGATTCCCTTTCCGACGACTTCAACCGTGTCCTATATATATGTGGTTGTATTGTCTTCCTCTTCTTGTTGATCTCCTTCGGCAAGGTGGAGTTGGCGCTGCTCTCCTTCGTTCCGTTGACGGTGGCGTGGATTTGGATCCTCGGCCTGATGGGCTTTATGGATATGAAATTCAATATTGTGAACATCATCCTCGCGACCTTCATTTTCGGTCAGGGCGACGACTATACCATCTTCGTGACGGAGGGGTTGATGCATGAGTATGCCTATGGCAAGAGAGTCTTAGCCTCATACAAAAACTCGGTGATGCTCTCCGCCTTGATTATGTTCATCGGTATTGGTGTGTTGATCTTCGCGAAGCATCCTGCCATGCGCTCTTTGGCGGAGGTGACTATAGTGGGTATGTTCTCCGTGATTCTGATGGCCTATTTCTTCCCGCCGTTGTTATTTAATTGGCTGACCAAGTCGAAGGGTGAGCACCGATTGATGCCGATTACCTTGAAAAATTTGCTGCTGACTATCCTCAGTTTCATGGTCTTCTTCATGGGAACGATTTATATGTCGCTGTTGGGATTCTTCGTCTTGACGATAGGTGGTAAGAGTGAGAGCCATAAGGCCTTTTACCACAAACGGTTGTGCGAGATCTTCCGGCTTTTGACGAAACTGATGCCTGGCGTGACGTTCCATGTGGACAATGCGGTTGGGGAGAAGTTCGACCGTCCGGGTGTCATTGTCTGCAACCACCAGTCACATTTGGACTTACTCTATACGTTGGCACTGAATCCTAAAATCGTCTGTCTGACCAATAAGTGGGTATGGAATTGCCCATTCTATGGCTGGATCATCCGTTACGCCGATTTCTTACCGGTTTCCGATGGCTTGGAGCAGCATGAGGCGGAACTCAAAGACGCGTTGGATCGCGGCTACTCCATCTTAATCTTCCCGGAGGGTACCCGTTCGGCGGATTGCTCGATACTCAAATTCCATAAGGGGGCCTTCCACTTGGCGGAGAAGTTTGGCGTGGATATCATTCCAATGGTGATTCATGGCATTGGCCACTTCTTCCCTAAAAAGGAGTTTTTGCTCCGAAAGGGTAGGGTGGATGTGCGTCTCCTCCCACGCATTACCCCCGACCATGCGTTTAGAAAGGATGTGAAGTCTTTGAAGTGCGCTCAACTGGTGCAACACTTCTATGAACGGGAGTATCTCCGTCTGTCGGAGGAGGTGGAGACACCAGCCTATTTCAAGGATTTGGTTTGGCATAACTACATCTATAAGGGACGGGAGGTGGAGCGGTCAGCGAGCCTCGCATTGGAACCGATGGATGAGATCTCCGCCCGTATCGCCGCGTTGCCGGATGAGGGAGAGGTGCGTATCCAGGAGGAAGGACAAGGAGAGTTCGCTCTCTTGGCCGCTTTGTCGAAGAGGCGTCTTTCCATTGTCGCGGAGATGACTGACGAGGAGCGTTTCTTGTTGGCCGACCATTGCGCGTCAAAGCCTAGTAACTTGAAATATGAGTTGCGCAAAGCGTGAAAATCATCGGTGGAAATCTGATTTTATATTAAAAAACATAATATTGAAGAAAAAATCTTCAATATATTTTGAGGATATAAAATTATGTGCTACATTTGCACCCGTAAAAACAAGGTTCCTTGGCCGAGTGGTTAGGTACCGGTCTGCAAAACCGTTTACAGCAGTTCGAATCTGCTAGGAACCTCAAATACAAGCGTAGCCTTTCGGTTACGCTTTTTTTGTTTCGGGTGGAGATGATTCGTATGTTTAACTTAAAGTGGTTGGTGGGCTCCCTGCTCTTTGCCGCTCCCGTTTTCTCCTTCGCGAAAGGCGCGGAGGGTGAGATGGAGTACCTTGAAGAGGTGGAGGTGGTGACGGACGTGAAGCGTTCGAAACCCGTCGAGGAGTTGCCTGTTTCAGCCAATTCGTTCAATATGACGAAACTGGAGTCGAGTGGACTCTCATCCTCCAAAGATGTGGCCGTATTTGTCCCGAACTTCCATCTGCCTGATTATGGTTCCCAAATGACCTCTTCGATCTATGTCCGCGGTTTCGGTGCCCGTATCGAGCAGCCTGTTGTCGGGATGCTGGTGGACAATGTGCCGGTGCTGAACAAAAATGGTTTCGACATGGATCTCTTTGATGTGCAGCGAATGGAGTTCCTTCGCGGACCGCAAGGTACACTTTATGGCCGAAACACGATGTGCGGTTTGATCAATCTCTTCACATTGAATCCATTCTCCTATCAAGGCACCCGCCTCTTTGTGGAGGGCGCCAAGGGGCAGGAGGTGAAGGTGAAGGCCTCCACCTACCATAAAATCTCCGACAAGTTCGCCTTTTCTGTCGCGGCCAACGCGCAGCACAGGAAGGGACTCTTCCGTAATGTTTATGATGATTTGTGGTGCGATCCCTCCAATGGGTTGACGCTCCGTAGCCGCCAGATGTGGCGTCCGCAGTCGCATCTCTCTTTGGAGAATAGTGTCTCCTTCGGCCTCCTGAAGCAGGGCGGTTACGCCTATGGGCTGGTGACCGACGAGGGAAGACAACCCGTCAACTACAATGACGAATGCCACTACAATCGTATCACGTTCAGCGATGGATTCGTGCTGAAATATGAGATGGACGGGTTGGACCTCTCCTCCATTACCAGTTACCAATGGTTGAAGGATGATATGTTGCTGGACCAGGATTTCCAGCCGCAACCGATCTTCACCTTGAACCAACGCCAGAATGAGCATGCCATCACGGAGGAGATCGTCTTCCAATCGAAACGCAAGGAGCGTGTTTGGAATTGGAAATCGGGTACGTCGTGCTTCTACAAGCACAACGATATGAAGGCTCCGGTCGTTTTTAAACGGGGCGGTATCGACCAATTGATTCTGCAGAATGCCAACGCCGGCATCCAAAGTGTCTTCCCGACTGAACGGCTCGATATCTCCGAGGAGGAGTTCCCGATTTTCAGTGAATTCGTTTTGCCTACCTTCGGGTTGGCCGCTTACCACCAATCGGAGTTCAAGGTGGGTGGTTGGACCTTCGCTGCGGGGATTCGCGTCGATTATGAGCGTGTGCGGATGGATTACCGCAATGGGGCGGACATCCACTATGTTTTCACCTATCTGATGAGGGATTACAAGTTGCTCCAAAGCCGTATGGAGGGCAAAGCGGAGAAATCCTTCTTCGAGTTGTTGCCTAAGGTTTCCGTGCAATACGACTTTGATCGGAAAAACAATCTATATGCCTATGTGGCGAAGGGTTACAAGGCGGGAGGCTTCAATACGCAGATCTTCTCAGACCTCCTTCAGACACAGTTGAAGGGTGACATCATGGCGGATATGGGCATGAAGTTCGATGGTATGAATGATACGCCGTATGATACGGGGGAGGCGACCTCTTACGATCCCGAATACAGTTGGACCTACGAGATGGGTGGCCACTTCTCCTACGCGAAGAACCATCTGAACACCAATTTCGCCCTCTTTTATATCGACTGTCGCGACCAGCAACTTACCGTCTTTCCGGCGGGGAAGAGTACGGGCCGTATGATGACCAATGCGGGGAAGAGCAGAAGCTTCGGTGGCGAGTTTTCCACCACCTTCACCTACGAGAATTTCTCGCTGACGGGTACCTATGGATATACCAATGCGAAATTTGTCGATTTCTATGATGGCATCAACCGATATGATGGTAACTTTGTAACTTATTCGCCGATGCACACCGCTTCGCTCTGGGCGCAATACACCTTTTGCGTCAATCGTCGTGTGCTCGACAAGGTGATGCTCGCCGCCGATTGGCGAGGTACTGGTCGCATCTATTGGGATGAGGCCAACACGGTTAGCCAACCCTTCTATTCACTTTTTGACGCCTACGTGACGTTGCAGAAAAAGAACTTCCAACTGAAGGGGTGGTGCCGAAACATTGGCGACATGCGTTACGACACCTTCTATTTTGTCTCTGTGGGAAATCGTTTCTGCCAGGCGGGAAGACCTCGACAGATAGGCGTCGGGCTTAGTTATGAATTTTAATTGAATGAAAAATAGATTATGATGAAGAAGAGATTTTTATTGCTGTCAGTGTTGGCACTTTTATGCGGTGGATTCGCCTCTTGCGGCGAGGATGAGAAAGAACCAGTCCAAAATGAAAGTGGAGAGAAAAATCCTGTCGTGAAGGGAACTCTCGGAACGCTTACCGTTCAGTTTATGGGGCAGGAGATCGTCACGGAGAATGTGGCCGGCGAGTTCTTTACGGAGGCGGACGGAACCATGACTTTGTCCCTCATCGAGATGAAATTCGTTCCCCAAATGCCCATTAGCATTACCCCTGTGGTGAGCGGTATCTCCCAACAGGTTTCGGAGGCAGACCAGCATGTCACGCTTTTGTCGGGTAATAATATTGTCCCTACCTTTGGCGGAAATCCCAAGGAGGATTATATCGTGACTGATTTCAAGGGAACCCTTGCCTCCGGTGCTGGCGAGGAACTCTCTTTCAGTTGTAAATTCGGTAATTATCCTACCACATACAAGGCGAATGTCACATCGGTTCGTTGATAGGGCCGTCCGTTTCGTAAATTTATTGTATCTTCGCGTCAGTCAGTTAATTGTGAGCACTTGACAAAGCACTAAAATGGCGCCTCGGTGGGCGCTGAAGATCGAGGATGATATGAAAAAGATTATTATGATACTTGCGGCGATGACCGCACCATTGTGGGCGTTCTCCCAAGAGGAGTCGGTGGATGCGCCTCAGTTGACCACAGATTCATTGATGGTGGATGATGAGACGGCGGAGGGCGATCTCTCCTCCGATTCCCTGAATGTCGATTGGAACAGCGAGAAGTTTGTCTTCAACGACTCCATTCCTTGCGACTCCATGTATCATGGTATTTGGGACTCCATTCGTGTCAACCCTTATCGTATCTCCATTGATTCAGTGCCGGATTCCTTCTTGGTAGATTGCCGTGGCTTTTATCCACCGAACATCAATGTCGTCACCTCCGAGTGTGGCGAGCGCTGGGGAAGATTCCATGCCGGAACGGATATGCGTTTGGCGATTGGCGACACAATCCGCGCCGCGTTTGACGGAAAGGTGCGTATCACCCGTTCCACCATGCGGAAGAAGGGTTATGGATATTTCGTGATGATCCGTCATTACAATGGTTTGGAGACCTTATATGGCCACCTCTCCAAGGTTTTGGTGGATACCAATCAGGAGGTGAAGGCTGGCGACGTGATCGGATTGGGAGGAAATACAGGCCGCTCGACAGGACCGCACTTGCACTTTGAGTTCCGTTATTTGGGCAATCCGATCAATCCGCGGAAATTATTGGATATTACGGATAGTACTATGACGGTCAAGGCGGACACCTATTTGGTGGAGAAGAAGGCTTCGTTTAAGGAGTTCCATGATTTCTTGCATTCGCCGATTAAGTATTATAAGATTAAGCCAGGCGATAATTTGGGTAGAATCGCGAAGAAGTATCACACAACGGTTTCTCGCCTTTGCAAGTTGAATAAGATTAAGAGCACCACTATCCTAAGGGTAGGAAGAAGGATCAGGGTTTCGTAAGGAACGCTCTGGTTTTGATTGTGAAGGGAAAATAAAAAAGCCTCAATGTTCTTTCCGAATATTGAGGCTTTTAATTTTGATTGTCTGTCTGATCCATGACTTACATCTTCTTTAGTGATTTTGACTCCATATAGATTCTTGTCGCTGTTGTTGCTACTATTGTTGCTGAAATAATGAAACCTGTTACCATAGTCGTAATGTTTTAAAGTTATTAACTGATTTGTCTGTGATTTGTCGCTTAGTCTGCGAGCTCCATGTAAATTCTGGTTGCGACTGAAAGTGTCACTGTTCCCGAAATAATCAATCCTAGTACCATAATCGTAATGTTTTAATGTTTTACTTCTCTTTTTGTCCTCATTGACAATGCAAATATATATACAAATTTCATAATGACAAATAATTTAACCGAAAAATTTAAAATATTTTCAAAAAGTAGCGATTATAGTAGCAAAATGTCAGAAAATATATCTAATACCGAGCATAATGGCAATATTAAAATGCCGATTTGTTGTTTATATTCCTTAAAATTGCATAATTTTCGCATAAATTATGTATATTATATATGTGCGCGGCGTATGAGGTGAGTGGAAGCGTGATAGGTACTTGAATAAATCGATATATGAAATATACGAGTCGGTTGGTTGGGCATCGCTTGTGTATGTGAATGTTGGACAGAAGGGGCGTATGGTGTACGCCCTGATGGTAGCGGCGTACTGTTCTTCTGAGAAGGAGTGAAGAAAGGAAGGCGCTCACATCACATATGTGAGCGCCTTCCTCTTTATCGATGGTTCCTGAGCCTCTGATTTATTTTAAAGCCTCGATTTCTTCTTTCGAAAGCCCTGAAAATAAGATGATATCCTCGATGGGCACATTGTGCTGAATCATTTTTCTGGCAACTTCTATAGCATGGCTGTGTGATCCTTCCGTCCGGCCTTGCTCAATCCCCTGTTCGATCCCTTTTTCGATTCCTAGCTTCATGCCATCCTCCATGCCCAGTCTGTACCCATGCTCCTCCATGTCGATTTCATCCTCAAGGAGTTTCATGCTTGCTTCGTACTGGTCGTACTCTTCCTCGGAGAGAGCCGCCACTTTGGCCTTCTCCAGCAGTTTGAGCAAGCCTTCGTCCGCTCTTTCGTAAACAGAAGGATCAATTCTATCCATGGTTCCCAAATCTTTAAAAAAGTATAGCCAAATATCTTTGGTGGTGATATTCTCTATGTCCAACTTGAACATGGGCAAAGATATGAAAAAATTATGAATGCGGTCCCAAAATTCGGTGAGGTCGTCTCGGTCGAACACGCTGGTTCTCGTGATCGCTTTTGTGAGGAGTTGGTTCCCTTTCCCTGAGATAAAAATGCCGAAGATGCGGGAGATGTCCTTCTCCATCTTCTCCCATTTGTCCCCTCGTGTGATCTGTTTTTTCATCAGATTGTGGACATAAAACATCGCCCTCGTTTTGAAGTACCTTTGCGAAGAGTTCTGCATCTCGATGAGGATGTTTTCTCCTCGCTCCGTGGTACAGAGCAGGTCGAAGGTGACGCCTCGTTGTCCTTTTGTGATGCGTGGCATCTCCACGTTTTCGAATTTGACACTTGTTATCCGTTCGGTCTCGCCCTCAAGGATAGCGTTTAAAAATGACTTCATGACATCCTCGTCCTGCATGCAGTGCTTGAAGCCGAAGTCGCAGCGTAAGTCGATATACTTAGCCATTGTTGAAAGAATTTAATAGTTAACAAAACGGGTAGAATCGTTGCGAAACAAGCGATTCTGGATGCAAAGATAGAAAAATATTGTTATATGTGTAAATATTACATAGTATGTTCGTCGCGAAAAATATTTCCCCTAAAAATTTGCATATACGGAAAAAAGCGGTATCTTTGCACCGCCTTTGAGACATAAGGCGACTGAGGGAGAGCTAGTAGCTCAGCAGGTAGAGCACATCCCTTTTAAGGATGGGGTCTTGGGTTCGAGCCCCAACTGGCTCACCAAAGCGATCAAGAATTTCTTGGTCGCTTTTTTTATTTATATCTTTCGGTGAAATACCTATCTGTGGGGATTTAAATAAGCCTTCCCATTCCTCCTATCTTTCTGAATTTTATTTATTTTTGTACTCAAAATAAAATTGAATATGAAATACTTGATTATACTTGGCGATGGTATGGCGGATGAGCCGATCGCATCATTGGGTAATAAGACTATTCTTCAAGCGGCCAACACCCCTACGATGGATTTATTGGCGAGCAAGGGCCGTAACGGACTCTTGGCAACTGTTCCTGTCGGATTCCATCCGGGAAGCGAAATCGCTAACCTCACCGTTTTGGGTTATGATGTGAAGAAGGTTTTTGAGGGACGCGGTTCCTTGGAGGCGGCCAGTATGGGAATCGATATCGAACCGGGAGAGATGGCGATGCGTTGCAACATCATCTGTGTACAGGATGGAAAGATCAAAAACCACTCTGCGGGCCATATCTCCAACGAGGAGGCCTATCAACTCATCAATTATCTTAACGAAGAGTTGGGCGACGATAAAGTACGCTTCTTCCCTGGTATCTCCTATCGCCACTTGTTGAAGATCAGGGGCGGTAACAAGCATGTGTCCTGCACGCCACCGCACGATGTGCCTGGCACACCTACCAAGGATGTGATGGTGAAGGCGGATTGCCCGGAGGCGGAATCCACCGCAAAACTTTTGAATGATCTGATTCTCCGTAGCATGGAGATCCTTCCTAAACATCCAGTCAATGTGAAACGTGTGGCCGAAGGAAAGGATCCTGCTAATAGTATTTGGCCATGGTCGGCCGGTTACAAGCCTGAAATGAAGACTTTGATGGATACTTACGGATTGAAGAATGGCGCGGTGATCTCTGCTGTCGATTTGATTCGTGGTATCGGCGCCTACGCAGGTTTGAAATCCATTGAGGTGGAGGGCGCGACAGGATTGTATGACACCAATTACGAGGGAAAGACGCAGGCGACCATTGACGCCTTGAAGGAGAACGATTTGGTTTATCTTCACATCGAGGCGAGCGATGAGGCTGGCCACGAGGGTGATGTTGATTTGAAGCTCAAGACGGTGGAGTATTTGGAGAATCGTGTGGTGAAGCCTATTTATGAGGAGGTCTCCAAGTGGGACGAGCCTGTGGCGATCGCTATCTTGCCGGATCATCCGACTCCATGTCGTCTGAAAACTCATATCTCCGCTCCTATACCATTCTTGATTTACTATCCGGGTATCGAGCCGGACGCTGTCCAAAAGTATGACGAGGAGTCTGCGAAGGCAGGAGCCTATGGTGTTCTGGAGGGTGATGAGTTTATCAAGGCGTTGCTGGGAGTTAAGAATTAAGAGTTAAGAAACGAAGTCGGTTTTGTCCAATCGTTAAAATATAAGTAATATGAAGAAATTTTTCGCATTCGCCGTTTTGGCGCTTTTGATGGTCTCTTGCAACACGCCTTCCAGCGTTACGGAGAAATTCGCTAAGGCGGTAGCGCAGGGTAAAGTAGATGAGGCTAAAAAATATTGTACTGAGAATACAGGTAAAATGTTGGATTTTAGCGCTTCATGGGGCGGTATGCAGATTCAGCCAAACTATAAAATCCATATCTTGCGCGACTCAGTGGTGGAAAACATCGCCTATGTCTTCTATACCGAGAATGAAAGTCCTCGTGAACACAAGATGACGCTCTACAAGATTGATGGAGAGTGGAAGGTGAATATGGATCATAAGAAATAATGAATCCTATAAAGAGTGTGGTCTTATCGCTCCTTTGTTGGACGATGTGTGGTGCCATGCTCTCATGCGCAGGTCCGTCCGGTGATTCGTCGCCGAACAGACTTGTTGTTTTTTATGGTGACTCGCTGCGAAGTGGCGACTTGGTCTGCCGCTTGGGCGATGGCTTCTTTTCAGACGTTTTCAGACGCTATTCGGGTGGGGATGAACGATTCTCCCATATTGGGGTGCTTCATCGCGAAGATTCGCTTCTATTCGTGGTCCATGCGGAGGCAAGTGAGTTGACTGGTGTCGGAAGCGTAAGGATGGATCCGTTGCGGGATTTCCTAGACCATTCCTTGGACCATCAGTTTTTTCGTGTCGTATCAGACTCTCTACGCTGGCGCATCGATTCCTTCGCTTGCTCCTATTATGCGGCACATACCCCTTTCGACCTCTCTTTCGACCTCTCCTCTGATACTGCCCTCTACTGTACAGAGCTGGTAGCCACCTGCATCAACCGCTCTGCGGGGGATTCCTCCTTGGTGCCGGCCTATCCTTTGCGGAGTGGTTTCAGTTACTATCGGATTGATGATATATTGCGGAGCGGGGTGGTGGCGTGTGTGGAGGTTAGTCAATAGACTTTTGATTCGGTACGGTATGTATGGCGTTTGGTACGGTGTTACAAAATGGTTCACATAGGTGATTGTTCCTTTATCTTTTCTTGAAATTTCTCTCCGTTCTTCTGCGTGGCGCATTACATTTGCGTTGTAAAGATATTGTTGTAAAATCTACGTTGTGATATGGCAAATGGCAAATTCCTTCCAGGTTCAGTTTTGCGGGCCCGCCGCGGCCTCTATTTCCACTACGGTGTTTATGTCGGAGGTGGTAAGGTAGTCCATTTTTCTTCCAAGAAAGGGGGTGAATTGAATGCCGCCACCGCCGATATCCTCATCACTTCATTTAAGGCTTTTGCCAAGGGGGATGCGGTAAGTTTGGATACGAAGGAGGAGGCTACATTCCCGCCGGAGGTGATTGTCCAAAGAGCGATCTCTTCCGTTGGCAGCAAGAGAGGAACCTATAACTTGGTCAGCAACAATTGTGAACACTTCGCGAATTGGTGTCGATGCGGAAAACTTGTTTCTCATCAGAAAGAGATGGCGAACGCTATGCTGGACCTACTCTTGGAGGAATTCCCTGTCGGACGTGTGGTCAAGGAGGTGATTCGGGAGGTTAGTTCCATTCAAGAGCGTAAAACTCAGCGTCTGTATGAGGGCGCGAGGTAGTAAAACCGTGAAGAATAAATAAGAGTTAGATCAATAATAATTGGGTAAGGTAATAGCAAGGAGGATTGCGTATGGAAGAGAGAGAGGACGAGAGAGAAGATATGAAGAATATGGACAAGGGTGTGAGCACCGATGCGGATCTCCCAAAGAGGACGGAAAGAAGAGTGAGTGGAGAAAGCGGCTGTGGCGTATATTCGTTAGTATTCTTCCTGGATATCGTCAAGGTGATCTATTATATTGCAAAGGATGATATTCCGTGGGGACTAAGTGCCGGCGGATATATTCTCTTAAATCTAGGCTGTTTTATCTTATTCGTCATTGTTTGGGGGCTTTTTTCAGAGTCGAAACATTGAGAGAAGGCTCGATTTAAGAACTTAACATAAAAAGAAATAGGCTGCCCATTGGACAGCCTATTTTGCTATTTGTCGAGTTGGTTGATTAGATATCCTTGCCCTCGTCCTTGTGGTTAGCGTAGTAAACGCGGAGTGGAGTAGAAGTGACCTTGATGAAGCCCTTAGCCTCCTCTGAAGTCCATCCCTTGTTCATCTCGCCGTACTCGCCGAACTTAGTCTTCACCAAGTCGTCCTTAGAATCAACACCAACAGTTGAGTATGAGAGAGGACGAAGCTCCAACTTCACCTCACCGTTCACATTGCGTTGAGACTCTGACAACATCGCCTCGATGTCTCTCATCACTGGCTCAAGGTATTGTGACTCGTGAAGGAACATTCCGTACCAGTTAGCCACTTGGTCTTTCCAATATTGTTGCCACTTAGAAAGGGTGTATTTCTCCAAGAACTTGTGAGCGCCGATGATCAACATTGGAGCTGCTGCCTCGAAACCTACACGACCCTTGATACCGATGATGGTGTCACCCACGTGCATGTCACGGCCGATACCGTAAGCGGCACCGATCTCCTCGATGGCTTGGATGCAAGCGATCTTGTCGTCATATTTCTTTCCGTTTACGGAGCAGATCTCACCCTTTTCGAATCCGAGTGTCAAGATCTCGCTTCCGTTCTTCTTGACTTGCTTCAAGTAGGCGCTCTCTGGCAATCCCTCGCGTGAGTCGAGGATCTCTCCACCGCAGATAGAGGTTCCCCAGATACCTACGTTGTAAGAGTACTTCAACTTGGTCCAGTCTGCTGAGAATCCGTGCTCGTTTAGGTAGTCGATCTCGTATTGGCGGGTAAGCGCCATGTCGCGGGTCAAGGTGATGATCTCCACGCCTGGTGCCATTACCAAGAAGGTCATATCGAAACGCACTTGGTCGTTTCCTGCGCCTGTTGAACCGTGTGCGATAGCGTCTGCGCCGATCTCGTTGGCGTAACGGGCGATCGCCATACCTTGGAAGATACGCTCTGAAGATACGGAGATAGGGTAAGTACCGTTTCTGAGCACGTTACCGAACACCATGTATTTCAAACTCTTCTCGTAATACTCTTTGGTCACGTCCAAGGTGACATATTTCACAGCGCCCAACTTGTAGGCGTTCTCCTCGTTTTGCTTTAATTGCTCAGGGCTGAATCCACCCGTGTTCGCACAAGCGGCGTAAACATCGTAACCCTTCTCCTTCGCCAAGTACATTACAGTGAATGAGGTATCAAGACCTCCGCTGAATGCCACTACAACTTTCTTGTTAGCCATATCTAAAAAAATAATCAGTTAAACAATTTGATGTTTGGATCTTTTGCAAGTTCCCTCTCCGCCATTTCCACGCTCATAGGCTCGTGTGGATCGAACAACATACCTGTGCAGATGCAGTAGCGTCTGCCGGTGCGTTGTAATACGTCGTAATTGACGCAACCTTGGCATCCTTTCCAGAATGTGTCGTCTTCTGTGAGGTCGGCGAATGTGACTGGAAGATAACCCAATTGGGTGTTGAGCTTCATAACAGCCGCACCGGATGTGAGGCTGAAAATCTTAGCCTCTGGCCATCTGTGGCGAGCCAATGTGAAGGTATGGTGCTTGATGCGACGTGCCAAGCCTCTGCCACGGTACTTCTCTGGCACGATAAGGCCGGAAGTGGTGACATATTTCTTGTCTTCCCACGTCTCAATGTAGCTGAATCCTGCGAAATCATCACCACAAAGAGCGATGATCGCTTTCCCTTCACGTATCTTTTGCTTTACGTACTCGGGGTCGCGCTTCGCTATTCCTGTTCCACGTACTTTGGCTGCTGCCTCTATCGTATCAAGGATAGTTGTGACATATCCGAGATGACTTTCGTCGGCAACCATGATTTCAATTTCCTGATCCATTTCCTCTTTTTGAAATACGGTTGAATTGTGTAATTTATTAATTAATCTCCCCTGGCTTTCGTCTGGAAGGATTGTTTATCTTAAGGAAGGGATGATTGGGGATAAAGCCAACTTCACGTCTTCCCTGGTTTTGCTCTCTTTGATCACCGCGATAATGGTGTCCTCACCCGCAACGGTACCGATGATGGTATCTTTCGCCACCTCGTCGATCTCGTAAGCGAGACTGCTGGCATAGCCGGGACGTGTGTGTACCACCAGGATGTTGCCGGAGAATTCTGTCGAGATCACCGCGTTTCCTCTTGAGAAATCGCCCCCATGAATCTTCTCCTCCTCTTGTATTCCTCTCGTAGGGAGTTGGTAAATATACTCACCCTTGGAGTTGGTGGTTTTGGACACCTTCAGTTGTTTTAGGTCGCGCGACAAGGTGGCTTGTGTCAATTCGAAGCCTTGTTCGGCGAGCTTTTGTAAAAGTTCCTCTTGGCTTCCTACCACTGTCGTTGAGATAATCTCCTGAATAGCGACAAATCTTTTAACCTTGTTTTTCACTTTACTACCTCTTTATTTGCATTCGTAATGGATAACTATCGGAATAATTATCCGTTGGTGGTGCAAAATTATGCAAAAAATATGAATAACAAGTGTTTTATTGTATAAAAACAAATCGAACCGTTAAAAATATACAACGATTCGTATCTTTATGCTTAGAATATCCAATTATTTGTCAAGGAACCGGGTCGTAGCCGCTGCCACCCCCTGGTCGGCACCTTGAGATCCTTTTTATGGTCAGCCACCCTCCTTTGAACACGCCATGCTTTTGGATGGCCTCCACCGCATAGGCGGAACAGGTGGGTGTGAATCGGCAGCAGGGTGGATATAGCGGGGAGATACATCTCCGATAGAAGAAGACTGGTAAGAGAAAAAGGGTCCTGATCGCTCTTCTGATCTGGCCCACCTCCTTGTCACTCTTTTCGTTTCCCATCTGTTTTCTGCCCTTTCGCGATTCGGTCCAAAGCCTGTATCATCCGTTTCTCGACGAACGCTTGAGACTCGATCTTGTCTGATATGTAGCTGAATGCGATCAGCATAGTCGCCTCTTCCGCCATCATCTTCTCAAACAACGTGTGTTTGTTCTTGCGGTATGCCTCGCGCATCAATCTTTTCAATCGGTTGCGGTCAACCGCATGCTTGAATTTGCGCTTGGGCGCGTTGACCAGGCATTTGACGGGTACCGCTTCTTTTTCCACTTGTTGATAGACTGCTCGGAACGGGTATAGAAAGAAACTCTCTCCCACTTTGTAAAGTTCATCCACTGTGGTCTTCCCACAAAGATGCTCCTCCTTTCCAAATGTGTTTCTGCGTTCCATCGCTCTTCGGTTAGTGGTATGTATGCTGGATGAATCCAGAATTTACTTCTTCTTGTTGCACTCCTTCAAGAAGAGATCCAATGCTGCCGGCATGGATGGCGCTTCTGGTGTAGGGGCCTCGACATTGACGGTGAGCCCCGCGTCTTTAGCGGCTTTTACGGCAGTCGGACCGAAACATCCGATGCAGATATCTCCCTGCTCGAAGTTAGGAAAGTTCTTGTAGAGGGAGGTGATACCTGATGGACTGAAGAATACGAACATGTCGTAATTGAAGTCCGGATCGTTGGTGAAGTCAGTGCTGACGGTCTTGTACATGACACCTTTGGTGCAGTTCGCTCCAGCCTTCTCCATCATGGCGATGATATCATCCTTGTGGTCCTCTGACACTTGCTTGTTGGCCTCGTAAACGTCGGCAACCGATACCAAGAACTTTTCGTCAAGGTGCTTGGCTACCACTGGAATCAAATCCTCCAATTTATTGGAAGTTCCGAAGAATACCTTGCGTTTGCGGTATTGGATGTACTTCTGTAGGTAGAGGGCCACCGATTCTGAAACGCAAAAATATTTCATGGTCTCAGGAACGTTTACTCTCATCTCGGTACACAACCTAAAGAAATGGTCGATCGCAGCCTTTGCGGTGAATACGATCGCGGTGTAGTCCAAAATAGCGATCTTCTGTTGACGAAACTCCTTCGCTAAAATGGGTTCCACCTTGATGAATGGTTTGAAGTCAATTTTCACACTATATTTTGCCTCCAAATCGAAGTAAGGCGACTTTTCTGTCGTCGGCCTAGGTTGGGAAACCAAGATACGTTTAATTCTTGCCATTTTTTATTCCTTATGTGTTAAATTTTTTGCCTATCCTAAAAGCAATCCCACAAGGGCTGCGATAGGTAAAATTTCCAGGGTGCAAAGGTACAAAATCAAATAGAATATAGATGTCAAACCATTGAAAAAAATGGATAAGATTTTATATAAATATAGTAAAATCGCTATGCCGCAGATGCCGCAGCCCGCAATCAATGCGTATCTGGCGATCATAGGGGCTGTGAACGAGGCGATTAAGACAATCGGGAAGAGGATGGTGTTGAGCGCGAATACCAGTGTGGCGTAGGAGTGGCGTACGGTACTATAGGTGCTCCTGTCGAAGAATACGTTGCATAGATAGAGCGACGTTAGGAGTTTGAAGCTCACGAATCCGATCAAAATCAGCAAGATTTGAAGGCTGGCGCGAAGCCCCTCGTGTCCGCTCAGGTGGAAAAGGTTGGTCATCGCCAGCTGGCAGAAGATGGTGATGGTGCAGAGGGAGAGGACGGTCATCGCCGATTTGAAACCGAACTCGTCCGTGATGCGGTCGGAAAAGACATTGCTTCTGCTTTTGGGGTAGAAGAATTCCCTTGTTGCTTGCACGATGTAGTAGAAGCGGGAGGTGAGCACCATTCCGAATCCCCAGAAGAGAATGAACATCAGGGGAACAAACCAGACCTCTTGTTGGAGGGAAGGGGGCAAGGCGATGCCCTCTTTACGGGGTACCTCTTGCCAAAATTGCTTGGTGATGCGGCGTGGTCGGGCATTGATTTTCTCCATCAATTTTTGGTGGAGCTGGTCGGGTGTCGGGATTAGTCCCAAATCAGACTCTTCCAAGCTCTTTTGGGCTGCTTCATTCGATCTCTTTTCCCACTCTTTCAGAGATGTAACCATAAAGGTGGAAGCCTCCTGTCTGGAAGCCTCCACCTTTGTATTGCCATTTGAAATAGTCAGAAGAAAATCTTCCATGTGACCCTTGCCTGCTATTTAGACTCCCGTCGGGAGTTTGGTACATAATTATAAATTCGCTCTGATAGAAGCGGCGATTTGCTCCATCTCCTCTGGAGAGACTTGTTGCTTCTCCTTGAAGTTGAAGTCCTTCTCCGTGCTGATTGGAACGAGGTGCACATGGGTGTGCGGAACCTCCAAACCGAGCACCGCCACGGAGATGCGGCTGCATGGGACGGCCTTCTCTATGGCCTTTGCCACCTTCTTGGCAAACACCATCAGTCCGGCAACCTTCTCGTCGTCCATGCTGAAAATGTAGTCACCCTCCTCTTTGGGAATGACCAGTGTGTGCCCCTTTTGTACAGGGTTGATATCCAAGAAGGCGAAGTAGTTCTCGTCTTCAGCGATCTTGTAGCATGGGATCTCTCCCTTGATGATTCTGGTGAATATCGTAGCCATTTTGTCTCTATGATTTTAGGTTAGAAAGAGATGCTTACCACCTCGAACGGAATCTTTCCCGCAGGAACGGTTACCTCCACAACATCACCCACCTTCTTGCCAAGCAAGGCTTGTGCGATAGGGGTGTTGACCGCCAATTTGCCCTCTTTGAGGTTCGCCTCGTGCTCAGACACCAAAGTGTAGGTCATTGTGGCGCCATTCTTTTGGTTCTTGATTTGGACTTTGTTCAACAATTGAATCACATCGGTGTTCAATCTTGAAGCGTCGATGATCTTGGCGTTGAGGATCTTCTCCTTGAGAAGGGAGATCTTCGCCTCCAAAAGACCTTGTGCCTCTTTTGCCGCATCGTATTCCGCATTCTCGGAGAGGTCACCCTTGTCGCGCGCCTCAGCGATTTGTTTGGAGATATTTGGACGTTCAACAGTCTCGAGTTGTTTCAACTCGTCCATCATCTTGTTGTATCCTTCTTCGGTAACATAAGAAACTGCTGCCATGATATAACTATTTAAAGGTTCAATTTATCAATTTTCGACTCTCATTTTCGACTGAAAAGGTGGATGGTGACAGACAAAAAATAAAAGAATCCCGATCAGCACCGGAACTCCTTAATCTTTTTCGTACCCCATTTCAGACAAAGCAAAGGTAATTCATCTTTTTTATTTTTCCAAATATATCGTTTTTTTGCGGAAAAAATCTCAGCCGAATAGTTTTGATTGATTTTTGTGGTGAGATTGGGTTGATTCATCTATATTCGCGGAAAACATTGCAGTGTGATCGAGAAAGCGTTGAAAACCTATACGAAACTCATGGGTGCGTGGGATTCTGTCTTGCGTATGGGGTTGAAATTGCCCTTCTCCAGGGTGGACAAGGAGCGCTATCTACGCCGTGTTTTCAAATCAAAGGTGAAGAGCGAAGAGGAGATGCGGCTTCTGATTGCGGAGAAACCCTCCGTCCTCTTTTCGGAGAAGGTGATAGAGGAGATGACTTCCAAGGAGATTCGTAAACATGCCTTGTGTGTGACCATTCTCTCCATCTTGTGCGCATTGCCTCCCGATGGGTGGTTGATGTGGCTCTTGATTGCGGTCGATTTTATCCAGTTCCAGATCTTTGTCTTTATCATCTTGCAAAAGATGCTCTACCTCTACGGCTGTCGTGACCTTTTTGAGCGAGAAGAGGGAAATGAAGAGAAATCGATGACTATGATGCTGCTGATTATCTCTGTGGTGATGATTGGCAAGCATCAAGTGGTACGCTTGGCGAAATCGGCGATGGGTATGGCGGTGAAGCAGGTGATACAACGCTTTGCGGTACGTCTGATGACTCGAATGGTGGTGCTGAACCTTCTGCGTCAGTTGGCCAAGTGGTTTGGTATCGTCTTGACGAAGGAGATGGTGGTGGCCAGTTTGGCGGTGATCATCCCTCTGATATGCGCTGTGATTTCAGGCCTTATCTCCCTTTGGTTGTTTATGCCGATGGTGAAACGTCTCCACTCGCATCTACAGGAACTCTCCCGGGAGGGGAAGGATCCCGTGGAGGCGGTGATGGATGAGGGGCGGTGTGTGGAGACGGTGTGTGCACCGTCTTGATGGTGTGACGAGGGACGGTATGCGTCGGTATCCCAAGGTTATTTCATGTTGCGTCGTCCCCGCACGGGTCGCTTCGCTTCCCTCGTACGGGGTTATAGAAGGTGTCGTCCTACGGACGAGGGGCGGTATGTAGAGACGGGGGTACCCTGTCTTAAAGGAGGTGGATTTTTTTTGTCCTTGAATCTGAATTAAAGAGTGGAATTGAATGCTAATAAATTATATTTGCAATATAAAACGAAAAATAATCAAAGAAATAGATAAAACAGAAAGATATTTTTGAACTAACATATTAACTAACAAGCGTTTGCTTATTATTCGGTAACTGTCCTGAAACCTGAGAAATTTTAGACAGATGTTACAACTCGAATAAGTCAAGTGAATGCCTGCGCTGTATGGCGTGGGCTTGACTTATCTGTTGTAACGGGCAATCTCAGGGCCTCAGGACGTGGATAATGTTGAGTCCACGTTCTTTTTGCCCAAAGGAATGTCCGTAAAACTCCGAAACAGATAAGTGGGCGCATATATATATGGCGCAGAAAGATGATAAAGGACATTAAAGCACACAATGAAAATGTGCAGCCTTCCGATCGTGTGATGGAAAAGTTGCACGCCGACTTTCCTCAATGTTTCACGAAGGAAGGTAAGTTTGATTTGAAGAAATTTAAGGGTTTGTTACAAGATAAGGTGGATATGACCGAAGAGGGTTACGATCTCAATTTCTTGGGCAAGAACTATGCGAATTTAATTGCTAGCACCGAGACAGAAACTGTCATTCAACCCGACTTGGAACATAATAACAAGCCAGAAAACAAGGAAAGCCAGAACATATATATCAGCGGAGACAATCTTGATGCCCTTAAACATCTTCTAAAGTCATATAGTGGCAAGGTGAAATGTATCTACATTGATCCTCCGTATAATACAGGAAGTGATGGGTTTGTCTATAACGACAAATTTAACTTCACCCCTGAACAAATTGAAACCAAGTTAGGCGTTAGCGAAGAGAAGGCGAAACGCATTCTCGACCTCTGTAAACGTGGTTCTGCCTCACATTCCGCATGGCTGATGTTTATGGCACCACGCTTGATGCTTGCTAAGGACTTGTTGACAGAAGATGGTGTGATATTTATCTCTATTGATGATAACGAACAGGCTAATCTTAAATTGTTGTGTGATAGTGTGTTTGGTGAGGAGAATCTTACAGCGCAATTGGTTTGGGAACAAGGAAAAAAATCGATGGCAGCACAAGTTGCCGTGAACCATGAGTATTGTCTATGCTACTGCCTCAATCGACAAAGTAACATAGATAGGAAGAAACGAGAGGAGAATCGAAATTGGTCAACACGCAAGCTAGGGTTAGAGCCAATTTATGCAGAATATGATAGATTAAAAGAATTACATGGTGATAGTTTCAATGAGATAGAGAAAGGAATGAAAGCGTTTTATGATTCTCTAAAGGATGACAATCCTTCTAAACTACAATCTCATTATTATCATGTAGATGATTTAGGATTATATCATCCTGATAATATTTCTCAAGGAACTGGGAATGGTGGACGCTTTGATATTTTTCATCCCAAAACCAATATGCCATGTAAAGTACCAGAGGGCGGTTGGCGTTTTTCCGAAGATAAATTACCTGAACTATTAGCCGAGAATCGTATTGAATTTGGTATTGATCATAACACTGTTCCATGCATTAAACGGTATTTGAAAGAGACTGAATACAATGTTTTTGCAAGTGTATTTTATAAAGATGGAAGAGGTGCGTCCAAACGTTTGGAGTCGTTGTTAGGTTCGAAGGTGTTTGACAACCCAAAGGATGAAGAAGTAATAAAAACACTGATAGAAATAGCAACTAGCGACAATGACAAAGAACAGATAATCGTCGATTTTTTCTCTGGATCAGGAACAACCGCTTGTGCCGTAATACAATTGTCTATTGAAAAAAGAGATAAGGCTTATAATTTCATTTCTATTCAATTGCCTGAAAATATGGATGATTCGTATGAAAAGGCGAGTTCAGATGATAAGAAGAAAATAAAGCGAGTTGTTGATTTTCTTGAAAAGAATAATCATCCACATACACTTGATTACATAGGTTTTGAACGCATTAAACGAACATCCGACAAAATCAAGACTGTCATTCAAGAAGAAATAAAAAAGAAGGTATCTCTGCTCAAAACCAAGGAGGAAAAACTAGCTAAGGAGAATAAGCAAGGCAAAATCTTCCAAGAGGAAAATTCTTTGATGCAAGAGATAGAAAACTTGAAGGACGAAATTGAAACCAAGAAGAACACGTTACAGAACAAGGATTGGGGATTCAAGCACTATACGCTGCAAGATGTTCCTCAAGACACATTGGATAAGATGGAGACATTTGACCCAACTGATCAAGTGAGACTGTTTGGAGAGGCGGATATTCTACACTCTTTGGGCAAAGATACCATTCTTGAAACGTGGCTCGTGAAAGATGGTTATGGGTTTGGTGCTAAAGCGGAAGGACTTAAACTGAACAACTATACAGCCTATCATTGTGGAAGCCATTTGTATTTTGTAGAAGGTGAAAATTTTGACGAAAAAGCGATGGTGGCTTTGATTGATAAATATGGCCAAGAGGGAGCGTTCAACCCTCAAAATGTGGTATTGTTTGGTTATAGCTTCACATTTACACAAACCGAGATGTTGAAGAAGAACCTTGCAACACTAAAGGATAGCAAAAAGAACCTCAATATTAACATAGATATTCGCTACTGATGGAGATTAAATATCAAAGTGGTTTGGAACACCAGCAAAAGGCGGTGGAAGCTATCGTAAAGGTTTTTGAGGATGTTCAATTTGCTAAGCCAACGCAATTATACGAGAATCCATTGCTCGATTTGTCCGATTCGAAAATCAAAGAGAATCTCAGAACAGTGCAGTCTGATAGTCAGTACAATGTGGCTGGAGAATTCAGGAAGCAAAGCGTAGGTTCCGATTGTTTGAACCTTGATGTGAAGATGGAGACGGGTACAGGTAAAACTTATGTTTATACTCATACTATCTACGAGTTGCACAAGCGATATGGTATCAACAAGTTTATTGTGGCTGTGCCTTCGCTCTCAATTAAAGAGGGCGCAAAGTCGTTTTTGGGTGATGCTGATGTGAAGAAACATTTTAGCAATACTTGTGGCTATAATGCAGAAATAGATTTGTGCGTATTGGTTGCTAAACCGAAGAAAAAAGGAAAGAATTATTTCCCGTCAGAGGTCCGTGAATATGTGAGTGGGTCTCATCAAAATACCAATAAGATTTATGTGTTATTAGTCAATATGGGCTTGCTTTCCGACCGAAAAGACGGAATGCTTGGCAGAAATGATTACGACCAAACTACGCAGGGATTCTATCAACCATACGAAGCGATAAAAGGTACTCGTCCGTTTGTCATCATAGATGAACCACATCGTTTTTCAAGAGATCAAAAAGCTTATTCAGTAGTAAGGGATAAGATTAATCCTCAGTGTATTATTCGTTTTGGTGCCACATTCCCAGAAGTAACCGAAGGTAAGGGAAAAGACAAAGTGACTCGTAAGGATTATGAGAACTTGTTGTATAATTTAAATGCTTGCCAGGCCTTCAATCAAAACTTGGTAAAGGGTGTCTTTAAGGAGCATTTTGAGTCAGGCAACAAAAAAGATGAAAAAATAAAAATCATTTCTATAGATGACAAAACTAGCGTTTCATTTGAACATGTAACCTCCAGCGGGAAAAAGACCCACAAATTGGTTAAGGGAGACTCCTTGTCTGCTCTTTCTGAAGAAATGATGGGAATGCAAATCACTGCAATCGGAAAGGATTTTGTGGATTTCAGCAATGGACAAACCAAACGGAAAGGCGAAGAGTTTGAGGTGTCCGCATTGTCGCCATCTTATCAAGAGGCAATGATGAAATTGGCTATAGAAAGACACTTTGAACAAGAACGACAAAATTTCAATAGATCTAATAAGATTAAGACATTAGCGTTGTTCTTCATAGATGACATCGTGTCATTTCGTGGAGATAAAGATGGTAACGGTGCGTGGCTGAGAGAAAAATTCAATGAGTTGCTTAAAGCTCAAATAGATATAGAGTTGCAAAAACAAAACAGTGATGAATACATTGACTTTTTAAAGTGCAGTCAACAAAACCTAAATGGCTGTTCCGCAGGATATTTTGCCCAAGACAATAGCGATAGTGACGAAGCAGTGGCGAAAGAGGTAGATGATATTCTACGAAATAAAAAAGGACTTTTATCCTTTAAGAATCAGGATGGTTCGTGGAATTTGCGTCGTTTCCTTTTCTCCAAATGGACACTGAAAGAGGGCTGGGACAATCCCAATGTCTTTACCATTGTCAAACTTCGTTCAAGTGGTAGCGAAATAAGCAAAATTCAGGAAGTGGGCCGTGGACTTCGTCTTCCGGTAGATGAATATGGTAATCGATTGAATGAGGAGTTCTGGCTGAATTATATAGTTGATTTTACAGAAGCCTCTTTTGCGGAAAAATTGGTGGCTGAGATAAACGCAGATAATTCGTCTTCTAACAATGTCTTAGTTATCACAGAAGAGCAGTTGGAAGAGACCGCTCAGAAGCGTTCGATGGATAAAAACATTCTATTCGCAGAACTTCTTATCAAACAATATGTTGATTCAGCAAAGAAAATAAACGAATTAAAAATCACTGACTTCTACAATGACTATCCAGAGTTCAAACCAACGGGTGGCGTTAATGGTACTAAGGTTCGAAACCGCAATAAACAAGCTGTTCCGACGGTTGCAATCCGTAAGGCCCAATACGATGAGTTGAAAGACCTATGGCAAAAAATCAATCAGAAATATGTCATTTTCTTTGAGAATGAATTGAATCAGAAGATTATGGATGAGTTTCATTTGGAGAAAGGCGTATTTGATTTTGTTGTAATAAGCAGCCAGCGAACCAAGGTTGGCACATCCGAGGAGTCTGCAATTGTATTAAACGATGCGGGAAAAGAGTATCAATTGTCGGGTAAGCATATCCCGTATAATGAATTCTTGAAACGAATCAATAAGAGTACTTCGTTGCCAATCCAATTGGTACATGAAAAGGTGAAAGAGTATTTTCGTACTTTCCCACCATTCACAGATAGCTATATCAACGAGAGTTCCATGACTAATTTTATTAATCAGTTCAATGACTGGAAAGTAGTGAATATAAAAGGGATGTTGAATTACAAACAAGCTGATTATCAGTCACTAGAAACCTCCCTCACAAATGTTGATGGTTCTCTAAAAGACAATGTGGCGCAAGGAATAGTTGGTGTTTCCCTAGTAGATGGCGTGCCATCAAACAAATATTTGTACGATAAGATTGCTTTTGATTCTGATTTGGAGAAGAAAAATATTCTTTCTGATGTTGAGGATGTGATTGTTTTTGGGAAAATCCCTCGTCGAAGCATCGCTATTCCGACTGTAATAGATAATTACAGTCCTGACTTTATGTATGTTGTAAAGAAAAAAGATGGAACAAAAGAGTTAAATGTAGTGGTTGAAACAAAAGGTGTTGAGGGTAAATCATCACTTCGTCCGACAGAACAAGTTAGAATTGATTGTGCCAAGAAATTTTTTGAGCAACTAAAACTAGATGGTTACGAAGTTAATTTTCAAACGCAAATTAACAATAAGGAAATGACTAAGATTGTGAGTGAAATAGTCAATGAACAATGAGTCGTATGGTAACCCAACACCTCAATCCCCCGTACGAGAGAAGCGAAGCGACCCGTGCGGGGTGGTGGGGTGTCAGGCGAATAACGCCCTCCTAAAACGTCAACACAATCTGATTCTTCTTCACCACATTGTATAGATCCTCGATGCAGGTGACCCTGCAAATCTTCGATTCCGATTTTTCCCTGCTCTGAAGGCAGGTCTTGCAGCCCATGATGACGCCCCCTTGGTCGATGAATTTGTCCACTTGCTCCTTCACATCCTTGTTCTCCTCCATGAGCTTCTCGGTCTCTACGCCTTTGCCTAAGAGGAAGATCTCCACTTTGTTGTCCCACTCCTGCGCGTAGTTGGCGAACCGGAAGGCGTTGAATACCGTCTCAGGGTCGTTGGAGTACATCACGATGCCGATGCTTTTAGGCTCTTGCGGATCGTTGTATTTTACCTCTTGTTTCCAGATTTGGGCGGAGGCGAAGAGGTGTCCTGTGAGCAATAGAAGAAGGGAGAAAAGTATCTTTTTCATTGTCGTATGTTTCGTTATTATATTTTAGGGTTTAAACTGATTTTGTTCGGTATTCAATGGGTGAGACGCCCACGTATTTTCTGAAATAGCGGCAGAAAAAGGATGGGTTTTGGAAATTGAGCTCGTTGGAGATCTGCTTAATGGTCATGTTGGTGTTTTTGAGTAGCACCTTCGCCTCTTGGATCAGAAATCCTTGGATGGTCTCACTTGGGGTTTTATCGACCGCCTGTTTCACCGCCATAGATAGGTATTTGGGTGAGATGCAAAGTTTGTCGGCGTAAAAGGCGACAGAATGCTCCTCTTTGAAGTGTTGGCTGGCGAGTTGGAAGAAGTTCTGGAAAATTTGCATCTCCCTGGAGAGGTAGGATTCGGGCGAATCCTCCTTGACGCAGGCGTTGCAGAGGTCATGGAGGAAGGATACGATCTGCATCTTGATGATCTCCCTGCGGAATTTGTTGCTGGTGTCGTTGCAGTAGTCGGAGAGTCGTTTGATGTAGGAGAGGATCATCAATCCCTCCTTTTCGGTCACCTTGTGGTTGACGGATCGCATCATCATCTCCAACGAACTCCAGATTGAAGGACAAAGGGAGGTCACCTCTTTGCCGTAGCTTTGGGAGAATACGAGGAAGGTGGCCTTGGGCTCATCCATTTCGTTGATGTTCAAGACGCATTCCGGCGGCAGCAACATCACATTGTTGGCCGAAATGTCGTAGCTGATCGTGTTGATGGTGATCCGCGCTGTGCCAGAGATGCAGAACGCCACGACAAAGTTCTTCAGACGCACCGGGTAAGAGGGTTGCGGAATATGGTATATGTCGCTGTTGTTCACCACCATCACATCCTCATCCAAAAATGATAGAGTGGGGATCTTCTTGAAATCTTGGATCGTGATAATGTTCAAATTTTCTTGTTTCATTGGGTAAATCTCCTAGATATGACGCAAAAATAGTCAATTTTTTCACTTTTGGGGTGTAAAAATTGAAATATGTGTCATAAACAATGAATAATGTGGCTTTGTTTTTTCGGATTTTAAGGAGAAATTTGCAGTGTCTAATTTAGAAGTTTAATTAATTTACATAAGAAGAATGGATAAGAACGAATTAATTGAAAAAGTGAATACGGTTTTGGCCGATGAGTTCGAGGTAGAGGTTTCTGATATCGCTGCTGACAAGAGCATTAAGGAGACTTTGAATTTGGATAGCTTGAGTCTAGTTGACTTGGTCGCTTTGATTGAGGAGGAATTCAGCGTGAAGATCCAAGGATCTGAGATGTCTTCCATCCAAACATTCGGTGACTTGTACAACTACCTTGCAGACAAAGCCTAAAAGTATAAGATTAACCTAAACATAACTAATGGTTTATGTAAGGCGTCGGTGATCCGGCGCCTTTTTTTTGTTCTACATCCTTTCGTTTCGAACATCTTTTTACTTTACCTCAACACTATCTAGTTCAATCCAGCCCTTGATGGCATCCAGCATCACCATCTTCTCCGTGCACGTCTGGTTCTTACGTCCGTAGTCGCGGTAGGTGGTGACACGTACAATGACAGGCTGCAACATCCGTTGGCTGGTGGTGCCATAGTAGTTCACATAGATTTTGTAAGTGCCTGGTATAGCCTTCTTCAACGTGAATGCTTCCGGTCCGTATCCTCTTGTGAAATCATGCGTAATGTGTCCACCAATATTTGTGTTGTGGTTTTTGTATCCACAAGCATCATCGGTTGGGTCCACCACCCACAAGTCCATGTCACAATTGTCTGTGTTCCAAGAGATCACAACACGCAGGTCATAGCCGAAATCATTATCGTTTTTCAACTTCTTTGAAGAGTGTGAGTTCGGATGCAGCAAAGCCAACTCCGTCAATTCATCGGCCGACACCTCTTTTATTTCGCTAAAACGATCCCACTTACCATTCGTTACCGTGTCCATCAAAGAATAGGCCTCCTCGTAATTGCCCACTGCCTCGTATGCCAAAGCCAAGTCACGGTAGCTTTGAGGCTCCTCTTCGCGCATGTTCACTACATCCTTATAGGTTTCAACGGCCAATTCATACTCACCGTACTCCATCAGTTTCCCACCCAAGGAACGTATCACCTCAGAATCCTCTAATTTCAGTTCGGCAATGTTAGAAAGAATGCGCAACGCAATCTCCTTTTCGCCTATCGATCTGAAGTAATCGGCCATATCCAAGAAGAAGATCACCTCTTTGTGCTCTTTCTTCATCTGCAAGTATTTGGCGTATGCCTTCTCCTTAGAGACACTCTTTATCTCCTTCAAATACTCAGGGGCGTTCTTTCTTGCATCCGTAAAATGGCTTGTTGGCAAACGGAATACGTTTCTCCCTTTTATTTGAGTCGCAGGTATAGTCGGTCTCGACTCATTGACACTATTGGATGTCATGTTTGTTCCCGATTCGGAGGAATCGTTACCCGTTAGTCGGAATAAGACAGGAAGATTAAACCAAGAGCGAACAACTTTTCCTCCATTCTCAGCAGGAATCCAATTCGGCATACCACGCACCACACGGAGCGCCTCCTCGTCCAGCAAAGGATCAACACCACGAACCACCTCCGCATGGGTAACACGGCCATCTTCCTCCACACAGAAACGAACGATGACACGACCTTGTAGAGAAATTTCCAAAGCCGATTGTGGGTATCGAATGTGTGTTTCCAGATAATTTCTAAGTGCGCTCATTCCTCCAGGGAACTCGGCCCTCTTTTCCACTCTAGTGAAAATCATCTGCTCATCCCCGTTGTCATCGGCTCTTTCTTCGGCAACGGAAATCACATCATCCTCAACAGCAAGGATATCACCACGTATCATAATATTTCTACTGTCTTCGGCCACTGACATCTCATGAGCTTCCTCATTTGACACCACCATACGAACAGGGGCTGGCGGTGCTGGCAATTCAGGCGACTCTTCCATCATCTCCTCATCTTCCTCATTCAAAACGACAGCAATCGGTTCTGTCTGTGGGCGATGCAGCAGTTGTTCATACTCTTCACGCAGTTCTGCTGGCGGCTCAATTTCGTAAGTGATATAATCCTGAACATTCTCCAGTACGATCAATGAGGTGTAGTCGCTCACCAAGCCATACTTCAGCGCGAGTTTTTTGATCTCCTCCTGATTGACTTTTGTATTTAACTCTAACGATGCTAGTTTTTTCTGTGCCCAGATCTTATCCAATTCAGGGGTGTTGGTTCCATCGGATTTCACCTCGTATGTATAGACTTCCTTTTCGCCATTGGGTTTTAAAACATTTAAGGTTATATTTGATTTGCCAGCGGCCATTTTACCGCATAGGGAAAAGTTCTCGTCAACAATCGCTCCACTTTGTGGGAAGACATCGTTCGTCTCCGCATTTTTGCACTCCACGCTCAGCAATCGAGGGTAACGGGAAGAGAGATGTTCCAAGACCTCCATATCCGTCATCTCATTCAGGTTTAGATAATCACCCTGCGCACCTGTCAATCTCCGTAAATTGGCATAGTCCGCCACCACACTTGAATTGATGGCATACAAAGGGATGGTTGGAACAGAGGCCTCTTTCGCTCCAAAATTGGAGAGACCATCAGAAAAGAGTAGGATTTCATCTTCCCTATATGAAGAGAAATCCAGAAGCCCCATCTGCGTGCCACCATCCAACGGATATTTCTTAATAAGTTTTTCCACCTCAGCATAATCAGCATGCGGCAGCTTTTGATCCAGTTCTATTTTATTATTGAAAATCACCAATCGGATATCCGCACCATCCGCCATCTTCATATAGTTTTGAAGCAAGGAGAGCTCCCTCTCTATGTTTCTATTTTCCGCAGAACCAGATGCGTCAAAGACAACAGCAATACTCTTCGGCTTATTTTTTGAACCCTTTTCATAGGAAAGATTAGGTGTCAGATAAAAATATAGATACTCCTTGTCATTGGTAGTCAAAAGACTATTTTCTTCCTGAATGGGTACCTCAATGGATAGGAAATCCTTCAGTACCACTTTCTCCTCTTCCAAAGAGATGAGGTCATACGCATTGGCATCGCTTGTCTTGAAATTATGGAAAGATGATTTCACAATAGGTTGAGCCTTTTGCTTCAACACCTTTACATTCAAAGAAAATTTATCTAGTAGTTCGTTGGAGTAGAATGGCAATGAATAGGTTTGTTTGCCTTCTGATACTCTAATCTCTTGGTTATATGTTATGCGCACATGTCTTGGATGCCCCTTTGTCAACGGATAGACACGTGTTTTAAAGTTATTGCCCTTTGTCTTTTCCACGAGTCCTGGATCAATACCACGACGTACGATGTTCTCAAATGTTTTACGAGCCTTGGCCTTATCCACTACCACGCCCTCGCGCATCTTGCCATCCACATCCAGGGCATAGCCGGAAACCGTCTGTCCGTCACCCAAAGGAAATTCCAGTTCCCCCTCCAATGTGCGACTGCTATTACTTTCGAAGATCATATCATAGGTTGTGGTGACGATTCTTCCATTCACCTCCGCCGTAACCATCAATTCCGTCATTCGCACGCTGCGTTTTTCCTCCTCTGACTCACTTTTTACTGATATAAAGGGAAGCGGAGCATGGTTCACGTTAGACAAACTTGAATCAGATTGTAGGATGATTGAGGATGTTGACATTGCGTTACTATTCGTAATCCCTTCACACGAGCAACATGCAACCAATAAATAGATTAGGGCTAAAATAGAATAAAACCTCATACTCAAATAATTATATAGAATCAAAACCTTTCCCTGATCGGGGAATTTCCCCAACACTGTATTTGCGAATGTAAAAAGAATGTAGACAAATAGCAAGTGAAAACGGCAGTTTGTTCCTATTTGTTCTGCGCCTGTGATGGTAGATAGCCGAAGAAATCACGGAATTTTTTGGTGAAGTAGGATGGATCATTGAATCCCACACTATAGGCCACATCCGCTACATTGTCGTCTGAACTACTGTCCTGAAGCAGGCGTAATGCGTGGTTGAGGCGGTACTCGTTGAGCACCTCCAATGGTGTCTTCCCCGTTAGGGAACGGATCTTTCGGTTGAGGGTAGGTTGGCTCACCGCCATGGCTTGGGCCAAATCCTCAATAGTGGTCTGGCTCTCCACGTGCTTCTCCTCCACGACCTCTAGGAAGGTTTTGAGGAATGGATTGATCTTCTCCTCTTGTTCGCTCTCCTGTTCTCTCCGCTCTCCCTTGATCATCATATCTGCGAGCAGTCGTTTCTGTTGCTCCTTCCGGATGTTTAATAGATTGTAAATCTTCAAGAGTAACTCCGATTGACTGAAAGGTTTGGCGATGTAGTCGATGGCGCCGCTGAGCAGCCCGGTGAGTCGGTCGCTCTCTTCGTTGTTGGCGGAGATGAAGAGGATAGGGATGTGCTTCGTGTTTGGGGAATCCGCAAGTTTTCGGCTCATTTCGATGCCGTTTAGGGTAGGCATGTCGACATCGCTGAGAATCAGGTCTGGTTGGCTCTTCTCTGCCAACTCCGCGCCCTCTTGACCATCCTTGGCCACCAATGTCTGCACATACTCGGATAGGATGTTTTTGATGTTGTTGCAGATAAGCGGATCGTCGTCCACGACAAGGATGGTATTGCCCTCCAAGAGACTTCTGTCGATGACGGGTTGAGGCGCCTCCGTCCGTTGGATCTCGCTTTCGCTTCTCTCCTTGGTGGAGGCGGGGAGCGAGATGAGGATCGTGGTGCCTTTGCCTAACTCACTGCTGAGCTGGATGGTTCCGTTGTTCCGTCGGACGTAGTCTTGACAGATGCGGAAGCCCAATCCGGTTCCCTTCTCATTCTCCGTTCCTGCGGTAGAGACAACCGTCTCGGACGAGGCGTTGAGGCTTTCGATCTGTGAGGCCGCCATGCCCACTCCGGAATCCTTTATCTCTAAGAGAATCTTCTCGCCTTCTTGCCATGAACGGATGGTAATTTGTCCATTCTTAGGGGTGAATTTGATGGCATTGCTCAATAGGTTACGTACTACGGTGCCCACCATTCTGGCGTCGGCGAAGAGGTAATGAGAGGATGTATGGCTTTGCGTCAGGGTGATCTTCTTGTCTTCCATCATTCCCTTCAATAGCAATACGACGTTGTTCACCACATATTTCAGGTCGATGTCGTTGGGGTGGCAGATGATGTCGTCGCGCTTCGATTTCGCCCAATCCAATAGTTTCAGCATCTCCTTTTGTAGGGTGACGGAGGAGTTGTAGGTATCCTCCACCAATTGCTCTCTCTCCTCTTCCTTCATCTCTCTGCCTCGACTCTTCCAACTCTCCAGCGCGCCAACGATGGCGAACATCGGATTTTTGAGGTCATGGGCGATGACGGAGATGAGTTTGTCCTTATCCATTAGCGCCTCTTTGAGTTCCGAGGTGCGCTCCTCCACCTTTTTTTGCAGCATAATCTGCGCTCTCTCCATCTTTTGCAGCCTTCTGCGTATAAGCCAAGCGGCAATGGCCAAGAGGAGCAGTATGGTGAGTGATATGAACCACCAAGTGGCCCACCATGGCGGCAGGACGGATATGCGTAGGGAAATCTTTTGGGTAGGATTGTCCAAGTGGGGGCGGAAGGCCTCCACCTCCAGGGTGTAGTTGCCCGAAGGGATGTGGTTGAAATTGATGCTTCTGTTTTCTCCTATGTCGATCCAATCCTCCTGCATGCCATGCAGACGGTAACGGATCTTTGCCTTGTTGAATTTGGCGTGGTCGATCACATCCACGCCCACTGTGATGTCGGTCATTCCGTGTTTGAGCGTGATGCTGGATAGTTGGGAGATATGTCCGTCCGTCAATACGGAGGTGTAGGGCTCAATCTTCTTTCGGCTGATGTGCAGATCCGAAAAGGCCATGTGGGAGATGGACATGTCGGGGGTGACGTGCGCGGGGTCAAAGGTGTAGAATCCGCCGTTGGTTCCGAAATAGATTCTTCCCTTCGAGTCGCGGTAACCCGCTTTGATGTAGAAGAAGGATTTGGAGATGTCGTCGTAATCCCCCGGAAGGTGTGCGTAGCACTTTTTGTCGTAGTCGAAGTGGATGATGCCGTCGAAGGAGGCTGCCCAAAATTCGCCTCTTTCATCCCGCCTGATGATGCGGTAGAAGTAGGGAGGAAGGAAGTCTAATTTTTCCACCCGCTTCCCATCTTTGCTGTAACGGAAGATGCCATGGTTGCTGGTCGCGTAGAGGTTGCCCTCTTCGTCGCACTCCGCGTCGAAGATGACGAAAGGATCGTGGGATTTGTTGAAGAAGAGGTCGGGGCATACCGCCTTGGTTTTTCCCTCCCTTACCATCCATAGCATATTGGTGGATAGTACCCAAAGGCTATTCTTCTCGCCTGGAATCACCTTGGCGATCCATTTGCTGACAAGTTGGGGGAGAGAGTCGTCTTGCAGGGTGATTTTGCTCCATTGCTCATGTTTCACATAGAGGTCGTCGTTCGCCGAGCAGGCCCATTCTATCTCTTTGTTTTTGCCTACGCTGAAAAACATCTTCACGGGATGGGAGATGCCCTCCATACTGATAGAAGAGGTCTCCCCGGTCTGCGGATTGAGTTCCAGGAGCCCGGCTCCCCACGTGGCGATTCGGAGGCGCCCATCGGTGAATAAAAGTCCGGTAACATTGTTGTTCGGAAGGTTGTAGTGGCGGATGCTCTCCCTATCTGGGGAGATGGCGTAAACGCCGCTTCCGTCTGTTCCGACATAGATGGTGCCATCCTCACCCTCTTGGAAAGAGGAGCATACCTCGATAGGAAGTCCGATGTCTCCAGAGAAGGTGACACAGTCGTTGTGTTTACGGTTGTAGGCCCAGATGCCCGAATTCTGCGTTCCGAACCAGATTTCTCCGTTGTTTCCCTTCGCCAGCCCATAGATTTTCTTCATCTCATTCTGCAGATCTCCGTAAGGAACCAGGTTCTTAAACCGCGCGTCGGGGGATATCGCATCGTCCGTAAACCATAGTCCCTCTCCGTCGGTGGCGAACCAGTAACGTCCGTCGTCGGTCTGCGTCATCCGCATGACGCTGTGGAAGGGAAGGGTTACCCTTTGGATGATCGTAGGCACTTCACCATCTGTCTTCATTATCCAAAGTTCATTGTTGAGGAAGGTGACCACCACTTTGTCTGGTGCGATGGGGGTGAGGGTTGTGACGTAGCCGCAACGATCCTCCTCGCTGAACACCTTGCGCCGATTGCCTTGCGCGTCCACGACGTAGAGACGGTTGATGGATCCTATCCAGAAACGCTCTCTGTTGTCGACATAGAGGGCGTTGATGAAATCAATCTTGAGCGAATCGAAGGCCGCGAAGCGGGAGTCGTAATGGTCGGATGATGGGTTGTAATGGTAGATGCCACCATTGGTCAGTAGGTACCGTTCCCCTTGGGAGGAGGTATAGACGCCCCTGATCTGGGTGTATCCAGTGCTATCCAATTCATCGGGCATTCTGTCGATGAAATCGTCCTTTTGCTTGTCATATTCGATGAAGACGCCGCTAAATCCGCCTGCGACGATTCTATCGCCCCCGATGTGGTTGACATACATGATGTCGTTGCGGTGCATCTTGGGGTAGTCCCTCTTTTGATGATGTTTGAAATGGATGCCGTCAAAACGGTCTATACCGAAGTCGGTGGCTACCCAGACGAATCCAGTAGAGTCTTGCGTCAGGGAGAATACGCGGTTGGAGGAGAGCCCCTCCCGTGTGGTGAAGTGTTCGAAACGGGCATACTCCTTCTCTCCATCGGATATCGCGAATCCGAGGAGCGTTGTCGATAATAGTATGATGAAAAGCAATACTCGTTTCATGCGTTACTCCCTCTTGCAATTGTAAATATAGTGAATTTACCTAATCCATAATATCTTATCGGGTGATTTTATGTGCACTGAATAAAAAACAGAGGCGCGAAATCACTCCGCGCCTCTGCCACCACTATAAGCAAATAAGATTAGAAAACCCTTATTTGATGAATTTTATTGATGAACCATTGTTTGTACGTACGATGTATGCTCCTTTGTTCAATTCGGAGATGCTTACTCCCTCGGCGTCCAATTGACCTTGCATCAAGATCTTTCCTGAGATGTCGGAAAGGGTGAATGCGCAAGGCTCAGCCTCGCTGTCGCAGAGATAGAGCGTCTCGTTGTTGACACAAATGCTTTGCGTGATTGCGTTGACCGCCTCCACAATGGTAGGATCAACCACCTGAGCGGCAGCCTTCTTCTCTCTGACGCCCTTGAAGAAGTCGATCATCTCGTCGGTATATTCGCCAGCTACGCCGTGGCCGCCTCCGTGAGGGTAGTACACACACTCCACGCCAGCCTTTTGCAAATTGTCGAAGAACATCTTGCCCTCGCATTGAGGAACGATGTTGTCGGTAGATCCATGACATACCATGGTAGGTGCGTCGGTTGCGTCGATAAAGGTGTTGGCGCCCAGCAAAGCGTGCTTGTCAGGGCATTGTTGGTCGTTACAACCGCCCACCATATCGTTCTCAGGCGCCATTGGGATAGGGTTACCGCAATTCTTGTAACGGCAATCCACTGGACCCGACCAGTCGCATACAGCATCTACCCAGCTGCTCTCGTTGGTGTATTTTCCCAAAGTACCTTCCATATCCATGGTGGCTGAACCTACCGTATAATTACCCTTTACATTGCGGGTGGTTCCCATCAAAGATGCCAAGTGTCCACCGGATGAGAAGCCGGAGATGGCGATGAATGAGGTGTCGATGCCCAATTCTTGCGCATTACCTCTCAAGTAACGTACCACCGCCTTGATATCCTGGATTTGCGCAGGGTATTGCGCATCGTTGTATGTTCTGTGGTTAGGAGCGACAAAGATGTAACCTGCTTGAAGCGCCGCTACACCGACGGTTCCTAAGTCTGCGGAACCTTTGGAGTTGTTGCTTCCCCATGCGCTACCATAAATGTGGATAATCACATTGTGCTTCTCGTTGTTGTCTTTTGGGAAATAGATGTCCAATTTATGACCGATGTGGTTGTCGCCTACATAGTCGATATCTTTCTTGGATTGGTAGTCCCCGATGTTACCGGAGTTGCCGCTTCCTTCGCCGCCGAAGATGTCTCCACCTCCGCCGCCGAATCCGCCGCCGCCTCCCCAGCCGCCAAATCCGCCGCCACCCCAATCTCCCCATTGGGCGAACGCACTCAAACTACAAAAACTCAATGCAAGTAATAAAACACGTTTCATGGTAATAATTTTAAATGAGAAACTAATGATTGAATTGTAATAATGTTGTTTTTCTCTCTAGAAATCCACATCGCAAATGTATTCCAAGTTGTGCTATTTCTTTGGTAAATTATAATCATATAGTAGCAAAATCCGATTATGATCCGCTTGTTAAAGATGATGAATTAATCCTATTATTGTGATTAAATAACTGATAATTAGATTGGTAATTTGCTGGCATGCTTCGTCGATAGAAATTGACCATAAAAAAACGTGCCATCCCAGAAAGGAATGACACGCTGTTCGCAATTTTGTCATTCGATTAAATTTTTTAATTCCTCTTTGCTAGGCAAAACGGTTTCATATTTTGCGGCAAAGATTTGATTGTTGTTTTGAGGCAGCGTATATTCTATGACTGAATTTTCTTTATCTGCACAAAGTAGTAATCCTATTGTGGGATTTTCGTCATCCATTTTTACTTCTCTGTCATAATAATTCACGTACATTTGCATCTGTCCAATATCTTGGTGTTTAAGTTTGCCCCTCTTTAAATCAATTAGTACAAATGATCTAAGCAGACGATTGTAAAATACTAAGTCAATATAATAGTGTTCTTCACTAAATGACAATCGGACTTGTCTCCCTACAAAGGTGAATCCTTTCCCTAATTCAAGGAGGAATGATTGTAGGTTGTCAATGAGTCTTTTCTCTAATTTCTTTTCGGTATATGATGGAATTTCAGGTAATCCTGTAAATTCCAAAATATATGGATCTTTTAATAAATCCTGTGGCTTTTCTATCAGTTGACCTTGTTGAGATAATTTTAATATATCTTCTTTGTTGCGGCTTAAAGCTAGACGTTCGTAAAGAGACGAGTTGTATTGTCGTTCGAGTTCTTTAAGACTCCATTTGTTGTTTGTCGCTTCGATCTCATAAAATCGTCTTTCTTCGGGATTTGAGATACGCATCAATTTGAGGTAGTGTGACCAGGAAAGTGTGAAGGAGGGAATTTCTTCAATTGTTTGATTGTTGCCGTTTTGTAAAAGGTCAGACATTGTCTGACTTTTTGCGTAAGACAAAAACAGTTGCCTCATTTGCTTCAAATTTGTTGTCGAATATCCTTTGCCAAATCTTTTTGTTAGACGAGAGGCTAGACCTTTCAAGACAGCCTTCCCATATTCTGCTCGGATTTCACCTTCTTGTTCATCCTCTACAATGTGTCTTCCGATTTCGTAATATGTATATACCATTGTGATGTTAACGGCGGAAACAACTTTTTGTCTTGATTCAAGAATCAAATTCTCAATTTTTTCAGCAAGAGAATCGATGTGATTGTTGAAAATCACTTGGGTGTTCTCTTTTTTCATTTTATGCAAACAGTTCAATAGATTTGTGTTATATGTGGCAAATGTACGCAAAATATTGTTACTGACAATAAGTCTAAAAAAAAACGTGCCACTCCAGAATTGGAATGACACGCTGTAAAACAGGTAGTGGGGTTTTATTGTACTGAACTAATAAGAATCTTATTTGACAATGATCTTTTGTGTCATTGTGCCATCGGCGGTAATGACTCTGAGAAGGTAGTCGCCTGCCTTTCCGCTTGGCAAATCCATCTCGTCGCTGTTGGAAGTAGCGACCAAAGCGCCGTTGAGGTTGTAGAGCTCCAGCCCGATAAGCTTCTCCGCACCTGTCACCTTCACATATTGGGTGGCTGGGTTCGGATAGATCATCACATTGTCAGAAGAGAGGTCTGTAACGCCTACTGTCGATTTCTCTAGGATTGTGACATTTATGCTCTCCGCCAAAAGGATGGTCTCGGTTTTCTTTGCGCCCTTCTCTAAGTAGATAGGCGAATTGACGTTTTTACCAATCTTGAAGAAGTCAAAATCAGCGTATCCATCGGTGCTTTTGGTTCCGAAAGAGAATAGTCCGTAGCGGTAGCCCATGAAGTGCGACAACTCATATCTCATCTTCACCTCGTTACCGATCTTTCTCCAGTTGCTTCCATCGGTACTGTAGTAGAAGGTTGCCTTGTCCGCTTGGTTTTGGACGTTCATATCGATTCTCAAATAGACATCCTCTTGATTCAAAGCGGCGCTCTCGATGATGGTTCCCTTGTTGGACATGACAACCGTCTTGTTGCCGTTCTCATATCTCACGCCAACAAATCCGTAGTACTCTTGAAGCGCTACCAAACCTGCGTAATCACCATCTTTCATACCCTTGGTGCTCAACTTGGTCCAACCTGTACTGGTAGGTCCGAACGATCTTTGGGTAAGGGTATTCTTGGTGCTGACCACATCCTTGTCGGTGCGGCTATTCCTCAAGCGAAGCACGCCATTGGTGAGTTGCCAGTTCCTGCTGTCAGGATTGTGGTTCCATTGCCACTCCAATGGTAGTTTGCTGTCGTTGAAATCATCGGAGGTGACGATGCCGTAACCATCCTCTTGCGCCGCAGGCATGTTGAATGTGGCGGATGGTTTGCCCAAAACGGGCCAGTCGTTGCTCCAAGAGCAATCCACGATGTAAGGGATACGTCCCACACCTCCGCTATCACGGAAGAAGATACCGTACCACTTGCCCTCTGGCGTATCTACGATGCAGCCTTGCGCCACACCATTGTCTTGCAAAAGAACCTTTCCTTCCCAGCCGCCGTTCAAAGATTTGCTGCGGTGGCAGATGACCGAACGACAGGATCCGTTAGGCCAAGAGATAAGGAACACATAGTAGTAGCCACCTTTCTTGATGACTTGCGTACCCTCGCACTCCACGATGTATCCGCCGGCGTTGGTGACGGATGCGGGCTTTTGTAGCATCAGACGAGGGTTGCCTATCGGTGCTTTGGTATTAGGATTCAACTCCACGATGCTGATGTTTCCTGATCCGTAGATCACATACATCTTGCCATCGTCATCCAAGAGTAGGGATGGGTCGTGGTAGAATGGCATAGTGGTGGATTCCCACTTGCCGCTCATGATATCGTTGGTCCAGAATAGGTGGGTTCTGTTGGTCGTGTAGGATGGTGTAAGTACATACCAGGTACCATTCTTGTAGCGGATGCAGCTTGCCCAAGAACCCTTTCCGTATGCGTTTTGACCGTTGTCCATGTTCAATTTCGCACCGTTGTCCAATGCTTGGTGGGCGTAATTGATGGTTCTCCAGCGTACCAAGTCCTTGGATGCCATGATAGGCACACCAGGGTTCATGTGCATGGTGGTGCTGGCCATATAGTAGGTGTCGTCGACTCTGGTGAATGAGACATCCGGAACGTCCGCCCAGATGAGCGGGTTGTTTACTGTATGGCTTTTGCCATCGAAATTGTCAGGGATGAATCCTCCAGAAGTTTTCTTCTGTGACAAAGTATAGTGGCCAGATTCGTTGAGCATTTGCTCTGGAATGACGGCTGTGTAACTGCCTTGGTTGTAAACATCCTCCTTGATCAAAGTGGTGTCTCCGTTAGCGTTTACCCAGTATAGGTTGTAAAGTTCCGAACTGAATTCGTTGGTCTCCCAAGCCACCGTGAAAGGGGAACCAGCTCTCATCGGAGAACTCTCTGATGGAGAGGTGAAGGTGGTCTTCGCAGGTTCGTCAGCAGGACGGAACATGATTTTGTCGATGTTGCAATAATCCGACACGATGGTGAGTCGCAACGTATGCTTGCCCTCTTTGATGGTAGAGGTCTTGCCGGAAATGGCCTTGTAAGTGGTCCAACTGCCGGTGTTTGGAACGGCTATGGTGGAGGTGATCGCCTCTCCGTCGATGGATAGGCTGAAAGAGGATCCCTCAAGACCAGAAGCGACAAGTGCGGAGTAGGTGTAGGTGGCGCTCTTCTTCACGTCGATGGTGTACTCCATCCACTCTCCCTTTTTGGTCCAACCAATCACATATCCGCCATTCTCGCAAGTGTCGATATCCACACCTACATCGAGGCGATATACGCCACCTTGGTTCTCCTCATCTTCATCGTGGTAAGTTTTTCCCTCAACGCCCTCATCGAAGTCTTCGACCTCAATGGTGCCTGGAATGGTCAATGCTGATCCGTTGAGGCTATATGCGCAGGCGAAAAGCAGTGCGCATAACGATTTAAAGTATGTTATTGTTTCTTTCATATTATGCTTAATTAATACTTAGATTCCGTAGTTAAGGTCGTATGCTCTTGACAATCGTTTATAAATAAAAAAAAGGGAAGATGTGGCGTGAACCACATCTCCCTACAACACTTTATTTGACTATGACAATTTTAGTAGTTTCGTCGTTTGCTCCCTTCACAATGTATGCGCCTGCGGCGTAGTTGTTGTCTTTAAGGGTGGATGAAAGCGCTGACTCATAGGCGGTGATTTCACCTATCTTAATGCCGTTTAATGAGTAAACTTCATATTGAACAGCCTCTGCGGCGATATCCTCGACACCAGTCTCGATGTGGTTCTTCGCCTTGAAGTCGATGTAGTCGATGTTGACGTAATCGCTCTCGATGGTCAATTTCAAGATGTGCTTGCCAGCGGTAAGCTTGGAAGTCTCACCCTCGACAGTGGTGTATGTAGTCCAATCCTCGCCCTTAGGAGCGGTGATCTTGCCACCAGCGATGTCCTTGCCGTCGATCGACAAACTGAATCCTGAGTTCTCTACACCAGAAGCGACCTTAGCGATGAAGGTGTACTCGTCGTCATACTTCACGTCAACGGTGTACTCCAACCACTCGCCCTTAGCGGTCCATCCAAGAACATATCCGCCTTCGCCGTTCTCATCCACGTCAACGCCTTCGTCGTTGCGGAATACCTTGCCTTCGTTCACGTCATCCTTGTCCTCGTATGCGTAACCTGCGCCACCGACATCATAACGCTCTGCCTCCAAACGACCAGGAATCTCTTGTGCGACACCCTCGTAAGGACCTTGTGCCAAGCGAGCTTTTACAATAGAGGTTGGTGTTTCAAATGTCTTTCCTGAATTGTTGGTCAAGATGGCGTGGAACTCGTAGCTTCCTGGCTCGGAAATTTCGTATTTGAATGTGAAAGGTGAGTTGGTTTCACTACCGATCAATTTATTGCCCAAGTAGTAATCCGCCTTGGTGATGCCTTGCTCAGAGGTCTTGATAGACATGGTGATGTCGGCAGGAGCCTCAACATCAGTCTCTGATACATTCAATGTGACGTCAGCCTTCTTGAACATCCAGTAGTCGAACTCGAATCCACCTGAATAGACGAAGAACAAATCTGTCACGCCAGAGATGGCCTTTGAAAGGGTTGTGGTTACCTCTTTGAGTTGTCCATTGGTGTTTGGTACCGCCAAGTAGCCAACCACCTCACCGTCTGGTTTGCCCTTTACGATTTTGATGGCACCGTTGGTAGTGGATTTAACGCATGCGGTGAATACGGTAGCGCCTTGTCCGAAGTTGACGCCGGCTACACCGGTCCAGTCTCCCTTGTCGATCTTGGTGACCAACATGTTGGAACCTCCGTACTCAGTCTCGATACCACCCATCCAAGCCATGGTCTCTGCCTCAGTCTTCTCAAATGGATCGAGGTATCCTACCTGGTCCACACCTTTCGCCGAACCGGAAGAGCGGGTGATGCTACCTGTTTGTGTGTTGACGTTCACATAGTCAACGTGAGAGGAACGATAGTCACCTTTCTGTCCTTTAGCGTTTTGCAAAACTCTTGCGTGGTAGGTCATGTACCACTTACCTTTGAACTCGAACATGGCGTGGTGGTTGTTACCGCCGTTGTTTCCATACTCTCCTTTAAGGAAGTCAGCTTGGTTGTTGTAAGCGATACCGCTATAGGTGAAAGGTCCCATAGGGTTGTTGGAGGTCATATAGCAGATTTGCGCATTGCTCATCGGGTTACCTGTACAGTTCCAGTTGGAGCAGTAGCTATAGACATATTTGCCTGCGATTTTATTGGCACCTGCGTCCTCGAAGAGGTAAGGTGGGTTGATGGTAGCCGGTGTTCCGTTGATACTGATGAAGTCGCTGTTCAACTTAGCGACACGTGCTGTGCCTGGGTCGGCTTGCTTTCCGTTAGGAACTCCACCACCGAAATATATGTAGCCAGTGCCATCATCGTCAACTAATACGGCAGGGTCGAACAACCATGTCACGTTGTTACAGTTAGGCGTGCTACGGGAAATCAACTCTTTGCCAATTGGATCTGTCCAAGGTCCCCAAGGAGAATCACTGGTGACGACTCCGATACCACTACCATTGTTGGCGAAATAAAGGAAGAATTTTTCTTTACCATTTATCTTTTTGTGACAAGCGGTTGGCGCCCAAGAACAAGATGCCCAACTTGCGGGTCCTGATCCTCTTTTGGCCACTTTCATTACGCCGTGGTCTGTCCAGTTTACCAAATCTTTGGAAGAGATACAGTTGATGGTGTTGATGTTGCCATAGGAGTTATCACTGTTAGGATGTACATCATACTCTTGTTGATCGTTGGTCATATAGATGTAGACCTCGTCGTTATAGATCATTGCGTATGGATCCGCTCCGTAACGTTGTGTATAACATGGGTTGTGGTTGCTCAATGATTTGTAGCCCTTAGCGAGAGTCGCCCCGCTAAAATAACTTTCCAAATTACCTTGCGCGTAAGTTGAGCCGGCGATAGCCAAGCAGGAACATGCCGCAACAAAAGTTCTTTTCAATAATGTGCTCTTCATGACGTTTGTTTTTTTAATAATTTTCAATTTCAATATCCCCACATTGAATTTTTCATCGATGCAAATATAGATTTGAATGTCCCGCTAATGTGTGAATATAGTTCCAAATGATAGGAAATTTGTTCCAAGATGTTGGTGGAACGGTTAAATGGCGGTTTTTGGTAAAGTGTTGACAATTAATGGTTTGTTACTATTTATGATATAAAATTATGGCATAAATAGACCGTTTGCATTAAAAATACAAACGCAGGAAGGCAGGCACGAATGTTTAATTTATGATTTTGCGAGAAGGTTTTGCAACAATTCCTCCATGGTTTTGCCTAAAACAGGGTGTTTGAATTCAGGTGCGATTTCCGCCATTGGTTTTAATACGAAATCCCTTTGGAAAATGAGGGGGTGGGGAATGGTCAGTTTCTCACTCTCGATGATTTGGTCATCGTAAAAGAGTAGGTCCACATCGATGACGCGGTCTTCGTAGCCCGCTTTGGTGTGGACCCTACCCATTTCACGTTCAATCGCTTGTGCGATTTCCAGACATTTCATAGGCTCGATTTGTGTCTCCACTAAAATGACGGCGTTGAGGAACTTGTTCTCGGACGCATAACCCCAAGGCTCCGTCTCGTAAAGGGACGATAGGGTGCGGATATCTCCCAAGATGGAACCGATGATAATGGTCGCATTGGTGATGTTCTTCTTTTTGTCTCCGATGTTTGTTCCTAAGCCGATGTAGAGTTGAGCCATGGTGATTTTAGTTGGTTTTGAACTTGTATTTTACCTCGCTAAGGTCTTTGTTGGCCTTGACGATCTTATCCTTCAAACCGTTTTTGTAGGTGGTCAATTTCTCTGCCAACTTTTCGTCGCTGAGTGCCATCATCTCTACGGCAAGAATCGCCGCGTTTTGCGCACCGTTCACGCCCATCGTAGCGACAGGGATGCCTGGAGGCATTTGGATAATGGAGAGCATGGCGTCCAATCCATCCAACATGCCGTTGATAGGTACACCGATTACTGGAAGGGTAGTGCTTGCGGCGATGACGCCAGGAAGAGCGGCTGCCATGCCTGCGCCGGCGATGATTACCTTGATGCCTCTCTCTTTGGCACCCTTGGCGAACTCTTCCACCTCATTGGGTGTTCTATGGGCGGAGAGGGCGTTCATCTCGAATGGAACCTCCATCTCGTCCAAAAATTTGGCGGCCTTCTCCATAACCGGAAGGTCAGAAGTGCTGCCCATGATAATGCTGACTAATGCGTTCATATTGTATTAAATGTTGATTGTCAAATATTATTCCTCTCCGGTGCGCTCTTCCACGAGGCGTAATCCGATGATGCTGGAGGAGTAGGTCGGTTCGCTCTTGTTGCGGCAAGAGACACGACAGAAGATGGCTGGACCTTCGAAATAACCGCCGCGCACCACGCGCTCTTTCCCCTCGTCGGCTCCTTGCGGATTGATGAGCTCAGTCTCCACGTCTGTCGGGTAGGGGCCATACCAGTCGGAACACCACTCCCAAACGTTACCGCTCATGTCGAATATCTCCAATTCGTTTTCTTTGCGTTTGCCGTTAGGACGAATGGTTCCGGAGTTCTCTTTGTACCATGCGACTTGGTTGATTTCGTTGCTGCCGCTATACTTGAAGTGCTCGGAATAGGTTCCTCCCCTGGCGGCGTATTCCCACTCCGCTTCGGTCGGGAGTCGGTAGTTCTTGCCCATGAATTCGTTGAGTCTTTTGATGAAGGTTTGGGCGTCGTTCCATGTGATATTGGTCACAGGAGCGTCGTCATTTTGTATTTCGCTTGGATTCTTGCCCATTACCTCTTTCCATTGGCGTTGGCTCACGCAATACTTGCAAATGGCGAAACTACCCACAAATACCGGGTGTGCTGGCCTCTCTGGCTTGAAACACTCCGATTCTTGCTCCTCCGTGCAGCCCATCATGAATGTGCCACCCTCCACAAAAACGGTTTTGAAGTTGAGGATTGCCTTCTTTCTGGCGATTTGATCGGCGCGCCAAGCATTTGCCTTTTGCTCTTGCGCGGCCTTTGCCGCTGCCTCTTTCTCCGCCTTGGTCGGCGCGGCGAATACGTTAAGGAGTAATCCTAACGCACATAATAGTGTGATTGTCAGTCTTTTCATATCAGTTATTCGTTGCCAGCCTCCTCTTTGATCAGAATACCGTTTTTGGTGAAACTAAGTTCGATGTCGTTAGGCTTGTTGAGTTTCAACTGGTAACCATAACTCTTGCGTTCGATCTTTCTTACGAATTGGCCGGGATGTTTCTCCACCAAATATTTGTTCATGGCGGTTGGCAACTGCTTCATGAAACTTTCCGGAAGGGCTTTCTTCTTTGATTTGACGCTGATCCAGTTACCCTTTCTATCGAATTCGATCTCTGTCTTGTCCTCCAAAAGCACCTCAATCTCTCCGTTCACGTCTGAGTTGATGGCTGTGATCTCTACACCATTGAATTGATTTTCAATGAGATTCTTCGCCATGGAAGGGAGCCTTTGGTCTTCTGGGTTGTTGCTGATTATCTCGCCGTCCTTGGTGAAGGAGAGCTCAATGTTGTTCGGCTTGTTGAAACTCAATCGGTAGATGAGGTTGTTCCTTCCGTAGGCCTTCTTGGTGATCTTTTTGATGCTCGCCTCTGGGTAGAACTCCGCCAAGTGGTTGGCGATTCCCTCCGGAAGGGTGCCGATCAGAGAGGATGGTGCGCCATTTTTCTTGAAGTTCACCTCTTCCCAGTCACCGGTCTCGTCGAACTCGATGATGGTTCCGTTCTCCAATACCGCTGTGTACCCCATTTGTGTGATGGTGTCAACGATTTGTGATACAGGGATCTCGTTGAAGTGGTTGGTGAGGAATGTGTTCGCCTCGCGCGGCAGTTTGGATTGGTCCACAGTATTGCAACCCACCATGACGGAGCAGATGGCTCCTAGGAATAAAACCTTCACTACTGATGTATTCATAAGCGTATTAGTTAACGTTCATTCTTCAAAGTTATATTTTTTTTAGTTCCCCTCATCCAATTATGGATGAAAAATCTATACATTTGTTATGGTTATAAAACGAAACAGTATGTTTTTGATCTTTGATGCGGGTTCCACCAAGACCGATGTGCGTCTAGTACGTGATGATGGAACAGAATCTTCAATGGTGTTGCAAGGTATCAACCCCTTCTTCATGGAGGAGGAGAAGATCCAAGCGGAGTTGGCACAGGTAGCGGAAATGGCTGATCCTATGTCGATAGGGCAGGTCTTCTATTATGGCGCCGGATGCGTGGCTGCCTATGAACCTCTCTTTGAGCGGATTTTAGGCGGCATCTTCCCGTTGGCGAAAGTGGAGGCCCACAGTGATCTCTACGCCGCATGTCGGGCCACTTTGGGAGATTCGGAGGGCATCGCCTGCATCTTGGGTACCGGTTCCAACTCTTGCCACTACAAAGAGGGAAAGATTCAAAAGAATGTCTCGCCGCTTGGTTTTATCTTAGGAGACGAAGGAAGTGGCGCCGTTTTGGGAAAACTTTTGGTGGGTGATGTCTTGAAGGGATGTGCTCCTGCGGATATTACAGAGAAGTTTTGGCAGTGGACAGAGATGGACCAAAAAAGTTTCATTGAGGCGGTGTACCGTAAACCCTTTCCGAACCGTTTCTTGGCGACTTTTACCCGTTTCTTGGGAGAAAACATATTTCACCCTTACTGCCACGACTTGGTGGAGCGTGCCTTTACCGCCTTTTTTGAGCGGAATATCCTTCAATATGATCCTTCCGTGAAAAAAATCGGCTTTGTCGGATCGGTCGCCTTCCATTTTTCGGAGATCCTGCAAATGGTAGCGCAAAGGTATGGTTATCAGGTGAGTGTGATCACGCAACGTCCGATGGACGAATTGGTGAAATATCACAGCGAACTGATAAGTTAAATTCGACTGGAAAATATTGAATTTTTTTAGAAGAAAATACATAGAAAATGCTGTGTGTCAATTAAATATGACTTATAGGATTTAACATACAACAAATTATAGGACTTTAAAACTGAAAATGCATCTAGAGAAACAGGTGTGAAATCCCCAAGAATTCATCTTATGGTGGGTAATCAGGCTATTATTTATCTCTTATTTTATGATGCTTATCATGAGTTATGCTAGTATTAAATGCAATGATGATATACCACCGTCAGATGAGAATAACCCTGCTCTAAGTACGAAGTAATACTAATTCAAAATAAAAATTATGACATTAGAAGAAATAAG
>JAZUDI010000066.1:0-19370 GCA_045639525.1 Paludibacteraceae bacterium | reverse complement strand
GCAGTCAAAAGAGCCTCCGATTCAGCTCTCCTTGTTTGATTAGGGGCTTGGTTTTCAAAAAAAGAATCCGCAACACCGTATTTTCTGGCATTGCGGACTATACTAGTATGTCTTTTCAAGTTTAGCGGACACTAATAATTTTTTTTATTAATTTCGCGACAATTTTAGAATCAAGAATTGGAGATATGATTATTGATTTTCATGCGCATATTTACCCTGCGAAAATAGCGGAGAAGGCCAGTGATACCATTGGCCAATTTTACAATATCCAGATGAAATACAAGGGCAGCCCGGAGAGCCTTTTGGAGAGTGGAAGCCGCATTGGCGTAGACCGATACATTGTCCACTCCACCGCCACGGCGCCCCATCAGGTGGAGTCCATCAACAACTACATCATCGGTGAGGTGGAGAGCCATCCTGAATTCATCGGTTTCGGAACGATTCATCCTGAATACGAGAATTATGAGAACGAACTGATTCGTATCTATTCGGCTGGCTTAATGGGCATTAAGCTCCATCCTGATTTCCAAAAGTTCCCCATAGACCTTCGTGAAATGGATGACATCTACGAGGTGATCGCCGGTTTGAAGATGCCGATTTTGGTCCATGCGGGTGATTATCGATATGATTATTCCGGCCCTAAACGAATCGCCCATGTACTGGAGAAACATCCGACCTTGAAGGTGGTGGCGGCGCATTTTGGCGGTTATACCCAATGGGAAGATTCCGAGAAATATTTGGTTGGCAAGAATGTCTGGTTCGACACCTCCAGCTCTTTGTGGAAGTTGACGCCGAATGAGGCGATGCGGATGATTCGTAACCATGGCGTGGAGAAGATGCTCTTTGGCGTCGATTATCCGATGTGGGACCACCAAGAGGAGTTGGCGCGTTTCGACAAACTCCCGCTGACCGAGGAGGAGCGTGAAGCGATTCTCTATAAAAATGCGATGGATCTGTTAGGATTATAAGGTGGTTAAAGATAAAGGGAGATATGAGCGCTGGTAGGCGGATTCTTATCTCCCTTTTGTTTATATCAGTCTTTTATAGATTCAGTTCGTTGATATCTTCTTCGGAGAGTTGTAGCCTCTCTTGTATTTCATCAAGTGACATGCCGCTACTCAGTAACAATTGGATCGTTGCTTTCCTTCCCTCCTTCCTGCCTTCTTTCCTACCTTCTTTCCTACCTTCTTGCCAGCCTTCTTTCCTGCCCTCTTTTATACCTTCTTTCCTTCCCTCTTCGAGCCCTTTTGCTCTTCCTTCTTTCAGCCCTTTTTCCATGCCGATTTCGAATCCGTACTCTTTCATGTCGATTTCATCTTCCAAGCGTTTCATGCTCGCTTCGTAGAGATTGATTTCTTCGTCGGTGAGTGCGGCGGATTCCGCCTTTTTGAGGAGCTTTAACAAACCTTCGTCTGCGCGCTCATATACTGAAGGGCTGATTCTATCCATATTGCCAAGATTTTTAAATAATTCCATCCATATATTTTGAACCGTAATGTTGGCTTCGTCAAATTGGAAGTGAGGCAAAGATAAGAAAAATTTGTGAATGCGGTCCCAACTCTCGACTAGTTCATCTCTATCGTATTCGCTGCATCTGGTTATGGCCTTGTTGAATTGGCCATTGGATTCTCCCATGATGAAAATCCCGATGATGGGAGAGATGTCCTCTTTCCGTTTGTTCCAGTTATCACCTCGTTTGATTTGCCTTCGCATCAATTGGTAGGTGTAGTAGGCGGCCCTAGTCTTGAAAAACTTTTGTGCCGTGTTCTGCATTTCCACCAGAACTGTTTCTCCTTTCTCCGTTGTACAGAGAAGGTCAAAGCAAACGCCCCGTTCTCCTTCATGCTCTTTCGGCATCTCCACGTTCTCATATTTAACACTTGTGATTTTGTCGATCTCACCCTCTAAAATGGCGTTTAGAAACGATTTCATGATCACTTCGTCCTGCATGCAAAACTTAAAAGCGAAGTCGCATTTAATATCGATGTATTTCTTCATAAATTAAAAATTTTTTTGTTGAGATTTAAAACAGGTCTCTCTTTGAAATGCAAAGGTAATAAAAATTATCAAAGTGTAATAATTACGCTAAATTTATTTCCCGTAAACTTCTGCGTGCAATGTTTGTTTTACCTCTTCGAATAAAATAGCGGAGATTTTCTTCGTAGATAGAATGTGTAGTGGAATAGCGGGTAGCCCCTCCGCGTAGGCGGGTTGAAGGTAGGGGTAGGGTGCGATGGCGAATCCGTGCCGTTGGTAGAAGTTGATTCTGCGTGTGGTGATGGAATCAGTGGGTAGTTCCGCCTCCAAGACCACGCATTCCTTCCCTCGGATGAATTGATCCAGGGCCTCTCCTCCCAACTGTTGATTGCGAAGCGAGGGGAGTATGGCGAAGTGTTCGATGTAGGTGAATGAGGGGAATATCCAGTAGGTCAGCAGCCCGACGGGTTGCTTCTCCTTTAAAATGACGCGGCGGTGAAAGGACGCTGTGGCACGTTCCCGCCAGTCGGCAAGCGTCGGCCGCTCCTCCGGCGGGAAAGAATCTACCAATAGCCTCTCCGCGAAGTCATACAGGGGGGATGGATGTCGTGTCTCTACGAATTGTAACATCTGTTACCAGTTGATGGGGGTAAGTCCCCTCTCCGAAAGGTATTTGTTGGCGAAACTGAAGTGTCCACAACCGATGAATCCTCGGTAAGCCGATAGGGGTGACGGATGTACCGCCTTCAGGATGCAGTGCTTTTTGCTGTCGATGATGGCGCCCTTTTTCTGTGCATAGGATCCCCAAAGCATAAAGACAACGTTGGTTTTCTTGTCGGAGATCTCCTTGATCACACGGTCGGTGAACTCCTCCCAACCTTTGTTTTGGTGGGAACCCGCATTTCCCTCACGTACGCTCAACGTGGCGTTGAGGAGGAATACACCCTGTTGGGCCCACCTAGTCAGGTTGCCGGAGGCGGGAAAGGGGATCTGTAGGTCACGCTCGATCTCTTTGAAGATATTCACCAATGATGGCGGGAATTGAACCCCGTCGTTGACGGAGAAGCATAGGCCATGTGCCTGTCCCGGGCCATGATAGGGATCTTGCCCGATGATCACCACCTTCACGCTTTCGAACGGACAGAGGTCGAAAGCGTTGAATATTAGATGGGCAGGGGGATAGCATCGGGTGCTTTGATACTCCTTCTTGACAAAATTGGTGAGAAGGGAGAAGTAGGGCTTCTCAAATTCGTCCGCTAAGACGGCCTTCCAAGATGGTTCAATTTTTACCTCCATAATCGTCGCTTGTTGTTACCGCGAAAATAGTATTTTTTAGCGCACAAAAAAAGCGTCGCAATTTCTTGCGGCGCTTCCCCTGAAATTGTATTGCTTAAAATAAAATTCCTTGTTTAGACTTGATGCGGCAAAGTGTCTCTTGTGTCACACCAATGTAGGAGGAGATGTTGATGGAGCTGATGCGGGAGGTCAATCCTGGCATTCTGTTCTCCAAACTGATGTATTTGTCCTCCGCTGAATCGTGCAACAAAGAGTCCAATCTTTGGTTGGACATGATGATGCCATATTGGAGGATCTTTTGATAGATGTGGTCGATGCGGTCATCCTCGGCGCACAACTCCATGAATTGCTTTTTGTCGAACTTGGCGATCACCGAAGGCTCCAATGCCTCGATTGAGACATTCGAAGGGGTGTCGTTAAGGAAACTCTCCACATCGAAGAATCCGCATCCCTCACCGGCGAAGAAGTCGGAGACCAATTTGTTGTCCAAATAGTGGTATATCTGTACCATACCCTTCAACACGAGACCGATGTAATCGCTTGAATCTCCTGGTGTGAGGATCATGGCGTGCTTTTTTACTTTATCGATGGTGGCTATCTTGAAGAGCTTCGTCATAGTTTCGTCATTCAAGTCCACAGGACCCAAAAAACGTTGAATCTCGTCAGCTACCAATTTCTTATTGATGATAATCCTTTTCATAATCTGAAGTCCTTTCTATTTATTTCATTTTAGTCTTAATTCTACTCAACGTCTCTGGGGTAATGCCCAAGTAGGACGCGATGTAGATGGAAGGAACTCTCAACACCAAGTTTGGTTTCTCGGCGATCAAAGTTTCGTAGCGGACCTTAGCGGGTTTGAAGATAGTGTCCGTGATTCTCTTCTTCTTGAGCAAGAAAAGCTTTTCAGTCAGTTTCCTGAAGAAGAGGTTGATCTCTCGGTTGTTTTTACGCAACTCTTCACACTCCAAATGCGGAAATAGATAGAGGGTTGAAGGCTCTAACATTTGGATGAAGTTTCTGCTTGGGGATTGATTGAAGTAGCTCTCGTAGTCGAGGAACATATCTCCATCGTGTGCAAGTTGACTGGTAATCTCTTCTTCTTGATTCAAGTAGTACATACGTACCAAACCTTCGCTCACATAACCCCAATATTTACAAACATCACCCTCGATCTGCAGATACTCGCCCTTGCTGAGGCGGATGACTCTCGTCTTTGCCTTCAACAATTCTATAGCCTCCACAGAGAGCTCTTTCTCTACGTTTTCTCCGTAAATCTTTTTGAGAAAATCTCGAAAATTATTCTTTTCTACAACATCCATACCATTGACAATTTACGTTTTCCATTAATAGTTTTTCTTAATAGTTCTCTGTTTTCATCGACAAAAGTAATACTTAAAAATTGATTCCACAAACCCCTAAAATCGAGCAAAAACGCTGTGTTTCGGCATCTGATTATATGATGCACAGTTCGTTTTTACAATTATCAAGAAACATGACTGGTTCGTAAAAAATATCTATATTAAGTTGTCGAAAAAAACTGTTATTATTAGTCAAAAAAAATTTGTGATATAATAAAAACAGTAAGGCGGGATTCCGGCACAGACTCGCTATGCCTGATTTCGTCTTGTCTGGAAACATCAGCGGCGGAAATAGCGCCCCCGCTTTGATTTTATTGCATAAAAGGGCGAAGTTGACCGTTTCAGTCGGACGTCACCCTTCTGTTTGTTCGCTTATTATCGCTTAAAATATAGTGTCTTGCTTCGATTTGATGCGGCACAGCGTCTCTTGCGTCACACCGATGTAAGAGGCGATGTTGATGGAGCTGATGCGGGCAGTCAGACCGGGGATCCGCTTCTCAAGATTGGTATATTTCTCCTCCGCCGTGTCGTGGAGGATGGAGTTCAAGTGCTCGTTGGTCGATTTGATGGCGTATTGAAGCACCTTGTAGTAGAGGTAGTCGAGCATTGGATCTGTCTTGGCAGCCTCCAGCAGCTCCTTCCTGTCGAATTTCGCCACCACAGTAGGCTCCAATGCCTCGAAGTAGCATTGAGAGGGTTCTCCTGTCACGAAACTGTTGGAGTCGAAGAATCCGCAACCCTCGCTGGCGAAGAAATCTGAGACGAGCTTGTTGCCGTTGATGTAGTGGTAGATCTGCACCATACCCTTCAGTACGACACCGATGTAGTCGCTCTTTTCGCCTGGTTTGAGGAATACCTCGTGCTTTTTGATCTTCTCGATGGTGGAGATCTGCATCAACTTGTTCAGCATCTCCTCGTTGAGGTCGATCGGACCCACATATCGTTGCATTTCACTGGCAACTAAGCTTTTATTGATTACGACTCGCTTCATGTGAACTCCTTTTTATTTAGTTTTAGATTTGATCCTGCTTAATGTCTCAGGGGTGATTCCCAAGTAAGACGCTATGATGTTGGACGGTGCGCGGAGTACCAAGTTGGGCTTTTGCTCCAACAATTTCTCGTAACGCTCCTTGGCAGTCTTGAAAACAGACTCCTCGATTCGTTTTTTCTTGCGCAATAAAATTCGCTCGGTGGCTGTGCGGAAGAAGTTGCGGATCTCCAGGTTGGAGGAGACCGCCTCGTCGAAATCCATCTTTCGGAACACATATAGGGTGGTCGGTTCCATCATTTGAATGAAACGTGTGCTTGGCTTTTGGTCAAAGTAACTCTCCACATCAAGGAAATCGTCGCCGTCGATTGCCAGAATCTCCGTAACCTCCTCCTCCATGTGTTTGTAATATACCCTTACCAAACCTTTGATGACGTAACCCCAAAACTTGCTGACATCGCCCTCGATTTGGAGGTATTCTCCTTTGTTGAGTTTGATGATGCGCGCATGGTTCACGATGCAGTCAATGGATTCTTGGCTGAGGCCCAAGTCGCATTCTTCTCCGAAAATTTGCTTGGCAAACGCATTGAAAATCTCGTAGTCAACACCTTCCATATCATTAGATTTTAGAACTTACCATACTGTATGTCGTTGCAAATATACAAATTAATTGATTTGTTTAAAATGATGCGCAGAATGGTTACTTTTTCTGTTTGCATTGTTGTGGAAATTTATGCGGTTTTATCGGGTTATTTGCCTTGATGTCGCACCAATTCCATGTTTTATGAATTAATATGCATTTTATTAACGAAATTTATTGGTTGATTTCAATAATATTTATTATGTCAATATTATGTGATATTATTTTGCATATTCTATTTTTCGAAATATTCCCGCTCCGTGAAGGTATTCTCTTCGGGAGGGTAGAGCGCCAGCGGATCGACGCAGTGGACCACTGCATGGATCTCCTCCTTGTGGATCAATTTCCCCGAAGGATCGTGGGTGTAGTGCAGGGATTCCCTCTTTTTCCTGTAGAGGTAATGCTCCTGGTTGACGTAGGCTCCGTTTTGGTAGTTGTGGATCGCCAAGACCAACCCCTTTCCATTCAGTTCATATTTTCGGAGCGTCTCCGAGAATCCGCGGCGGTAGTTCCAACTGTGGACGCTGGTGGTGTGCCCCTTTCGATCGTAGGTGAAGAGGTGTTCCTCTTGCAGCGCACCGTTGGGGTAGAAGCGTTTGTACGACACGAGATGTCCCTTCTCGTCAAAGGTGTGTAGGCTCCTGAGTTCCCCCTTCCGCTCTCCGTTCGGATAATAGGAGTTGACGCTTTTCACTTGTCGGACAGCTGTTGTCGGCTGGGCGGCGAAGAGGTTGCCCGCCGTCGTGAGCAATCCCAAGAGGAGAAGGGTGATGAGTCGTGTCTTCATATTCCTTGATTTTTATTCCTTCATCCAACTCTTGTATTTGATCCAAACGTGCAACCAGATGCGTGCTACAGCGTCGATGGCGTCCGAGAAGATCATTTTGCTGTAGTCGTCGAAATGGAGTCCCCATTCCGTCTGTTTCATGAATTCTGTGATGGTTTGGGTGTTGGCGAATGTCTCCGGTACTAGGAAGTAGGAGAATAGGTAAGAGTATTGCGCCACGCCGCTCATGAAATCCCATGTGCTGGAGTTGTTCGATCCCCAACCATGCACATAAGGTCGCGTGGCGATTTCTTCCTCCACCGATTGCGTCAAGGCAGTCATGCTCAGCGGCAATGGATAGCCGTCGGGTCCGTAATAGAACCGGTTGTTGGCCGTGTCTATTTTGTAGGATTTCTTTACTTGGTCCTCCCATTTCTTCTCGATGGAGCCATGAATGCCCTTCTCGTCGGAGAAGGGTCGGTAGTCGCAGTGGAGCGGCATGTGGCAATCCGCCACGTAGTGGCTCAAAATAAAGAATCTCATTGCGATGTGGTTGTGGGTCGTTACGATCGGACAACCGCGGTCCTCTTTCTGGAGCATCTTGAAGTTGTCCACGATACTGTGGGCGATGGATTCGCAACGGTCGGCGCAGTTTCCTTGAATGATGCTGTATGATTTTTTGTAGAGGGGCGAACTCTTTTTCATCAAAGCGGCGATGGAGTGGCTGCTTGGCATGTTGCGGAAATTGTTGTATTCACCTCCTTCTGGTTTGAATTTGATGATATGGCTGGTACTCATGTCCTTGAAAACCTCGTCTGGGTACCAAGCCCCTTCGATGACGAAATCCCTATGGTCCATGAACCATTTGCATAATGTCTTCGCGTGTTTCCTAACCTCTTCGCTGACACCCTTCACGACAGCTTCGTCTGTTGTGTTGGCGATCACTTCCAATCTCTTGATGGCCATGAAAGCCACCCATGCGTGTGAATATTTTTTCATGATTATTAACTTAGTTTCTGAATCGTTTCAACAAAAATAATAAAAATAATGCTACATTTGCTTTATAAGAGAGTTATAAATGATGTTTAATAATATAAAGTGAATAGATATGGACAGTGTGAAGTTTGCAGAATTGGTCGCAAGAACAGGACGTGCTTTTGGTGATGTGGATGGATATTATGATGCACAGGAGAGAGATTTCGTGACCTTGTTTGTTGGTTTCTTGAAGGCGAACACCAATTTTGACGGTGACGTGAAGGAGGTGATCAACAAGGCGAATAGTGGCTCTTGCAACATCCCTCAATTGATCGAGGAGACCAAGACGCTCTTGGCGGACCTTCCTGAGGATAAGAGAAAGGCGACTATTGAGTCGATGGCTGCTTTCATCAAGACAGTGATCAACAGAGACGGTGTGGAGGCATCCTCCGAGACTCGTAACTTCGAAAACTGGAAGAAGGCTTTGCTCTAATAGATGGTGAAGACGTTTGAAGAGATAATCTCGCAAAACCTTTTGTACGACCTGCAAGAGGGGAAGGTGGATTGTGACTGCCAGAACTTCTATTATTTCAGGGCGCTGGACGGTGACCGCTTCTATTTTGGCTACTATCATAAGACGGAGGAGTCTTGGTGGAATGCCTGTGAAGGGGTTTACGACCTCTCCGTCGTCGAGACCAGCGAGGGGAATCTCTCCGTTTTGGATGAACTCGATCTGACGGAATGCGCCTCGAAAGAGGAGGCCTCCGAGAAGTTCTTCGACCATTTCGAGCGGCTCTATCAAGAGGATTACCCCTTGGCGGAGTTGGCGGAAACGGTGGTGAACGGTGAGGCGTCGATTCGACAGTTGCGGGCCTTTGTGGGTAATCGTGTCGCGATTATGTGGAGCATCCATACCCACGGTAGCGCTGTCGCGATGGCGGAGGAGCGCCAAGAGGCGTTGTTGCCGCAGGAGGTTTTGGAGATGTTGGGCTGCTCTAACCACGATCTCTTCATCCAGCGGTACGGAAAGTTGGCCGCCTCCGATCTTGACCAGTTGGTGAAGACCTTGCGGACCCTTTACGACCGAAAGCGGATCGCTGATGATTATATCGATCGCTTGTTGCGGAAAGAGGAACAGTAAAGGTGATTTAGGGAGCGGAAAGACTGCAATTATTGCGCGAAATGGTGTAAATTTGCGGAAAACAATCAGATGATGAAGAAAATAATTCTCCCTTACTGGCTCTATTTTGCATTATTTCTTGTGCTATCGGGTTGCTTATTAGCAAGTTATCCGAAGTTGGATTTGCACCTGATGATGAATGAGGTGCACAATGGGTTTTTGGATGCGCTCTTCTTTGTCGTTTCCAAATTGGCGGAGTGGCCCTTCTATGTGGTTGCTCTCTTGCCGTTGCTCTTTTGGCGTGCGGGATGGACCTATCTCTACTTGATGGCTGAAGCCTCCGCCGCATTGTTCATTTTTGTGGTGAAGCGGATTGTTGATCTGCCTCGTCCGATTACCTGTTTTGCTGACCAGTTGGACCTTTTGAAATTGGTACCAGGGGTTCGGGTGCATGCCCATCACTCTTTTCCATCGGGACACACCTCCTCTTTCTTTGTCTTTTTTACGGTGTTGTCTCTCTGCGTGATGCTCTATTATTTCAGGAGGGAGAGGAGAGGTCAATCGACCGTCAGCCGTTGGTTCCTTTACGCTCTTCTGTTGGGTGTGGCGGTGTTAGGCGGTTACTCCAGAATATATCTATCCCAACACTTTTTGATGGATGTCTTTGCGGGAAGTTTGGTCGGATTCTCCTCCGCGACGCTCTGCTTCTATCTCTTCTACAAAAAGGGATGGCTGAATGCCAAGTGGTTCCACCGATCCCTTTTCGGCCCTCGCCGTTACGGACGTTCGAATAGGTCTAACGCCTCGTTGTAGATAGGCGACTCCACAGAGAGAAGGTTGAGTACGGAGTGGTAGATCACGTGTTGGTCCACGGTTTCCGTGATCGTCTTCAGTTTCCTGTAGTCGGGTGATGTCCAGATGATGAAAGGGATCTGGTATTGTCCCTCTGGTGCGATTTTGCGTGGAATGCCATGCATGAAGATGCCCTTCTCACCCAATGACTCTCCGTGGTCGGAGAGGAAGATCATCGCGCATTTTCTCTCCTCAATGGTGCTGAGTGTGTCTATCAGATTGTTGAGCAGATAGTCTGTGTAAATGATGGTGTTGTCGTAGGCGTTGACCACCTCGTTGATGGAGTCCTTCGCGTTTTCCACGTTGTGGCAAATTGGTTTGAACACTTCGAATCTTTCGGGATACTTCTCGCTGTAACATGGCCCGTGGCTTGTGCTGGTGTGGAGTACGATCAGCATTTTGCTCTTCTCGCACGCTTCGATTCGTTGCTTGAGTCCCGCGAGAAGCAGTTCGTCGTAGCGACGATCCACTTGCGGGTAGGTGTTTGCCAACGCTTTGTTGCTGAGGTACTCGTCAATGTGTACGGGTGGTTCTCCCCAGTTGTGGGTGCGCCAGACCACCTCTGCCCCTGTTCGGAAGAGGTAATTAGGCAATATTTCGTAGAGGTCGCCTGTTTTCTTGTATTCCAAAATAGCCTTGGTTCCGGCCGTCGTATAGGTGTCGTTTGAGTTGGCGGGTAGGATGTGGATGTCCTCTCGCTTGGAGAGCAGTGGGTTGGTCGCTCGGTTGTAGCCATAAAGTTGAAAGTTCGCCTTGCGGGCAGACTCGCCGATGACGAGTACCACCACCTCTTTGTCGTCGTTGGCGATCGTGGCGTCCGGCAGTTTGATCTCCTCCTTGTTGGCTTGGTGTTTCTTGTTCGCCAAACGGATGGTGTTTACCACATAGGAGTAGGGCATGATGAGTCCTCCCAATTCCGTGTCGAATTTTCCGATCCAGAGCACTTGGTTCAAGTTGAGGAGGATCAGAAGGAGGGAGAGTCCAAGGCTGGTGCCGCAGGCGATGCCGAATCGTTTCTTCTTGCCGTAGTCGATCTTTTGCGCCATGACATAGATGGCGGGCAAAATACCCGTCAGCAAGACGAAGAGGAGCATCGAACCGGTGATGAACCCGGAAGCCTCCGAGTAGCGGGTGTTGAAGACATTGCCCAGCATGCTGTCGGTCATCATCACATGGTAGGTCATGATGTAGTAGACGCAGAGTGAACTAAGAATGTGGAACAGCGCGATCAGAGCCCTTCCCACATAGCGTAGCAGGTAAACCAGCAGGTAGCAGACCATGAAGTTGAGCGCCAGCATGACGATCACCAAGCAGAAGATGAAAAAGAGTTTGGTGAGACCGCCCGAATTGGCGTTCTCGTTCACAAAAGAGAAGAACGGAATGTTGTGGAAGAGTAGGTTCACGCAACTCATGATCGCCGCGAAAATCGTCAACGGCATGGGTCTCTTTAAAAACTGAAAAATCTTCATCTCTATCTACTTTATGGTTGTCTCCTGTTGGGAGTGTTTTGAATGTATGGCAAAGAGACCTCGGCGCGCGCATAGGTGTGCCGAGGGTTTATATTTTTTGTCTGATCGTGTTATCGGATGTAGTTGAATGGCGCCCACGCCTCTCTCTCCGGCAGATCGCAAGGTTCGCCTTTGATCTTCTTTAGTAGCCATGCCATGTTGTCCGCCATGGTGCGCATGGTCTGCATGCCTTCGCCGTCGAGCGCTGCTTGTCCCTCTTCACGGCCGTAGGCGATGTTCCAGTATTGGGAGGTGACGATTGGCATGTTGGTCATCTGGAAAGGCATTTGGAGGGTTTGGAAGGCGGCTGTTGCACCTCCGCGGCGGCATACGCAAAGTCCGGCCGCAGGTTTGTTGGCGAGGAATTTTCCGCCCGCATAGTGCATGCGTTGTTGTAGGCAAAGTACCTGTCCGGCTGGTTGGCCGTAGTAAACGGGCGAACCGATGATGAGCGCGTCGCTCTGCTCCATCTTGGCGATGATCTTGTTGCAGATGTCATCGTCGAATACGCATTTGCCGTTGCCGGCCTCTTTGCATTTACCGCAGGCGATGCAGCCTCTTACGGGTTGGTTGCCTAACCATACGATCTCGCTCTCTACGCCGTTCTTGGCGAGTTGGCGCGCGATTTCACTCAATGCCACGTTCGTGTTACCGTTTTTGCGTGGGCTTCCGTTTACTAGAAGTACTTTCATGATAATTCTATTGTTTTATGTTTTATGCTAATTGAGAATGAAACAAAGATATAGAACTTTTGTGAATTTTAGGCGCATGAAGTGAATAATGACTTTGTTTTTGTAATTTTGCCGTGGATTATGGCAACGATATGATGAAGCGAATTGTTTGGGTTGTATTTTTTTTCTTGTGTTTCGTGTGCGGCTTGTACGCCGAGGAGGCGGAACACATCAAGTTCATGGGGTTCCCGCTGACTGGTTCGATTGACGAGGTGCAGGCTCGTCTGATGCACAAGGATTTTAAGGTAGGGGCCATGAATAAGACGATGGCGGTGGGTGCTCGCCTTTTCAAGGGTATCTTTACCGGCAAGGAGGCTTCTGTGATTGTCTATTACAATAAACTACTTGATAATCAGGTTTATAGTACGCGTGTCTTTTTTGACAAACACTTCTCTTACGAAGGGTCGAAGGTAGCGGTGGAGGATATGGTGGATCGTCTGGAGGCGAGGTATGGTACCCGTCCGGAAAGGGTATTCGCCGACGATGTGGATCAATACGAGAAGCACACCCTCTCGGTCTATGGTGGCTGGATCTATGTCTGGACGCAGAAGCAGCGCGAGTGGGATGAGAACTCCTATCTGTTGTTGCTGGAATACCACGATGCCGAGAATGAGTTGCAGAATTATCGGCTGGAGAATGAGGATTTGTGAGGATTTTGGTTGTGGGGTGTGCTTGAGAAGTGACTATTTCGATCGCATGATCCATAAGCGGGAAAGACTCCATGACCGCCCAATGGTTGCGGACGATTATATTGATAAGTTACTAGGGGAGAAACGGAAAAGGAGGTAAAGGAGGCAGATCCTCTTCTTCTTCTTTTTTCAAGGTGCTAACAGGACGAATAGGATAGGCGAAAACACGATGATGGTCGCTGACCCAATATGCCCCTTCTGAATAGAAATATAAGCATTGCCCTTGTTCTTCGTAAAATCTTGATCTTGTTGAAGACCAGTAAAATCCTTTCTCTCCTACTGAATCAAACCCATCATAAAAAAGTCCAGCTGCGGGAAGAAACATTGAATTCCCGTTTTTTGCCTTGAATACCATTCCGTATACACCGTTTCTCTCATCCCAATACCAACGACAATTGTCGATTAGTTCCTGACATTGGCTACTGCTCGGTATTTTCCAATTGGTGCCCCAGTTAAAAGTGGCGGCGTCGTCCTCTGGTAGAACTTGGGATATGCCGTCTTTGTTGTTGTATTTGGTGTATTCCCAGTCCATCCGGTAATCTTCGATATATTTTATGAATTTGTAGCTCTGTGGGTTAACTGTATCTATGGGATCCGTTTCTGCCCAGGTGAAATAGTCTCCATATTCCTCTGGTTTTGATGCGCCGATGTTAACGGTTGCCCATAGTGTACCACTTGGTAGACCGAGGTCAACATATTTGATGGATGATGTGTCAGCTGTAATGTTTTTCTCTTCGTATATCACCTGCACTACTTCTTTGGTGTTGTATACATCAGTCTGTCCATTGGTTTGCCTCACATACATGAATGTGGTTGTGTCGGTGTTTGAGAAAATTTTCGACGCCTTTTTTGTTCGTACCGGTCTGATTGTCAATCCACTGTATCGGTATTCGCTCTCTGTTGTGGGTGTGGGTCTTCCCTTTCTGTATTGGCGGTATAATGCTTCCGAATCGCTGTGTTTGTATAATGTGGATGTCCAATATTGTGCATCGCTACCTTTCCCTGATAACATTTCTCTCTTGGACCCAGCAGCTGGAAGTATGATGAAGTTGCCGTTAGGTCCTGTTATCTTGACATGTTGATTGAAATTAATCCGGCCAGTTTCTTGTAGCTCTTTGAACTCGTCTGGTGTCGGCATCCTCCATTCACTTCCCCAAATGGCAGTGGCAGCATCGTCTGCGGGTAAGAGGGTGTCTCCAAATGAGTATTTTGTGTATCTGTGAGTTGTTTTGTCGTACCATTTGTAATTGTCGATATAGAAAGAATCCTTGGACTCTATTTCTCCCCATGCGAAATAATCACCGCATTCCTCTGGTGTTGTTGCTCCAATATTGACATTGGCCCATAATGTTCCGCTAGGCAATCCAAGGTCAACGTATGTGTCTGCTGGAATAGTGTCCGCTGGAGTGATGAATGTTTCAAAATCCACTTGGGTGACAAAGTCATTGTAGTATTTTTTGACTGATCCATCTTTAGACTCTACACACATAAATGTTGTGGCAGATAAGGATGAACATAAAGCCAACGCAGCCACAAAAGCAATCAATTCTTTCCTCATTGTTTTCTGAATTATTGACTCTGCAAAGTTATGGGTTTTAATGGATTAATCCCCTTTTGTGGAGTTTTTTTTTATGAGAAAACTATCTATCTTTGCTCTTGCATTTTTAAGAATTGAATTGTTATGGTCAAAAGGATATTCATATTGCTAGGTTTGGCGTATGGCCACCTTTGTGTCAATGCCGCAGTTTCACATATGGTCGTGGAGCAGAAGGATGGTCAAATATTTAGTTTCCTTTTGGAAGACAAACCGGTTATCACCTATAAATCGGGCAATCTTGTTGTGAATGATGATGCTGCCACCAGTTATGAGATCAGTGGTGTGAAGAATTATCATTTTTCTGAAGGAATTGGGACAAAGGCAGAAAAGGTGGGTGCTGATGTTGTCTGTATCTCTGCTTTAGAAGGTGGTGTTATTCAGGTGAAAAATGCGAAGGAGGGTGTTTTGGTAACCATTGTGAATGTGGCAGGCCTTCTTGTCTCAGAAAAAACGGTGGGAGAGGATGGAAGTGTCGAGGTGACACTCCCTGCTCAAAAAGGTGTTTATATTCTTTCTGTAGGTGCTCAGTCCTTTAAGGTTTTTCGCAAATAATCTTATTCCACCACATTCCAGCATTCGTGCGATACTTCCACAAGGTATATGTCGGATGTTGGCATGTTTATCGAGAACGCTTCTGAATCGGCCTTCTCGTTTGCTAACAAATATAATAAATCGCTTGGAGAATGAGGATTTGTGAGGATTTTGGTTGTAGGGTGTGCCTGAGATGGGCATAGCCTCCTGTTTTATTTGCCACGAAATGGCTCCAGATTCATTGTGGTCGCAATTTGTTGAGATATAATACCATAAATTCAAAATCGATTGATTATCTTTGGGTTCTATGCGTGAAAGGAAGACTCCGTATTGGAAATCTTCATTTCCTTGTATTCAAAAACGAATAATTTATGACACCGGAAGAGAAGGCGAGGGTAAAGATAGACAAGATGTTTGAAGCGTCAGGATGGCAAGTGGTGGATCGTAATTTTTACAATCCGGACGCCAATGCTGTGGCTATCCGTGAAGGACTCTTGAAGCATGGTTTGGAAGCGGACTATTTCCTCTTCATCAGGGGAAAGGCTGTGGGCGTGCTGGAAGCGAAGCGTGAGGAGGTGGATGTCTCCTCGGAAGTGGTGCGGGAGCAGGCTGAAAACTATACTAAATCAGTTCCCAATACATATCGGACTTTTTCGAACCCTTTGCCGTTTTATTATACTTCTAATGGTAAGGATATTTATTTTTCGGACAAACGGAAGGATGCCTTCAGTTTTGCTCCCGTAAACCATATCCACACCCCCAGAGAGGTGGTGAAGATGCTTGGTATAGAGGATGAGTTCGCTGGATTACCGCTCTTGAAACAAGGGAAACTTCGTAACTGCCAATTCGAAGCCATCACCAACCTGGAGAAGAGTTTTGAAGCGGGTGACAAAAGGGCTTTGATCGTTTTGGCGACGGGTGCGGGAAAGACCTTTACCGCATGTGCGGCCTTGTATCGCCTCTTGACCTATACGCCCATGAAACGGGTATTGTTTCTTGTGGACCGCAACAACTTGGGCAAGCAGGCGGAAGGAGCATTCGCGGAGTTCAAGCTGACGAAAAGTGGCGAACCCTTTAATACCATTTATGGCGTGGAGCGTTTGAAAAGTTCCCGTATTCCGAAGGATGCCAATGTGGTGATATCTACCATCCATCGCCTCTTCTCTTTTTTGAGCGGAGAGGAGATCGTGGATAGTGACGAAGAGGATGATGATGATGCTTTGAGGGAGGTTGTGTTGCCGCCTAACCCATCACTGCCCAAGGACTATTTCGACCTGATCATCGTGGATGAGTGCCACCGCTCCATCTATGGCAACTGGGGTGCGGTGTTGAGATATTTCGATACCGCCAGAATTGTCGGCCTGACCGCTACCCCTATTCCGGAAACCTTGGCCTTCTTCAACCAAAATGTGGTGGTGAACTACACCCTTGACCAATCCATTGTGGATGGCGTGAATGTGGATGCGAGAGTGTTCCGTATCAAGACGCTTGTCTCCGAGGAGGGCGGTGCCATCCGTGAGGGAGACCCATTGAGGAAGGAGATCCGCTATTACGGCACGGTGGAGGATGTGAGTTCCAGACAACAAAGAAACTATACTCCTGAGGAGTTGAATCGTAGTATCATCAATCCTGCACAGATCAAACTGATACTGGAGACCTATCGGGATAATATCTACACTAACATGTATCCTGATCGTGAACCCAATATGGATTATATCCCCAAGACGTTGATTTTTGCCCTGAATGAGGCGCATGCGAATAATATCGTGAAGATCGCCAAGGAGGTTTTTGGTCGCACGGATGACACATTCGTGCAGAAGATCACCTATTCCGTGGCAGATAGCGAAGATATGATTCGTCAGTTCAGAAATAACATAGAGTTCCGTATCGCGGTCACCTGTACCTTGGTGGCGACGGGTACTGATGTCAAACCCTTGGAGGTGGTGATCTTTATGCGTGACGTGCGCTCCCAGCCGCTTTATGAGCAGATGAAGGGTCGCGGTGTCCGTACCATTGATGATAATTCCTTGCGAAACGCTACACCGAATGCATTCTCCAAGGATTTCTTCTTTTTGGTCGATGCGGTGGGCGTGACGGAACATGATATGATAGTTCCACCAGCGGGAGAGGGCGGCGCTTTCCACTATATCTCCCTTGCCAAACTTTTGGAACTCCTTACCCATGGCAACTATGAGGATGAGTATCTGCGTCGATTGGCGGGCATCCTCTCACGCATGGGTAATAGCGAACGTGTGGAACAGGAGGATAAGGATGAGTTCGCCTATTTGGCGGGTATCACCCTCTTGGACTTGGCCGCCAACATCTTCAAAGCGATGGAGGATGGTTTGCCTCCCTATTTGGACATCAATGATCCTAATCCGGAGCGTAAGGCGCTCTTCGCCCCTCTTGGTTCACGTCCGGATGCGCGCGAGAAGTTGAAGGAGATCGCCGCAGGATATGTCGTCACTGTGGAGAATGGGGAAGATACGCTGATTTCAGCGGAATTCTCCGTGGAGGATGCGGTGGAGACCACTTCCGCTTTCGAGACCTACTGTCGGGAACACAAAGATGAATTGGAAGCGCTCCGAATCATTTACAACAACGAGGGCGCTCCCTTGTCCTATCGCATGTTGAAGGATTTGGAGAAGCAGTTGAGGCTTGCCAATAACAAATTCTTCGCGACGAAACTTTGGGACGACTATGCGATGGTAAAGCCTGAAAGGGTTCGTAGGAACAAGACGAAGGAGGAGAAGGAGGCGATCACCAATCTGATTCAGTTGGTGCGGTTCGCCTACAATCAAATCGATGAGCTGGAGAGCATTGTGCCCCAAGCGAATTCGCTCTTTAACTTATGGCATGGTCGTAAGCAACAGAGTGTCACCGACGCCCAAATTGAGATCATGAAGCAGTTGGTGAACTATATCGCCACCAATGGCTTCGCTACCGTGGCGGATATTCGTGAGTTTGATTCCGCCAAGGCGATCAAACTGATACTCGCCTATAGCGACGCGATCAAGGCCAATGAGGCATTGAATGATCTATCTAAGTTTATAATTTATAACATTGCATAGCATGAAACCTATTGAAAAATACCAATATACACCTTCTGAAAAGGAGTGCCAGTCTATTTTTATCGCTTCTTGTGTTGAATCAGCGGCAAAGGCATTAGGGGTATCTCCGGAAGTCATGTATCAGCGTATGGTTAGAATTGATTTGATCAAAGAGTACATTGTGCCTTGTTACAACGTACTGCATGCTGAAAGTAGGGAAAGTGTGACAGAAGACATTCTTAAAACAATAGAGATCTGGGAAAAGAAGAAAGGAGTTAATTTATGATTGAAGTATATCATGGAGGCGTTGAAAGAATAGAAAAGCCATTGGCAAAGGTCGGCCGTAAGAATCTAGACTTCGGACAAGGCTTTTATCTTACCAGAAGGCTTCATCAAGCGGAAGAGTGGGCCATTCGGATTGCCCGACAAAGAATGGAATCTCCTGTTGTGAATGTTTATGAATTGGATATTGATACGCTTCGACAAAATTTTCGGTATCATAAATTTGATTGCTACGATTCTGATTGGTTGCATTTTATCGTCTCATGTCGAGGAGGCTACGATCCTTCCGATGATTATGATTGTATTGAAGGTGGGGTGGCCAATGATCGTGTGATTGATACGGTGGAGGGATACATCAATGGTACGATTGATGAGGACCATGCTATTTCGGAACTTTCCAAGCATTCGCCCAATAATCAGTTGTGTATCTTGAATCAAAGTGTGATTGATAACTGTTTAACTTTTAAAGACATTAAATAATATGTTGAATGATTTAAATATGTGGAATAAGATTGGCAGAATCGTGATGAGTCTGTCGGAATCGCTCAACATCGATATAGAAAGTGCCTTTGACCTTTTCTATACATCTCAAACTTGCAAGAATTTACACGATCCTCAAATGGCTCTTTATCTTCTGTCAGATAATTACATTGTCGAAGAGCTGATTGGTGAGATTCGTTCAAAACATAATGATTAATTCACATGGCTAACGAAAATACAGAAGCGTCCATCTCCAAAAAGGTCTGGACATTGGCGACCACCTTGTCAGGACAAGGAATTGGTTTCACTGACTATATCACTCAATTGACCTACCTCTTGTTTCTCAAAATGGATGACGAGAACGAGCACTTCTTTGGCGAACCATCCGTCATCCCAGAGGGGTGCCGATGGGGCGATTTGAAGGATCTGTCGGGCGACGAGTTGATCACACAATACGAGGAGACCTTGAAGGATCTAAGCGGTCGTGGTGACCTTATCGGAACCATCTACACCAAGGCGCAGAACAAGAT
>JAZUDI010000065.1:0-4230 GCA_045639525.1 Paludibacteraceae bacterium | reverse complement strand
TTATGAAAATTTCAGTTCGTGAGAATCGAATATTTGCGACAATCCTGAATTTTTACACTCCTAAAAATCCATCCAATTCTCAACGAGTTAAAAAGAGGGTGTATCGCAACTTTATTAGTTTTGATACACCCTCTTTTTTTTAATTCAATGTGAATGGAATGGGACGAGGATATATGGAATTTCCTTTCCTGTCTTTCAATTCAACCAGAATATATATTTGTCTACCGTTTTTTCTCCGCGCGATACTTTGGATTGCTGGTTCATTAAGTGTATCACCATCACAGTAAACTTCACAATCCATGCAATCGTAGGCGGTGATAGTGAGTCGAAATACAGTCATGTCAGGATCGAGACTAACAACCTTCACAAAGGGAAGATCCGCTCTATTTATGGGTGAATTGTAGGGATAGTCAAAGCTGTTTCCATCTTCTCCCACATAGCGAAGAATAGGTTGACAATACAAGGGCCTTGAAAGGGTTGAGAGATCTGGACTCCCTACAAAGGCTTGGCTGCTCACATCTACCTTGCAATTGAGGTTCATCTTTGCCAAATTGGGACAGTTTAAAAAGGCTCCGTTACATATTCTCTTCAAATTGCCGGGAATAGTCACCTCTTGTAGGTTGCTCAAATTCCTAAAAGCGTTCTTGCCTAAATGGGTGACTTTGACAGCCTCTTTTTCGGACCATTGAATTACTTCAGGCACCTTTATTTCCTTGACATCCTCTCCTCTGTAATAGAGATAAAGATCATCGTACTCCTTTTCGCATTTCCATTCACCAACGTTTCTAATGACAACGTCAGCCATCGCATAGGTAACGGAGAATAGCAGAAGAATGATTGTGGCCAGTGTCTGTTTCATAAGCTTTTTTTCAAAGATAATAAACAAATTGAATGGGTGTAGTGAAATATGTGCTTATTTCTGTAAGGTTCCCTCCTCAAAGAGTTTTAAGAATGCCTCCGCGGATGCCTTTTGGTAGGCTCCTTTCATGGTGAGTACAGAGGCCATCATTCCGTTTTGTTGTTCTTTGATGGGAATGGCCCTCAACTCAGGTCGTCCCAATATAGTGGTTTTGGATAGGACGGTGACATAGAGGGAGGATTCCACCAACTGTAAGAGGATATTGGCGTCGTTCATCTCCAAGTGTGGATCCAATTTCAAATCGTTCGTCTGAAGCAGGTCATTCAAAGCGCTTCGCGCGCTCAAGCCGCGGGATGGCAGCACCAACGAGTATTGCTTCAACTCTTTTAGGGAGATGTTTTTCTGAAAGGCCAAAGGGTGGCGGATGTGGACGATGGCGCATAGAGGCACTTCGTAAAGATCCGTCTCTTCCACTTGTTCATCCATTACCGCCATGCTGAAGGAGAGGACAAAATCAAGGTCCCTGTTTTTTAGCATTTGCAGTAACTCCTGTGCTGTGTTGTAGAAAACTTCCAATTTAATATTGGGGTACTCTTTCATGAAGCGTAGGATGATGGGAGCGAGACCAAAACTCAAACTGTAGGTGATGCCGATTCTCAGTTTTCCAGTGCGGATGCCTTGTAAATCTTGGATTCTCTGCACCGCCAAATCGGCGTCTCCGACCGTTTGTTTGGCGAATGGAAGGAATTCGTTGCCCGCCTCCGTCAAGAAAACTTTCTTACCGATTCGGTCAAAAAGCAGAACGTTCAGTTCAGTCTCCAATTGTTTTATTTGTTGCGACAATGTACTCTGTGTGATGTACATTTGCTTGGCTGCGTCTGTAAAGTTCAGAGTTTCAGCTGCTTTAAGGAAATATCTCAGTTGCCTCAGTTCCATATTAATCGGTTTTTTCGATTGATATCATAGAATAAAATCGGTCACAAAGGTCGTAAAAAATGGTTGGACTACCTAATTTTGCATCCGAATTCACGATAGAAACGTTTCTGAACACAAAAGTTTAACATTAAAAATTGAATAGAAATGGGATTCGTAATTGCATTAGGAGTTGCTTCGGCAGTGGCTATTGTTTTGAAGTATTATATAACCAATAAAAACAATTGATCGGTATGTTGATGATGAATAACTGGTTGGTGGATTTGGTGTCAAAGCCCAGCATCGCTCAAACTGTTATCTTGATAGCCTCCACGATAGCGGGTGGTATCGCCTTGGGAAAAATTAAATTGAAGGGTGTCTCGTTGGGTGTGACGTGGGTCTTGTTTTTTGGAATATTGATTGGACAATTCGATTTTATTCCTTTGGACAACCATGTACTCCATTTTGTGAAGGAGTTTGGTTTGATATTGTTTATCTATTCCATTGGTTTACAGGTGGGCCCCAGCTTCTTTTCTTCTTTCCAAAAGGGTGGTCTTCAGCTAAATCTTTTGGCGGTAGCCATTGTCTTGACAGGATGTCTGGTGGCATTTTCGCTCTCCGCCATCTTGAAGATTGATTTGTCTTCTATGGTGGGTATTCTGTCTGGTGCGGTCACCAATACACCAGGATTGGGAGCGGCCCAACAAACCTATACGGATCTGCATAATGAGGCGGCGGATTTCCTATCCGCAGGTTATGCCATTGCCTACCCAATGGGTGTGATGGGCGTGATCTTTGTCTGCATTGCCTTGAATAAACTCTTTAAAAACAGTACGCAAGAGGGTTCGGAAGAGCGGAAAGAGGAGATGGATATGTTTGCGGTGGAATTAAGCAATTCCTCTTGCGATGGCATTACCTTGGGTAAACTCAAGGAGATCTTGGACTTCGATTTTGTCGTCACCAGACTCTATCATACCCACTCTCAATTCATGGAGGTTCCTAGTGATGAGTCACAACTCTCTTTGGGAGACCGACTCTTCATTGTCTGCAAGAAATCCAATGCGACAAAGGTGGAGATGTGTACGGGTACCCGAATCAATATGGAGAGTAGGGACTGGGAGTATTTGGACAAGAATATGATTTGCAAGAAGATCACGTTGACCAAATCTGATGTGAATGGCAAGACATTAGGCGAAATCAATTTCAGGAAAAACTACAATGTCAACATCTCTCGTATCATACGTGCGGATGTGAGCATCTTCCCTTCCGATTCTTTGCAATTGGTCTTAGGTGATATATTGGTGGTTGTGGGGAATGAAGAGGGGATCCAGAAAGCCTCTAATTTTGTAGGAAACAATAAGGGAAAGTTGCGCGACCCATTCTTGATACCGATTTTCTTGGGCATTATGTTGGGTGTCATATTGGGTTCCATTCCATTCCCTTTGCCGTTGATCCCTGTTCCTGTGAAGTTGGGTTTGGCTGGTGGACCGTTGATCATTGCTATTTTGATGAGCCGCTATGGCACTCAATTCGGCATTGTGACCTATGCGACGCATAGTGCGAAAAAGATGTTGCAGGAGATTGGTATTTCGCTCTTTTTGGCGGCTGTCGGACTCAGTTCAGGAAAGATTTTCTTTTCGACGCTCATGGAGCATGGTTCGTCATGGTTCCTCTGTGGTTCGCTGATCACACTTCTGCCTATCGTGTTGGTTTCTATGGTCGGTAGATGGGTGTATAAGTTCGAATCTCATCAGTTGATGGGTCTTATCTCTGGTTCTATGACCGATCCGGCGGCTTTGGCTTTTGCCAACTCCATTACGGAGGGAAAGGCGGCCCTCTCTTACGCGACGGTATATCCGCTTACGATGTTCATGCGTATTCTCACCGCTCAAATATTAATATTGTTATCCGTATAATTAAAACTATCCATAAAAAACGGAAAGAGACTCCCTTGTAGCCGTGACGGCACGAGGGAGTTTTGTGTTATTTAATGACCGTGAATTCAATGGGTATTGAAGGTTCTGAGTTCCCTTTTTTATCCTTCAATTCAGCTGTGACATAACATGGTTTGCCGACACTTTGAGAAAGGTCTCTTATTACCCGATCGTCTATTTTGTTGCTTATTGTTTTAATAGAACAATCCATACAATCTGTGCGGCGTATGGTGTGTGAATAAGAAACTGTTTAAATTTAATTCAAAACTAATTTGAGAGACCTAAAAAAACTCTCTAAAATACGCTTAAAATATTGATTATTAGTTTGATAAGTGGATAAAAATTCGTAACTTTAAAGGTACCAAACATTAAAGGAATGAACAGTTATCCAACAAATCTCACCGATAATCAGTGGCAAGTTATAGAAAAGTTTTTAAATGAGCAAGAGAGAAAGCGCAAGTACCTTCTCAGAAACATTGTAAACGCAATCAATCACCTTCTCAAAACAGGGTGTCAGTGGCGAAT
>JAZUDI010000064.1:0-3144 GCA_045639525.1 Paludibacteraceae bacterium | reverse complement strand
GTCCATGTGTTCCTTCACAAACTCCTCTTGTGTGGATCCGTAGTGCGTGTCGTGGTAGCAGTCAATCACAAGCTTCACTTGCAGAGAGACTGTCCCGGTCTGACTGTTCCTTGTCGCATCGTCATAGTATATCTCTGGCGTTCCTATGATGATAGCCGGATAGGTCAACGGATAACCATCTTCGTATGATGTCAATTGTCCGTGTTCCTCATCAATCATGCTGATGCCTTCTATGGTGTGCAGTCTGCGCATCACCGCTAAGAATAATTCACTCATATTAATTGCTGTTTAAAACCTTATTAACTTCTTCGTCAACCTTCTTGTTGACTGCCTCCTGCAACTTGTCGTGATATCCGATGAATTGCCTTTTGGGTATGCGCACCGTCAGCGTCTCCTGTTTGGTGATTGCCATGCTCTTCCATTGTTCAGCCTCTGCCGATAGTGCGGAAGACTTCTTGCCACCACCACTCTTGTAGAACATCGCCCACATATAGCGTCGCATCCTTGGTGTGACGGTCGGATGCGTCTCTCCACCCTCGTTGTGGATGGCACTATACTCCAAGTCGGAGAATATGACCACCTCACCATCGCCAGGCACATATTGGATGGAGCGACCGAGGTCGCCAGTTCCAGTCAAGGTCGGTCTGCTAGCACTCGCTCCATCGCCTATGCCCTTACGTTTAGCGTCCACCCATTTCTCACCGAAGAAAGCCTCCTCCCTGAAGTTGCGTTTGAAAAGCGACACGGCAAGATTGCCCACCATCTTGGGTAGTTTTTCGTGCGCCAACGTCCGTAGTTCTTCGGCGTGTTTCTCAAATTCTCTTGATAGGTCGTCGAATGTCATCGTAAAACGAAGTAAAGAATGACAACTTGCACAATGTTGCCCAAGAATCCACCCAATACGGTGCATCCAAGGTCAACATAGTCGAACGCACCACCACGCTCACGATCAATCTCCTCTTTGAGTATGCCTGCGATCATTGACACCATTGCAGAGATAAGACCAAGCGCGAAACCAACCACAAGATGCTTCCAATGGTTGGAATCCTTCAAAAACTCAATCAGCTTTCTCATTGACCAAAAGTTCTATTTTCTTGTTAATGTACCAAGCAGCCTTACGGAGGTCTTCAATCTCCTTCTCGACTGCGCTCTTGTCTGCGGACTTCTTCAATCCGGCACGCCACAAGTATTTGATGGCGTTGCCTATGCAGAAGTCACGGTGTTGGGTGATCTCTATACATTCGACACCTGATGGGTCGGATGTGTAGTGTTGTGGATGGTTGACATCATCTTTGATGGGAACCCATCCGGTTTCTATGTTTTTTTTCGACATGTTGTTGTTTGCAATGAATTTTGTTGTATATTTGCAACGACGGAACACAAACGGCGCGGATGCCCAAGCCAGCTCTTCCGTCTCAAAAGCATTGGTCTTATTCCAATGCTTTTTTTATTAATAAAAAAATTGCATCATCCCTTCCCCTTTTATCTGTTGTGGCTGGATAATCTAAAAACAAAGATCGATCGATGACCGCACATTTACCGTCTTTGACAACGTAGCACCTTAACATACCTTTATTAGTGAAATCATCGACTCTTGCACTGATTTTTTTGCTAAGATGTTCGTCACATCTGACGTTATGTGCGTCAAGGTCTAAGACAACTATTTTACAATCTTGCACTATCGCTTTTCTAAACGCATCACCCACTCCTTTGTATGAGTGTATTCTCTTTCCGTCAGCGATATATCCATCTATCTCAAATTCAGGATTCTTTCTGGAGAACCCAGATGATTGAGTGAAGTGAGGTGCCACTTTAATCGTGCAGTATTTTGCGAGGACTCTTCCAGTCGCTATATTATCCGAAATTTCGGAAGGATCTGCCATGACACTAATCATCAACTCGGATTTGTTATCTTGGTAATACAGACGAGAGACCATCTGCTCCCCCTCCACAATATCGACTGATGTAAAGTATGGGTGAGACTTGTATCCGTTTTCTTTACCTTTCTTTGAAAGTTCGCTATTCAATGTCGTAAACACTTCTCCCGTCTTCCCCGGATTACCGCACAATCCTTTGGCGGACAATAATCCTTTTGGGTTTCCATCTGTCACAGGGTCGTCAGTCTCCTCCCAATCGCACTTGCAATTCCACAAAGAACCAGGAGTGTTCTCCAGCCAAAACGAATCATCCTTTGACCACACTCTATCCCAAAACAACTTGTGCGACTCTCTTGGATCCGCAGACCTTGACGGAAGCCATCTGAGATTTGGGAACAATCTTCTATTGTCCGGATCATTGAACTGCTCAAACTGCTTTGCTGTACGGCAACGGCTAACGGTGGTGTTGTACTCAGTGGTTTGGTAACGATTGTATGTGCGAAGAACCATCTTTGCGTCCTCCCAATCATTGCCCATCTCTCTTTGTATGTCAATCGTTGCGTTGTAGGCCTTGTATGCTGCGAACTTTGACACGTTAGCACGCAATTGGTCGCTCAACCCATTCCCGTTGTCTTTCTTGAACACCTGGTCAACCGCCTTCCTCAAATTCTCGGAGTACGACTCATATAGAGATGGCGATATTTGTCCAGGATCCAATTGAGCAATCTCATCCATTACCTTGTCGATGCTCTCGTGGCTCGCCAATCTATAACCCTTCAGACCGCCATCCTTCTTGAATGACTTTAATGCGTTTTTGAATGCTGATTTATCACCATTCAAATAAAGGGCATCCAATGGCGTGTTAAGTTCTACGTCTTGCCACTCATTGCGGAGTGGCGTTAGACGAAAAAACGGAACCAACGATTGAAGAAAGACTGCCACAATGAGTTCTGCTCCTCTTGCTTCTTTAGTGGAGGTGTAGGCTCTCCATTGTCATCATCCTCTTCGTCCTTCCTTGTAGGTGTATGTTCGCCACCATCCTCTCCCTCTTCGTTGACCTCCTTACGCTTCAATCCTTCGCCATTATCAGGTTTGTCAACTCCGAACTTCTTGTAGAGGTAATCATCTGACATAGGCAATCCCATCTGCCACAGACCTTGAACGATACGCATCTGCTTCTCGATGTCTTTGTCCTCGCTCTCCTCATAGATAAACTCTCCACCTTGCGTGTTGATGCCCATAGAGGCGAAGATGTCGGTCAATTCGT
>JAZUDI010000063.1:0-2845 GCA_045639525.1 Paludibacteraceae bacterium | reverse complement strand
TGTGTGCGATTGTTCCAACGAAATCAATAATTTAATTATATGGTAAAACAATTTCTATTATTCACACTATTGGGTGTTCCAATGTTGGGCTATTCCCAGGCATACACCTATGGTTCGGTAGGTGAGAAGACGCAGAACGGCCTGACGCTTTCCCATGCGCTGGACTACAAGACGAACGTGGAGTCTGCGGACGGTCTGCTTTCTACGGGACCTTTGGCGCAGTACACGGTAGCCGCCACCACGGGTCTGGATTTGGAGGATGTTACGTTGCTCTCGGTCTATCCGAACCCTACAGCCGATGTGCTTGTCTTGAAGACGGGCGAGTTGTCTAACGTGAGTTTCTTGCTCTCTGATGCGGAAGGAAGAACTTTACAAAGGAGTAAGATTTCATCTGGCGAAACCTCGATCGATTTCTCTAGCTATGCGTCGGGTGTCTATCACCTCACACTTACTCAAAAGGGTAAGGCTATCAAATCATTCAGTATAATCAAAAAGTAAAACAATAAGCGTATGAGAAAATTATTTACTATCGTTGCGATGATGATGCTGTGGACAGTGTCGTTGTTCGCACAAGCGCCACAGAAGATGGCGTATCAAGCAGTAGTCCGCGATGCGGACGGTAAGGTGATCACTGATCAGGAGCTGGGCGTTCAGGTCTCCATCCTTCAGGGGACTGTAGACGGCGCTTCCGTCTATTCGGAGAGCCATACCACGACAACCACATCCGCAGGTGCTATCAATCTTGAGATCGGCGGTGGCAAGAGTTCCGACGACTTCTCCGCCATCGACTGGAGCAAGGGGCCTTATTTCGTGCAATCCACTACCGAAGTGAACGGCAAGAGCGTATCGGTCACCTCCCAGTTGTTGAGCGTGCCGTATGCGTTGTATGCGGAGAAGGCAAACAGCGTGGATGAAAATGTTCTACATGCGATGGTGCTGCAGGTGCTGGCAGACAGTGGCTACGTGGCAGGCGGCAACGGAGGTTCCTCTGAACCATCCGTCACCCCGATCGACAAGACGGGCGGCAAACTTTCCGGCAGGTTCTCCGTCTCCGCCGCCAAGCAGATAAGCTTCGCCATGGGTAACTTGCAGTACCAAGCCAGTACCGATACATGGCGCTTTGCGGAGAACCAGTATGATGTGATTGGTGAGGATAACAAGAACATCTCCTCTTCCTACAGTGGCTGGATCGACCTCTTCGGATGGGGCACATCGGGTTACAGGAAGAAATATCCGTACATGACCAGCACCGATTATTCCGACTACGGAGATGGAGAAAACGACATTGCTGGCACCGACTACGACTGGGGCGTCTATAACGCCATCAGCAACGGAGGCAATAAGGCGGGCATGTGGCGTACGCTGACATACGATGAGTGGTATTACCTCTTCGACACCCGCACCAATGCCAAGAATCTTCGGGGGCGGGCTACCGTCAACGGACAGACCGGTTACATCCTTCTTCCCGACGGATGGAGCACGCCAAGCGGCATGACATTCACTGCCAATTTTGGCGACTTCACCACGAACAGATATTCCGCTTCCGAGTGGAGCAAGATGGAGTATGCAGGTGCTGTCTTTTTTCCTTGCGCCGGCAGCCGCTTTGGTACGGATGTCTCCTATGTTGGTTCCTACGGATACTATTGGTCGTCCACGACGGACGACAAGGCACTCCTCGCCTACTACTTCTACTTCTATTCGGGCCGCGCCGACGTCGGCTACGGCTACCGCAGCTACGGCTACTCTGTGCGCCTGGCCACAGAATAACGCTATTCCGAAGAAGTAAAGCCCGAAACAAAATCCAGCACGGTGGGCATTTCCCCGCCTGGGCGTTTTCAAAACGCCCCTTCTACAACGAATCAAATCAGCTTCCTCGCAGTGCCTGGAAGGCACTATCTGAGTAACCAGGGGCAACGCCCTCGGCCAAGACACATCCCCACACTCATCAGCCTGGAAGGCTGTACCTCCTGCACGATAAAACCTAAGAAAGAAGGCGCTCGCATACAAGATGTGAACGCCTTTCTATTTAATCAAGTACTTGCTTTATAGTTTTACAATATCTTCCAATGGAATCTTAGTCATCTCAGCGATCTTTTCATCTGAAAATCCCGCTTGGCGCAGGTTGGAGATGATCAGTTGGCGTTCTTCGGCTTTGCCTTGGATAATACCTTCTGCTTTCCCTTGGGCAATACCCTTTTCAATGCCTTGCTTCAGCCCACGCTTGAATCCGTGCTCCTCCATGTCGATCTCGTCTTCTAGCAACTTCATGCTGGCGTCGTAGAGTTTTTGCTCCTCCTCCGAGAGGGCAGAGACCTTGGCCTTCTCGATCAAGCGGAGCAATCCCTCGTCGGCACGCTCATATACAGATGGGTCTATATTTTCCATATTGCCTAAGTTTTTAAAGGTTTCGAGCCAAAGATTCTTTAGGTTGTTATTGTTGCTATCCCATTGGAATTTAGGCAAAGATACAAAATATTTTCGTTGTCGATCCCAAAATTCTTTGCCCGTGTCGAGGTTACACTCTGCCGTTCGGGTGATGACCGTCTCCAGGTCCGCCATCTTCTCGCCCATGATGAAGATGCCGATGACACGAGGGATGTCTCTCTTCATCTTCTCCCATCTGAGGCCTCTTTTGATCTGCTTATGTATGAGGCTTTGGATGTAATAGTTGGCTCGGGTTTTGAAAAATAGTTGTGAGGAGTTTTGCATCTCGATAAGAATGGTGTCGCCCGTCTGGGTTGTGCAGAGCAGGTCAAAAGTGACGCCCCTCTGGTTCTTGCTCGGTCGAGGCACCTCCACATTTTCGAATTTCACACTTGTTATCTTGTCGAAATCACCGTCCAAG
>JAZUDI010000062.1:0-27423 GCA_045639525.1 Paludibacteraceae bacterium | reverse complement strand
TCTTTTCATGATGCCGTAAATTCCTTGAAGCGCCGCTCTGTTCTGGTCTTGAACCTCCTGGAACCCAATGGTGTCAGTCAACGGTTTGTCGTACTCGTCAATTAGGATTACGACTTGTTTCCCTGTTTGCTCTTTTGCCCGGCTTATAACTCCATAGAAGCGGTCGCCCAATGAAACTTCATTATCATTTTTTCCATACACCTTTTCCCACGATGTTAGATCTATATTCATCCGATCTTTGATTGCATTAGGATCAGTGTAGTCGGCCCCCGTAAAGTCGATATGAAACACCGGATATTCCACCCAATCTTTCTCAAGACTCTCCATGGCAAGACCCTTGAACAGTTCCTTTTTACCCTTGAAGTAGGCTTCAAGAGTGGTGGTGAGCAGACTCTTTCCGAAACGACGCGGGCGGCTGAGGAAATAATATTTCCCCTCATCCACAAGCTTATACACAAGGTCAGTCTTATCCACGTATTGATAACCGCCTGTGATTACCTCTTCAAAAGTCTGTATGCCTATCGGATATTTCATATAACGCTCGACTTAGTTAACTATGCAAATTTAATGAAAGTTTTTGATTAATAAATTAGTGTGATAGATTGAATGTGCGAACATCGATTCACGTTACTTCCTTGCTTATATCATAAAAATTTTGTTACTTAGCATCGTATTAATGAAAAAGCAAACACGATTATTATAAGCACATTACGGTAGAAACTGCCGTTTTAAACCGACACTATTATGGGATATCGAATATGGTCTATATTAGGGTTGATGCTCTGTTGCATGAGCCTTCACGCACAAAATTGGAACTTAGTCTGGCGAGAGGATTTCGGCGTGGCGGAGGATACCGTCATCAAGAACTTCCCCAACAGCACCATGACTGTACCGCGCCACTCATTCGCCGCATACGAATCAAAGGCACACTACGGAAGCGCCGGCTACATCGAATACCATGAACAAGGAGATTTCGAGGGAGATTGCGGTATCATCGATGATGGACAGTACGGCATCGCCAACAACACCAGATGGGCCTACCAACGGTTCGCCGCTTGCGGCAAAAGCGACGGAGGACACTTCATCGCCGGCAAAGACCATACAGGCAATAAAAACGGCGCTATGATGATCGTCAACTCCGAGGTGGGAACAGGATTGCCCATCTACCAACAAGAGATAGAGTTCGACCTTTGCGATAGCAGGGAGTACAAATTCGTGATCTACGCCTCCAGCGTCACCACCTACAACGAAGAGGGAGGAAACGCCAACCTCGAACTGAAAGTGGTCAACAGCAAGACGGGCGAGGTGGTACGCTCCATCAAGACGGGCGACATCCCCTTCTGGCAATTCGACGGATGGGGAGACTCCAAGGGTGGACGTGCGGACGTGACGGTGCAACGAGAGTGGACAGAGTTCGCCACAGAGCCCTTCACCGTCAACAACGGCGATAGACTACAACTTCAAGTGACCAACTGGGGAAGCGGCTACAACGATTTCGCCATAGACGACATCTCCCTCTACCGAAACGACGATGTGGACATCATCGACCCTACCATCTCCTCCAATACCATCTCCTCGGAGAATAAGGCAAGTGCGGGCAGTTGCATATTCAACGCCTCCTTCAACGTGCCTGAATCGGTATTGACCAATTGGAAGCGTGTTTACGACCACGTTTACTTTCTCTGGCAACGCTCCAAGGATGACGGACTGACCTGGAGCAATGAGCTGACAGTCAGCGGCATCGATCAACTATCCGCCGAATTCGAAGTCTCCGCGGAGGAGAGCGAAGTTTACCGTGTGATCATCACGGGTTCCGCCTCGGAATCGGAAGCCAAAGAGCAAGCCCTTTACATCGCGGAGCATGGCGGACCGAAAGATGGCTGCAGCTACTACTCCATCTCCAACACTTTGGCGGGCGTATCCCCCACCCCGGACTGCACCTATAAAGAGGGTTTACGCACCCTATGGAGCGACGACTTCGGCGTGTTGAGCGAGGAGAGCAGCAGAGGGGCCGAAGAGGTGAAATTAACATTAAAGGAGGGAACGGAAGGGTTGAAGAATGGCCAATACGCCATCATCTCACATCCGGAGAGCGCATTGAACATCAAAAACAGTTGGGAGCAAGAGAAGGAGCTCCAAGACGCCTCAAAGAGAGCAGGCGGTGCGATGCTCTACACCAAATTGGACAAATCCACTGGAGACGACGACGCTGACCTCATCTATGACAAAACACTTTCAGGAAACCTTTGTCCCTGCAAAAGCATGAGTTTCTCCTTCTTCGCTTTCGACCGTAACGAATGGGCCGGAGAGACCCTCTTGGCAAGAGTGGTCACCGAGAAGGGGGATCTGCTCGGCGAAACCACGCTGGAACTGAGCCACAGCAACTCCCGCAGCTGGGTACAATGCTCCGTGCCTTTCACCCTACCGCAAAACTACAAGCAAAACATTCACCTGCAGATTCTCAACAGAACCAAACAGAATACGGACGTCTCGATCGCCTTTGACAACTTCTCTCTATACATATGCGGAGAGGAGGCTCCGACAGGATCCATACAAATCGATAAACATCCGGGCATAGTCTATTTGGGTGGCGAGGATTGCGACAATGCGACCAACACCCTCTCCATTCTAGATGATTCGGAGTGGAAAAAGAGCTACCCTAACTACGGCTTCGCATGGCAAAAGAGCACAGACAACGGACAAAGTTGGCTCTTTGCGGGAAGTGAAAAAAACATCACCCACCAAAACAGCAAAGGGGATCTGACCGAATACCGCGTCGTATTCGCCGAGACGCAAGAGAGCGCTGAGCAGGCGGCGCAAAAGGGCATGCCGGATGATCCTTGCATCCTCTTCGGATTCAGCAACCGTTTGGGAATCGAATGTAAGACAGAACCTTGCAAAGCGCCTCAATTCGAATTGGAAGGAGAGGATAGCTACACCATCTGCGACGACCGTACCGATCCGATCCTCTTTCAGGTAAAGCAGACCGACGAGGTCAATGTCGACAAGATGCAATGGTTCATCAAAGGCAAGGAGGAGAAAGCGTGGCGCGCGGTAGCGGGCGAAAATGACGAGACGCTCACCATCAGCGATTTCAATATCGCATCCTGCGACTACCTCTTTATGGCCTACAACGACACCTGTCTGTCCGATTCGATCCTCTTCTCTTTGACCATCCATAAAAAAATCGAATTGGAGGGAGAGGATCTGACCCTCTGCGAAGGAACAGACGTCACACTGAAGGCGCATGTAAAAGAGGCGAGCGGAGAGCCTTCCGAATATGTATGGAACGGCATAGCGTCCACCCGTGACGAAGCGTTGATCACCAATTCAAAGAGACAAACGGTGACACTGAGCGCCAACGATGGCGTTTGCTTCTCGGAAGAGGTAACCTATAACATCTCCGTTGAGGAGAAATATAATCCAGAGAAGGCTTGGGGCATCCACGACGTAACCAGTTGCCAAGACTCCACAGAGACATTCCTTATTGTCTCCTCCGCATCCGAGGCCGCGCAACAAGCCTTCTACGAGAGCCACACCTCTCAATGGGTGGAAGACGGAGAGGTCATCGGAGAGAATTTCAAATTGGATTACACCTTCCGAAAGAACAGTACCTTGACGCACATCGTCACAGGTGAGTATTGCCCAGCTGTATCATACGACTTTAACATCATCGTCATCCCTACAGCGGAACTCTCTATCCAATCCAGCCAAAGCACGATTTGTGAAGGGGACGCGGTCACCCTCTCCGCCAACGTAAAAAATGCGGAGAACATCGAGTGGCACTTCATCACATCCAAGGGAGAAGACCAACTCATCGACGACCAGGAGAGCGCCTCCTTGACCCTACATCCGACCCCAAGCGGCTCCTACTACCTTGCCACACCGAAAGAGAGTGAATGCGGCGTCGTCTATTCCGACACCATACAAGTAGAGGTCAAAGAGCAACTGAACTTTGATATAACGGAGATACCAGCCATCCTTTGCTATCGAGAGGAGATTGAGATGACCGCAACGCCAACCCAAGGGGAGTTCACCCTTGTCCAATGGGAAAAGAATGGCGAACCGATCGCTGACGAGTTATCGTTCAACGACACGCCAACCGAGAACGCCACCTACACCTTCACCGCCTCTTCAGAAGCGTGCGCGGAGTTCTCCGCCCAATTCACTGTCGAGGTGGACAACCCATCCCAACTCACCCTCTCCGCAGAGTCTACCATGGTCTGCGAGGGCAGCACGGTGGCTTTGACCACCCAAATGGGAGAGACGAAAAAGGTAAAGTGGCAGGTCTCCACGGATGGACAAAACTTCTCTGACTTCTCAGAAAAGATGGAGGATGCACAAAACTACGCCATTGGCAAGGAGCCGCAATACCATTTCAGATTAGCCTCCGAGAACGAAGGAAGATGCAAGACGGGATTCTCCAACATTGTCATTGTGGAGGTCGAAAAGATCGTAGAGATCACCACCGACAAAAGGGATTTCACCACCTGTGAGGGTGATGAATTGGAGCTTGCCTTCGAAGCCAATTTAGGACCACACAACCAGATTGTCTGGCAAGAAAACGGACAACCGATCCGCGGTGAGGAGTCGAACCTGACCATCCATCCGACCGAGGAGAGCAACTACGAGGCCACCATCACAGGTGCGCAATGTCCGCCTGTGTCAGAATCGTTCCATGTCAGTGTAGAGAAGCGACCAAGCTTCCGCCTTTCCCTCTCGAAGGAGGCTGTCTGTGCGGGAGAGAGTGTAACGCTCTCCTTAGAGGCGGACAACGCCAATGGATACGACTGGCAACGCAAAGAGAGCGACGAATACACCACATTCAGTTCCGAAGTCGTTTCAGAGATCACCTTCGACGCTAAAAAGAGCGCCACTTACCGCGTCACCTCCGCGGCGACGGGAGCCTGCGAGGGAGTCTCCTCCAACGAGGTATCCCTTCACGTGGAATCGGCCGTCAGCGTTGAATTGCCAGAAAAGGCGACCATCTGCGAAGGAGAAAACATAGAGATCAAAGCCACCATTACAGGGGAGCCACAAAGTCTCACCTGGTATAAAAAGGATCTTTCGGATGAGGAACCAGTGGAGTATCTCAAAGAGAAGAGCAGCTTCATGGCCGCTCCTACCCATACCACCGAATACACATTGGTTTTCACCTCCGACAATTGTCCGTCAGGAAAAGGTTCCACAACTGTCACGGTAGAGGAGGTTACCGCGATGGGCCTTACCCTATCCGAAGACTCCATTTGTGAAGGGGTGGAAGTGACGCTTACCGCGACCTACCCTGAATCCGACAAGATCGTATGGGAGAAGCGGGAAAAGAGTGGATTCACCACCATCGCGCAAGGAGAATCCCAACTAACCATCTCACCTGACCAAACGGCGGAATACCGCATCAGCGCCACATCATCGGCGGGTTGCCAAGCGATACCAGCCAACGCCACCCTTTATGTATTCCAACCTTCGGAAATCACCGTTGAGGAACGCTCCATTTGCCAAGGAGATTCCGTCAGGATGGCCGTACAAGGATTGAAAGAGGGGGCAACGCCTCAATGGTTCTCTTCGGACGACCATTTCAGCCAACTCCTCTCAACCAAGCAGGCGCTCTATTTGAAACCACAAACCACCACCGATTACAAAGTAGTGGCTATAAACGGCAAGTGCGTCAATGAGACGACCACCACAATCAAGGTCAATACGCCGCCTGTCGTGCAATCCTGCGAGGAGGTGGCCATCGGCGTATATGAAATCGAAGCCGAGAGCAACAGCTATCCACTCACCTACGATTTCGGCACAGGCGCGACGCTCTCCAACCGACTCGAAAATGTCTCTTACGGCAGACGCTACGTTATCACCATTTCCACCGAAGAGGGGTGCACCACCCTTTACACCCTGGAGACACCACTCTACGACATTGTCATTCCTGAATATTTCAATCCAAGCAATGGAAACTGGCAGGTGGAGAATCTCAACAGATTCCCTAATTCAAGCGTAAAGATTTACGATCGTTTCGGCAAGGTGATCGCCATCCAAGAGAGCGACACCGAGGGTTGGGATGGTACTTATAACGGCACCCCAATGCCTTCCACCGACTATTGGTATCTCATCAATGTGCCAGAGATAAGGAGACAATTCAAAGGTCACTTCACCCTGATTAGAGAGAAGTAAGAGGAAATCACATACAAAAAAAGCCGACTTCAGTAGCCGGCTTTTTTATGCGTATATCAAAAGAATATTATATCAGTAGATCTCCTTTGCATCGGAAGAGCCCCCCTTAAAGAAAGAGAAGTAGTAGCTGAGCGTATAACGGAACGACCATTTACCATTCTTCTTACTACCATAACCCGGCGCATAGGAGTGTTGGACAGCGTAGCCATCCTGTTCCACCTTATCGACACTTAAAAACGGCTTGAACATCACCTCACCGCCCAAACAGAATTTCTTGGCCACCGGAGCCTTCAGTCCCACAAGGATCTCCATCCAACGGGCCTTGTTCCTATCATATTTCAACGAGAAGGTTTGACGTTCTCCCGCACCACTCCAAAACTGATTGTCGATAGGATATCCACTCAAATCAGAAGAGAAACGGGGCGACCAACCGAAATTAGCCCCCACATAGGCGATGGGATTCAATTGTCTATGGAAATTTTTGCGCCACACATTCGCGGCCACACCCACCTTGTAGTAGAGGCCATTCACCTCGTAATGGCTATTCTCCGCAGGAATCGGATAGTTGTATTTGCCGCTTGCGTCGAAATGGTGGTAACCAATGGTAAACGATGGATACAAACGATGGAAGAGGTCCGCCTGTAGTGTGGCGTCCAATCCCATACGGTCCCTATTAAAGATATGGATGATGGGGTCCATCACGTCCAAATCGACATAGAAGCCGTAGAATACCGTCTGAGGCCGCTCACCTTGCTTGCGGTTGCCACGATCCGCAAAGGCGGGAAGGCAAAACAAGAGCAGCAACAAAAGGCTAATAGTTTTCCAAGTATAATTTAATGTTCTTCGCATCACTCAAATTGGTTACGACGGAGTCCACAACAGCCACGGTTCCGATGCCATTGTGCAGAAACCTCACATCCTTGATTCGATGAGTCGTCAAGCAGCCACACTCGGCAGAGACAAACTCGATCAGGTTGGTATATTGGAAGATAAGTGTATCCACCTCCGGACGATCCATCAGATAGACATCCTCCTCAATCTCACGGTTCAATACCCGGATAGTATTGAAATCATCATCGAAGATGAGCGCGTTACTTCCCACCCTCTCATAAGAACGGTATGACACATCCAACTTTTCACCCACCAAACGGCACCCCTCGTCAGAGAGGTAGAGCGTATCACTCAAAGAGTGCTCGCTGGTGACCGCAAAGGCGAAACGGCAACTCTCTTCGCTATTGTCCAAAGCCACCTGCACCATGTTCTTTTCATCCACATGGATAATGGAATCGACACCAACACCCTGAATATAGAGCGCATAAGGCCTCACCATGACAGATGTGTCCACCTCGGAATAGAAGAGAATGTTCGTAGGTGCGAACATCAACTCATCGCAGTGGTCGTTACGACACGCCGAGAGCGCGACAAGGGACAACAAAGCAACCATCCATCGCCGAATCGAACACGACAGACGGAGACGAATGGATTGTCTATCTTCCCTTAAACGCAAAAGGCTTCCCATATTATCTAAAAGACTTAACCTCATCCTTCAACGCAGCCAAGGCCATATCAATCGGCGTGTTCTCCACCGCCGCGTAACGTTCAATGATCACCTTCGACAACTCCATGGCCGCCAACTCATCGGGCATATCCGCAGCGGAAGTGTTGATCAACTGTACCAAACTCTCTTTGGCGTTTTTAGTCAAAAGCCACAATTCGGTACTTACATAGATTTGCTGCGTCACATTGTGTTCAAACTCCTCACGAATGGTAGCCAACAAAGCCATGTGCAACCCATGGACATTCATACCGGGTGCCTGCACGCGTATCAACAACGACTCAGGCTTCATGCGCTCCAAAAGTAGGGCGATGCGCTCATAAGCGGTCAATCGGATAGGATTCAACGTCTTGGCTGACTCCTTCTTTATTTCATAATAACGATTACGCTCGGCATTGCGAAGCAGATCCCTCATAACACGATACGAGGCGAACAACACCAACAAGCCAGGAATGGTAATCTTTGCTATTTCAAGAACAAAATTCAACATAGGGCGATTAGTCTAAATGAATGGTACTCTCTAATTTATAATCATTTCGCTCGGAAGAACTACGCGCGATCATCTCCGCGATGAATCCCGACAAGAAGAGTTGCGATCCGAGGATCATAAAGGTCAACGCCAAATAGAAGAATGGACTGGAAGTCACCAATGGAGCGCTGGTACCCTCGATGATGTGGGACAACTTGATACCGCCCACCACCACACAGGCCACGAAACCGATCAAGAACATCAAAGAACCCACCACTCCGAAGAAGTGCATAGGCTTCTTGCCGAATGTGGAGAGGAACCACAAGGATAGAAGGTCCAAATAGCCATTCACAAAACGGTTGAGACCGAATTTTGTGGTACCATATCGACGCGCCTGATGTTTCACCACCTTCTCACCAATCTTCTTGAATCCGGCATTCTTGGCCAAATAAGGGATGTAGCGGTGCATCTCACCATAGACCTCGATGCTCTTCACCACATTCTTGCGATAGGCCTTCAAGCCACAATTGAAATCGTGCAATTTGATGCCCGAGATCAAACGGGTGGTCGCGTTGAAGAGTTTGGAAGGCAGATTCTTCGCCAACTTGGAGTCGTATCTCTTCTTCTTCCAACCCGACACCAAATCGTAGCCCTCCTCCTTGATCATGCGATAGAGCTCAGGGATCTCATCGGGGCTATCCTGCAAATCGGCGTCCATGGTGATGACCACATCACCCTCCGCACGGTCGAAGCCACAATAGAGCGCAGCGGACTTTCCGTAATTTCTACGGAAACAGATTCCTTTGACGGCCTCGTCATCCTTCGCCATATCTTCAATCACCTTCCATGAGGTATCGGTACTTCCGTCGTTCACGAAGATCACTTCGTAAGAGAAGTTGTTCGCCTGCATCACACGTTTGATCCAGGCGTAAAGTTCAGGAAGGGACTCTTCCTCATTGAACAAAGGGACTACAACTGAAATATCCATATTATCGATTATATATTTTTAAACTTACGAAATATCGAAACCAAAAGCGAGACGACCAACCCCTGGAAGAGGGCGCACCACATGGTGGAGAAGGTCATATCCACAGGCGTTATTCGTCTGAACTGCGCCACCATCTCCTTCTGTTGCTCTGTCTGCGACACCGACTCCCATACCTTCGCGGCCTCATCCAACATGGAGGCGTAGAGATCGGGACCCATCGATTTCAAATAGAGATACATCGCCACGGCCAACAACATGGAGGAGAAGAAGGAGATGTAACTTCCCAACATAAAGGCGTGCGAAAAGCGGAATTCTCCCTTCATCTCCCGCATCGTGAAGAGCTTGCCACACTTAAAGATGACAAAAAAATAGGAGGCAATGACTCCTATCAACGCCAGAGCGGAGAAGATGGGGAGGAGTCGGCCGATCACCATGCAAGATACCACCGCCAAGGCAAGGACCAAACCGCCCTGCATCGCATAGGTAATTATGTATCTCTTCGAATCCTCCATTTTAGCCTTTATTTCCCCACAAAAATACGTTTTTTCAATCGCCACCGAAAATTTTTACTGAAAAATATTCGGCAAAAAGTTTGACGTAAGAAAAAATTGTCTAATTTCGCGGTGGGTAAGTCCTACACGACTAGCTCCCTTCTAAGTCCCCAGGGCTTGACCGCAGCAAGGAAAGTTGGTTGTAGCAGTGCGATGTAGTCAGCTTGCCCACCTGCCTCTTTAGCTCAGTTGGCCAGAGCACGTGATTTGTAATCTCGGGGTCGTTGGTTCGAATCCGACAAGAGGCTCAAAGAAAGGAACAAACGCTTCAGTTGTTCCTTTTTTTTATTTCCTATCCCAATCGCAACCAACACTTTATATTATTATATACCAAACGGGGATACCACACTTGTGATATCCCCGTTTTCCTTTTCCTATCGGTCAGTTGTCCGATTATCTCTTCACGATAATTTGTTTAGCGAAGCAACCAATGCTGGTATAAACTTTCGCATAGTAAACACCCGTAGCGCACTGAGACAAATCGATGCGGAGATCGTTCATCTGCTCACATCCTTGTAGGCTATAAACACGTTGTCCCACAGCATCATACACCTCCACGGAAGAGATGACACCATCATAGTTGGCCATATAGAACTCGCCTGTGGTTGGGTTCGGATAGGCGACGAAAGAGGCTGCGATCTGCGCCTCATCCTTCAAGCCGGTAGCCTCTCTGCTCAACACCAAGGCCGTAATGGATTTCGCAGGCAGTGTGATCTGAGTCTGGTTATTCTCCATCTTGGCATAGCCCACCTTCAAAGCATTCTGCTCATGAGAGGTGAAGGTCTCCTGCTTTGGCAGTCCCGACAACTCATACTTCTTAAAGACGCCGTCGCCCACACTGAAATTATCGATATTCATCTGAACATCCACCGCGTCATTCTCCGCACGGTTCACGAAGATGATCGTCATGGAATCCGCGGACTCATTAACGGTGGTATAGGCTGAAACGCTCTTGTCGGAAGAGATCGCCTCCACATTGAACTCCTTGGAGTAGCGGCTAAAGAGGTGAAGTGTCTCCCACATTCCGACCTTCCAAGTCCATGGAGAGAAGATCTCCACACCGTTCTCCATAAAGGTACCCAAGAAGTTGGCGTAGGTCAACGCGACAGTTGTGGCGTCATCCGACTCGAACGCAGTCTCGGTCAAAGCCAAGGTGATGCCATGTCCCTCGCCGAAATGCTCATCCAACCAACCATTCACACGGGCGAAAATCATCTCCTGAGAAATCGACTCCCAACCGCCACTGATGGTCTTCAAGCCATTCGCGCTTGGATAGGAGAACTTCTCATCGAAGAACACGCGATGAAGATTCATCAAGCTGTAGAAACTCTTATCGGTAGGATACCAGTGCAAATCGAATACATCCAACAATCTCACGCCAGAGGCCTTTTGCTCATCAGCAATACGTTTGATGAAATACTCCAGCCAGCAGTAGTAACGGCCATCGATGGTCAAGGTCTCGTTGCCGAACTTAAACCATTGCCACTCGTTCGCGGTGACAGGGCCACATAGTTTAATATCCGGATAGAGGGCTCTCGCCTTCTTTGCGACCGCGATGTATTTCTCGATAAACTCGTCCGCCGTGAACTTCAACGGCAAATCATCATGCGTTCCGTTCCAAATCTCAGGCTCGTTGTCCATGCTCCAATATTGGAACTTTGACATATCGAAGCCCAAATCTTCTTTCCAATAATTCAAAATAGCGACAGTCGAATCGGCTGGCCACTCCTGCAAATAGAGGCTATAATCGCCCTCGACACTCGCCTTGGTTCCGTTGGCGCTTGGCTCGCCACCTCCCGCCAAATTTTGGACAGTTCCTTTCCACCATTGGGATTGGTTATACTCATAATCATTGAAATTATGATCCTTGTTATCCGCCACATATCCAGTCAACTGGAAAGCGTACATCGCCTGCATATCCGGCAAATTGTCTCTCAGACGCATGGCGGAGCCATTCCAATCATGCGCATAGACATTGTTGTACCAGTCCGGGTGGCTGCTCAAACACTTCCGCCAATTGTACTTTGACGCATTGTTTCCGTCGTTCATACGGGCAAAACGCAAACCCGCCTCCTGGGCCAACTTCACATTTTTCATGTCAGCACCCACCAATGAGCCGGAATACTTCGAATCGCCCACACATCCGTTCTTACCATAAATGTAGGGGGAGACCAACTTTTTGCCTGCATTCGCATCGATTTTCACCTCCACCGGAGTCTGAGCGACCAACGGCATCGCCAAGGCAAAGCCAGCCAACATTGCGCCTAATGATTTCATTTTCATAATATTAATGTTTAAAGTTTTCTTATAGTCTATCCCAAATGCTCTCCTCTCGACAATCCAACTTCCGGAAAGCCACAAACAAATATAACCATTTTTCACGAATGTGGAACACCTATCACAAACAAACTGCTCCTACTTGCGTTGTTTCAGGCCTACCCACTCCGCGTCATCCACATTGATCTCGCCCTGATCACGCAAATGGAGGATCACCTCCACCACATGCGACTCATCCTCGGCGATGGCCGACACCAAAGCGCGCATCGGCATCGGAGAGGCTGCCAATTTTTCATAAATAGCCGATTTCACCGACTCGAAGGTTTGGCTGGTGACACCCTCATCCCGCTTCGACAAACAGTAATCGCAGGAGCCACAATTGTGGTCATTCTCCTCCCCGAAATAACGGAGCAGCATCCGACTACGGCAGTGTGTCTCATCGGTCACATATTGGATCACCCGTTCGATACGATTCGTGAAACGGGCCATTCGCTCCTCATAGACATCCTTCGAGATCACCAAACGAGACTCATCCACCCGACGCTGCAAATACTTGATGTACGGCGTCTTCTTTCCTGGAATATAGTCGATGACTCCGTAATAACTCAACCGTGACAAGTGGTGGTACATCTCATCCCGGGTAAAGCCGAGATGCTTCGCCATATCCAGCTCATCCACCTTGACATAATCGGAAAAGAGTCCGGAGTAGTTGCGGAGGAGGTGTTCCAACACGCTATCCAACGCAGGCTCCTTGGAAAAATCATAATCATAAAGTTTGCGGCGTTGGACGGTGAACATCACCTTGGAACCCCAATTCAGCTCGTCGGTCATCTCCAAATAACCCGCCTGGTTCAATATCTTTAACGCACTATATGTCTGATTGATAGGAAGATGAAACCGTCTGCAAAAATCGCCCAAATCGAAGGCTTGCATAAAATCCTCTCCTTCCCCCTCTCCTATCTCAAAGTAATAGCCCACTTTGGCGTAAACGCTACGGATGAAATCCTTGGTGGGATAGGTTTCCGGTATGCGCTTCTTCAAGTTGGTGATATCCATCTTGTCATAAAGCATGACCGCATAGGAGCGCAGCTCGTCACGCCCCGCACGTCCCGCCTCCTGGAAGTAGGCCTCCAACGAATCGGGCACATCCAAGTGGATCACCGTCCGCACATCCGGCTTATCGATACCCATACCGAAGGCATTGGTGGAGACAATGACACGACAGGAACCACTCTTCCACGCCTCCTGTTTGCGGTCTTTCGTCTCTTGACTCAATCCGGCATGGAAATGGTCGGCCGACACGCCCTGCTTCTTCAGCCAATCCGCAATGACCTTGGTCTTCTCCCGGCTACGCACATAGACAATCGATGTACCCGGCACTCGTTGCAGGATGTTCATCATCTGCCCCATCTTATCGTCGCTCTTCCGCACCACATAGGAGAGATTTTTTCGCTCGAAACTCTTTTTGAAAAGCACATCAGTACGAAAGCGTAACTGGCGCTGTATATCCTGCACCACCTCTGGCGTCGCGGTGGCCGTCAAAGCCAAGACGGGCACATCAGGAATCATATCACGCACATCGGCGATGTGGAGATAGGAGGGGCGGAAGTCGTATCCCCATTGGGAGATACAGTGCGACTCGTCCACCGCGACCATGCTGATATCCATCGCGCGCATCTTCTGCTGGAAGGTCTCAGTCCCCAAACGTTCGGGAGATATATAGAGGAATTTATAAGCACCATAAATACAATTGTCCAAGGTCAAATAGATCTCCTGGTTCGTCATACCCGAATAGATAGCGGCTGCCGTGATGCCTCTGGCGCGGAGATTATCGACCTGGTCCTTCATCAACGCAATCAACGGCGTCACGACCAGACAGACGCCATCCATGGCCAAAGCGGGCACTTGGAAGGTGATACTTTTACCACCACCGGTCGGCAAAAGGCCCAGCACATCCTTCCCCTCATAGATGGAGCGGATGATATCCAACTGGACCGGACGGAAATCCGGATAGCCCCAATACTTACGTAAAATTGACCTGAAAATATTATCGTCGACCATATCCGTTGTATGTATTTATAAAATATCTTTGTACTGAAGTGCGATTGACAAAACAGTCCACGAAATTAATATTTTTTTGTCACGAATTCAACCTCGGGGAAGTTATGAAAACAAAATTCATCATCTTACTATCGTTCATCCTTTGCTTCCAATGGACAGAGGCTAAACGACAAAGGTTCCAAGTTCAAACCAACGACTCCATCTTCGTGGATACGACAGTGGTCAAGGAGTTGGGGTTGGATACTAACGCCCAAAAGGATTCCCTTTTCGTGGAGGAACGTCCGGAAGAGAGTTACGAAGAGGTGGTCTATACGCCCAAGAAATCCACGCTCCACATTCCCATTGAGATCAACATGGCCTTGCTGGAGAAGATCATCAACGATAATTTTCAAGGGCTCATCTACGAGGACAACGACATCGAAGACGACAGCCTCATGACCAAGGCTTGGAAGGAACACGATTTCAAAATCGCCTACGATGGCAATGAATTGACCTATAATGTGCCCATCAAATTGTGGATCAAGAAGCGTTTCGACCTGGGCATCACCACGACAGACCGTGAGATAGAGGGGTCCATCAGCATGACCTTCAAGACCAAGATCGCCTTCTCCAAGGATTGGAGCATCCTATCGGAGACTCAAATCATCGACTACCACTGGATCAAAGCGCCGACCATCAAAATCATCGGCATGAACGTGCCGATCAAAATGATCGCGGAGAAACTCATCCGGGATTACCAAGGAGAGATCGGCAAGGCGATCGACAAGTCCATCACCAAGTACATTCCATTGAAGGATTATGTCCAAAACATCTGGAACAGCGTGCAAGACCCGATCGATATCAGCACCAAAGATTATAAGGCGTGGATCCGCACCACCCCCCAACAAATCTATAGCACCCCTATCGAGGGGCAATATGGTATTCTGAAGACAACCGTCGGCATCCAATGCCTCATGGAGGTATTCATGGGGAAGACACCGAAAGCCAATGTCAAGGCGACTAGCATTCCGCCCTACAAACAATACAAATCGACGGATGAGCGTTTCGCCATCAACATATTGGGAGACATCCCTTTCACTATGGTCGATTCCGTGGCGAAAAGCATCATGATCGGCGAGACATTCGGAGAGGGCAAACAGCAAATCAAAGTGGACAGCATCGAGGTTTACGGACAAGATGAGCAGTTAATCATCGGTCTGCAAGTTTCCGGATTCATCAAGGGAATCATCTATTTGAACGGCACGCCTTACTTCAATCAGGAGAACAGCTCCATTCAGGTAAAGGATGTCGATTTCAAGATCTCCACGAAAAACTTCCTGGCGAAGATCGTCAACCTATTTTACAAGAAAGGCTTAAAGCGCAAACTGGAGGAGAACCTAGTATTCTCACTCAAGGAGGAGCTCTCGCTCGTAAAGGAGATGACCCGTTCGGAACTCTTCAACATGGAGATTGTGCCTAATGTGAAATTGAACGGTTACCTTGAGAGTCTGGATGTCAACAAGATCTTCTTGGCGAAGGAGGGCATCAAGGTGGACTTGGACTTGGCGGGAAAGATGAGTGTGAAGATGCAGTAGCACTTCACTATCTATAACACAAAAAAAAGCGTTCAGAGCAATCCGAACGCTTTTTTTGTCAATTAATTAATCGTAATCTAAACGACCTTTTCGATAGGCATAAATCAACACTTTACTCTACCGTTTTGATATCCTTGATCATCAACTGGATGGATGAGGTGCCGTTGAAGTTATTCTCCTCTATCGTGTAGCAGATATCCACTGGATTGAGTTCCTTGATGTACTTGTTGAAGTCGATCTCGCCTGGATGTTTCGGCTGACCGAATCCGAAGGCGATACCGTTCATGATGCACTCGGATTGGGAGTCGATCAACTCCAACTTCATGTGCTCACGCTCCTTACCCACCGCACGGCTGGTTCCGTAATCGAATACCCTACGGGTTACGAATACAGGCTTCGCGTTCTCTGGACCATAAGGGTTGAACTGCTTCAACAGACGGAAGAATTTAGGGGTGATCTCCTTGAAGTCGATGAAGGCGTCGATATCGATCTGAGGTTGCTTCTGCTCCTCCAAGATATTCTCCGCCACATATTGTTCGAAACGGCGCTTGAATTCAGGCACATTCTCCTCGCGCATGGACAAGCCCACCGCATACATGTGTCCACCGAAGTTTTCCAACAAATCACGGCAAGACTCGATCGCCTTGTAGATATCGAATCCCTGCACGGAGCGGCCCGAACCGGTCGCGAATCCGTTGGAGTGTGTCAAAACGATGGTCGGTTTGTAGTAGAGCTCCGTCAAACGGGAGGCCACAATACCGATCACACCCTTGTTCCAGCTGGCATTGTAGATCACGATGGAACTGCAATCATCCAATCCCTCCAAATTCTCCAACTCATCCTTCGCCTCGTCGGTGATGCTCTTATCCAAATCCTTACGGGTGTTGTTGTATTGGTCGATATCGCCGCTCTTCGCCTTCGCGAAGTTCAAGTCCTTGGAGATCAAGAGTTCCACCGCTTCACGGGCGGATTGCACACGGCCCGACGCATTCAAACGAGGGCCGATTTTGAAGACGATATCACTGATGGTGATCTCCTTATCCGCCAAACCGCAGACATCGATGATGCTCTTCATACCCAAACTTGGGTTGGAGTTCAACTGCTTCAAGCCATAGTAGGCCAAAATACGGTTCTCGCCATTGATCGGCACAATGTCCGACGCAATGCTCACCGCCAAGAAATCCAACATCGGTTCCAACTTGTCGAATGGAATGCCATTGTTGGAGGCGAAGGCCTGCATGAACTTAAATCCGACACCGCAACCCGACAAATTCACATCGGGATAGGTGTTGTCTGCACGCTTGGAGTCCAAAACGGCCACCGCGCTTGGCAACCTGTCATCGGGAGTATGGTGGTCGCAGATAATGAAATCCACGCCCAAATTACTAGCGTAGTCCACCTTCTCCACCGCCTTGATACCGCAGTCCAAAGCGATCACCAACTTGATTTTATTCTCCACCGCATAGTCAATTCCCTTGTAGGAGATACCATACCCCTCCGTATAACGGTCCGGAATGTAGAAATCCACATTGGAATAGAATTGCTTGATAAACTTATAGACGAGCGCCACCGCCGTGATGCCGTCCACGTCATAATCACCATACACCAAGATACGCTCCTTGTTGCCGATGGCGCGGTTCAAGCGGTCCACCGCCTTCTCCATGTCGTTCATCAGGAACGGATCATGCAAATCGGTCAGCTGCGGACGGAAGAAACTCTTCGCCTGGGCAAAGGTGGTGATTCCTCTCTGCACCAACAATTGGCAGAGAACTGGACTACAGCCCAAGGCTTCGGCCAGCTCCATCTTCTGCTTCTCCTGTTCGTCCGTCAGAGGTGTGAAATTCCATCTGTTAATCATTATATATATTTTTTATTTTTCTTTCAATTCCCAAAAGACTCCCATCTTAAATGCCATACCAAGGCGAATATACGATAGAAATCAAATTTTGTAAAATTAATAAAAACAAACCAACCTTTCACCCTAAAAAAAATTTTTTTTACCATTTTGTTAAATATAGGTCTCCACATTCCAAAATTTCTTAATTTAGCGGTTCGTATTCACAAAGAACCGAGGTGTTGAATAGAGGCGTTTAGGAAGAAGATTAGTAGATGAAAAGAAGATGATCGAAGAGTATTTCATTAAGATATTAAGATGGCGCGAAAAGAACATCAGCGAGAGGCATTTTATAATTTTCCTCAGCCTTTTGACCGGATTTTTCTGCGCGATCGCCGCACACATATTGAAGAGTATCGTTGACCTGCTGCACGAACTCGTAAAAAGTTATTTCACAGATGGTAGTTTGAACTACCTCTACCTCGCCACCCCTATCATCGGAGTCTTTTTGGCCAGCACATTCGTCCGTCGCGTGGTCAAAGACGATATCAGCCATGGAGTGACGAAAATCATGTTCGCCATCTCCCAAAGGAAGGCACGCATCAAGAGCCACAACACTTGGTCGTCCATCATCGCCAGTTCCCTGACCATCGGTTTCGGTGGATCGGTCGGAGCCGAGGCCCCTATCGTCTTGACAGGTTCCGCCATCGGATCCAACCTCGGACAACTCTTCCGTATGGAGCAAAAGACCTTGATGCTGCTCGTGGGTTGCGGTGCGGCAGGCGCCGTGGCAGGTATCTTTAAAGCCCCTATCGCGGGTGTCTGTTTTACTTTGGAAGTGCTCATGCTCGACTTGACCATGGCCTCCATCGTCCCTTTGCTGATTTCAGCCGCGACCGCCTCCGTCTTCACCTACCTCTTCTCCAGTTCAGAGGCGATGTTTACCTTCGAGGCGGTGCCTTTCACCCTACGCAACGTTCCATTCTACATCCTATTGGGAATCCTTTGCGGATTCGTCTCCCTCTACTTCACACGAGGCATGACCAAATTGGAGTCCTTCTTCAGTAGTCTGAACACCCCGTTCAAGAAATTGTTCGTGGGCGGTACGATGTTGAGCATCCTCATCTTCTTCATTCCACCTCTATATGGAGAGGGTTACGACACCATCGGCGACCTGCTAAGCGGCAATGTGGAATCGATCGCGGAGAACAGTGTATTCTATGATTTCAGGGATAACTACTGGATGATGCTGCTCTTCCTCTTCCTCATCATCTTCTTCAAGATTTTCGCATCGGCGGCCACCAACGGTAGTGGCGGAACGGGAGGTATCTTCGCACCAAGCCTTTTCATGGGCTGTATCACAGGATTCACCATGGCTTACATCAACAACAATGTACTCCATATCTCAGCGCTTCCTGAGAAGAACTTCGCCTTAGCCGGCATGGCGGGCGTCATGGCGGGCGTCATGCACGCACCGCTCACAGGTGCCTTCCTCATTGCGGAGTTGACCGGAGGATACGACCTTTTCATCTGTCTGATGATCACCTCCACCGTAGCGTATGTGACCATCCTCACCTTCGAACCGCATAGTTTGTACGCCATGCGTTTGGCCAAGAAGGGAGAGTTACTTACCCACAACACGGATAAGAACATCCTTACCTTGCTGAAGACCGAGAATGTGATCGAAACCGATTTCCAGACGCTTCACCCGGAGATGTACCTTGGCGATGTGATCAAGATCGTGGCCAACTCCAACCGAAACATCTTCCCAGTCTTAGACTCCAAGCGCAGGTTGGTAGGCCACATCAGCCTCAACGAGATACGTAACATTATGTTCCGTCCGGAACTCTACAAACGTTTCAAAGTGTCGAAATTGATGGTTTCTCCAGCCGACACCGTCTCTGCGGAGGATCCAATGGAGCGTGTGATGTATAAATTCGAAAAGACCAAGGCGTGGAATTTGCCGGTACTCGATGCGGAGGGCAAATACATGGGCTACGTCTCCAAGTCAAAAATATTCTCCCACTACAGAGATTTATTAGTGACGTTGTCGGATGAATAAAGTAGAGGCAAGGGGGTAAGCTATTCTTGATGAGTGTCTAACAATAAATTCAATTGAGCTTGCAGTTCCTCTCGATTAGGCAAATAAAGTTGATAGCGTGCTGCGAAAAGTTGATTGTCAATTCCTTGTAGCGCATACTCCATAAGAATTTCGTCCTTCTTTGCTCCCAAAACGATTCCAATAGGAGGATTATCATCTGGCTGACACACTTCAGTCTTGAAATAGTTTAGATATAGGTTCATCTGCCCTATATCACCATGCCTTATCTCAGCGCGTTTCAAATCAATCAGCACATAGCATTTGAGAATGGCATGATAAAACACCAAGTCCACCTTAAAACGTCTTGCTCCAATAGGTACAACATACTGACGACCTATAAATGCAAAACCTCGTCCTAACTCCAGAAGGAATTGTTCCATATTGGTTTTCAAAGCCTTTTCTAACTCAGACTCTTTATAGCTTTTTCGCTGAGGTATACCTGCAAATTCAAGCACGTATGGGTCACGAATAATGTCCGCAGGGGTAATCACCTGGTGACCTTCGTTTGCAAGAGCAAGAACACCTTCTTTATCTGTACTGAGAGCCAATCTTTGGAATAAAGAAGAGTTAATTTGGCGCTTCAGTTCTCTTACTTTCCAACCCTCCTTGATGCACTCTTTCATATAAAACTGCATCTCCAGTTTGTCTTCACATTTGAGCAGTTCAAAGTAATGACTCCAGGTCAATTGGTGAGACAACGTCTCACATTTTGGGAACGCCAAATACAATTTACGCATATACGTAAGATTTGACCGACTAAAACCTTTTCCTTTCAGTCGAGTCAGATCCTTGGACAGATTTATCAACAATTTGTCTCCATATTTGGCCTTGGCATTGCCACCTTGTTCAAATTCCACGATATATTGCCCTGTCTGCCAATTAGCATCGAGCAACTCTGAGTTTACTGCGATAATAGCCTTTGTCTTGGCATTATCCCACAATGTCGCAATATGTGAGACAAGTTTCACGTATTCCGAATCGTTACTTTGCAATTGTACGAGCAATTTATTGTTGGTATCAAGTGTTGCCATAACTATAAATGATTTTTATTGGGGTCCCGATTTTTGACATTTCTAATAAAAACCAGTGATTTTATCTATTCATTTGTCAATCTTGATAGGATGTTGGATTCGCCTACAAGAGAAACCTATTAAACCTGCGGTCGAAATCCAATCAATTAAGGAATGAACATTTATCCAACAAATCTCACCAATAATCAGTGGCAAGTTATAGAAAAGTTTTTATATGTGCAAGTACGAAAGAGCGAGTTTCGTAGTCCATAAGGCTATGATTCAACTAACTTTCTGTTTTTGATGCTCAACAAATTATTTTAGAAAAATCTAAATGGGTTCTTAATTCTTAACTCCGCTTCCCAATTCTGAACGACAACAACACCTCATGCGTATTGCTTGGCAAGGTGCTATTCTTACCCAAACCGCACTCATAGACATAACCGAAGCGGAAGATTTTGTATTCGAAACCTAATAGCACGGATAGATAGGAGGGGTTGCATCCATTCACAATATCAGGGCGCCATGAGAAACCACCCCAAAAGAGGCGACGGTAGAAAAGCAAGGCACCCAAATCGGCCACATGAACTTTGTTGCGGTTCATATAACCCAGATCTACCAACATATCCCACTCACCATTCAACTCAATGGCACGCACCGCGTAACCATAAAAATGGCGGCCCGATTTATACGACAAAGTTTGGTTGTTCTGAATGTGGGTACAAGAGATGCCAAAGGTCCAATCCTTGGAGGTCAACTCAAATCCCAACCCAAAATCGGGGGATGCCTCGCAAACCTTATCCTTCGGCAAGTCCAGCACATCCCGCTCATTCTCCTTGTCAAGACTATTGGCCAACGGATCGTAGATGCCCCAATAGGCTCCCGCAGAGACACCCATGGAGAGGATCCAGCGAGGATTCAGGTCTATCTGATAGGAGTATTCCGCCTTCACCTCGGTCATGCTATGACCAACGCCCAAAGCGTCGTGGTAAACCGTCAGGCCGACACCCGATTGGATCCGTTTAAAGTAGTTGGAAGCATTCAACAACAAGGTCTTGGGCGCATGATCCACACCCAACCACTGTAACCTTCCCATCAGAAAGATGTCCACATCCCCAGTGTTGCCCACACCAGCCGGGTTGATATTGCCACGGGAGAAGATCTGTTGCGTCAAGAAAAGGTCTTGCTGGGCGATGGTCTCCTGACAAAAGCCCAACAGCGTCAACAATATGTATAGGACACGCTTCATCGCTCTTTCACCCTTACCACTACCCGACGGTTCAACAAATGCTCCCGTTCATTCTTGGCGTGCGGGATCGCCAACTCCAACTCACTCCGGCCAATCCTCGTCATCCGTTTCGGATCGACGCCTCTACCCACCAAGACATCAAAGACCTTCTTGGCACGACGCTCCGACAACCCTTGGTTGTATTGCACCGTTCCACGCTCATCGGTATGGCCAATCACCTCGAAATCCTTTCCTTTGTGATAGTCGATAAAGGCCATGATGGTGTCGAATTCAGCCTTGTAGTCCTTGATGAAATTGCTTTGGTCGAAGATGAAATAGACAATACAGGTATTGATGTCCGGACGCGCCACCTTAGGCATATCGCTCTCCGCTCCATGTTGAGAATCATCTCCGTCAGCAGTGGCCGCAGTTGAATGGATTGAATCCTTCGCCAACTTTTCCGCCGGCGTCAAAAGCTCCGTCAAAGCATCCTGCGGGATGGTATCCATCGGAATAGAATCTAAGATGGGCGTGGAATCTTGCGGCGTGACATCCTCCGCCACACTATCCACAGGAAGCTTCTCCACCTGCATCGTGTCACGTCGCTTCTCCTCCACCACCGGATAACGCCAACTACGATAGAAAAGAGAGGAACCACGTTCGGTGATACGCTCTTTGTTTTTGCCACTCATGGGGAGAACAGCAATCAACAATAGTAGTATGGAGAGTAATCGTCTCACGCGCGAAGTTATTTCCAAGTGTGGATCTTGAATTTCTTGTCAAATCGAAGAGCGATGGTGGCCGCAAAATCCATTTTCGACTCATCCAAATCATAATAGGCTTGAAGCAAGAATTCGAATATGCGATTCAGTTCATAACCAGCTTTCGCTGTCATCATATGACGGTAACGACGCTCAAACGCATCGTTGAAATAGCTTCTTGACTGGAAAAGATAACTTCCTCTTCCGGATATGAATCCATCGCCATACCAATAACCCAAACCAGCGGACCAACAATGGTTTGTCCAATGTTTGCCAAAAGCGGAAGAGCGATAGTTTAATTCAGGATAGAGTCCCCATCCATTCTTAAAGTGAGTATGGATATGCGACTCGCTTGATCGGTTTGAAAACCCATAAAAAGGGAGACTCATGGAGATATAATGGGAATGTTTCCTGCCCAACTCAAGCTGATAATCCAAGCCAGCGGAAAAATTGGCCAAGGTCTCTATGCACGTATCCTTCACCGCATCGATTTGACCGCCACGATGATTCATCATCAAATTCAAAGGAATATCTAACTTTTGGCTATGGTTCTTACCCCAACTGGCCAGGAATTTGTTGGACCAGCCAAATGTGAATTTCTCTTGCCAAGGAGAACCTACCACAATGAAGTCCTCCCAATTGCACCACATCTCGGTATTCCAATGTTTGGTATGGGCAAACACCTGAATACCATCCTCTTTGGTCGCGTAGAATTTGCGGTCGTAATCAAACATCGGCTCCCCCAACCCATGATTGACACTGGATCGGCGATCCAAAGTACCACCCACAATACGGATATTAGGGATCGGGCTATACTCAATGGTCACAATGGGCGAGACCCCTCTCATCTTCTTGTGATCGCCAGCGATACCCACCAAGTGGACACCGGCGGAGAATTTCAATCGACCATCTCTGTTAATGTAAGTAAAGGTAGGATCCAAGAAGAAGCCCAAGGCGGTGTAGCCCATGGTATACGGCAAGAAATATTCCGCATCCCGCACGAAGGTCTCCGCATTAGGAGCGAAATAAAGTGAATTTTTCACTTCCGTCCTATCTGAATACTTAAAGGCCCTACGTCGATAGTTTTCTGACGCGGAAATTTCGTCGGACGACAACTCCATTTTTTGCCCCGAACGGTACAGTGATCTTACCCCCGCCTCAACGCAGGCTAGAGAGCAAACAAACAACAATATGGATATAAATAATTTTTTTCGCATAAAAGGACAAAAAAAAGAAGCGATGGAACATGTTTATTCCAACGCTTCCTAGTATTATAGATTAGTATGATCTTGCGAAAAGAACTCTGCACTTAGATGGCTTGCCTGTCACCATACACTTGCCTGGCTCCTTGTCGTCGCCCAAGTAGGTGTCGAACGGAACGCAACGGATCGTAGCTTTGGTATCCTCCTTGATCTTCGCCTCTGTCTCTGCTGTTCCATCCCAGTGTGCCAAGATGAATCCACCCTTCTCGATCTCGGTCTTGAACTCCTCATAGCTATCCACCTTCTTGATCATGGAGTTGCGGTAGTTCAAGGCCTTTTGGAAGATGTTCTTTTGGATCTCGTCCAACAAGTTCTTCACATACTCCTCGATACCGTCCATAGAGACGTTCTCCTTGGTCAAAGTATCGCGGCGAGCCACCTCGATGGTGTTGTTCTCGAAGTCGCGAGGGCCAACGGTCAAACGAACTGGCACACCCTTCAACTCATACTCGGCGAACTTCCATCCTGGCGTCTTCGCATCGTCAGAATCGTACTTCACGGAGATGCCCAATGCCTTCAACTTACCGATCATCTCATCGATCTTAGCCTTCATGTCGTCAGTCAACTTCTTGTAGGCGATAGGAATGATCACCACTTGGATAGGTGCCAAGTTTGGTGGCAATACCAATCCGTTGTCGTCGGAGTGAGTCATAATCAAGGCACCCATCAAACGGGTAGATACACCCCAAGAGGTAGCCCATACATAATCCAACTTACCTTCACGGGTTTGGAATTGCACGTCGAACGCCTTCGCGAAGTTTTGCCCCAAGAAGTGAGAGGTTCCTGATTGAAGCGCCTTACCGTCTTGCATCAAAGCCTCGATGGTATAGGTATCCACCGCACCCGCAAAACGCTCTGTCTCAGACTTCACGCCCTTGATGACAGGCACTGCCATGAAGTTCTCCACGAAGTCGCCATAGACATTCAACATCTTTTGTGCCTCAGCCTCAGCCTCCTCATAGGTCTCGTGAGCGGTGTGGCCCTCTTGCCACAAGAACTCGGCGGTACGGAGGAACAAACGGGTACGCATCTCCCAACGAACTACGTTCGCCCATTGGTTGCAAAGGATTGGAAGATCACGGTAGGATTGGATCCAGTTCTTGTATGTATTCCAGATAATGGTCTCCGAAGTTGGACGGACGATCAACTCCTCCTCCAATTTAGCCTCTGGGTCAACCACCACGCCGCTTCCGTCAGGATTGGTCTTCAAACGATAGTGAGTGACAACCGCACACTCCTTAGCGAAGCCCTCCACGTGGTCGGCCTCCTTGCTCAAGAATGATTTAGGGATGAATAGTGGGAAGTAAGCGTTCACGTGACCAGTCTCTTTGAACATACGGTCCAATTCGCGTTGCATCTTTTCCCAAATCGCATATCCGTATGGCTTAATTACCATACATCCTCTCACTGCAGAACTTTCTGCCAAGTCTGCCTTGATCACTAAGTCGTTGTACCATTGTGAGTAGTCCTCACTGCGTGGTGTTAATTCTTTTGCCATTTCTTATTGAACTATTTTTTGCAAAGATAAGAAATAATTAAGAATTAAGAAACGTAAGTTCGGCGAAGTCAATTAGCATTGACAAATTCTGACTGGAAAGAGGTCTAAGGCAACCGCTACGCCAACCGTAATAAATTATAATACAATAGACAAGTATCGGTAGAACCCTCTTCGTCGTTTTTATCTAAAAACTGGAAACCATTTTTTTTGTAAAAAGGTATCGCATCACGTAAAGCATCAACTGTCACAAAAGCACATCCCGTACGATTGTTTTCTAAAAACATATATTTCACAAAACTTATAATCCAAGAGCCCAGCCTTTGATTTTTCTTACAAGTAGCCACACCCAAACGGCCAATTTTCACAGCTGGATAATCCCCTCTGTGTTTACTATGAGGGAAAACAGACTTTATCTTCCTCCACGTGGATTTATCACTATCTGGAATAGAAATTTTGTCATTTGACAATGAAAAGAAAGCAACCACATTTGAATCCTCTTCAACTATATACGTAACCGACAATCGTTTACTGGCATAGTTTTTCGCCTCGTTCAACAGAAAATCGTTCAAATCATCATTGCCACAATCAAAACATTTCACATCGTAATTCCAGGTCAATTTTTTCACTTTCACATCCATAAATCAAAAATTAAATGTCAACCAAGACTTGACGATTTCCGCCTCCTCCTTAACCCGCTTCTTTTCTTCTTCAGAAGCCTTTACATTCTTTTCTATTTCAGTGATGAAATCAAGTGCTACTTGCCCATGCAATTCAGGTGTAGGCGTAATTGGATTTGCCATATTTTTTCAGTTTTAAGTTAACAACAATGCAAAGGTAAGAAATAAATAGACAATATCAATCCCTCAATAACAACTTTAACATTCAACAAAAGAAATTGAACTGCATTCGGATTCAACACAAAGAAAAGGGGTTGCATCCACTTCGACGCAACCCCTTCCTATACTTTCACACAAGATTATTTCTGAGAATCATCGCTCTTCTCATCCTCCTTTTTCTTGCCGGCCTTCTTGGTGAAGAAACCAACGACAGCAGCGACTGCCAAGACGATCAACTTCCAGAATTTAGCAAAGAAGAGACCCAACTTCGCAAGGATGCCAACCTTAGCCAAGAGCTTTCCTGCCACCAAAGCGCCAATACCGAACTCTGCAATATGGTCGGTTGCGGCGTTATAATCAGCGTAGGTGTTGCCTTCTGTGAATGAGGTACCCTTCAAAAGGACACCCTTCATCTCCTCGACAACAGGAAGGTCCTCCACGTCAGCTACAGCCTTCATGGTCAACATACCCTTTCTTCCCAAAATACGAATATCGTAGTTGAGCGATTCGTGTTTCACGGAATCCTCGTCCGAACCAAACGCAAAACGTTTAGCCCAGTACAAAGTCTTCTCATCAGCGTTATAATATGGGTTAGCGGCCCAACCGACCAATTCAACTGGAGCCAAGCCAGCCTTCTCTCTCTCCTCATTCGACTCCTTCGCCTCTTTTTGCAAATCCTTCAACAAGTCATCGTAATCAATCGTTGAAGCATCGTCATCCTTCACATAACCGCAATCTTCGTAATATACGAGGAAAATAGTCTCCACATTGTAATAGATCTTAGCGGAATCGAGCACCAAAGCGCCGAGAATATCGTCATCCCGCAAATTGTCCCAATAGTCCACCAAGAGGTGGTTCGCAGCCTCATTGTCCAAGAATAGGTAACCCTCGGGAACATTAATGTAGGCGTTCGCCTCCTTCAAGTCCACTCTACCTGTCTGGCCGACGATCGTATCTTTGGCGAGTTGAGCCAACATAGATACCAAAGAGGTGTCGTTCGATACCCCCTCTTGAGCAACTTCCTCTTGAGCGACCTCATCCTGAGCATCTATCACACCGATTGATCCCAAGCAAAATAGGATCAAACACAATAAACTTTTCTTCATTTTCTTTTATTGGTGTCCGCTAAACATTTTTGAATAGGCATAAAAATAGGCTGAATCTTCCTTGCGGAAGTTCAGCCTTTTCGTTTATTTTGTTTTCACCACAAAAACCCATAAACGATGAGCAAAAGTACACATTTTATCGGA
>JAZUDI010000061.1:0-6275 GCA_045639525.1 Paludibacteraceae bacterium | reverse complement strand
CCATTAATTGTTTGATTTTCATAAAGATACAAAATCTTTATGAGACTACAAAGCCTCAGCTTGTGAAAGTTGGGGCTTTTTTTTCACTCTTTTCGGTGGCTTTTATACGAAAAGAGGGCATATCAATTTTGATACACCCTCTACAAAACACACCATATTTCCTATGATTCCAACGCAGCCAAATTCTGCGGATTATCTACCCTCTTGCCCTCTGGCGTATATACATATTCCAATTTATCCGCATAGGCCTTCTCTATCTTTCCACGCACCATCTTCATGGTACTGTTAATCATCTGGTTCTGCTCAGAGAATGGTTCCTTCAAAAGGATAAAGGAACTTGGCACCCATCGTTCAGGGAACATACTGGCGAACTCGCCACCCTTTCTGAATTTAGCGACATCAGCATTGACCGCATTCGCCGCGGCACGTCTACCCTCCTCGCTCTTCAAATCGAAGCCCATTTGAACCAAGACTGCCTTGTTAGGAACAATCAAGGCGGAGGTGGTCGGTGATTGGTTGTTGTACAACATCACCTGATCAATGGTCGGACAGAGCTGTACCAAAGCCTCCTCAATACCCTCCGGACTATACTTTTCGCCATCGCTGGAGATCAACAAACTCTTGAAACGGCCCTTCACATAGAGCAATCCCTCGGCGGTCATGTAACCCAAGTCGCCAGTATATAACCAGCCATCTTTGACAGTCTCGGCGGTAGCGGTAGGATTCTTCCAATACCCTACCATCACATTTTCTCCCTTCACCACGATCTCACCCTGCTCACCCAAAGGCAACTCCTTGCCTTCGGAATCGCAAATCTTCACCTCGATCGGTTCCACCAATTTACCGGAAGATCCGAAACGGTAATAATCAGGCGTATTGGTACTGATCACAGGAGTCGCTTCGCTCAAACCGTATCCTTGGAACATCGGCAAACCGATGCCTATGTAGAACTTTTGCAAATCTTTATCCAACAAAGCGCCGCCACCGATGAAGAAACGTAGTTCACCACCAAAATTGGCTTTTATTTTATTGAACAAGACCTTATCGAAGAGCCACACCAATGGGCTAAGCAATAATCTGACACCCTTGCCATCCAAGCAACTCTCTCCATAATAGGATTGACGGATGCTCTTGCCCCACTCGAAGAGTCGCTCTACCACCGCACCTTGGCTATGGACGCTCTGCTCAATATTCTTCTTGAAATTCTTCGCCAAAGCGGGAACGCTCAGAATATAGTGTGGCTTCACCTCCTTGATATTGATCGGAATATTCTTCAAGGTCTCCATGCCATTACGTCCCACTTGAACGGTCGCCACAGAGGCTCCTTGCATCATCATCACATAGAAGCCCACCACATGCGCAAAGCAGTGGTCAAGCGGAAGGATGATCAAGGTACGCCAAGTATGGTCGATAGGCACTCTGGAGAGACTCTGCTCCACATTGGCGGTGTAGTTACGGTGGGAAAGACTCACACCCTTCGGATCGGCGGTCGTACCACTGGTATAGGTGATGGTCGCCAAATCATCGTTCTGGATGCTTTGTCCCACGCTAAGGAACTCCTCCATGGAGTGACTCTTCAAGAATTCGTCTCCCATTCGCATCAAATCCTCCACAAACATCTCCTTTTCCTGGTATTCGCTCTGCGCATCCAAAACGATCACCCGCTGCAACAACGGCAATTGATCTACTATTTTACGGATCTTCTTCAACTGATTACCGCTCACCACAACGAACTTCGCATCACCATGCTGCAGGCGGAACAAGAGGTCATTGCTCTCTTCCAATTTGATACTCAACGGCACATTGACGGCACCTGCGTAGAACATCGCCAACTCACTCACAATCCAAAGGTTTCTTCCTTCGGAAAGCAACGCCATGTTATCGCCTTTTTTCACCCCCAAGGCCTGCAATCCCGCACCCATGCGGTAAACCATCTCTTGTACCTGTTTGTAGGTTGTATTTTGCCACTCACTTCCCACCTTCTCCATCAAGAAGGTATTATTTGGATAGTTTCGAACTGAATTTTCGAAAACATCTACGATTGTCTTTTTCATGTGATTAGAATTATGTGAGGTAAAGATACACTAAATCTTCCACTTCACCAATTTATCACATTATCCTTTACAACAAGTCAAGGTTCCTTCTAGTTACCAATCAATGAAAATGGATCTCAATACCTTACTAAATTCAAACGCCACAGGCTCCAATGATGAAGGCAAGATTAAATGCATAAACACATCTTTCAATGTTTCCCCATCATCTTCAAAAGTTTGGCCTATTATATCCAAACACTTCAAGTCATCCAACTTACCAACATATCTGCGAAAGAATGATTTAAACAATTTACTTCTAAACTCTTGAGGAGTCTTACATGATCTATTCCTTGGAACCGCATGCATATCATCACAATAGTAATACAAGATGCTATTAGGATTATTCCGTAGGAATTTTGACAACTCATAACAAATAGATTTAAAAGCACCAATGTCCACAAACTCACAGTCAATCCCTGATAAATTTAGAAGGGTGACATTGTAAATCACAACATCACCCAACTTATTTGCCAATTCCTCACTGTATTTTTCAATTTCAAGTTCAAATAATTCTATTGCAAACTCAGAGTTGTTCGTCTTTATATTAAAGTGTTGTTCGGCCATTCACCTTATCGTTTAGATAATATTTCTTCGCATAAGCCTCCAACGCTTTAACTCTTTCTTGTTTCAAAGCTCTCATCTTTTTCACAAACTCAGCGCCCTTCTCAGACGTAAGATTAACTCTTATCACATCTTCTTTTTCCATAATTAAACTCCTTTCATATTTTTATTGTACGACTAGCGACAAAATCAAATATTATACTTTATGATGCAAATATAATAAAAAAAATCATGTCACAAACGACATAGCAAGAAAGGAACACTTATCCTATAAAAACGAAGCGAGGCTCCCATAAATATGAGAGCCCCTCACATTTATTCGTTCTACGTATTATTCTCCTGCCAAAATAGTGAATGAACAACCATTGGCACCTTTGAGGAAGTAAACACCCTTGTTCAATCCAGTAACCTGACCATTCTTCACCTCTACCCTTTTCACAAAACGGCCAGAGGCATCAAAGGCTTGGTACTCGCCTTCTGGAACCAATTTCGTATCGGTAATATTATTCAATCCAGTCTTGTCACTGTTGATCAATTTGAATCCCAGATAATCGATATCCGCCCAGTCGCCAGTGATCTCCAATTTCAAGACATGGACGCCCTTGGTCAACTTATTCAATTTCGTAGAGACAGTGGTGAACTCACTCCAATCCCCCGTGTTCGGCACATCCACAAAACCGCCAGGCGTACCATCCGCACCCGGAATGATGAATTGGTTGTCCATATACAAGGTGAATTGCGAGCCATCGGCGCCGGAGGCTACCCTTGACTCCACCACATACTCGCCGTCCTCTTCCACCTCAACAGTGTATTCGATCCACTCGCCAGTCTGCGTATAGCCTACCGCTGTGGCACTCATATCGACGCCCTCCTGACGGGTATCGCCGTTACGGTTTTGTTCATCCTTATCGTGGTAGGCATTGCCCTCTCCTCCATAATCAAACTCCTCCGCTTCTATCTTGCCTGGGATCATCGCTGGGGAACCGTTGAAAGGCCTCTGCTCCTCAAAAATGGAGATTTCAGTCTTGCCTGAGGTATATTGCTTGTTGCTACCGTCATAACCGACAGCCCAGACGGTATGAGCACCTTGCGGAATATTCTCCCAAGTGAAATCCTGCACATTCGTGGCGATCACCTTGTTGTCCGCATAGATTTCAATTCTTTGGATATTGCTATTCTCCTTCTTTACAGAGATCTTCACCTCGCCAGGCTCGTCCTCCTTTGAGACATAGGCGGAAACCAAAAGGTCTTGCTTCAAGGAGCCATTCTCCTCCAACAACTTCAGCATAGTCGCCGCATAGTTTTGACCTAATTTCTTGTATCCGGCCACCGTAAAGTGGTACTCGTCGTTTGCCGCCTCACATCCCTCCGCGGAGATGACATGTGCAGTTGGAATCACGCTTGGTACCCTTCTCACTTGATTATTATGGCTACTACATGGGCCGGTATATCTCACCTCACCCACCAACAAAGGGACCTCCGAAGCCTTCAAGCCCAAGTCGGTCAACATATTTTGATAAATACCATCCAAGCGGGTTGGCCAATTGGACTGATTCGTATTGGTCTCTCCCTGATGCACCAAAATACCCTTGATGACACCCTCTTTCTGCGCTTGTTTCGCCAATTCAATGATTCGTCCGTACGGGTTACTTCCGTAAGACTGCGCATATCCCTTCAACCAATCGGCGCATGTATTCAAATAGGCTTGGTAGCGATCCTTCTCGAACAACTGGATATCCGCACCACCACAAGCCACCACAATGACACCTACACGGATGCTTGGATCCAACTTATCCACCAAGGTACGGCCGAAATAATCCACAGGGCCGAAACCCGCGTTATTCCAGTGGAAACAACGCGCCAATGGCGGAACAGCGGTCATCCATTGTCCCTTTTTCCTGCCACATTGGCCACAGTCATCTGCGGAATACATCATTTGGAAACGTTCGTTCACACCTCTTTTCTCACTATCCGGCACAGTGGCGTTACCCTCCATATTGGATTGTCCCCAACAGATGTAGATGTGAAAATTAGGATCTGGGGCGGCTCCGAGAGAGGAGAACACGCCGATAAATGATAGCAAAAGAGCTATTCGTAATGTGAGGTTTGCTTTCATGGTTTTTATTTTTTTTTACAAAAATATTCATCAACCGCACTTTTTACCATAAAATTCACGTCAGATGATTGTAGTTTTGGTTCATATGAAGGAAGAAATTGAATCATTGACGGGCATAACGGGGAAAACGTATATGAAAAAGCACTATATTTGTCCTATATCAACATAGATTATTCGCTTAAACTTTATCACATCGCTTATGGATTTCAAAGAAATAAAAAAGAGCATACGCAGTTATTTCAACCTCAACGCCGACAAACAGTCTAACCGCGAGATCATCGCCAGCATCACCAGTGGCACCCAATTTAAGGGAACAAATCTGTGGATTTTGGTCTGCGCCATTTTAATCGCCTCCTTAGGGCTGAACATGAACTCCACTGCGGTGATCATCGGTGCCATGTTGATCAGTCCACTTATGGGCCCAATCATGGGCATCGGCTTGGGCGTGGGAATCGGAGACAGCAACCTGATCCGTAGTTCGTTGAAAAACCTCTTTGTGGCTACCCTATTTTCCCTCTTGGCCAGCGCGCTCTACTTCGTGCTATCGCCTATCAATGAGGCCCGAAGCGAATTGCTGGCTCGTACACAGCCCACCATCTACGACGTGATGATCGCCTTCTTCGGTGGCTTCGCGGGCATCATCGCCACAGGATCCAAAACGAAGGGCAACATTCTCCCTGGCGTAGCGATCGCGACCGCTTTGATGCCACCACTTTGTACAGCGGGATATGGATTGGCCACATTGCAGACAAAGTTTCTCTTCGGCGCCATGTATCTCTTTTTGATCAATGCGGTATATATCGGACTGGCCACTTGGCTGGGCACCGTCGTCCTTCACTTGCCCAAGATGGAATATGACGAGAACGAAGGACAGCATCGTTTCAAAAAGGGTTGGGCATTTGCCATGCTATTCATCTTCATCGTTCCAAGTCTGATCACCACCGTAGGAATTGTCAGGGAAAATATGCAGGAGTCACGCGTGTCGGCCTACATCCATGGAGAGTTCGAGAACTTAGGCGAGACGCACCTTATCAGCTATGAATACAACCAAGGAGATACCGCCGATGTCATACAAGTCAACCTCTTAGGATTGCCTTTGGACAACCACAAAATAGATATCTTGGCCGCCCGCATGGGAACCTATGGTCTGGGAGACGACATCAAACTCAAAGTGGTGCAAGGGGGCGTCGATTCTCCGGAGGTGGACGCAGCCACCCTATCGAGCAAGATTATGAAGAATGTGGTGGAATATTACGACGAGACCATCAAACGATTGGAGAAGGAAAATGACAGTTTGAGAACTTTGGTGACAAGTTTACAAGAGGGGAAATAAATTCCATTTGACAATGATATGATTACGCAATGAGGGTGTATCAAAATTGATATGCCCTCTTTTCGTATAAAAGCCACCGAAAAGAGTGAAAAAAAAGCCCCAACTTTCACAAGCTGAGGCTTTGTAGTCTCATAAAGATTTTGTATCTTTATGAAAATCAAACAATTAATGG
>JAZUDI010000060.1:0-39494 GCA_045639525.1 Paludibacteraceae bacterium | reverse complement strand
GAAAATCAGTATTTTCAGTGATTTATACTCCGATTGGGGAAGAGACGCGTACCATCCCAAGATGATGATGAAGGCTGTCATCTACGGATATATGAACAACCTGTATTCATGCCGCAAGATAGAATCCGCGTTGAAAAGGGATATCCACTTCATATGGCTGGCAGGTTACGAGCAGCCGGACTTCAATACTATCAACAGGTTCAGGGAAAGGATGAAGGGCAAGATAAACGAGGTGTTCACCTTACTTGTGCTTGAACTGGCGGAGAGAGGGTTCATCTCGCTCGATGTCGAATACATAGACGGGACGAAGATCGAATCGAAAGCCAACAAGTACACGTTCGTTTGGAGGAAGTCGACGGAGACGAACAGGGCGAGGCTACTGAAGAAGATAGAGATCCTGCTCGAGCAGATCGACGAGGCGATCGCCCAGGAGAATGCGGAAATGGAGAAAGTCGGATCCTTCACTCCCGACGACCTGAGGAAGATGGCGGAGAAACTGAACGAGAGCATGTTGGAGAAGAAGGAGCAGGGCGACAAGGAGTCGGCAAAGGAGATGAAGAGACAGGCGAAGGAGCTTAACCAGCACGCCGACAAACTTGAGGAATACGACGAGAAGCTTGAGATATTAGGAGACCGCAACTCATACTCAAAAACCGACGAAGACGCTACGTTCATGCGCATGAAGGAGGACGCGATGAACAACGGGCAGACCAAACCCGGCTACAACCTGCAGATCGGAACGGAGGAACAGTTCATCCTCGACTTCGGACTTTTCCAGACGCCGGGCGACCCTACAACTATGAAGCCGTTCTTTAAATCCTTTGCGGACAGATACGGCAGGTTCCCGAACACAGCGGTCGCCGACTCCGGCTACGGTTCGGAGGAGAATTACGAGTTCATGGAACAGACTGGCATAGAAGCCTATGTCAAATACAACTGGTTCCACCGCGAACAGAGAATGCACTACGCCCCAGCACCCTTCAGCCAGCAGGCCCTTTACTATAATGAGGAGGGTGACTACTATGTATGCCCGATGGGACAGCACATGAACCGAATCGGAACTGTCAGGACAAAAACCGAAACTGGGTACGTCACTGAACTAGCACGGTACAAAGCGCAACGCTGTGAGGGCTGTCCACTAAGAGGGAGCTGCCACAAGGGGAAAAGCGACAGAATAATCGAGGTGAACCACAAGATGAAGGAGTATCGACGGAAAGCCAGGGAAAGGCTCTTGTCGGAGGATGGAATAAAAGACCGAGGAAGGCGATGCATAGAACCTGAGGCGGCTTTTGGGCAAATGAAATACGATATGGGCTACAAACGATTCCGCCACTTCGGATTAGACAAGGTCAAAATGGACTTTGCCTTCTTCGCTATTGCCTTCAACCTAAAGAAAATGTGCTCAAAGATGAGAAAATCGGCCTAAAACGGAGGACATAGACCCGTTTTAGACCGATTTTTTACTTTTATGAAATTTTTAGCTCGTGAGAATCGAATATTTAAGACATTTTTGATTTTTTTAGATTCCAAAAATCCATCCAAATCTCAACGAGTTAAAAAGAGGGTGTATCGCAACTTTATTAGTTTTGATACACCCTCATTTTAATTACTGATTGAAACTTACTGCTTGATGATTTTCTTTGTTATGCTGTTCTCTCCGGAGATGATCTTCGCATAATAGATTCCCGGTGATAATGTGCTGATATCCTGTTGGTAGGTGTCGCCATCGCCGCTCTTTTGGTGGATAAGGGTTCCGTCACTGGCATATAGCGATACCGATTCGATCCGATTGTCTGATTCGATGGTGAAGAGGTCGTGAGTAGGGTTGGGATAGAGGAGGATCTGGTCCGTCTCTGTCAAAGATTCTCCTGTCATTTCGTGCTTCAAATCTCCGATGAATTCCTCCAATTGGGCGCTTACCACCTCTTGTCGGTTCAACGCGTACTCTCTGATACTTTTCGCCGCACTGGTGGCTGTCTGCCCCTTGGTGGCACAGAACTCCGCATCTACTAGAGCGGTGATGCTATCGAAAACCATCTTGATGTTCTCGTGGGAGAATCTGGTCTCCAACTCCTCCTTGTAGCGTTTGTAGAATTGGATTTTAAATTCCTTGTTTTTACAGAGATTGGCGAAAATGGTGGTCATCCAGCTCTTTTTATTTCCCCAGTTGGTCACCTCTTTGCCTTGACACCAGTTGAACATATTGATTTTATAACTATAAGTGCCATACATGCCCAATCCGTAATCCATGTCGTATAAGATCCAACGGAAGAGTGAACCCTCCTTCCTTTTTCGCCAAATCTTGGTGTTGTTGCCTGGCCAATCGATGTTAGCCATGTATTGTTGGAGGATTTGGTAGTCGATGTACTCATCCATGTCCATTCTTTCGCATGCCCCCTTGTAGTAATTCACATCGTTAGGGTCACTGTTGGAAAGATAATCGACCAATTCGTTGTATCCCTCAAGGTCTCCCTTGGAGGCGGAGATACCCTTTTGATCGGAGATGACCACCAAATCGATATTCTCCTCATCCACGCCATAATTAGAAGTGACGTAGTCCGCATTGGTCCGTTCGTTTAGGTTCATCAGGCCGATGTACTTTCCATTTAGGTAGTAGGCTACTGGTTGGTAGGCTTGGTAATCGATGTTCATACCGATGGCGAAAGTTTGCATCAAACCATCCCTGAAGCGGACTCCTTTGTGGTCGTTTCCTCCGTTTCGAAGATGGAGAGTCTTATGGATCACCTCGGGTTTTGAAGCGAAGAAATGGTAGTTGAAATTCTCTTGTCCACTCTTTTTGGAGGCCTTTAGCATCAATGATTTGATGGTCTCAGCGATGGAGCAACCTCCGACGATAGAAGCCTCCGCCTCTTTGGATACCACCTGATCTCCCTCCACGATGTATTCCACATTGAGTGGGCGTTGCCAATCTTGGTTGTAATTGCCGAATCCACTGCAACTTTTATCGCCTTGGATGCCGTTCTTTCCTACGACATAGATGCCGATCATATCGTCATAAAAGTAGTCGTTGTCCACGGTCAAAGATATGATGGGAACGGTGAATCCACCGCATTTTTCATGCGCCGCGTCGCTGAAAATGTAAGAGTGGGTGGTGATGGCGCTCGCCAATTTATCGACATGGAAAGCTCGTGCCCTAACGCAAGTGTTCGCTTTGATGGAGAATGGCTCTTTGTAAAGGGTGCCGTTGGTGACGTTAGGCTCTTTGCCGTCTGTCGTGTAGTAGATCTGCGCATCAGAAGTTGCGCAGGATAGGCTCACGGCGATAGCCTCCTTTTTGATTCCGCCCAATTCGCTGAAATCGACGCTTTCGCAACGATCGTCATTGGTGAGGGTTTCGTAGGTTTTGTTGTTGGCTCGCATCGGAGATGGGTTCATAAAGCCCTCGGCTCCTGAATTCTCCCTTCCATAAGAGATGTGGGCGTCCATCTTCTCGTAGGCGAGTGAGTCGATGAGTTGGCCATCTTTCTTGAGGAGGATGTATCCGCCATCCGCATCCAATTTATAGGGAGCGTGTTTGCCGGAACCATTGGCGGTTTCACCTCCTCTTTCGTCAAACCAAAGAAGGTTAAACCCTTGACTATTTACGAAGAAGTCTCCTCCAATTTGCCACTCCCATTTGAGGGCGTAACTTCCCTTTTTCTTGCGTTTGTAGTGGGTGATCGTATAGGACTTCATGTTTTCGCGACAATCCCCTTGGTTGGCGAACTCGATGAATCCGGAGAAATTGTAATAGTCGCTATCCATATAGGTGGAGAGGTTGCAAGGCATGATTTCGCTGATGCTGATTGCGGGGATGAAATGCGTGTCTTTCTCGAAAACGGCGCTGAATTTGAGGTCTTGGTCTATTCCTTCAATCGTGATGGTACTCTCTTTGGAGTAGAGATTCTCTCCCTTCATCCAGTGCGAGAAGGTGTAACCACAGTTGGCCATTGCCGTGAAACTAACTGTTTCGTTCGGTTTTAGTTGATCACTCTTCGAAGAGGAGATGATCGTGCCTGCGTTGGGATCGTTCAAATCAATCTTGACGCTGTAGGTGATCAATTCGAAATAGGCAGTAACCCTTAAAGTCCTACCTGGATTGATTAGTCTCAAGGGGTTCTCTTGATAATTTTTATTATTGGCAATCCATTTGCTAAAACGATATCCTTCATTGGGTATTGCTTCCAGATTAACCGTGTCTCGCTCGTAATAGGTCTCCTTATCTTTAAGAATGGAACCTCCTGTTGTGGGAGAGGTGGTGAATGTCGCGCTACATGCTCTACCGGTATTGGTTGTTCCGCCGGGAACAGTCGCTCCAGGGCCACCCGCTTGCGCATAGAGGTCGGTCGATAGGAGGCATAATGTTACAAAGCAAATGAATATGAATGCCTTTTTCATGGTCTGCTACAGTGTTTATTTGTGTTTGTCTTAAATGGTATCTCTGATGTCTATTGGTTTTGGTCGTAGTTGAATTGGGTATTACATCCTAATTCATTGATACAAAGAAAACTATTTTTATGATAAGGTGAGTTATTTTTTCAGTATTAATTGTTAGAATTTCAATGATTGTTCATTTCTATGCTTTTTTATGCGAGTGGGATTGTTTCTTATGGTTGTGGCAAAAAAATATCCACCAGGCATCCCAGTGGATATTTCTCTTTATATAACGATAGATAATTAATATTCGAATCTTCCGAATTCGCTCTCGATAACGAGTTGAGTCTTCTCCGACTTCTCCACAAAACCGACGATTTGAGCGTCGATTCCGAATGATTTGGAGATGTTGATCACCTCGTCTGCCTTCTCCTTTGGCAAGTAGATTTCGAAACGGTGTCCCATGTTGAATACCTTGTACATCTCTTGCCAATCGGTCTTCGATTGCTCTTGGATGGTCTTGAACAATGGCGGCACAGGGAACATGTTGTTCTTGGTGATCTTCACATTCTCCACGAAGTGAAGCACCTTGGTCTGCGCACCACCTGAACAGTGGATCATACCATGGATGGATGGACGAAGTTGATCCAAGATCTTTTTGATGACCGGAGCGTAGGTGCGGGTAGGGGAAAGAACCATCTTTCCTGCGTTAACAGGGCAGTTATCCACTGCGTCTGTCAACTTCAAACCTCCTGAATATACCAATTCATCGGGAACTGCCGCATCAAAGCTCTCTGGGTATTTCTTTGCCAAATATTTTGCGAAGACATCGTGACGGGCGGAGGTCAAACCATTGCTACCCATACCGCCGTTGTACTCTTTCTCGTAAGTGGCTTGTCCGTATGACGCCAAACCTACGATGACATCGCCAGGTTGGATGTTCGCGTTGTCGATCACATCGGAACGCTTCATTCTGCAAGTAACAGTGCTGTCCACGATGATGGTGCGAACCAAGTCGCCCACGTCAGCAGTCTCACCGCCGGTAGCATAGACGCCTACACCCATTTCACGTAGTTCGGCTAACAACTCGTCTGTTCCGTTAATGATCGCTGAAATCACCTCGCCGGGTACGAGAAGTTTGTTTCTTCCGATGGTGGAAGATACCAAAATGTTGTCGGTCGCACCCACGCAGAGAAGGTCGTCGATGTTCATGATCAACGCATCTTGCGCGATACCTTTCCAAACGGATAGGTCGCCTGTCTCTTTCCAATAAAGATATGCTAATGAGGATTTGGTACCGGCGCCATCCGCATGCATGATGTTGCAGTAGGCTGGATCACCACCCAAAATATCGGGGATTATCTTACAGAAGGCTTTTGGGAAAATACCTTTGTCGATATTCTTGATCGCGTTATGGACATCCTCCTTGCTAGCGGAGACGCCACGAAGATTGTAACGTTGGTCACTCATAATATTATCTTTTTCTTTTATTACAAATCTTGTAAAGCGTTGTGGGAACGCTTTTGCCTACAAAGGTAGGAAAAAATTAAGAATTTAGCGTGAAGAATTAAGAATTAATATGAGAAGTTAAGATTAGCATTTGAATGTTTGGTTGGGATTTTTCGCCATAGACCTACCTTTTAATCTAAATTTAATTTGTATTTTTGCGTTCTATGTAGAAGTGAATTGGTATTAACCGCATGACAGACAATGGTAAAATAATGAAGGACCAAGTGTTTCTCCTCTATTTGGGAGTGACACTCGTTTGCGCCTTTTCGGTGATGGCCTCTTACGACACCTCCGTATGGATTATGGAATCCGCACCAGCGTTTATCGGTCTGTTTTTCCTTCTATCCTTAACGGCGAAGGGGGTTCGTTTGCCTGCGTTCCTTCATGCCGTCTTTATTTTCCACGCCTTTGTTTTGGTGATTGGCGGTATCTTCTCCTATCCGAGAGTACCCTTTTTCAATCCGGATGATTTCTTGGGGCAAACCTTAGGTTGGACACGTAATAATTACGATAAATTGGGCCATTTTATGCAGGGATTCACCCCATATTTAGCCTGCCGTCAACTCTTGGTGGCGAAAGGAGTGACCCCTAAGGGGGCTTTCCCAATGTTCTTGGCGGTGAGTGTCTCTATGGCGGTGAGCGCGGTGTACGAATTGATAGAGTACGCTACTTTGATATACTCGGTGGAGGGTGCCGAGGATTTCGTGGGTGCGCAAGGGGATCCGTTTGATACCCAAAAGGATATCATGTGGGCTTTTATCGGTGCATTGACGGCTATGGTGCTGTGGTATAGATACAAATGGAGAAGCATCCCTCGCGGTACGGTGGAATCATAAGGTTTTGAAAGGTTTAAGATTGATATGAATTTATATACGAAAATATTGCTGTCGATTTTGATGTGGGTTCCCGCATGGGTTGTTTCCGCTGCGGAGGATTCCCTCTCTGTTCAGGAGGTAAGGGTGGATACGCTTGCCACACAGAGCGATGTGTCGACGAAAAGCAAACGAGAGAAGCGTAAACTGGAGTTGTCTGAAAAGGAGTTGGCCAAACGTAGGGCGTTGGATTCCATTTGGGCCAATCGTCATATCTATTGTTGGCGTTCAGAGGGGCCTGTCGGCTTTAAAACGGAGGGCGCTTTGGACACCTCTATGGCGGAGTTTTATATCAATAACCGCGCCTTGAAACAGACCGTCACATTGCAGACGTTGGGAAATTTAGGTTCCCCGTCCCAATCGGCGATTTTTGCGGACAGGTCCAACAAAACCGACTATATCTTTTTCCGTCCTTATCAGATGTTTTACCGTTCCATCGACGAAATCCAGTATTATAATACCAAGATACCATTCTCATTCGTAGATTATTATGGCGGTGGTACCCACAACAGGGATAACCGTTCCATCGATGGTCTCTTTACGGTGAACGCCAACTCCAAACTGAATTTTGGTATGTATGGCAATTGGGTGAAGGCCTATGGCCCTTATGTGTCACTCTCCACCAAGTACCGCAATTCGGGATTCTTTTCCTCTTATCAGGGAGGAAAGTTCGAGTATATGGCGGCAGTCTCCTTCAATGGCTTCGAGTCGTATGAAAGTGGTGGTTTCACCGATGACAAATACATCGCTGATCCGAAAAATACGGGTAATATGGACCCAGTCAATATCCCTGTATTCACCGATAATAATGCTTGGAACAAAGTCCATAACTGGAACTCTTATTTGAACCTGAAGAAACATTTTGGCGTCGAACGGGATGTCGAGGTGGCCAAAGATTCTTTTAAAACAGAGTTTATACCAGTCACCTCCATTTTCTATACATTCAAGTCGGAGGCGGATTGGCGTCGCTATTATGAGCGTGGTTTGGATGCTGATATCGACAGCTTTTACCATTCGTATGGATTGAACGATAAGTTGTTGTGCGACTCCTTGAATACGGTCGATTCCACCCACTTTTGGCGGATGCAACACTCTGTCGGTATCACGTTGAACGAGGAGTTCAACAAGTTGATGAAGTTTGGTTTGGCGGCCTATCTCACCTTTGACCTCAAGAAGTATTCCTATTGGGACAAGGAGAAGTCATTGGCCTCCGGACCTGTTACCCACTACAATGATTCTTTGGGTCATTTGATGAATCCGATGTATAGTTCCACCTACAAGAAAAAATTGGGTATCGGAGCGAAACTCTCCAAACATAGTGGAGAGGCTATCACCTACGATTTTTACGGTGAATACTTCTTTTTGGACGAAAAGGAGCGTGCGGGAAGCTTGAATTTAGGTGGAAGTCTCTCCAGTAAGGCATATTGGGGAAAGCAACGTGTGGAGATAGAGGCGAATGCCTCGTATGTCCGTGATTGTCCAGACTTCTTTGAGGAGCATTATTTTTCTAACCACATTGAGTGGGATAGGGATTTCGATTACAGAAACACAATCTCCGTGGATGGAACATTACGCTTCCCAACCTTTGCTTTCTACGACAAACTCGGCCTTTCCATGACCGCCACCATGAAGAATTTGTCGAATTATATCTATTGGGGCAAAGATGCCACGCCATCGCAATACGACGGAACGATTCAACTCTTATCCTTCGCGATTCGTGAGAGGGCGAGTGTTTGGCGCTTCCATTGGGACAATGATTTGGTGTTGCAGAAGTGCAGCAACGAAACCATCTTGCCGTTGCCCTCTTTGAACTGGTACTCTGCCGCCTATCTCCGTTTCGACAACATCTTTAAGGTGTTGAATCTTCAATTCGGTGTGGATGCCCGTTGGAATTCAGCCTATTATGCGCCGAACTATTTGCCGGCGACAGGACAATTCTTCTTGCAGAATCCAGAAAACGAACACTATGGGAAGTATGGCGATTACCTCCAAATGAATCTCTTTTTGAATTTCCATTTGAAGCGAGCTCGCTTCTATGTTGAGTTGAACCATTTGAATAAGTTGTGGACCAATCGCTACAATTCATTGTATATGCGAGGATATGCGATGGATCCTACCTATGTGAAGTTCGGCCTTTCCGTCACATTGGCCCATTAATGGATGGAAGGGGAGATAGTTGAGGGAAAAATGATGCGTTTAGTCCGAAAATGACTATATTTGCAGAATATTGAGTGTTGGAAGAAAAACAAGGAGAGTATCATGTTTTTAAATTTGAAGAGAAAATACATTGATAGTAGCGCCACCTCTTTCTTGAAAAAGACAAAGCGGGTGCGAGACAAGCGCTTCGTCAATTGGGATGATGTGGCATCTGTGCTGATTCTGCTCGATGTCGAGCACATCAACCATGCGCTCTTCTCAAAATTATACCAGAAAGTATCCGATAAAAAGGTGAAAATTTGGTGCATGATTCCGAAGTATGACCCCCGCACGGGAGATTCTGAAAATGTCTTCTTTTTCGATCGGAAATCGATCTCCTTATTGGAGAAACCCAATAATATCATTACGGGTAAATTCCTCTCTGAAAATTATGATGTCTTGATTGATTTAACCAGAAAGGAGTCGCTTCCGTTGAAGTATTTGGCGATGATCTCGACCGCGCATTGCAAGTGTGGTTTGGATAAGCCTTTGTATGATTTTTATGACTTAAAAATGTCCATGTCGGCGGGTGCGGCAGAGGAACAATTATTAGATCAAATATTATTTTATCTGAGGACCATTAAAACGAAGTGATAATTTTTATAACTTTGCGTTCCAGATAATTTTGGAGATAGTCTATGGTACAGACGAAGTTTACAGGATTGGGAATCGCTCTGATAACCCCATTTAAGGAAGATGAGAGTATCGATTGGGATGCACTTGGTAGATTGTTGGATTACCAATTGCAGAATGGAATCGATTATTTGGTAGTATTGGGCACTACGGCGGAGACGCCGACTTTGTCCGAGGAGGAGAAGAAATCTGTTATCCAATTTGTCCAAAATAAGGTGAAGGGTCAAGTGCCTATCGTTTTGGGTGTGGGTGGTAACAATACCAAGGCTGTCGTTGAGAAGTTAAAAACCGATGATTTCACCGGAATCGATGCTATATTATCCGTTGTGCCATACTACAACAAACCATCCCAAGAGGGTATTTACCAACATTATAAGGCCATTGCGGAGGCTTCTCCCGTACCAGTAATCCTTTACAATGTTCCGGGTCGTACAGGCGTGAATATGCAGGTGGAGACCACGGTGCGTTTGGCCCGTGATTTCAAAAATATCATCGCCATCAAGGAGGCTTGCGGAAACATGGATCAAATCAACGATATCATCAAGAGAAAACCTAAGGATTTCATGGTGATTTCGGGCGATGATGGTATCACCTATCCGTTGATCACAATGGGTGCGCAAGGTGTTATCTCCGTGATTGGAAATGCCTTCCCTAAGGAGTTTGGCCGTATGGTAAGGCTTTCGTTACAAGGTGATTATGAGTCGGCGCGACAAATTCATCAGAAGTTCACGGATCTGTTCGATTTGTTGTTTGTGGATGGAAATCCGGCAGGTGCGAAGTGTATGCTCTCGTTGATGGGTTACATCAACAATCGATTGCGTTTGCCTCTCGTTCCGACTCGAATGACGACTTACGAGAAGATCAGAGAGGTCTTGAATGGCCTCAATATCAAGTGTTAGAGACGAAGGCGATTCATGCGTTATTTAATCGGCTTTTCGTATAGAGGGACCCATTATCATGGTTGGCAGATTCAGCCCAATGGGGTGACTGTTCAGTCGGAGCTTACCGCCGCCTTATCCCTCGTCTTGCGAAAAGAGGTTGAGTTGACTGGTGCGGGAAGGACAGACGCCGGGGTACATGCCAAACGGATGGCCGCCCATTTCGACTATGAGGGTGAAATCGCCGATTCCCGAAATTTAGTTAACAAGTTAAATAGTCTGCTTCCCTTGGATATCGCCGTATACGATATTAAGAGGGTAGCAGACAATTTTCATGCCCGTTTTGATGCAAAATCAAGAACATATAAATACTACATTACCAGGTCCAAAAGTCCGTTTTTGACCGATATGGCCGCAAAAATGACCTTCCCTTTAGATGTGGAGAAGATGAATGAGGCGGCCGCCACACTATTCGATTATACCGATTTCACCAGTTTTTCCAAGGTCCATACCGACACGAAGACCAACAATTGCAAAATTATGCGTGCGGAATGGGACTACGAGTCTGATTGCCTCGTTTTCACCGTGCAAGCGGATCGATTTCTTCGAAATATGGTGCGCGCAATTGTGGGGACCATGTTGGAAGTGGGAAAGGGAAAATTAAGCGTGGCGGGATTCCGTGAGATTATCGAGAAAAAAGATCGTTGTTTAGCAGGCACGTCGGCCCCGGCAGAAGGGTTGTATTTATGCGATGTGGAATATTAAAGCGTAGCGTATGGAACAGATTCCTATGGTCGATCTGAAAGGCCAATACCTCAGAATAAAGGATGAAATAGATGGAGCGATCCAGGATGTGTTGGACTCTACTGAATTCGTGAAGGGTGGTGCCGTAAATCGTTTTCAACAACACTTCGAGGCTTATTTGGGTGTCAAGCACGTGATTCCTGTCGGAAATGGAACAGACGCTTTGCAGATTGCCTTGATGACGTTGGACTTGAAACCGGGAGATGAGGTGATTACTCCTACATTCACTTTCATCGCGACGGCCGAAGTGGTGGCTCTGTTAGGACTTACGCCAGTTGTGGTGGATGTGGATCCGGACACTTTTTGCCTCTCTGCTGAAGCGGTGGAAAGGGCGATAACACCAAGGACAAAGGCAATTGTCCCCGTCCATCTGTTTGGTCAAAATGCCGATATGGAGGCGATTCTCTCTTTGGCCGAGAAATATCATCTTTTTGTGGTGGAGGACGCTTGCCAATCGATAGGGTCTGAATACCATTTCTTCGATGGAAAGGTGAAAAGGTCCGGTTGCATGGGACATATAGGTTGCACCTCCTTCTTCCCGTCCAAAAATTTAGGATGTTATGGTGATGGTGGGGCGCTCTTTACGGATGATGATGAGATCGCGCAAACGGCTAAGTGCATCGCCAACCATGGCATGACGATCCGTTATCACCACGATCGGATAGGCGTTAATTCAAGGTTGGACAGCATTCAAGCGGCCATTTTGGATGTGAAATTGAACCATATGGAGGAGTATGTCGACCATCGACAGGCCGCTGCCCGTTTTTATGACGAGGCACTTGCCGATATCCCGCAGATTATCCTCCCGAAGAAAAATCCCCATTCCACCCATTCTTATCATCAGTATACGATTCAAGTTCCGGCGGAAAAGAGGGATGATTTGCAACAATATTTGAAAGTAAATGGTATTTTTTCTATGATATATTATCCAATTCCATTACATTTGCAGAAGGCTTACCGAGATGAAAGGTATCGGTCAGGTGATTTCCCGGTAGCTGAACATTTATCGAAGGTGGTTCTGTCTTTGCCGATGCACACGGAATTGAAGTGTGAAGCGTTGGCGTACATATCCCGAAAGATACATGAATTCTTTGAGTGCGTGTAGTACACGATTGAATTTTAAAATAGTAACATATGGCTTTTAAGAGAAACATTGTCATTACGGGTGGAGCCGGTTTTATAGGCTCTCACGTCGTGAGGTTATTTGTGAATAAGTACCCAGAATACAATATCATCAACTTGGATAAATTGACCTATGCGGGTAATTTGGCCAATTTGAAGGATATCGAAGGTCGTCCTAACTACAAATTCGTCAGAATGGATATCTGCGATTTTGACGCCTTTTACAAGCTGATGCAAGATGAGAAAATCGATGGAATCATCCATTTGGCGGCGGAAAGTCATGTGGATCGCTCAATCAAAGATCCTTTCACCTTTGCGAAGACCAATGTAATGGGAACGCTGTCGTTGTTGCAAGCCGCAAAATTGTATTGGGAATCTCTTCCTGAAAAGTATGATGGAAAGCGTTTCTACCATATCTCCACGGATGAGGTTTATGGTGCGTTGTCTATGACTCACCCAGAGGGTATCGAGCCTCCATTCTCCACTACCGCTTCAAGTAGTGAGCATCACTTGGCTTACGGTGAGGATTTCTTTTATGAGACAACGAAATACAATCCACACTCTCCATATTCTGCTTCAAAGGCAGGATCTGACCACTTTGTGCGCGCGTTCCATGATACTTATGGTATGCCTACCATTGTGACTAACTGTTCTAACAACTATGGTCCATACCAATTCCCGGAGAAGTTGATTCCTTTGTTTATCAACAACATCCGTCATCGTAAACCTTTGCCTGTCTATGGTAAAGGCGAGAATGTGCGAGACTGGTTGTTCGTTGAAGATCACGCACGTGCTATTGATGTGATTTTCCACAATGGTAAGGTGGCTGAAACCTACAATATCGGTGGTTTCAATGAGTGGAAGAACATTGATATCATCAAGGTGGTTATCAAGACGGTAGATCGCCTGTTAGGTCGTAAAGAGGGCGAGGATATGGATTTGATCACTTACGTGACTGATCGATTGGGTCACGACGCCCGCTATGCGATCGACTCCACCAAGTTGCAAAGAGAGTTGGGTTGGGAGCCAAGCCTTCAGTTTGAGGAGGGTATTGAAAAGACCGTGAAGTGGTATTTGGACAACCAAGAGTGGATGGACAACATCACCAGCGGTGAATACGAGAAGTATTACGAGGATATGTATAAGGGAAAGTAGCCCTATTTCGATCTCTTTAAATTGGTAAGATGAGTTTCGGGTGGGTGAGAAATGTTTGTGTATTGGATTCTATCCATGCACTGCTTCAATATGTGCTGTTGGTCTCCGAAGAGGAGGTCAATAGCACTTTTTTTTTCTGGAGCGACGGTATAGATGCCTCTCTGAAACGAAACTTTGAAGGCCAATATATGGATTTGGAGAAAAACCGACATTATTACCGTACTAAAATTGTGCTACAATGTCCGTTTTTGTTGAAACCTAACATCCGATATTGGGGGCACGACCACCTGACGTTCTCCAAATATATTTTCCGAAATCGAAAGTTTAATCTGTTGGAGGATGGAACTTTGAATTATGTTCCATATCCCTGGAGAAAAAGTTATACATTAAAAAAACGGATCCGTTCGTTGTGGGCCGGACCGCTCTATTGTATGGATGTTCCCTATGCAGGAGCTGAATCAACTTGCCAAAAAATCTTTTTGACGGGGCTTTCGGATAAAGGTGAGGTCTATACCTCAGGGAAAGTGTTTGTGGATTCGTTTTCCTCGTTGTGGGAGTCTGCGGATGTGTCGAAAATCCGTTTCGTGAATGGAAAGTTTAATTTCAATGATGAGCAATACTCTTCTTTGTCGGCTTGCAAAAAGATATTGCTTACCCAACCATTGTCGGAGGATGGTTTTCTGACAGAGGAGGAGAAGATTTCCATCTATTCCAAAATTGTGGAGTATCATGGGGTAGAAGGACTGGTGATAAAACCACATCCTAGGGAAAAATCGGACTATCGATCCTTGTTTCCTGACATTACTGTTTTTGACGAACCTGTTCCTATGCAGTTGATCACGCTGAATGGAATTCGCTTTGAGGAGGCCTATACGCTATTCTCTTCCGCTGTATTTGGCTTTCCTTACCAACTAAAGATCGGTTACTACGGTAGCGAGGTTTCTTCTAAGTTGTTATCGAAGTTTCCTCATTTTACATTTGCTGATTGCGCTCATGATCAGGATGCTGATTTTATGGATGTGAAGGGTCTCTTTTTTTGATTCGAAAGCCTTAAAAAAGTGTTTGAATTGTTGTGAAATATTGCCCAAATCAATTATATTTGCATAAATCAAATGGGATGTTTATTCGTTTGTGCGAATGATCCTCTTCATTTCATTCTTTCTCTTTCGGATGCAAATTTACCTCCTTGCCTTAAGGATGTGCTTTGTTGTCCGTGTATTTATTGTAACTATTTGTTTGTGAGTGGTTTGGCATGTCCTGTCATGTTACTCACAATAACGAAGTTTTGCCTTTTTTCAATGGATCTTTTTTTTGCGCATGAAACAGCCGTAATCGATGATGGTTGCGTGATTGGTCAAAATGTGAAGATTTGGCACTTTTCCCATGTCATGAAAGGCGCATTCATTGGAGAAAATTGCAATATCGGTCAAAATGTGGTGATTTCCCCTGATGTAAAAATCGGAAATAATGTCAAGATTCAGAATAATGTTTCTGTTTATACGGGAGTGATTTGTGAAGATGATGTTTTTTTGGGTCCTTCCATGGTATTCACCAATGTCATCAATCCTAGGAGTTTTGTTGAACGTAAGCATGAATTTCGTTCCACGATTGTGAGAAAAGGAGCCTCCATAGGTGCGAACGCGACAGTTGTGTGCGGCGTGGAGATAGGTTCATACGCGATGATTGGCGCAGGAACTGTTGTCACCAAAGATGTAAAACCGTTTGCGTTGGTGGTGGGAAATCCAGGAAAACAGATCGGTTGGGTGAGTGAGTATGGACATACGCTCACGTTCGATGAAAATGGTCGGGCTATTTGTCCTGAAACACACGCTTTTTACGAATTAAAAAATGGTTCTGTCGCCAAAATAGGGTGATGGATTTTAATAAAAATATTACGATATGGTTAGGTTCGCTGTAATTGGCTATGGACATATTGGTAAACGCCATGCGGAGATGATTCGTCGCAATCCGGAAGCCGAATTGGTAGCGGTTTGTGATGTGTTGTCAAAGGAAGAGGTCCAATTCACCGACGATCTCCCTTATTTCACAGATATTGATTCCTTTTTGAATTCAGGGATGGATGTCGATGTTGTCAACATCTGCACCCCCAACTTTTATCATGCGCCTTATGCCTTGAAGGTCCTTGATGCGAAGCACCATGTTGTTATCGAGAAACCCATAGCCCTATGCAAGGCGGATGCCGAAAAGTTGGTCTATAAGTCGCTTGAGGTCTCTAAAAGGGTATTTTGTGTGATGCAGAACCGTTATTCTCCTCCTTCCGTATGGTTGAAGCAGATGGTGACAGAACAGAAGTTGGGCAAGATCTTTATGGTCCAGCTCAACTGTTATTGGAACCGTGACGAGCGTTATTACAAGAAGGGTAATTGGCACGGCGACGCTAAATTGGATGGCGGTACATTGTTTACCCAATTCTCCCATTTTATCGATATCATGTATTGGTTGTTTGGAGACATTACCAATATCGTAGGTCATTTCAACGACTTCTCCCATAAGGATTTGACAGACTTCGAGGATAGTGGTGTGGTGACCTTTGATTTCATGAATGGCGGAATGGGTTGCCTCAATTATTCGACAGCTGTTTGGGATACCAATTTGGAGAGTAGTATCTCCATTGTGGGAGAGAAGGGAACGATCAAGGTGGCTGGACAGTACATGAACGAGGTGGTATATTGCCACATCAAGGATTATGAGATGCCAACCTTGGCGCCAAGTAATCCGCCGAATGACTATGGCGCATACAAGGGTTCTGCCCAAAATCATCATTTGGTGATTCAAAATGTGATTGATACTTTGCAAAATGATAATAGCATCACTACCAATGTCTTGGAGGGATTAAAGGTGGTTGATATCATAGAGAGAATCTATGCGGTCAGAGATGCCGTATGGAAAAAAAATTAGTGGTATGAGAGATTTTAAGGATTTACAGATTGCCGTTGCCGGAACCGGTTATGTGGGATTGAGTATCGCCACATTGTTGGCGCAAAAACATCAAGTTGTTGCTGTGGACGTCGTTCCTGAAAAGGTAGAGATGATCAATCGCAAGCAATCTCCGATTCAAGACGAATACATCGAGAAATATTTGGCGGAAAAGAATCTTTCACTTACCGCGACTTTGGATGGGGCATCCGCCTATAAGTGTGCTGATTTCGTTGTGATCGCGGCTCCAACCAATTATGATCCTGTCAAGAATTACTTCGACACGACGCATGTGGAGGAGGTGATTGATTTGGTGTTGGCTGTAAATCCGGAAGCGGTGATGGTGATTAAGTCAACCATTCCAGTCGGCTATACGCGAAGTTTGTATATGAAGTACGCGCAGAAGGGCGTGCAAAAGCTCAACTTGCTATTTTCTCCAGAGTTTCTACGGGAGAGCAAGGCATTGTACGATAATCTTTATCCTTCCCGCATCATCGTCGGATATCCTAAATTGATCGACAATGCGGAGTTCGAAGAGGAGAACGATGCGATCAGAAAGATTGCGGATGTGCCTTTCTTGGAAGGGGCTGCGAAAACGTTCGCCGAGTTGTTGAAAGAGGGTGCAATAAAGGAGAATATCGATACGCTCTTTATGGGTATGAAGGAGGCGGAGGCTGTCAAACTCTTCGCCAATACCTATTTGGCACTTCGTGTTAGCTATTTCAATGAGTTGGATACCTATGCCGAGGTGAAGGGTTTGGATGCCCAAGCCATTATCCAGGGTGTTGGTTTGGATCCAAGAATCGGAACCCACTACAACAATCCATCGTTCGGATATGGTGGTTACTGTTTGCCAAAGGATACCAAGCAATTGTTGGCCAATTATGCGGATGTGCCTCAAAATATGATGACAGCCATTGTGGAGAGTAACAGAACCCGAAAGGATTTTATTGCGGATCAGGTGTTGAGCAAGGCGGGGTATTACGGCTATTCAAAAAATAATCAATATGGCGGTGATGAAGCGGCCGTGACGATCGGAGTTTATCGTTTGACCATGAAGTCCAATTCGGATAATTTCCGCCAGAGTTCCATACAAGGTGTGATGAAGCGCATCAAAGCGAAGGGTGCGACCATCATCATCTACGAACCAACCTTGAAAGATGGAGAGACCTTCTTCGGAAGTCTCGTTGTCAACGATTTGGCCAAATTCAAGGCACAAAGCCAAGCCATAATCGCCAACCGCTACGATAGCTGCTTGGACGATGTGGAGGAGAAGGTTTATACGAGGGATTTGTTTGGAAGGGATTAATTTCTATAAGCACAGAATCTATGGAGGGAATGCCCCGTACACCAGAGAGTGATCGCATACAATTTGCGGTGATTGTCATTGAGACTGCTGCAAAGAAAATGGGGATTTCGACAGCGGAACTGACACAGAGACTTCAAACGCAAGGTCTTATAGAGGGGCGACTCATTAAGTTTTATGATACGCTTCATACACAAAGTGCGGATTATGCGGCAGATGATATCATAGAGACGTTGCTTAATTGGGAGAAAGATGAATAATTGCATTTTGTATCATGGTTCCACTGTAGAGGTGAAAAGTCCATTGGTCAACATTGGAAGAAAGGAATTAGATTTCGGTCCAGGCTTTTATCTTACTAGAGACAAGAGTCAGGCGGAAAGTTGGGCTATCACACTTGCGGGGCGAAAGAAAAATGCAGATCCAATTTTGAATACTTATAGCTTTGATCAAACATCATTTCAAAATGAAAAGTTTAAAATGTTGGTTTTCACTGAATATAGTATTGAGTGGCTTGATTTTATCGCTTCTAGTCGTAAGGGGCAGTTTCCTTGGCTAGCTTATGATTGGATTGAGGGAGGAATTGCCAATGATAGTGTTATATCAACGGTAGATGCGTGTGTGGATGGTTTTATTAATGCTGAACAGGCTCTTGATAGACTTGTGAATGAGAAGCTTAGACATCAAGTATGTATATCACGGCAATCGATTGTAGATTGTTTTTTGACCTTTGATTCTTCAGAAAAAATACGTATATGAAAGAGTACATCTTCAATCGTAAGGTTACGCGTATTATCATGCAGTTGGCAGAGACGTTGGATGTTTCCCCTGTCAGAGCATTAGTTATATTCTATAGTTCAGAAACAGGCCAGATGATGCACAATCCTTCATTAGGACTGCAGTTAATGTCTGATACCTATTTGGTCAATGATATAATAGCTGAGTTCAGGAAGTAATTTCAGATTGTTGGGAAAACGTAGGTTTTATGGGTATAACATTTGATGAAACTCAAAATTCATTTATGTTCGACTTTGAACATGATGGACAGACTGATGTCATTCGATTGACGGAAGATGTTTATCATGCAACTGCATTCGGCAAATGTTTTTACTATGGGTATGAATTTTCAGAAGATACGAAAGGAAGTGTTCGTACTGAGTTTATACAATATCTAAAATTTCAGCAAGATCTTAGGTCGAATAAGGATTTGACCCAATTTATACAAAGAGCAATAAATGATTTGCATAAAAAGATCAATTTATACAATTATGATATGGTGGTAATGCCACAATCTTCAAGTTTGGTGAATCGCTATATGTTGAGATACATCTATAGATTTGCGCAGCCCTCTTTGTATTTTATGGAATTGATAAAATCCTTGCCAGAACAAATAGGGTTTGATGTTGACGCCTATTCCAATCAATATTTGGATGATGTATTGGAGAATGGAAGACCTCGCTATACGTCAGTTCAAAAGGAGCAGGCGTTAGAGAGTGTAAATGAATTGATGGACTTGATACATGCCAAATCTTATTTTACTATCGCTAAGGACGTGAAGAAGAGTAAGTTGAGGCCATATATTATGAACTTTCTTAGGTTTAAAGATGATAAAGATCAGAAACTTTGTTCTACAATTAGAGAGCAAAATATCTTGATAGTTGATGATATAGCCACAAGTGGATCGACGCTGAACGAGATTCTGCGTACTCTACGGATCCTCAATGAAGATAATAGCATTACAATATTCAGTCTGATCGGAAGAAAGGATTTGATGGCTGAGAGTGTGTAAATGGTCAAATAATAGCTGAGTTTAAGAAGTAAAGTGTCAATACGATAAAAAGTGGCTCATATTTTTGTAAATTAACCTCTTTTATATTGAAATTCAGTTAGTTGTGAAATGATGTGTCTGAATAGGAAAATTGATCAATATTTGGATCAGTGGAAACAGAACGTTGACCATAAGCCTTTGATAGTGAAAGGGGCTCGTCAGATTGGTAAAACTGCATCCATTGAGCATTTCGCAATTACTAAATACAAGAGCTTTGTCAATATCAATTTTGCATTGGAGACAAAATATAAATCCTTATTTCTGTGCATTCCTGTTGAGGCGTTTCTTGGCAGGGAAGGAATGATGAAGAAGAGCGACTCCATTAGTGCCAACCGCTACGACAGCTGTTTGGACGATGTGGAGGAGAAGGTTTATACGAGGGATTTGTTTAGAAGGGATTAAATGTGCTTCATTGGAAAAGACAAATAAAATATTCAATTATCTCTATTGGACACAAACGTGTTAAAGGGTTTAGCGCTGCTTCTCCTTTTGGCACATCATCTATTTTATATCCAAAATGGTTTGTTTGATGACATTCATCTTTATGGAGATCGATATCTAGTGCAGCAAATCGGTTGGTGGTGTAAGGTTTGTGTCGCGATATTTGTTTTCCTTTCTGGATATGGATTGATGGTTAAAGCGACGAAGGATAGGGGAGTACCAAGCGTTTGGCACTTTTATTGGCATAGATTTGTCAAACTATTGATGAACTATTGGTTCATTTGGTTACTTTTCGTACCTGTTAGCGTGTTAGTCTTTGGTAGAACTTTTGCGGATGCTTATGGCGAACACATTGTGCCAAAATTGATATTGGACTTATTGGGTGTTTTGAATTGTGTAGGTCTCTATGGATACAATCCGACTTGGTGGTTCTATTCATGTATTATCATCCTATATCTAAGTTTTCCTTTGTTGTATAAGGTAATGGATCGCCTTCCTTTGATGGTTGTTCCATTGGTGATTTCAATTTATTTTATCCCTTTTTACACGGTATACAGTGTCAAAATATATTTTGCATCATTTGTGGCAGGAATGGCTATGTGTCGATATGGATCGGTATGTGAATCGCTAAAATCGTATTGGTGGATTGTGCTCTTTGTTGTTTTGGCAATAGAGCGTTTCTTCTCTTCGGATATATATTTGTTGGACGCTTCGATAACATTATCATTGGTAATTTCCTATAATATAATAAACGTTCCGAGTTTCCTCTCTAAAGTATTTAGTTTTTTAGGAAAACATAGTATGAATATTTTCCTTTTTCATACGTTTATTTACTATTATTGGTTTCGGGAATATATTTATATCACACGGAATCCTTTGATTATATTTATTTCATTGTTGTGTGCTTGTGTTGTTCTCTCTATTTTTATAGAGCAGTTAAAACGCATTGTACATTTTGATTTACTGATTAAGAAGATAGATTCTTTGTATGTCTGATAATAAGCGCATAGCAAAAAATACAATGTTCCTATACATCCGTATGTTTCTTATTATGGGTGTTACGCTCTATTCTTCGCGTGTCATCCTTGATAAGTTAGGAGTGGAGGATTATGGATTGTATAATGTTGTTGGCGGTGTTGTGGGAATGCTGTCGTTCCTCAACGGCACCCTTAGTATCGGTTCGTCTAGATTTATTACTGTTGCTCTTGGAAAAGAAGATATACAAGGACTTCGGGAGACGTTTTCTACAGCTTTTTATTCTCATTTGGGATTATCTTTTATAGTTGTATTATTACTAGAAACCATTGGTTTGTGGTTCTTATATAATAAAGTGGTTATACCGACTGATCGATTTTTTCCCGCAGTATGTGTGTATCATATATCGATTTTTACAATGGTAATGAGTATAACCCAAGTCCCTTATACATCTGTCATAATGGCCCATGAGCGGATGGGAATATATGCATATGTCAGTATCTTTGAGGCAGTGGGTAAATTAGTGGTTTGTTATACTATAGCTATGACATCAATAGATAAACTCGTTATGTACGCTATCCTTCTATCCGTTATACAAGTAATTGTGATAGTTTGGTATCGATTCTACTGTATACGAAATTTTGAGGAATCCCGTTTGACTAAGACTTTCAACAAACATGTTTTTAAAGAGATGATGTCTTTTTCTGGGTGGAATATTATTGCCAATATTACGGAAATGCTTAATCATCAAGGTGTTGTTGTGCTGATGAATTTATTCTTTCTTCCTGCCATTGTTGGTGCGCAGGCGTTTGCGTCACAGATGTCGAATGCAATGATGCAGTTTGTGAATAATTTTCGACAGGCAATTAATCCGCAGATTATCAAGAAGTATGCCTCTCATGACTATGAAGGGAGCAAGAATCTCACTCTAACTACAACCATATATGTTTTTGATCTTATACTGATGTTAGGCCTTCCTTGTATTTTTGCAATGCCCAAAATTCTTAATATTTGGCTTGTTGATGTGCCGGAATATGCTTTGTTTTTCTGCCGTTGGTTGATTATTTATAATATAATCACGACTTTCTCTACTGCATTTTATATTCCTATGATGGCTGCGGCAAAAATTAAGACTAATTCTTATGCTGCGGTTATTCTTGGTATAGGGAAATTTGTGATGCTATATGTTATTTGGAAATTGGGAGCGGGGGTAGAGTGGGTTCAATATTTAGCTATCATTTCGAGTGTGATTTATGGTCTTATCGTAAAACCGTATATACTTGTTAATGAATGTATAGGATATACGTATAAAGATTTGTTTTCATGTGTAATAACTTGTTGCAAGATAATGCTTTTATCTTCTATAATTCCAATTGCTATATATTTTCTAATGGATCAAAATTCGCTTGTCCAAAATTTGATATTGGTTATAATTACAGTTTCTAACGTTGTTGCATCGAGCCTCTTGTTTATGGAGAAATCTCAACGTCAGAAACTCTATCAATTTGTTATTAGCAAAGTAAAATGACAAAATATTTGAATATGAAAATAGCTGTTGTAGGTGCAAGTTATCTGCAATTACCTTTGGTAAAAAAAGCAAAGGAGATGGGGCTCGAAGTTCATTGCTTTGCATGGGCTGAAGGTGCTGTTTGTAAAGACTTCGCTGATTATTTTTATCCTATCTCGATTGTAGAAAAAGAAGAAATCTTGCAAATCTGTCAAAAAGTGAAGGTTGATGGTATTTGTACGATTGCTTCTGACGTAGCCGCTCCAACTGTAGCCTATGTAGCCAATGCAATGAATCTTGTTGGTAATGATTATGATGCTGCTGTACGTGCAAATAATAAGTTCTTGATGAGAAATGCTTTTATGAACGCTGGTGTTCCTTGTCCGTTTTATATTATGGCTACGCCAGAGACTGTGAACACTCCTGATGTTATGGATCGCCTAAGAGACTTTCGTTTCCCAATGATAGTGAAACCTTCTGATAGATCTGGATCTTTAGGTGTTACGAAGATCATGATGCCATCTGATTTTTATCCAGCGTTAGATGTCGCTATGGATAAATCTTTTAAAAAAGAGGTTATGATTGAGGAGTTTGTCGAAGGAAGAGAAATAAGTGTTGAGTTTATTTCCTATAAAGGCATTCATTATCCTTTGCAGATTACTGATAAAGTTACTACAGGTGCCCCTCATTTTGTGGAACTCGAGCATCATCAACCATCTACTCTTTCTCAAGAGATGTTTCATCAGATTTACGATATAACGACCACTGCGCTTAATGCATTAGGGTTAACAAATGGAGCGTCTCATTCCGAGTATAAAATCACGAAAGAAGGTCGTATTGCTATCATGGAGATAGGAGGAAGAATGGGCGGTGATTTTATTGGTTCTGATTTAGTTCAACTATCTACGGGATATGATTTTGTAAAGGGTGTTATTGATGTGGCATTAGGCCGTTTTGAGAAACCTATTATAACACAAACTAAGTGTTCTGGTGTTTATTTCTTGTGTAAGGGAACTGAATTGGTTAAAAAATATATAGATAATGCTTCTGATTATAAAGAAATAGTGGCATCTGAAATAACTGATCATGAACTAAGAGAAGTTCAATGTAGTGCGGATAGAAGTGGATATTTTATATATCAAGCAGATAAGCGTTTTTCTATACAATAATGAATATGGCAAAGAGATTATTGTTTTTAGGAGGAGGTAGAAGTAATATTGGCGCTATCCAAACTGCCAAAAAGATGGGGATAGAATGTTATGTTGCGGGTATATTAGGTGATTATCCATGCAATAAGTATGCTGATAAACTTATTGATGTAAATATGATGGATAAGTATGCCACTTATAATGCTGTCAAGGATATGGGTATTGATGGAGTTTTGATATGCTGTTCAGATAAAGCTCTTGAAACGTGTGGGTATCTATGTGATAAGTTGAATTTGCCGGGCATTTCTGAGTATTCTGCCATTCTTTCTTCTAATAAGTATGCAATGAAGCAGGCTTTAACCAAAGGCGGTGTGAAAACTGCAAAATTTATGAAAGTTAGAAATGAAAGCGATATAAAGGAGGCTTGCTCGGTTCTTTCATTTCCGTTAATGGTAAAGGCTGTTGATTTGCAGGGAAGTAAAGGTGTCTATAAAGCAGAAAATGAAGCTGAGTTATGGATATATTATAGGCAGGTTTGTTTAGATTCATACCAAAATTATTGTATTGTAGAGGAATTTATAGATGGTATTGAAATGGGAGCTCAGGCTTTCGTTTATAAAGGTGAGGTATTGTTTGTTCAACCACATGGCGATATTATTTCTCATTTTGGTTCTATTAGTGCACCCACAGGTCATTATACTCCTGTTGCTTTGTCAGATGAAGCTGTTTCAAGTATAGAAAATGAAGCCCAAAAGGCTATAAAGGCAATAGGTCTAAACAATTGCGCTGTTAATATGGATTTCATCTTGAAGGATGGCGTTCCTTATTTTTTGGAACTAACAGGTCGAGTTGGCGCAAACTGTCTTCCTATGATGATGTCATATTATTGGGGATTTGATTATTATCAAATGATTGTTTCTATGGCGATAGGTCTTAATCCCAAAGATTATTTTAATCCAATCCCAAAGAAGAATCTAACATTGACAAAAATGATAACGTCTTCTGTTTCAGGTGTAGTAAAGTCTGTTTCTATTAGTGGAGAAGCTCCATATTATAGTATGTTTATTTCGTCTGGTTCTGATGTTCATACCTTTAGAAATGCAAATGATTGCATAGGTGAATTGTTGTGTCAAGGTGATTCGCTTCTAGAATGTGAGATGAAGTCCGATGAATTTATGAAGTCAATAAAGATTGAATTGATATGAGTTCGTATATTGATCCTACCGCAAATGTAGTAGATTGCGTAATAGGGGAAAATGCTAAGATATACAAGAATGTTTATGCAAAGGGGTGTTATCTTGGTATAAATAGTTCAATTGCAGATTTTTCTCGAGTTTGTGATACTAATCTGTCTGAAAATTCGATTCTACAGCGAAACTCAATGGTTTTTAATTCAACAATTGGCCGTTTTACCTATACCGGAAGAAATTTTACTGCATGGCATGCGCAAATTGGAGCCTTTTGTTCTTTGTCGTGGAATTTGAGTATAGGAGGAGCTAATCACGATTATAACAAAGTGACAACACATGCTTTTTTATATTCTGATGATTTTGGGTTAAAGGGGGAAAATGTTGGGTATGATCGTTTTTCTGATTCTTGTATAGTTGGAAACGATGTTTGGATAGGTTGTAATGCCGTTATACAACGGGGTGTGGTAATAGGCAATGGAGCTGTAATAGCTTCTGGTGCAATTGTGACCAAGGATGTTCCTCCATATGCGATAGTTGCAGGTGTACCCGCAAAAATTATTAAGTATAGGTTCGATAAAGAAACGATAGAAAGGTTAAATTCAATTGCTTGGTGGAATTTTGCAACTGATGATATAAAAAATAATTATCATCTTTTTAGTGTAGATCCCTCTAAAGAAGTTTTGAATGAGTTAGAAAAAATAAAATATAAAGCAAGTTATGGTACCATTTAACAAACCGTTTTTAACAGGGAAAGAGGCTCATTATATGTACCAGGCAGTTTATACGGGTAAACTGAGTGGTAATGGATTCTTCACAAAGAAGTGTCAAAATTTTTTTATGGAGCGTTTTGGTTTCAAGAAGTGTCTGCTCACGACATCAGGTACGGATGCTTTGGAAATGTGTGCAATGCTTTGTGATCTGAAGCCAGGTGACGAGGTAATTGTTCCATCCTATACATTCGTTTCAACAGCATTGGCTTTTTTACGAGAAGGTGCTACAGTCGTTTTTGCGGATTCTATGGATAGTAATCCGAACTTGGATGCTTCAAAATTGGAATCTTTGATTACTCCCAAGACAAAAGTCATTGCTCCTGTACATTATGCGGGAGTGGCATGTGATATGGATGCTATCATGGCGATTGCAGAGAAATACAATCTCATTGTGGTTGAGGATGCTGCCCAGGCCGTTGACTCTTTTTACAAGGGTAAGGCATTAGGCGGTGTGGGACATCTTGGTGCATTCTCTTTCCATGAAACCAAAAACATTACAGCCGGAGGTGAGGGTGGTCTTCTTGTCATTAATGATGAACGCTTTGTTCGTCGTTCAGAGATTCTTTGGGAGAAAGGTACCAATCGTGCCGAATTTTTCCGGGGTGCCGTAAATAAGTATGGTTGGGTAGATATGGGTTCTTCCTTTTTGCCAGCCGAAATCAACGCAGCTTTCCTATGGGCTCAATTAGAAAATTTGGATGAGATCCAAAGAAAGAGAAAAGAACTCTGGAGCCAATATTATGCTAATCTTTCCGAATTAGCGAAAGAAGGATACGTTCGTCTTCCTGAAATTCCAGATTATGCAACGAACAATGGTCACATGTTCTATATCGTTTGCCGAAATCTGGAAGAAAGATCAGCTCTTATAAAATATTTGAAGGAGCATGAGATTACGGCTCCATTCCATTATTTGTCATTGCACAAGAGTGAGTACTATATGAATCATAGTGATACAATTCCAGAACTTCCTTTATGTGATATGTATGCGGATTGTTTGGTACGTCTTCCGATGTATTATGAATTGGAGTATGGACAAGTTGATGATATATGTACTTTGATTAAAGATTTTTTCTTCAAAAAATAATGGTTGATAAACCTTCCATATTAATTATTTCTTCTGCGAATCCTTATGTGGGTCCAGGGGTGTTGGCATTGGATATGTACAATGCATTTCAAAAACAGCACTTTGATTGTGATTTACTTACCCAGTATGAAGTAACGGATCATCCAGAGATATTATATGTAGAGAAAAACCCTGAATTTTCTTTTTGGACAAAATTAAAGAAGAAGATTGGCTACTATAAAGAAAGGATATTTCCCACAAAAAAGTCTGGGCCATTTTTCTTTTTTTATAAAGAAGAAGAGAATCCTCCGGTCTCTGTTAACAGCGTATTGAAAGCGATTCCGAAGAAGTACGATATCGTAATGATTATTTTTTGGCAGGGGTTGCTAAGCTTTAAGACTGTCTTGAAGTTATATGAACAACAGAAATCATTGTTCATCTTTAGAAATGTAGACTATTCGACAATGACTGGAGGTTGTCATTTTGTTGGAAATTGTGAACGCTATCAAATAGGTTGTGGGGCATGTCCAGTATGGAACTCTATTGATGAAAATGATTTCACCGCGAAAAATGTAAAGTATAGAGAGAATGTTTATAAGTTGGTAAAACCTGTTATTACGGGCAATTATTATATGCATCAGTATTATCGTCGTTCCTATTTGTTAAGAAATATGCAATACGAATTGACTTTCCCGATTATTGATACTGACAAATATACAACTCTTGACAATTCTATGTTAAGACAACAACATTCGTTACCTTCGGACGCCTTTGTTATATCGTTTGCCTCTCAGTCTTTGACTGACGAGCGGAAAGGAATGAAATACATTTTTGAGGCGCTGCAAAAATTTCGAAGCGCTTTAACAGAAGAAGAGGCGAATAATGTGGTTGTTATTACAGCTGGTCGCAGCAATGATATCAATGATAAAATTCCATTTAAAACTAAACATTTTGGATTCGTATCCCATGATTTTTTGCCTCAGTTCTATAATATGGCGAATGTATACTTGTGTTCTTCTGTGAACGATGCAGGTCCTATGATGGTAAATCAGGCAATTTGTTGCGGAACGCCTGTCGTTGGTTTTGAAATGGGGGCATGTCTGCAGATTGTAAAAGGGTGTGGAACAGGCTATTGTGCAAAACTGAGGGATTCAGATGATTTTGCGAGAGGAATATTTAAAATATATAGTCTTTCTTTGGAAGAGCGAATTTCACTAAAAGATAGATGCAGATCGTTAGGTGTGGAAAAACATTCCTATAAAGCGCAAACGAATTTTGTAATGGATGTATTTCGTAGATACAAACCAGCGAATGTGTAAGATAATAATTGCATGATTAATAAAATACTATATATAAAATCACGAATTTTTTACTATATATGGCGTGTGTTTAGTTTGAGTATCGGTTTGTTTTTTAAAAAATTGGACGGTGTAATCATATCTCCACATCAGTTGAAAGGAGTGGATTGCATCACCATTGATAAAGGAACTCAAATAGGGAAAAATGTTATATTGACGGCCTGGAAAAACTATGGAACTCAAAATTTTTCTCCTGTGATAACCATTGGAAAGAACACTTATATAGGAGAAAATGCGCATATAACTGCATGTGAGTCTATTTATATCGGCAATGGTGTCTTGACTGGACGATATGTATATATAAGCGATAATTCTCATGGTGATTGTTCTTTGGATCAATCATCAATTCCGCCGATAAAAAGAGCTCTTCATATAAAGGGGCCTGTTGTCATCGAGGATAATGTTTGGATTGGAGAGCGGGTGTGCATTTTGTCGGGTGTTCATATTGGAAAAGGGGCCGTAATCGCTGCAAATGCAGTTGTGACGAAGGATGTTCCTGCCAATACTGTTGTTGGAGGTGTTCCGGCGAGGATTTTGAGAGAGATGGTATAAGCACTTGCGAGGATGGAATTAATATTACTTGCTATTAAAGTATTCTCCGTTGCCATTTTCTTTCTCATTTTATATGATGTAAAATGGGGGATGATCGCATATTTACTATATTTCTTTCTCGTACCAATTTCGACAATTGGCGCACTCCCAATCACTTTATTGTCTGTCACGTTGTTTGGAATGACGATATGTAAGGTTGGATTGAGTAAATTGAAAGATTCTCTTCCCGTCCTCTTTCCCTATTTGTTTTTGCTAATAGCTTTGGGCTTGGTTATGCCATTTGCACCGACTCCTTTTTCATTCCAGTTTTGGATATGGAGGTCTGATTTTATCAATGGTCTTTTGCCCACGTTGTCCTTTTGGTTAATCATTGTGAATAGCGATGTATCTTCCAAATTAAGGACCTCTCTCATTGTTGTTTCCTTCATTATTGGAATTTATGCTTTGATATTGACTCAAACAGGCGGTATTAATCCTTATGTCTTTGGTTTGAAGTTCTTAACGGGGGGAGATGTGCTGGAAAGTTGGTATGCAGATGAGAATAGATTGTTTGGTAGAATATCCTCTACATTTATGCATCCAATGACATGGGCTTTTGTTGTTGGAACGCTTATTATTTTTACATTGTTCATTCGCCGACAAATACCAAAATTTGTATTTGTTTTGCTAATGCTGATGTTGTTTTTGGATATGCTTTTTTGTGGAGTGAGGTCCGTTATCGGTGCTTTGTTCGTAGCTATTGCCGTTTATATGGTACTTAAACGTCAATTCAAGGTCTTGGCCTATTCTCTACTGATTGGTTTAGTTTTTCTATTGATTTTATCTACAAATGATTTTTTGTACGGCTATGTAGCTTCGATTTTTGATTGGTCTGATAAAAGTGAGGTGGCGAACGGATCCAATTTCTCGATGAGAGCCAATCAATTGATGGCTGCTTTCAAGGAAATGGAAAGAAGTCCGATAATCGGAAATGGATATAGTTGGCATTTATACTATTTACAGTCATATGACAACCATCCTGAGCTATTTGGATTTGAGAGTTTGGTATTTACTGTTTTATGTGATTGGGGTATCTGGGGTGTATTGGTTTGGATTGTATATGTAATTTCCCTTTTGGCAGTACCCCATTATTTGTTGAAAGATAGTGAAAGCGTTATATTAATCCAATGTTTTGTCTTTTATTATGTAGCGTATGCTTGTGTAACGGGAGATTATGCTGCATATTATTTCTTGTGGTTTTATGTCATAATGTTGGGTTTGAGTTATCGCACAAATATGGTTCGAAAACAGAACAAAATATTGTTAAATCTCTTAATGTTAAAACAGAATAAATGATTACAGATACAAAGGTAGTTGCGTTTTATCTTCCTCAATATCATCCATTTCCTGAAAATGATGAGTGGTGGGGAAAAGGTTTTACTGAGTGGACCAATGTTGGGAAAGCAAAGAAATTGTTTCCAGGGCATTATCAACCGCATGTTCCTGCTGATTTGGGATATTATGATTTGAGACTGTCTGAAACAAGGGAGCAACAAGCGGAAATGGCGAAAGCTTATGGATTGTCCGCCTTTTGTATCTATCATTATTGGTTTGGTGATGGTAAGGTGCTATTAGAGCGTCCATTGAATGAGGTCATTCGACTAAAAACGCCTAATTTCCCATTTTTCCTATGTTGGGCAAATCACTCTTGGGAAAACAAGAATTGGAATGCGGAGGCTCAACGTATGGAGAGTAAGATGTTGATTGAACAGAAATATTTGGGTTTGGAAGATGCGGAAAAACAGTTCTATTATTTGCTTGATGCGTTTAAGGATGAACGATATTTTAAAATAAAAGGAAGGTTGGCTTATGTGTTTTATAGAGCTGATTTGATTCCGTATTATAAGGAAATGTGTGATTTGTGGAATAAATTAGCTGAACAAAATGGTTTACCAGGCTTTTATTTCATATCAAACGTTCAAAGTCAGGAAATGCTTAGTCATCCAGCCAATCAGTATATGGAGGCCAATTCATTGTGTTTGATGAATGATGTATGGGGCGGTAGTGGCAGTTTGAGAAATCGAATAAAGGAGAAATTTTCTAAGTTACTCCACTTCCCGACAAGAGTCGTATCATACGAAAAGGCGGTTGAGTACATGATTTCCGATCGATATAAAGAGGATAGAATATATCCTGTTCTTGTACCGAATTGGGATCATTCTCCTCGTTTAGGAGCGAACGGAACGATTTTCCATAATTCAACACCCGCCTTGTTTAGGAAATTATTCTCTCAAACACTCTCTTTGATAAAGGAAAAACCTGCAGAGGAGAAGATTGTTTTTGTTAAATCATGGAATGAGTGGGCAGAAGGAAACCATTTGGAGCCTGATTTGAAATATGGTAAGGGGTATTTAGAGGTGATAAAAGAAGAATTGAGTAAATGGCGGCGATGAAGAATATACTTTGGTTGACAGGAGATTATTTCCTAGATGTTGATAGAGAGATTGTGCCTTCTGTCAGAAGACAATATAATTGTAGATGGATCGTTTTTCGCATGTATGGAAGTAGTGTGGCTATCGACAAAAGTTTGGATTGCGAAATCATCTTTGTGCCATATAGACAAAAAGATCCTCGAATTATAGGGTTTTATGCGAAGTTGGTAAAGCAGTTGATGAAAGATTCCTCGGATTTTGTCCCTGATATTATCTATAATGCATTGTTAGGCGTTCCTTTCTTTTATCCCATTCTGCTTCATAAAGTCAAAAATGTACCCATTGTACATGCGGCGCATAATGTTAAGCCTTATGACGGGTGGCCAGATAAGTGGTTAATGACAAATTATGTCAATTATGTATTTAAGAATAATGGCTATTTCCATCTATTTTCTAAGTTTTTGTATGATTATGTGGTTGACAGATATCCTCAAAAAAAGTCGTTTTACGCCCCTTTGTCATTGAAAGATTATGGAGAGGTGAGAACGAATAAATATGATGTTTCAAAGGATCACGTGAATATTCTCTTCTTCGGAAATGTGAAGGATAATAAACGACTTGATGTGGTCATTAATGCCTTCAATTCATTAACGGAACCTTACAAGAGCAAAATACATTTAACTATTGCCGGTAAATGCGATGATATTCCTAAATATGAATCGTTGATAGCTGGAAATCTCCATATATCCTGTTTCTTCAAGCGTATTGACGATGAAGATATTCCTGAACTTTTCGTTAAACATCACTATTTAATTTTGCCTTATGAGAATGTCGCTCAAAGTGGACCTCATATGATTGCCTATAGGTATAATATGCCGACCATAGTGTCTGATATTGAAGGTTTCAAAGAGAGAACTCATGATGGCGTTGATGGCTTTATGTTTAAAGTGAACGATGTAGCCTCTTTGACAGAAGTTTTGAGAAAGGTTGCAGACTTGAATGAAGACTCTTACGAATCATTAAAACATAATCTTAAGGAATTTGTTGACCTTAATTTTATGCCAGAGATAATTGTAAAACGTTATTTGGATTTTTTTGACGCGATATGTTGATCAAGTTTCTTAAAGAAAACAAAATCATTCTTTTTTTTAGAATCTTAAAAGAAGAGTTGTATTATGTTTTAAGATCAACTCGCTATATCGCAAATGGCGAGCGAATGAATAGTGAGGAAAAATTTAAGACAGACTTGTTGATCAGAACACATGCCATAGAGAAAGGTCTCTCCATATCTCCTATGAAGGTTGGGTTTGGGGAAGAAAAAATTGTCTCTTTGCTTAATGATCTCACTGCCTATTACAATTCTTTTAAAAACGATGAATTTGTATCCTTTTCTTTGAGTGTGATAAAACAGTATATAGAAACACAAAAGAATGCTGGTTTTTCAAGTGATTCAGTTAATGAAAAATACAATTCGTTATTGCAACAGGTGAATTTTGTTGATCAATCCTATGCAGTAGGCGTTCTGCATTTCAGGAAAACAGATTTGGATAAAAAATTACATTTGCCTTTTGAACAATTTTCTCAAGAGCGCTATTCAGTAAGGGATTTTGGAGATGCATTGATTGATAGAAATTTGGTGAAAAAAGCGTTAGCGTTGTGTGAACGTACACCTTCCGCTTGTAACCGACAACCTTGGCACGTATATGTGGTTTATGCCAAGGATAAAAAGCAGCAAATTTTTGACTATCAAGGTGGTTGCAAGGGATTTAGCGATAAGATGCAGGCTGCGATATTGATTACTGGTGACGAGCAACGATATAATATCAATGAACTTCGTCAGTTGTATGTAGATGGAGGTTTGTATGCAATGAATTTACTTTATGCACTTAATTTCTATGGGATAGCTTCTATACCACTAACAATGGGGCACAAAGTAGGCAAGTTAAAACATCTCTATTCGATATTGAATATTGATAAAAAAGAGGTACCCGTTCTATTGATTGGAATCGGATCCTATAAAGATGAGTATAAAGTGGCTGTATCTCATAGGAACTGCTATGCTGATTATTACACAGAAATTTAGGTTGTGAAGATAGGATTGATAACATATTATGGTGATTTGAATTGTGGAACGAATCTGCAAGCTTATGCTTTGTTAATTCAACTTCGCTCCATGTTTCCTACGGACGAGGTGGAGGTGGTCCCGTTACATGGTTTTACCCCACCAGGCAAACATCCCTATTTGCATCAGTGTACGTGCAGAACCTTATGTAACGACTTGGTTCGCATGAAAAAATATAGAACCTTTTTGAAGGCTGATTTGGGCGTTGTTAAGGATCATGTGATAAAAAATGTGGATAAAGCATTGAATTTTATTGCTGATAGAAAGTATGACGCCCTATTTGTTGGTGCTGACACTTTGTTGGAGTTGGATCGAATTGAAGATAAAGATAATCTGTCTCTTTATTGGTTGTCACCAGACATTAAGGCAAAGAAATTTATGATAGCCGCTTCTGTTAAAAATGTGGAATATGTCTCTTTGTCATCTTCGCAAATAGAAAAGATGTCTACGACTCTTGCCGATTTTTCCGGTTATGCGGTTCGTGATATAACATCCTTTAAATTATTAGAGAATTTTCTCCCATCAAGTGCTATTGAGTTATTAGCAGATCCTACGTTTGGTTTAGATGTGGACTATCAATATGTTGAGACCTACATTTCCAAGAGAAAACTGAAGATACTTCCTAAATCTATTTTATTTCATACGAATAAAGAAGATAGGTGGGTGGAGGCGGAAGTTAGGAGATTAAAGTTGGAAGGTTATAAAATATATAGTCTTCGTCCCGCTTCGTGGGCGGATGATGTTCTAAACGACATGTCTCCGTTAGAACAATTAGGAATATATCGATATTTTGATTGTGTGGTGACGCATCGTTTTCATGATGCGATTTTTTGCCTTAAAAATAAGACACCGATGTTGCTATATTCTCCGAATGGGTTTTTGGTGGGAAAGGATGGTTCATCCAAATTTACGGATTTGCTAAATATGTTTGGATTATATGAATCGAATTATTTAAGTTCTTTCGATCATCTTAGTTTGAAGGTGGTGGAGGCAAGAACTGCTTTTAATTTGAAACTTCCGGTGGTCGATGCTGAGATTAGACAACTTTTAAGCAAGTACTATTCCTATCTGGAGAATTGCAAAAGAATGATAGTAAATTGAAGTGTATGCTTAAGTTGAATTTTAAGTTTATTTTGATATTCTGTTTGGCTGTCTTATGCCATTCGTGTACGGCATCATCTGTGACACCTGAAATGTTTGGAGCCGTTGGTGATGGTGTGGCAGATGATCGACTCGCTATAGAGAAGGCCATCAACAGTTCGAATAAAGTTGAATTCTCTCGCAACAAGACATATAGAATCAATTCACGTTTTGATGGCGTATCTATTTTTAGAATTAACCACAAACTAGAGTTGGATGGAAATGGTGCGACATTATTGTTGGATACTGGTGTTACCAATAGAGTTCAACGCCACCAGATGACCATCTTATTTTTCGAAGATCGTGATGTCGACATAGAATCTGTCTCTTACAAGGATTTGAATATTGATGTCAAAGTTAGCGAAATATTTGATGGACCTTCCATTCCTAAGAAAACGAACGATGGCAATTTTTATTTATTTACAACCAATTCGCATCAGCAGTCATTTGAAAGAATTAATGTTCTCAATAATGGGAAACGCAATAATATGAATGTTATTACGGTTGAGAAATGTGATGATTTAATTCTGAAAAAATGTCATTTCAGTAATTGTTCTGCTAGCCTGAGGGGGGGCATGGTATGGACAATGCTAGCTGACCAAGCGAAAGGGAAAATAATGACGGCTAACATTTTTGATTGTGAATTCATTCAAGATACACAGGATGAAATGATCTGTTTTGCCTCTTTGAAAACCAATACGAAGGATTGCAACATCAGTTTTAACATAAAAGATTGCGTCTTCAAAAGTCTTAATAGCGTAAAAGGCTCTGCATTTGTCATTTGTTATGATATCCGAAATGAGGGGATTTGTGCTTATGATGCCAATGGTGTTTTCAAGAATTGTTCATTTATCTCTTTGGCAAATAAGGCTAATCCTATGATTGATAGGCCTTTGATTATTCCTCAACAATCTTCATCCTCTAATTGTAGTTGGAATCTCACATTCGATCATTGTAATATCGATTACAAAAATGAATTATCGCAAGTGCATAATGATAATGGGAAGTGGTATAACTCTTATTGCATTGGCGTTATGAATATGTCGATGAAGGATTATCAGAGATACAATGTTTTGATGAATAACTGTTCCATAAGGACCAATAATGGCATAATAGATGGTTATCGAGGGGGGTGTGCGGGAAATATAACTTTGAAAAATTGTGATATTGCTTGTGCTGCGATTCGTTTAGGAAATGCTAATGCGGAAAGTGCTGTGGCAAATATTGTTGTAGAAGATTGTCAAGTAACTACGAAATTTCCCTATTCCTGCGGCGCTAATGAAGTTTGGCGGGAAAATAGGATCGTATCACCTTTCGAATCTGATTTTTACGTCTGTTGTGATCTGAGAAAACAGCAGAATAAAGTATTTGAGAAATGTACTTTCAATGGTCGTTTGATAGAAGTAGATTGTCAAAGAGAAAGCGGGGTGGTGAAGCGAGCGAAATATGCGAAGTATGTCTATAGATCATACGGAGGGAAATATCTTTCTGTATATGGTTGGGTGACAAAATCGCATTCAAGGAAGAATGAAATAAATACAATTGAATATAAAAACGACGATGAGAAAAGGTAAACTAATATTTATAAAATAGTTAGGACTATTATAATGCTTTTCCTACATTAGTGTGCGTTCTTTTATATATAAAATTTTCAAATGAGAATATTATTATCAAATAAATTTTACTATTCGAGAGGTGGTGATTGTATCTGTACTATGAACTTGGAGCGTCTTCTTCGAGATCATGGTCACGAGGTTGCTATATTTTCCATGGATTATCATGAAAATGAATCATCAAAATGGCAACCATTTTGGCCTTCCAATATGTCCTCACTCAAAGCGATGACGCGTCCTTTTGGAGATGGGGAAACAAAGCGTAAGTTCACTGCTTTGCTCAATGAATTCAAACCAGATATTGTTCATCTAAACAATATCCATACCCAACTCTCTCCGATTATTGCGAAGATAGCGAAACAGAGGGGTATTAAGGTCTTTTGGACACTCCATGATTCAAAGTTAGTTTGCCCATGTTATACTTGCACAAGAGATGGAAAGTGGTGTGAGGATTGTTTTTCTGATAAAACTGCTGTCATTAAACATCGTTGTATGCCAGGTAGTGTACCCGGTGCCATTATTGGATATTTAGAGGCTAAAAAATGGAATTCTTCCAGATTGTCGTCTTATGTGACAAAATTTTTACCGCCTAGCCAATTTATGAAAGATATTTGTGTGCGTGGTGGGTATGATGCTTCCCAATTTGAGGTACTCTGCAATTTTATTGATGGTAACAAGGTCGTTAATCCATCTTTTGATAAACAGGATTATTTCTGTTTTGTGGGTAGATTAACAGAGGTTAAAGGCATTAGAACTTTGTGCGATGTAGCTTCTTCTTTGCCGTATAAATTAAAAGTTGTTGGTGGCGGAGAATTGCTTGATGACTTGAGACAAAAATATAGTAATATTGAGTTTCTTGGTCAACAAGATTGGTCCAGTATTCGACACGTCCTTGAAGGCGCAAAATTTATGGTGATTCCATCAGAATGGTCGGAGAACAATCCATTGTCAGTGATTGAAAGTTTGTCGCTCGGAACGCCTGTTTTAGGTGCTCGTATTGGGGGCATTCCTGAATTGATAGATGATGGATGCTCTGGAATGACATTTACAAGCGGAGATTTGGAGGATTTAAAAATAAAGATTAGTGATATGTTTTCCGCATCGTTTAATTACTCGAAAATTGCGGAAAATGCAGTCGCAAGATACTCCTCAGAGGCTTATTATCAACATTTGATGGATATATATCAGAACAAATAATGCTACTCACGTATATTCTAACCATATTTGTACCATTGCTTTGGTGCGGGAACTGTTTAATAAAGAATGAGTTAAATAAAACTTCGTTCTTTAATAAAGATTATACAACCATGCTAAAGGGGGTCGCGTGCCTCATCGTGATCTATGTCCATATACACAGTGGATACAGCAATTCTCTACAAGATGCGATAGGCAGTTTCGGTTTTGTTTGCGTGACGTTCTTTTTTTTGGTGTCGGCATACGGCATGATGATGAGTGCGGAACGGAAGGCTGATTATTTGAAATATTTCTGGCGGAATCGATTGGTTGCCTTACTAATTCCTTGTTTGTTAATCAACCTCGTTTCCTTCTGTTTGAGCGTTGTGAAGTCAGGAAGTTATCCCTTTTTTGTGTTATACAAAATCAATGCATATGTCTTGGTGTTATTACAATGGTGCTTTTGGTTTTATATCGTACAATACTGTAAGAATAGATGGTTTGCTGATAAGACCATGTGGTCGGATGGATTGTTGATTGCAGGTGTGACGATATCTAGTCTTCTGGTTTATTTCTTTATGGAGGGCGATAATTTCGCTATAGGTGGATGGCCTTTTGAACGGATGGGGCTGGTTTGGGGGCTATTGTTATATAGATATTTTGATAAGTGTATAGCATGGATGGATCAGAAACGTTGGGTAAAAGTAATGGCGTTGACACTCTTGTCTGGCCTCTTAGGTGTAGCATATTTGAAATACAAAATGGTGTTTTTCTGGGGTGCATATTTGCTTAAGATCGTATTAGGCATTGCCCTTTTGGCATTGATTTTTACCACAACATCGAACAGACATTGTAAGAATCGTTTTTGCCTATGGTTGGGTAATATTTCTTATGAAGTATATTTAAGTCATGGGATAGTGATGAGTGCTTTGGTCTATTGGTTGCCAGAGGGTATTAATTCTGGGTTATTCATCTTGCTGACAATTGTGATAACAGTGGTACTGTCATCTATTGTCCATATCATAGGAAACCCTGTTTCCTCTTTTTTTAGAAAAAGCTTTAATCCATAGAATTATTGCTTTTCGATAGAAGTAAAGGCTAAAAAGAATTGTCAATGAAAAATAATATAAGATACTCTTCTTTGGATGGATTACGTGCGTTGGCCGCCATTGGTATAGTGATGATGCATGTTCAAACAAATTTGAATGTTTCTCTATCTTTTGATTTCTTAGATTCTTTGATTCTTTCATTTACGAATTTCACTTTTCTCTTTATGATATTGAGTGCATTCGGAATGTGTTGTGGTTATTATGAGAAATTTAAAACGGGAAACATAAATTTTATACAATTCTATAAAAAAAGATATACGAGGATATTGCCTTTTTTTTCAATGTTGGTATTGGTGGATATTATCTTAAAGCCATCATTGTCAGAGTTGTATGAGGGGTTCGCTGATTTGACATTAGCTTTTGGTTTGCTTCCAAATGCAGGTATTTCAGTGATAGGTGTCGGTTGGTTTTTAGGGGTTGTGTTTGTGTTTTATATGATTTTTCCATTCTTTGTGTTTTTGATAAATAACAAATATATGGCTTGGTTTGTAATGGTGGTTAGTTGCCTTCTGCACATACTTTCTGTTTCTTATTTTTCGAGGCCAGAATTGTTGCCCATACCTGTCGGCCGATGGAATATTGTATATTCATTTCCATTTTTTGTGGCAGGTGGTCTTGTTTTCTTATATAGGGATAAGTTAAGAAGTCTGTCTGGTAGAACCGCTAAATTATCGGCGTTTGCTGTTTTGATCGCAACGGTAATAGCCTATTGTTTGTTATCGTGTTCATATTGCTTTTTAGATCTTTTGCTTTTTTCTGCTCTATTAGTATATGCATTGATAGATTCTGAAAAGAAGGGAATATTAAATAATCGAGTAGTTCGCTTTCTTAGTGAGATTTCAATGGAGATTTATCTATGTCATATGCTATTCTATAGAGTGACAGAATACCTTCATCTCAATAACTATGTGACAGAAAAAGATCTTTTGTTTGTGTTAACATTTGTGCTGACAATTTTAGGTGCAATTGTTTTTTCATGGTGTTGGAAACGCTTTGTTGAACCTCGTGTTTTATTGTTTTTGGATAGTTGAAAACCGAATTTGAAGACACGGCTCTTTCATTTACCCCTATAATAAAGCGCACAACTCCCCCTACCCATAATTAATGGGAAACTACGATTTTCAAGTATTTGAAACACAACAAGTTGGTATTTCAAGAAAAGGCTATTTTTTTTATTAGTGTCCGCTAAACTTGAAAAGACATACTAGTATAGTCCGCAATGCCAGAAAATACGGTGTTGCGGATTCTTTTTTTGAAAACCAAGCCCCTAATCAAACAAGGAGAGCTGAATCGGAGGCTCTTTTGACTGCT
>JAZUDI010000059.1:0-2974 GCA_045639525.1 Paludibacteraceae bacterium | reverse complement strand
TGACTATCGTTCTGGCGTGAAGCATACCTTGGCTACCAAGGTGATGCAACGGCAACATTTGGACGATTTCGTGGCTTGCTACAATGCGCAAGACATCAATGCAAGAAAGGAGACCTACGATGCGGAGAGCAATCCGAACGGAAGGTGGCGGAAGTTCAGTGTTGAGGAGATTCTGCAACGCGACAAGACCAGCCTTGATATCACATGGATTCGTAGCACTTCGGATGATGATGACCTCTCCTTGAACGATTTGATTCAGACGATTGATGAGAAGAGTGCGAATATCATGGATGCGGTGGCGCAGTTGAAGCAACTATTAAAGGGAATTGTGGAATGAATGACGAAATAGAGAAATTACAATCTTTGCCGTCAAGTGGCAATGTGTCAGCCGATATTAAAGCCATTTTGAAGGAGGCTCGATCGTTTACGGCTCATGCGGTAAATACAACAATGACTATGGCCTATTGGCTGATAGGGAAACGTATTGTTGTGGAGGAGCAGAACGGTAATACGACAGCAACTTATGGAGAGCATTTGCTTGAGAATCTTTCAAAAGAGTTGACTTCTGAATTTGGCAGTGGATTTTCTTACGCAAATTTGAGAAATATGAGATTGTTCTATCGAACATATCCTGATTATCAAATATGCTACACACTGTGTATCAAATTGCCTTGGAGCCATAATCGTTTGATTATGAGAGTGCAAGACGCTAAAGCTAGAGAGTGGTATTTGCGAGAAGCGGCTCGTGAACAATGGAGTACGACTCACAACAAATTTTCGCCAGCAAATATCTTCCTTATCTACCTACAGAAGAGGAGTTGCGTCGTGAATTGGAGAACACAGGTCGTATCGAAATTGAAAAATAAACTAAAAGGAGTGAGTGTTTGATATACAATTAGTTAAGAATGGATCAGCAGAAAGTTTCAATACGATTCTATAACGACCAATTGGTGCGTGCGGTATGGAGTAGTGACGAGGACAAATGGGTGAGTTGGTTAGTGCCACTACCCAACTGAAACTAAAGGCGGCAGATGGTAAGAGATATTATTACGAACAGCAGGAATGAACTTGTGAGTTGTAAAAAAATAGAAGGATGAAAGACATTACGATAATTGATGAGGATTACAAGAAGTGGTTGAAAAGCCTTGCTTCTCGATACCGTAGTTGCCAGATAAAGGCAGCAATTAAGGTGAATTCTCTGCAAATTCAATTTTATTACAATCTCGGAAAAGATATTGTAGATTTGCAAGTTGATAATAGATATGGAAGAGGTTTTTACGCAAGATTGAGTGTTGATCTCAAAAGCGAATTGCCTGGGTTGTCTGGACTTTCTGAGAATAATATTCGTTATTCTAAACGATTCTACGAACTTTATAATCAGGTTGATAAGAATCTTCAGCAAGTTGCTGAAGATTTTGGTGGAAATGGATCACATTCGATAATTCAGCAAGTTGCTGAAATTTTATTTGCTGTTCCATGGGGTCATCACATGCTTATAATTGATAGAGTAAAGGGAGACACAAGCAAAGCTCTTTTCTATGTCCGCAAAACCATAGAAAACGGATGGAGCAGAGCAATGTTATTGAATTGCCTAGATACGGGATTTTATGAGAGAGATGGGAAGGCTGTTTCTAACTTCACATCTGTTCTCCCTGATCCAATGAGTGGACTTGCGCAAGAGATTACGAAGGATCCCTATAATTTTGCCTTTGCTAACATAACGAAGCCATATAATGAGACTCAGTTGAAGAAATCGTTGCTGACGAACATCACTGATTTCTTGATCGAATTAGGAACAGGGTTTGCCTATGTTGGGAAAGAGTATAGATTACAGATAGGGGAGACTGAAAATTTTATCGATTTGTTGTTCTATCATTTGAAACTACGTTGTTATGTGGTTGTGGAAGTAAAAGTTGACAAATTTGAGCCTTCCGATATTGGACAACTGAGCACTTATGTAGTTGCTTGTAATCATTTGCTAAAGCGAGATGATGACAAACCGACTATTGGTCTGTTGATATGTAAGTCGAAAGATAATACCGTCGCTAAGTATGCCCTTGAAGGCTCAAGTCAGCCTATTGGAGTATCCGAGTATGAACTGGAAAAATTCTATCCTGAGAAAATTGAAGGAAGTATTCCTACAATTGCTGAAATAGAGGACCGATTGAATAGGGAGGGATAATCTATGAATACAAAGAAACTAAAACAGTTGGTGCTCGACCTTGCCATCCATGGCAAATTGGTGCCGCAAGATCCTAACGATGAGCCTGCCAGCGAGTTGTTGAAACGCATTCAGGCGGATGTAGAGACGCACGGTCGTGCGTCTAATAAATCCAAGGGAAAAAAATCAGCCGTTTCATCGGTGGATTTGGATGAGGTGCCGTTCGAGGTGCCAGAGGGGTGGTGCTGGTGTAGGCTGGGAGAGATCTCATCCTATGGAGAATGCCAGAGCGTGGATGTGAAAACTATCAATGATTCTGAATGGACTTTGGAATTAGAAGATCTGGAAAAAGATAGTGCTAGGGTTTTATCTCGTCAAACTATTTCTTCTAGACCTTTGAAAGGTACAAGACATAAATTTTCACAAGGAGATGTGCTTTATAGTAAATTAAGGACATACTTAAATAAAGTTCTTGTTGCTAAAGAAAATGGATATTGTACTACAGAGATAATTCCAATTAAGTTTTTGGAAGATATTGATTCTAACTTTATGTGTCACGTATTAAGATCTCCATATTTTTTAGATTATACAGTGATGCTTGGTTATGGGGTGAAAATGCCAAGGTTGAGTACCGAAGATGCCCGAAAAGCATATATCCCTCTTCCTCCTCTCGCCGAGCAACATCGCATTGTAGCGGCAATAGAGAAATGGTTTGCCGTCATCGATCAGTTGGAGAAGAACGAAGCCGATTTGAAGAAGAGCATCGAGCAGACCAAGAAGAAGGTCTTGGATTTGGCGATTCGGGGAAAGTTG
>JAZUDI010000058.1:0-14169 GCA_045639525.1 Paludibacteraceae bacterium | reverse complement strand
TTGTTTTTATGAAAATTTCAGTTCGTGAGAATCGAATATTTGCGACAATCCTGAATTTTTACACTCCTAAAAATCCATCCAATTCTCAACGAGTTAAAAAGAGGGTGTATCGCAACTTTATTAGTTTTGATACACCCTCCTCTCATTATCGATAATTGAGTGATAATTATTTTACGGTCAAGTCAAGTGTACCACCGAAATCGAAGTAGTCAGAATCTGAATAGTTCTTTGACTCGATTGCCTTCATCATACCAGCAGGCATAGATGCCTTGTCGTACTCAGCTCTTACACCAGTACCCAACTTAACAGTCATCAAATCGCCACCTTTGGTCAACTTGTATGAATCGCCACCCTTGCTTACGATGTTCTTGCCATCCAAAGAGTACTCAACGCGAGTAACGTCCCAACCTGAACCCCACTCTTCGCCGAAGAAAACGGAACCCTCTGAGAAGTAGATGTACTTGTCAACGAGGTCAGCGTCCTCAAGGTCAAGAAGCAAAGTCTCGTAGTGAGTGATCTTCCAACAATTGTTCTCCAAATCGTCGTCGTCGTATCTACAGTTAGTCAAAGAAAACAAAGCGAACAATGCGCTTACAAGAAATAAGAAATACTTTTTCATTTTGATGAAAATTTAAATATTAATAAAAAAAATTAAATAATGTCTGATTGGTCACATAAAAGCTGTCCCATTGTAATCCCACGATCGCGCAACGAGTTGCGCATCTATAATAAAGCAACTTAATCCCTTTGTTTAACATTAAGAATATTACTTCCTCGAAATTTCCCACAAAGGTAATGCGTTTTTGCTTCTCGTCGATACTTTCGCGCCGTTTTTTTTTTTTTTGATAGTAATCAATTATTATGTGGATGTTTTGTGCGAATTTTGCTCTCTGTGAGTTCAGACACTATTTTATTTTGCGGCGATCGCCTCGATTTCCACCAACGCTCCCTTGGGCAGTGATTTCACCTCCACGCAGGATCTTGCGGGTGGGTTGGCTGTGAAACACTCGCCGTAGATTTGGTTAACGGTGCCGAATTGGCTCATCTCTGTGATGAAAACGGTGGTCTTCACCACGTCAGCGAAACTGTAGCCCGCCGCGTTTAAGATGTTGCCGAGGTTTTTCATCACCTGCTTGGTTTGCTCCTCGATGGTGTCGCCAGCGAGATTCCCGGTTACGGGGTCGATGGCGATCTGTCCGGATGTGAAAAGAGTGTCGCCTACTTTGATTGCCTGGCTGTAGGGACCAATAGCCGCTGGGGCTGCTGTTGTAGAGATTATTTCTTTCATGTTATTTATATTTTGTTAGGACAAATATAACTTGTTTTTGTGATAATACGCTCGAATGTTGTATTTTTGCGTTCTGTCTAAGAAAGGGAACTGCAATGATGAATAATAGCGAAATACAAAGCATCAAGAATAAGTTCGGGATTGTGGGCGCTGACCTTGCCTTGAACCGGGCGATAGATGTGGCTGTCCAGGTCGCCTCCACCGATTTGTCGGTGCTCATTACGGGTGAGAGTGGCGTGGGAAAGGAGAAATTCCCCCAGATTATTCATCAAAACAGTGCGAGAAAACACAACAAGTACATCGCCGTCAACTGCGGCGCCATTCCGGAGGGAACGATCGATTCCGAACTCTTCGGACATGTGAAGGGATCCTTTACCGGAGCCACAGCCGACCGAAAGGGTTATTTCGAGGAGGCGAACGGCGGTACGATTTTCTTGGATGAGGTGGGCGAGTTGCCCCTCTCCACGCAGGTACGTCTGCTCCGTGTGTTGGAGGCTGGCGAATACATGAAGGTGGGTTCCTCTGAGGTTTACAAGACCAATGTGCGGGTGGTGGCCGCCACCAATTTGGATATGGTGAGAGCCATCTCCGAAGGCCGATTCCGAGAGGACCTCTATTATCGATTAAACACCGTGCCTATCTCGGTTCCTCCGTTGAGGCAGCGTGGCGACGACATTTATCTTTTGTTCAGAAAGTTCGCCACTGATTTCGCGGAGAAGTATAAGATGCCGGCCATTTCGCTCTCTATGGAGGCGAAGATGCTTTTAATGCGCTATCCCTGGCCGGGAAATGTCCGCCAGTTGAAGAATGTGACGGAGCAGATTTCCGTGTTGGAGACAGAGCGGGAAATCACCAAGGAGGCTTTGATGGCCTATTTGCCAGTCTCCGCTCCGAGCGCCAATTTGCCGATGCTCACCTCTTCGGGTAACGAAAAATCGTTCCATGACGAGCGGGAGATCCTCTATCAGGTGTTGTTCGATATGAAGAAGGATATGAACGACCTGAAGAAGTTGGTCAATGAGATCATGCAGGGCAGACCGGTCAGTGTCGAAAACCTCTCTGCAGTCACTTCCGCGGAGGCGCATCCGTATCCCTCCATCCGCCATCAGTTCGGTGAAATGGATGAATATGTCAGCGACACCCAGATCCCTTCGACTCCGATTCCGAGTGTGACGAAGATCAAGTCGCAGCATGACATCCAGGATGTGGACGAGTCTGTGGAGGAGAACTTCTCTTTGGAGGATGCGGAGAAGGAGATGATCGTGAAGGCATTGGAAAAACATAATAATAAAAGGAAATATGCCGCTCAGGATTTGAAGATATCGGAGCGTACCCTTTATAGAAAGATAAAACAGTATGGTTTGGAATAGAAAATCATTCGTCGGATTTTTTGCCTTGACGGCTTTGTTATGCGCATTGGTGTCGTGCAGAATCTCCTATAAATTCAATGGATCGTCCATCGACTATTCGGTGGTGAAGACAATTACGATTGAGGAGTTCCCGAACAGGGCGCCTTTGGTCTACGCCTCCTTGTCATCTGATTTCACGGAGAAATTGAAGGATGAATTCTCTTCCAAGACGGCCTTGCTTGCTGTGGAACACGATGGAGATCTGCAGATCACCGGTGAGATCCGCGGTTACAATGTGGTCTCCAGTGGTGTGAATTCTTCGGGTGAGGCGGTCGATTCCCGTCTGCAAATGTCGGTCTATGTCCGTTTCGTGAACAAAAAGAACTCCAGCGAGAGTTTTGAGCGGACCTTCTCGACCTACCAGACCTTCTCCAACGAGTATACGATCGATGATGTCCAGGGCGAGTTGAACGGCTTGTTGATAGAGGATATCGTGAGTCAAATCTTTAATGCGACGGTCGCCAATTGGTAAACAGTATGAAGCGGAGTGAAATCATATCATTGATAGCGCATCCCGGTGCGATCGGCGTCGAACATCTTGACGAATTGAGGGCGTGTGTGGAGCAGTTCCCGTACTCGCAGACCTTTCGTTTCCTCTATTTGAAGGGGTTGAAAAATGCGGGGGATCTCCGTTACGACCAGGAGTTGCGGAAGACCTCTCTCTATGCCTCCGACCGTTCTTCGCTTCACCAGTTGATTCTCGTCGGACCGGAGGTGTTGGCGGAAGAGGCGCCTACTTCGGTTGCGTCTTCGACACCGGTGGTGGAAAAGGAGACGATTTTAACTTCTTCCAAAGAGACGATAGGTCGTCCGGCATCGGCTGCGGCCACCATTGCCGACATCACGGATTTGCTGAATGATTTGAAACCAATCGATGACGGCACTCCTGTCAAGGAGATGCGCGGGCAGAGTTTGATTGATGATTTCATCACCTCCCGTTCGATGGAAGATGATGCGCAGCCCATAAAAGAGGTGACTTCCACAGAGCCTGCGCCATTGTTGCCAGAACCCGTTGAAAATCAGCAGGAAGACTCTTCTTGTTTCACGGAGACATTGGCGAAAATCTACATTAAACAGAAGAAATTTGACAAGGCGATTAAAATATTTCGCCAGTTAAGTTTGAATAATCCAGAAAAAAGCATTTACTTTGCAGACCAAATCAGATTCTTTGAAAGACTGATAGAGAATTTAAACAATTAAGTTAAATAAAATGATTTACACGTTTATTACTATTATTGTTGTGATTGCATCCATCCTTTTGGTGGCAGTTGTATTGATTCAAAACTCGAAGGGTGGAGGTTTGGCTTCTAACTTCCAAGCACAGAATAATATCATGGGTGTAGAGAAGACAACAGATTTTGTTGAGAAGGCGACTTGGTTTTTGGTGTCTGTTGTAGTGGTGTTGAGTATTGCGAGTGCGGCATTCCTTCCTCGTGAGGAGTCTGTAGCCAAATCACAAATGACAGAGCAAGTGGAGTCTCTTACTTCTCCTTCTTCTGATTCAGAGGCAGCAGAGTAACAAGAGAACAATTTACAATGGGGGAGTTGGATTGATTTCCGACTCCCTCTTTTTGTTGTTGCTATTTCGTGTTGCATTTTAGTCATCTTTCCCGTATATTTGTGGAAATCGTAGTGAAGAACGAAATGAGAAGATTGATCGCTTTGGTTATCTTGCTGTTTTCCGTTGGCGTGGCCGTGGCGAAACAGTATGATGTCGATAATATTCAGATGGTTCACCTTCTGGATAAGAGGCGCTATGTCTGCAATCCTGATCAAATCTTGTCTCCGAGTGTCGTCTCCCGCCTCGACGGTGAACTCTCCCGTTTGGAGGATTCCACGGGTATCGAGGTGGTGGTGGTGGCGGTGGATACGCTCGCCAACCACGATTGCTATGTGACAGGTATCCGTTTGGGCCAAAAGTATGGTGTGGGCAAGCGTTCGTTGAACAATGGTTTGGTGATTATGCTCTCCACTTCCGATCGATGTGTCCAATTCGTGACGGGAAGCGGCCTGGAGGGATACTTGACCGATGTCGATTGCTCCCGTATTCAACGCAGATACATGAATGAAGCCTTTTCTGATGGCCGTTGGAGCGATGGTATGTATGATGGCGTATTGGCTGTTTGCGAGGCACTTCGCAGTTCGATGACATGGGAGGAGGGTTCCGATTGGGAAGATCCTACTGTCTATATCTTCATGGGGTTCATCCTGTTGGTTATCCTGATGTCGGTGTATTCAAGTTGGGAGTCGAAAAAATGTCCTCATTGCGGCAAGCATAAATTGTCTTTGGACCATACCACGAAGCTCCGTTCCGATTCGTCTAAAGCCGAGTTTGAGGATCTCTTTATTTGCAAAAATTGTGGTGAGTCCGTCAAGCGTTCCCGTGTGGTCTATAAGGCGAACAATAGGGTGCGTTACAATGGCGGCGGTCGTCGGGGCGGCGGTGGATTTGGCGGATTCGGTGGTGGCTATTCGGGTGGACATTTCGGTGGTGGCCATTTCGGTGGCGGTGGCGCCGGCTCGAGGTTTTGATGTGTAATTACTAATTAAATTTATATAATATGCAGATAAGAAAAAGTACAATCATTTTGTTGGCGGTTTTGGCTCTTTTAGGTTTGTGGGCTGTCGCTGGATACAATTCGTTGGTAGGCTCGGATGAGAAGGTGACCGCGGCATGGGGAAACGTGGAGACACAGTATCAACGTCGCGCGGATCTCATTCCAAATTTGGTGGAGGCCGTGAAGGGCTACACTAAGCATGAACGGGAGACTTTGGAGGCGGTGATCGCCGCAAGAAGCAAGGCGACTTCCGTCACCATCGATCCTACTAATATCACAGAAGAGGATTTGGCGAGATTCCAAGAGGTGCAGAATGGACTCGCTGGCGCATTGAAGAGCTTGTTGGCTGTCGCTGAGTCCTATCCTGATTTGAAGGCAGGCGAGCAGTTCAAGGATTTGCAGTCTCAATTAGAGGGTACGGAGAACCGTATCGCCGAGGCGCGCCGTCTCTACAACGAGGCCGTTAAGCCTTATAACTTGGATGTGAGATCATTCCCAAGGAGTGTGTTGGCTAATATCTTCGGATTCCACGCCCGTCCATACTTCGCTTCTGAGGCAGGTGCGGACAAGGCTCCTAAGGTTCAGTTTTAGTTAAGAGTTAAGAATTAAGAATTAAGAATTTTATTTCTTGGTTTGGGGAAGGACGCTCGTTGGAGTGTCCTTTTTCTATGCATATTCGAAAGATTTGGGTGAATTAGGGTGGAACGATGTGTTTTTTTTTTATCATATTGATTTTTTTGAGGTGGAGAATAAAACAAAATTAACTATATTTGCGGTTCGATTGGAGAAGGGTTCGATTCAATCGGCTGAAAATGAATATAAATTTTAAAAATTAATTAATAATTACTAAAAATGCAAAACAAAGGATTTGTAAAGGTGATCGCGGTGCTTTTCGCATTGGCGTGTCTCTTCTACCTCTCTTTTAGCATCAGAACCTCTCAAATCGAGAGCGGTGCCGCCAAACTTTATGGCGAGGGAACAGAGGAGTACAACAATTATCTTGACTCACTTTCCGGTGAGAAGGTGTGGTTGGGTTATACTTTGAAAGAGTGCCGCGAGAATGAGTTGAATTTAGGTTTGGACCTTAAGGGAGGTATGAACGTGGTGATGGAGGTTTCCGTTGCCGACATTCTTAAGTCTTTGGCAGGTAGCCAAGCTACAAGCGATGAGTTTGTGGCTGCGATGAAGGTGGCTAAGGAGAAGCAACTTACCTCTCAAACGGATTTCGTTGACCTTTTTGCTGATGCTTTCGAGCAAGAGAACCCAGGTAAGCCAATGTTCAACATTTTCTCCTATGAGTTGAAGGATAAGTTCACTGACGTCCCTACCAATGAAGATGTGGTGAAGGCGTTGAAGGAGAATGTGAAGGTGGCTGTTGATAACTCATTCAATGTGTTGCGTTCGCGTATTGACCGTTTCGGTGTGGTTCAACCCAACATCCAACAATTGGACGTCGCTGGCCGTATCTTGATTGAGATGCCAGGTGTGAAGGAGCCTGAGCGTGTCCGCAAATTGTTGCAGGGTTCCGCTAACCTCGAATTCTGGGAGACTTACGACTTCAACGAGATCTCTTCTGATCTCCAAAGAGTGGACGACATGGTAAGAGAGTTGGAGTCCGCTACCGCTAATGTGGAGAAAAAGGAGGCTAAGGAAGAGGTGAAAGATACTGTGGCTAAATCCATCAGCGATAGCCTTTTGGCTACACTTGGCGCAGAAAACAAGGAGGAGGCAGACGAGGAGACTCAATCAGGTGTCTCTTTGACTTCTTGGTTGAGTTTTAGCGGTCAGGGCGCGAGCATCGGTATCGCGAATGTGAAGGATACCGCTAAGGTGATGAAATACTTCAGATTGGCGAAAGAGAAGAGATTGATTCCTAACTCTTTGATTCCGATGTGGAGCGTTAAGGCTGTCGATAAGGCTGAGAATTTCTACCAATTGGTAGCTATCAAGTCAAGCAGACGAGATGGTGCGGCTCCTTTGACTGGTTCTGTGATCACAGACGCCCGTGCGGATGTCGATCCTTATGGTAGAATCGAAGTTGACATGGAGATGAACCCAGAGGGTGCGAAGAAGTGGGCTGATTTGACAAAGAAGAATATCGGAAAGAGCGTTGCGATCGCTTTGGATGGTTATGTATATTCTTTCCCTAATGTAAACCAAGAGATTACTGGTGGACGTTCTCAGATCACCGGTGGTTTCGACATGAATGAGGCGAAGGACTTGGCCAATGTATTGAAGTCTGGTAAGATGCCGGCTCCAGCGCGTATCGTTCAAGAGGATGTGGTTGGCCCATCTTTGGGTCAAGAGGCGATCAACGCCGGATTCATCTCTTTCGTTGCCGCATTTGTCCTTGTGTTGATCTATATGATTTTCTACTATGGATTGATTCCAGGTCTTGTGGCTGACTTCGCGTTGCTTTGCAATGTCTTCTTCATCTTCAGTGTGCTCGCATCCTTCAAGGCGGTTTTGACCTTGCCTGGTATCGCGGGTATCGTCTTGACACTCGGTATGGCGGTCGATGCTAATGTGTTGATCTTCGAGCGTATCCGTGAGGAGAAGCGTAACGGAAAGCCGATCAAGCAGGCTTTGGCAGATGGTTATGGCAATGCCTTCAGCGCCATCTTCGATTCAAATATCACAACTGTGTTGACAGGTATCATCCTCTTCTCGTTCGGTACAGGTCCTATCAAGGGATTTGCGACTACGTTGATCATTGGTGTGCTTTGCTCATTGTTCACAGCCGTATTTATCTCCCGCTTGATTTTCGACTTCTTGCTCAACAAGAAGCCTGAGATGATGGAGAACCTTCCATTCTGTACGAGTGCTACCAAGAACTTCTTGCAAGGTAAGAGCTTCGATTTCATCGGAAAGGCGAAGCCATTTGTCATGGGTTCTATTCTTGCGGTACTTTTGAGTGTTGTCGCATTCGCTACAACTGGTTTGCAAAAGGGTATCGACTTCTCCGGAGGTCGTAACTACATTGTCCGTTTCGAACAACCAGTTAATACTGAGGAGGTGAGATCCGCATTGAGCAATGTGTTCGATAATGTTTCGGTCATCACGATCGGAGAGAGCAACAAGGTGAGAATCTCTACCAACTACAGAATCATGGATAATGAGGCGAACGTGGACGAGGAGATCGAGTCTATGGTTTATGACGGTGTTAAGTCATTCTTGGCAGACGGTGTCTCTAAGCAAATGTTCTTGGATCGTTATGTACGTACTGAGGCTGGCGAGTTCGCTCCTGATAATGAGGATGGTTCCGTGACTTACGGTTTGCAAAGTTCCCAAAAGGTGGGTCCTACCATGGCTGATGATATTACGAAGTCCGCTATCGTCTCCGTGGTCATTGCCTTGCTTGTTATCGGAGCTTACATCTTGTTGCGTTTCCGTAACTTCGCATTCAGTTTGGGTGCTGTGGCTACATTGTTCCACGATACCATGATCATCATCGGTCTCTTTGCGATCTTGAAGAATGTGATGCCGTTCTCTATGGAGGTTGACCAGTCATTCATCGCTGCGATCTTGACCGTCATCGGTTACTCTATCAACGATAATGTGGTCATCTTCGACCGTATCCGTGAGTACAGAAGTTTGTATCCAAACCGCGACAACAAGCAATTGTTCAACGAGGCGTTGTGCTCTACATTGAGCCGTACCTTCAGTACTTCCATGAGTACATTCGTCGTGTTGATCATCATCTTCATCTTTGGTGGCGACACCATTCGTGGATTTGTCTTCGCGATGTTGTTGGGTGTGATTGTCGGTACTTACTCTTCTTGGTTCATCGCATGTCCAGTGGCTTATAAGTTGTTGGGGGTATTCTCTAAGAAGGAGGCTGAGAAGATCGAGAAGATGAAGCAATCGGCTTCGTCTGAGGCAAAAGCGTAATTTGCGTTCGGGTAGTTCCCGAATCGAATCATAAGAGTTCCACACATTTCTTCGGAAGTGTGTGGAATCTTTTTTATGGGGACTGCGTTTTGATAAGTCTTTGTCTTGTATTAATTTTGAACTCATAAAGTAGTTCTAAGCAGAGAGAATTGTATGGAATATTTGGATTCAAACGATTTGTTTAATTATAAGAGAAGAAAATCGTCAGTGGTTCACATTGGTGATTTGGAGTTGGGTGGTGAAAATCCCGTGAGGATACAGTCTATGGCCAATACCAACACCAATGATATCGAGCCAAGTGTGGAGCAGGCGTTGCGTATTGTTGAGGCGGGCGGCGAGCTGGTCCGTTTTACCGCGCAGGGTGTAAAGGAGGCTGAGAGTCTCTCCTTGATTCGTCGGGCGATGAATGAACGTGGTTGTAATACCCCTTTGGTGGCCGACATCCATTTCAATCCTGCCGCAGCCGAGGTGGCCGCCGGGTATGTGGAGAAGGTGCGCATCAACCCCGGCAATTTCGTCGATCGTGTCCATACGCTCCAGCGGTTTGATTACACGGACGAGGAGTATGCTTGGGAAATCAAAAAAATCAAAGATCGCCTCTTGCCTCTTTTGGATATTTGTAGAGCGCATCATACCGCGCTTCGTATCGGTGTGAACCATGGATCGCTTTCCGATAGAATTCTCTCCCGATATGGCGACACGCCGCAGGGAATGGTGGAGTCGTGCATGGAGTTCCTTCGCATCCTCAAGGCGGAGAATTTCATGGATGTGGTCATCTCCATCAAAGCCTCCAATACGGTGATTATGGTGCAGACGGTGCGTCTGTTGGCTGCGGTGATGAAGCAGGAGAATATGAACTTCCCGTTACACCTTGGTGTGACCGAGGCGGGTGACGGTGAGGATGGCCGTGTGAAGTCCGCTTTGGGCATCGGCGCCTTGTTGGCGGATGGAATAGGCGACACGATCCGTGTCTCTTTGAGCGAGGAGCCTGAGTGCGAGATCCCTGTGGCAAGAAAATTGGTGGATTACATCTCGAAACGTGCGGGACATACCCCTATTAACGCAAAGGATTCCGGCAAGGTGGATCCCTTTAAATATGAGCGTAGGGAGACGATTCGTGTCGATAAAATCGGCGGAGGTGCGGTGCCTGTCGTGATCCTCTCATCGAATGCCTCGTCGCAAGGATTGGTGGCGGACTACTGTTTTGACGGGAAGCGTATAGCCGGTGCGCCACTTTATACTGTGTCTCAATTGGCGGAGTTGAAGGGCGATGCCGCTTCGATGAAGTTTTTGCAATTGAGCTATGGCGAATACTCGTCGGCTGTGAAGGAGGCGGTGGATGACAAGACCGTGTTGGTCTTGACCACCCGACATGCCAACGGAGTGGGAGAGCAGCGCGCCCTCTTCCATGCTTTGTTGTCTGACGGAGTGAAGAATCCTGTTGTCATCAAGCGCTCTTATGAGGAGGCTCAGTTGGAGGATCTCCAAATCAAAGCGGGCGCTGATCTCGGTCTCTTCTTTATTGACGGGTTGGGTGATGGCCTTTGGATCGAGGCGCCTAACGTGCCGCAAGAGCAGTTGCTCTCTTTGTCGTTCGGCATTCTGCAAGGTGCGCGTGTGCGTGTCAGCAAGACGGAGTACATCTCCTGCCCAAGTTGTGGACGAACCCTGTTCGACCTTCAGTCCACCATCGCGCAAATCAAGGCGAAGACCTCTCATCTGAAGGGGTTGAAGATTGGCATCATGGGCTGTATCGTCAATGGCCCGGGAGAGATGGCGGATGCCGACTATGGATACGTCGGATCGGCGAAGGGTAAGGTCAATCTTTATAAGGGGCAGACTTGTGTCGAGAAGTTGATTCCCGCCGAGGAGGCTGTCGACCGTTTGATTGATTTAATCAAGCGTAATGGAGATTGGAAATAAATTGTTATCTTTGCACAAACAATTAAATGACATCAATTAACTAAAAGAGAATATAATTATGGGATTGTTAAGTGGAAAAACGGCCCTTATTACAGGAGCTGCAAGAGGTATCGGAAAGGCCATCGCGCTTAAGTTGGCCAGTGAGGGTGCGAACATCGCATTTACCGACCTTAAAATCGACGAGTTGGCGCAAGCGACAGAGTCTGAGATCGCCGCTTTGGGTGTAAAGGCAAAGGGATATGCCTCAAATGCCGCTAATTTCGATGAAACTCACGCTGTTGTTGAGCAAATTCACAAAGATTTCGGAAGCATCGATATATTGATCAATAACGCTGGTATCACCAAGGATACCTTGATGTTGCGTATGACAGAGACTCAATGGGACGCTGTGTTGACAGTTAACTTGAAGTCCGCGTTCAACTTCATCCACGCTTGCGCGCCTATCATGATGCGTCAACGTGGTGGTAGCATCATCAACATGAGCTCCGTTGTGGGTGTTTCCGGTAACGCTGGCCAATGTAACTACTCCGCATCTAAGGCGGGTATGATCGGTTTGGCTAAGTCAACCGCTAAGGAGTTGGGTTCTCGCGGTATCCGCGCGAACTGTATCGCTCCTGGATTTATTTTGACGGATATGACTGCTCAACTTTCTGAGGAAGTTCGTAAGCAATGGGCAGAGCAAATTCCGTTGAGACGTGGTGGAACTCCTGAGGATGTCGCTAACGTGGCATTGTTCTTGGCTTCTGATTTGTCTTCTTACGTTTCAGGTCAGGTGATCCACTGTTGTGGTGGTATGAACATGTAATATTGTTCTTACGAGATAGTCTTGAAGCGGGGTGGATTTTTGTCCATCCCGCTTCTTTTTTTTGTTTGCGAGTGGAATTGTTTTGATATATTTTTATCTTTGCATATTATACCATTGTAGCCTTAAAATAAAATGTGGTGTAATAGATTAGTGATATAAGCATATTTAATTGAAACATAGTTGATTGTGAAACACAAGATGGTCAATATAGCAAACTGGAGCAGACGATTGTTCTTCCTTCTTATTTCTTGGATGGTCGGCGTATCGCTCTTTGCCTATACCTTTTCTGGTACGACAGGACAAGTACAGTATAGTTTGGATACGGAAACGGGAGTTCTCCACATTTATGGAAGTGGAGCCATGGCTAACTACAACGGAAATTGGAGTTATGGATATTCGGGTACTGCACCTTGGTTGAATGAGAATGCGAATGGAGAGTGCCTTCGTACCGTATGGGGTAATTGTGTCCAGTATCAACGGTATAACTTGAGAAATTCAATTCGTTCCGTTGTGATTGAGGACGGTGTTACCTCGATTGGCGCTGCCGCTTTCTATAATTGTACTAATTTACAGCAGGTGGAAATCCCTAATTCGGTAACCTTGGTCAATTATGAGGCATTCCGTGGTTGTACCAGCTTGGAAGAGGTAAATATACCTGCCAGTGTGACGGAGATCAACGACCGTTGGGCGACGGATTGTGATAACATGAAGAATGTGAATGTTGATCCCGGCAATGCAAAATATGTCTCCATCAATGGTATCGTCTATACGAAGGATATGAAAACCATCGTGAAGATGCCTGATAATAACCTTGTTACGGATTATTCTATTCCAGAAGGCGTGACGCAGATGGCTACCGATGCGATTTATCGTCAACGCAATGTAGTCAATGTGGTGCTTCCTACGACAATGACAAACATCCGTTATGGTGTGTTTGACAATTGCCCTAATCTCACCTCGTTCACTTTGCGTAATTGCACGCCGCCCTCTTTGGAAAAGGACTTCACGGGATCTCCCAAGTTAAATACGATCAATGTTCCGTGTGGTTGCCAGGCTAATTTCCAGGGATTGCAGTATTGGCGAAATCTGACGAACCTCATCCAACCGAAGAATGTGGTGGTAGTCAATGTCCGCTCCAACGACCCTGCATTGGGTTCCGTGGAGGTGAAGATGCCAAGTTGTTCGGACCGAACTGTCCACTTGGTGGCGAATGCGACGGATCTCGGAGAGTTCGATTATTGGTCGGATGAACCGAACAACCACAATTTCTACCGTACATTCCAAGCGGAACAGAATCGCACCTACGATGTCATAGCCTACTTTAAGCCTAGGAAGTTCCAGTTACAGTTGGTGCGTTGTTCGCCTGCGGCCGATTATGTCTTCTCCTTGGTGGGAGAGGGACAATATGCTTATGGGTCCAACCCTAAGATCGAGTGTGTGATTAACGAACCTGGTTGGGTGTTTGATAGTTGGAGAACCTGTCAGGATCAGAACACGGTTGTCTCTACCCAGAATCCGCTTACGGTTGATATTCAAGGCTATACTTGCTATTGCGCAAGAATCAAAAGGGGTAAGAGTCTGTTGACTGTGCAGAGTTCCAATACGACCATGGGTACCGTCACTCCAAACATCAAGAATCAACAATATGACTACGGTACCACGTTGGATATCAGCGCCACACCGAACGAAGACTATGTGTTTACGGGTTGGAGTGATGGTAGCACGGAGTTGGAGAGGAGCATAACGGTCACCTCCGATGCGGTCTATACCGCCTATTTCAAAAAGAAGACTTATAAGATCACCGCTGTTCCTAACGATGCGGCGTTGGGTTCTTGTACAGGTTACGGAACATTTGACAAAAATGCTACGGTTACCCTTACCGCCACTGCCTCCGGATGCAGTAGATTCGTGAAGTGGACGGATGGAGAAGCGGAGTATACAGCCAACCCTTATCAATTTACGGTAAAGGAGGCGAAGGATTTCGTTGCAGTGTTTGAATCGTCGATAGCGCCGACCGAGGAGAGTGTTACCGTTTGCGGCAGTTATGTATGGAATGGAACAGAATACACCGAGTCAGGCGACTATACCAAGCATTTCACGACGGCGGCGGGTTGTGATTCCTCTGCGACGTTGCACTTGACGGTCAACTCTGCTGTGACCAACGAGATCAGCGAAACTGCGTGCGACAGCTATACTTGGGACGGTACCGAATATACCGTGTCTGGCGATTATGTGAAACAATACACGACTGTGAACGGTTGTGACTCTACGGTGACCTTGCACTTGACGATCAAC
>JAZUDI010000057.1:0-45241 GCA_045639525.1 Paludibacteraceae bacterium | reverse complement strand
AACTCAACCATCTCGCCACCCATTTGCGTGTAGACGATTTGACCGAACATGTTGACGATAGCGATAGACTCAACCTCTTGAGCGCTCTTCACTACGAAGTAGTTCTCCGCAGGGTTTGGAGCCAAGACGATCGCGTTGTTGTTCTCAGCATCCTCAACGCCAGTTTGAGTCTCTGCATTCTTGGTAGGCTTGATGGTCACCTTGTAGAGCTGGCAATCCTCGAACGAGTCGATGGTTGTCTCCTCAGTGTAGGTTACGCCGTTGTACTCGCTAACCTCCACGGTCTTGGTCTTAGCGGTAGGAGCTGGCTTCCAGATCTTGAAGCTTCCACACAAGTGGAGCATTGACAAGTAGTGAACCAAACCGTCGTAGTAGCGGTATTGACCCGTTGCCAAACCTGCGCTCCAAGCCTTATTCAAGTTGTTCTCAACTTGCTTGCTGTATGAAGGATTATTCATCAAAGCGTAGCAAGCGACCGCGTTTGCGCCAGTCTCACCCAAAGTGTAAGTCTCTTGAGGGTTTGAACCATCCCAGTTGAAGCGTGCGTGTCTGTAGCCATCCTTCTCGAAGAAGTCGATGATTCTTTTAGCCATCTCCTCTTGTCTCTTCGCATCCTTACCGAACAAGTAGTAGTCCATACCGTAGTTCATCGCGCAACGCATAGCGTCGTACATGTATTGGGTAGCGTGGCTGTTGAAGTTAACAGACTTAGGAGTTCCGTCGAAGTTGTTGTAGTCGGAGAAGAGACCTGACTGGGTGTTGCATGACTTGTACAAGTGGTCGCGAGTAGCTGACAACGCTTGGCCCCACTTATCCTTGTTTGTATTTGACCAACGAGAGAACAACTCCAAGAATGCTGGCAAGTCGTATGAAGGGTCAGAGAAGTCTGAGTTACCTTGTGAAGGTTGGAATGTCACAATCTTGGTTGACTCGTTGAACAATGATTGGTAGTTGCCCTTCCAGCAGCTCTTCAAGATTGCTTGAGCGTCTGCCAAGTATTGGCTGTTGTTCCAACGGTTTCCTGCCAACAACAATGAAGTCATGAAGTACATCTCACCGTCAGGGGCGCAACCTCTATCCTTCGCGCTTCCGTCTGTTCCGCAAGACCATGAGAAGTATCCGTCACCACCTTGGTTTGGATTATGCCACATGTGGTTCTTAGCCCAGTTCCAGATCTTAGCGAACTCATCCTTGTGGTTTGTCTGAACGCAGATCATCATACCGTAAGACATACCCTCGGAACGAACATCGTTGTTACCTGTATCTAGGATGTACGCCTCAGTTCCCTTGTCGAAGTAAACCTTATTAGAGCCTACGAAGTAGTGTTGCCACAACTGATCCAACTTGCCTTGGATCTCGGAATCGCTCTTGCCCAAGATAGTCTTGAATGGGCTAGTATAGTCACCCGTGTAGTATGCACCGGAGTAGTTGGTGTTGTCGCAGTCAGGGCCGAAGTAAGCACCGTTCTCGTCGAAGTAGGTAGTCGCTCCTGTTGTTGTGGTGGAGGTATTGCCTTGATTATCATTTACGTTTCCTTGGTCATCTTTATCTCCTTGATCAGGAGTTACGGAAGTACCAGCCTCAACGATTTGGATGTAATCCAAGTTACAATAGTCTGAACCGATCTTCACAACCAAAGTGTGCTTACCAGCGGAGAGAGAGACAGACTTCTTGGAAGCCAATGTGTAAGTATCCCAGTCGGCGGTCTTCTCACCAGAGATTGATGTCAACGCCTTGCCGTCCAACTCGAGGTCGAACGCGATCGCGTTGTTACCGTTTGAAGCGTTAGCGTAGATGTCATACTTGCCATCCTTCTCCACGTTGATGGTGTACTTCAACCACTCGGAAGAGGTTGTGTAACCGATTGCGTAACCGGTACCACCCTTCACGATGTCCACACCGTCCTTGCGGTACTCACCGCCTTCGTTCTCGTCGTCGGAATCAGCATAACCGAATCCGTTGCCACCCTTGTCATAGTTCTCAGCCTCGATGATACCAGGGACAGCGATCTCACCCTTATAAGGCTCCTCCTTCTCAGTTGGTTGAGCAGGCTCCTGTGTCGCGCTTCCAAGCCAAACGTTACCGTACTTCAAATCGAAGCTACCTGAACCAGCACCTACCTCGCAAAGGAACTTGCAGTCGTAGAGTTGTCCGAGAGTCACGTGTTGAGTCCACTTCTTCATGTGCTCTGAGATAGAGATGTGTCCACAAGTACGAACCTTCTGGTTCACAGCGAACACCTGCTTAAATGTAGATGTACCAGAGATGGAAGGCGCATTGTTACGTGTACCGATGTACAAATCGTAGGTTCCCTCACCTTGGATGGTGTAGGTGGCTACCTTGTTGGCGCCGTAGTACAAACCTTGTTGTTGTCTGGTGCTACCGAAGAAGGTGTTCTCAACGATGTAGTACTCCACCTCGTTTGGAACCTTGGTCCAACCGTAGATACCGATGTAGTTGTAACCACCACCTGAACTTCCTTGGCCAATTGAGTAGTTGAAGTCGCAGTGAAGATCACCCTTCAACTCGCTTGGCTTAGGTCCTGTACCCCAGTAAAGTCCGATACGGCAAAGCAAGTCATCTGGGTTGTTCCAGTTAGCCTTGAATTGGAATCTCTCCTTATTTGCGGTGTACTCCATTGAGGCGTTGTTACCTGAATTGGTCCACATCTCATAGTTGAATGGAGTGCCGGAGATATCGTGGGTACCACCGTTTTGCGCTCTTTGTCCGCTTGACATAGAGGTACTCATCTTACAAGGATCAACAGCAGTGCTAGCAGTGTTGTTGGTATTTGTATTAGTATTTGTGTTAGTATTCGTATTGGTGTTGGTATTAGTGTTCGTGTTAGAACCAGTATTTGAACTGTTATTACCGTCACCTGAATCGTTTGTGATTTTAAGCTCAGCATATCTGAAGTCCACATAACCTTGGCCACCACCGGCCTCAGCAAGGATTTGCGCCTCCATCAAACCACCAAGGTTCAATCCCAATTTCTTCCATTGTCTGAAGTGCTCAGAGATGTGGATGGTACCGCATTGACGACGAGATTGACGAATACTGAAGATTTGAGTAAAGGTGGAGTTACCCCACTTAGACTCTCCGGTACGTGTACCAGTCCAAACTTTGTATGTTTCACCGTCAACAGTGATCTCACCGATCATTCTTCCGATGTAGCTTCCGCCTGGAGTACCTCTATCGTGCAACCAGTCATCTACGATATAATACTCGATTTGCGGATTATCCATCCAACCGTAGATACCTACATATGAATATGATCCACCGTCGTTACCGCTCTTCTCGAATTTGTAGTTGGCAACTAGGTTACCACCCAAGTTATCTACAGATGGCTTGTTGCCCCATGTTTTACCTACACGGCCAAGATAGTCGCCGGCGTTGTTCCATTCAGCTTTGAAAGCAGCCTCTTGGTTGTAAACGGTGATCGAACCTGAACCACCTCCGTTACGCCAAACCTCGTAATCGTAACCGGATTGTGTTTTTCCGATGTTTTGGTTACCATTCAAATTGATTTTTTGTCCAGAACCCACATTGGGGGTCATTGAACATGGATCCTGCGCAAAGGCATTAGTGCCTGAAAACGCAATGGCTCCAACTGTGAGAACGCCTGCAAGCAATCGGCGACACTCGTTTGTAATTTTGTTCATTGGATTTATTTGATTTAAAGTTGTTTGATAAACTGTATATAATGGTGTCTCTCTAAAATGTTCGATCTGAGACTTGACTGCTTCAAGTATCGATCGGTTTTCTTTTCTTTCGTAATACTGTTTCATAAATCGATGTGTTTAATGGTTCTTTCTAAAATTACATTTATACTCTTTTCTAACAGCACTATGTCCAACTCGACATTGGCAAATGTAGATGAGATATGCATCATCTGATATGAGTTATTCCGCAAATATGGGGGAATTTTTCGGCAATTATGACTTGACAAATTTTTTGCTTATAGAGTAATTATTTGATTTACAATTATATATAACTCATACAATTCATCCGCATCTAAATATCCTCATAAGATTTTGCTATATTCGCGTATCAATTTTAACACCAAACATTTTCAACGATATATGTATAAATACCTATTCATCGATTTCGACGATACCCTGTATGATACCCACGGTAACGCGGATATTTCCCTGGCGGAAACATACGACCATTTTCACTTCGAAAGATACTTTCCTGATGCGGAAACCTTCGTGAAATCCTACTGGAAGACCAATATCGAATTGTGGGATGCCTATGCGAAGGGGGAGATTAACCGTGATTATCTAATGGTGGAGCGTTTCAGACGTCCGATTTCAGATGGAATTGACGGAAATGGCAAACATTTGGATCCTACAGCGGAGTTTTGTTTGGAGGTGAGCGACGTCTTTTTGGATTTCTGCGCCGAAAAACCGGGCGTGGTCGAGGGAGCGCACGAAATCATGGCCTACTTACGGGAAAAGGGATACAAACTATATATGTGTAGCAATGGATTTCACGAAGTGCAATATCGTAAATTGAAGTCTTCCAACCTTTTAGACGCATTCGACGGTGTGATTTTATCAGAGGATGCAGGTGCGAATAAACCTAAAAAGGAGTATTTCGACTATGCCATTCGCAAGACGGGAGCCGTTTTAAGCGAGACGCTAATGATTGGAGACACCTTCTCCACCGACATTTTAGGCGCCAAAAACTATGGTATGGATTGCATCTTCTTCAATCGACATCCGGAAAGCTTCGTCGCACCCGAACCGGTCACTTATGAAATCACCTCTTTAATGGAGATCAAGAATATACTGTGATTTATTATTATGCATAATATATGCGAAATAGACAAGCGAATAGGTGCGCACATTCATTTCCAATATTCATTCGCACAAGTTTCTGCATAATTATAGATAATATTCACGCGAATCAAACGAGATAGTTTTGACAAAACCGTTCAGAACACGACTTTCTTGATTTTGTCGAGTGTCAATTTTTTAGTAACTTGCACGCCAATATAAAATTCCTTCTTTTCATGAAGGAAAATGCGATCATAGTCGGGGCAGGTCCAGCAGGCCTCACGGCATCCTACGAGTTGTTGAAAAGGACGGACATCCACCCTATTGTGATGGAGGAATCAGACGAAATCGGCGGTATCTCCCGCACCGTGAACTACAACGGCAACCGCATGGATATCGGCGGCCACCGCTTCTTCTCCAAAGATAAGGAGGTGCTCCGATGGTGGGAAAATATCATGCAAAAAAGGGAAGACGATCCCGACCGTGTGATGCTTACCCGCAACCGTGTGTCGCGCATCTACTTTTTGAGAAAGTTCTTCTCCTACCCGATCTCCCTCTCCAAAGAGACATTCGTCAACTTAGGGTTGGGCAATACCATCCAATCCGGTCTGGGCTACATCAAAGCCCGCCTCTTCCCTATCGAGGAGAACTCCTTGGAAGATTTTTACGTCAACCGTTTCGGCCGTCCGCTATATGAACTCTTCTTTGAGGACTATACCACCAAAGTTTGGGGCAAACACCCCTCTGAACTTTGCGCCGATTGGGGACGCCAAAGGGTGAAAGGCGTATCCCTCTCTGTGGTGCTGAAAGATTATTTCCAGAAGAAATTCGCCAAAAATAAAAACTCCGATAAGGTGGAGACCTCCCTTATCGAGGAGTTCCAATATCCTAAATATGGCCCAGGACAACTTTGGGAGTGTGTCGCTTCCGACATTGTCCAACAGGGTGCCGAACTGAAGAAAAACCACTCCGTCTGCGCCATTCACGTAAACGGGAACCGCGTGGAGAGCGTTGATGTACGAAACCAAAATGGTGAAATCACCCAAGAAAAGTGCGACTACCTCTTCTCTTCCATGCCAATCAAGGATTTGGTGGCTGCGCTTCGTGGAATAGAAGTTCCGGAGAATGTGAAACGAATCGCTTCAGAATTGCCCTACCGCGACTTCATCACCGTAGGCCTTTTGGTAAAGGAGTTGAGCGTAAAATCCAAGGAGGGGAAGCTTATTCCAGACACCTGGATCTACATCCAAGAACGCGACGTGAAGGTAGGAAGACTCCAGGTATTCAACAACTGGTCACCCTATTTGGTGAAGGACGTGGAACATACTGTATGGATCGGTATGGAGTATTTCTGCGACGAGCATGATGACCTCTGGAATATGGACAAGGAGAAGTTTATACAAATGGCCATCGACGAATTGGTGAAGATCGACATCATCGAGAAGGATGCTGTGCTCGACTCCCACCAAGTGAAGGTCAAGAAGGCTTACCCTGCCTATTTCGGTTCCTACAACGAGATGGATGAGGTGCGTAAATTCTTGGACACCATCGAGAACCTCTTCTGCATCGGCAGAAACGGACAACACCGTTACAACAACATGGACCACTCCATGCTGACCGCCATCGAAGCCGTCTCCAACATCGAGAAAAAAATCACTACAAAGGAGAATATCTGGTCGGTCAACACCGAACAGGAGTATCACGAAACTGTGAATAACAACGAAAAATGAAACAGAAACAGACAGCGGGACAATCTACGTCGAAATCCAATGTTCAGACGGGAATCGCCCAAAAAAATTCACGTCCAATCAGCGAGACACTACGCAACCTGCTGAACAACAAATATGTTCATTTGGTTATGTTGGTCATCATCGGCGTCACATTCTATATCAACTACAACGGCACATTCGACAAAAAGTTGGATATGAATGGTGATAACATCCAATATTATTCACTGGGAAAATCACTCCACGACGGCACCGGCTACTCCAACGTAATGGGTTTCGAGGTGACGCCACACACGCACTTCCCGCCAGGCTACCCCGCCTTCATCAGCGTACTGCTGAACTTCGTGAAAGAGGGTAGTTTCACCCCTATCAAGGAGGCAAACGGGTGGTTGCTGTGCCTCTCCATTTTCCTATTATTCTACATTATCAAAAACATCACGAAAAACAATGCGTTGTTGGCCTTCACCGCGGCAATACTATTCTGTGTCCAGAAGGATCTGCTCAGATGGTCCACTATTATGATGAGCGAGATGCTCTTCCTCTTCCTAACGGTGCTCATCATCTTCACCGCACTGCTTCTCTATCGGAAAAAATCCTTCAAGGAGTTTAAGGCATGGGACTATGCCGCACTGGTGGTTATGACACTCTCCATCGCTTACGTTTACTTCGTGCGCACCATGGGACTCTCTCTGATTTTAGGTCTGGTGGGCTGGTTCTGTGGCATGATACTCTACGAATTATGGCGCTACCAAAAGGGAGAGAAGGATGAGACCTCCAAAGCGGATTTTACCAGCAAAGCGAAATATTATGGTTGTTTGATCCTCTTGGTGATGTTGCCGTTCGGTGTCTCCAAACTGGCTTGGGATGCCAGAAATAACGCAATCGGACACGGCAAGAGCGACTACATCGGCGACTTCCACAAAAAGGGAGGTAATGGTGAGGTAATGTCCACCCTATCCGACTGGACAGAGCGTATCTACAACAACTCCAAATCCTACTACCTCCGTTTGATGCCGGAGACTGTGCTCAGCCAACCATTCGATTCGAAAGAGGTGAGTCAAAGACACGCCACCTCCGGAGAAATCGCTACTGGCTTTTTTGTATTCGCCTTGGTGATGATCGGCTTTTTAGGATTAGGGGCTGGAGGCTTCCTCCTTTTCTGCTATCTGGCTATGACATTCATGGTACTGCTCGTATGGCCAGAGCAATTCACCAGCGTGAGATACTATGTGGCGATCGTGCCACTGCTGCTGTTCCTGTTCTTGCATGGTATTTACAACATCGTGGAATTTATCTTGCGTTGGGTGAAGAACCACACTGTCCAAGAGTATAAGGGATACATCGCCACCCTTTGCACAATGGCGGCGGCCTTCTTCTGGTTGATACCTACCCAATCCAAAGCGCAACTGCCTTACCAGGAGTTGGCGAAACGACCTTATAAGAAATTCATCACCGACCAGAACTGTCTGAATTTCTTCGATGCGCTGGATTGGTGCAAGAGCAACATCCCGGACAGCGCCAGAATGGTTTGCCGCAAACCGGAGCTGTACTACATCCACGCGGGATTCAAAAAATCGGTCTCCTTCCCTAATTATGCGCCAGAGGATAGCGTCATGAAATATTTGGACAAGGTACAGGCCTCCCACCTCATTTTGGACAACTGGTTCAAGCACGCCTACACGACACTCTATCCGGCCGTGCGGAAATATCCTGACAAGTTCAAGGTGATCCATAAAATCGCGGATGTGGACAGCGTCAACAAGATCAACCCTGTCTATATCATCGAATACAACTGCAACTGGGGCTACCACGGAGAGATGGTGAATGGCAAGAAGGAAGGACCAGGCTCCTTCTATTACCAAGACGGCCGCAAGTACATCGGCAACTACGCCAACGACCTTCCAGACGGAGAGGGAACTTTCTGGGATGCAGAGGGTAACATTCAGTTCAAGGGATCCTGGAAAGCGGGCCAATACAACAACGGTAAGGGTTACGCCTTCTATGGCGACAGAAAATATGAAGGAGAGTACAGATCCGGCAGACCAAATGGTTACGGTGCCCTAAGCGACACCCTGAATCATGTCATCGCAAAGGGAATCTGGAAAGATGGCGTATTAATGACGCCTCAATAACCCTTGCTTTTAGGTTTCAATTTTGAATTACAATGAGTCACGAAAAGGCGCCATTCTTACAAAATGGCGCTTTTTTATTCTTAAAACGAATAAATTGTGTATATTTTTGCATTCAAAATGAATAATTACAAATAAATTCTCCTTTGTTTTGAAAGTAAATACAAAAATTTTTGTATTATTACCTTAATATTCCTATTTTTGCACTATCAGAAATTGAATACAAACGTAATTTAATAAGACCAATATTTTATGGCAAAAGTTGAAGATTTGGACCATGTAGTGGTTCGTTTTTCTGGCGATTCCGGCGACGGAATGCAATTGGCAGGAAACATTTTCTCTACGATTTCCGCTACAGTTGGTAATGACATCTGTACTTTCCCTGACTATCCAGCGGACATCCGCGCCCCACAGGGATCTCTAACGGGAGTTTCTGGCTTCCAAGTACACATCGGTGCTAACAAGGTTTTCACCCCAGGTGATAAGTGCGACGTGCTCGTTGCGATGAACCCTGCGGCTTTGAAGACTCAATATAAGTTCTGTAAGCCAACTTCATGTATCATCATCGATACCGACTCCTTCAAGGAGGCTGACTTGAAGAAGGCTAATTTCGAGACATTGGACGCAGTTGCCGAGATGGGCATCAAGAATGATGTGATCGCCGCTCCTATCACCTCTATGGTAAAGGATTGCTTGGCAGATTCAGGCATGGATCCAAAGGCAATATTGAAGTGCCGTAACATGTTCGCCCTCGGTTTGGTTTGCTGGTTGTTCAACCGCGACACCAACATCGCCGCTAACATGTTGAAGGAGAAGTTCGCTAAGAAGCCAGGTGTGGCTGAGTCAAACATCAAGGTAATCCAAGCTGGTTACGACTACGGACACAATACCCACTCTTCCGTTTCACACACTTACACAGTGGAGACCAAGAGCACAAAGAAGGGTATTTACATGGATATCAACGGTAACAAGGCTACAGCTTACGGTTTGATCGCCGCTGCTGAAAAGGCTGGATTGAAGTTGTACTTGGGTTCTTACCCTATCACTCCTGCTACCGACGTTCTCCACGAACTTTCAAAGCACAAGTCTTTGGGTGTGACTACCGTTCAATGCGAGGATGAGATCGCCGGTTGCGCTTCCGCACTCGGTGCTTCTTTCGCTGGAGCTTTGGCTTGTACTTCCACTTCAGGTCCTGGTATCTGTTTGAAGTCTGAGGCAATGAACTTGGCTGTCATCATGGAGTTGCCATTGGTTGTATTGGATGTTCAACGTGGTGGCCCTGCGACAGGTCTTCCTACCAAGTCTGAGCAAACCGACCTTTTGCAATGTTTGTTCGGCCGTAACGGTGAGTCGCCAATGCCAGTAATCGCCGCTACCTCTCCAACAGACTGCTTCGACGCCGCTTACATGGCTTGTAAGATCGCTTTGGAGGCAATGACTCCAGTGGTTTTGATGACCGATGCTTACATCGCTAATGGTTCTGGTGCGTTCAAGTTGCCTAACTTGGCAGAGTTCCCTGCTATCAACCCTCCATACGTTCCTGAGTCTTTGAAGGGAACATGGACGCCATACATGCGTCAGGAGAACGGTGCTCGTTATTGGGCTGTTCCTGGTCGTGAGGGCTTCACCCACATCTTGGGTGGTTTGGAGAAGGACAACAAGACAGGTGCTATCTCTACCGATCCTGAGAACCACGATTTGATGACTCGTCTTCGTCAAGAGAAGATCGAGAAGATCCAAGTTCCTGACCTAGTGGTTGAGGGTGACGAGAAGGACGCTGAGTTGTTGATCGTCGGCTTCGGTGGTACTTACGGACACTTGCACGCTGCAATGGATGAGATGAGAGCTGCTGGTAAGAAGGTGGCTTTGGCTCACTTCAAATACATCAACCCACTTCCAAAGAACACCGCTTCAGTGATGAAGAAGTACAAGAAGGTGGTTGTCGCAGAGCAAAACATGGGACAATTCGCAGGTTGGTTGCGTATGAAGGTGGATGGTTTCGCTCCATACCAATTCAACGAGGTGAAGGGTCAACCATTCATGGTGTCTGAACTTGTAGAGAAGTTCACTGAAATTTATAACAAGTAAGTATAACCGATATAAACGAAATATATTATGAGCGAGTTAAAAGCAGCAGATTTCAAGAAGGGCCAACCACGTTGGTGTCCAGGTTGTGGAGACCACTTTTTCTTGGCTTCACTTCACAAGGCAATGGCTGAGATTGGCGTTGCCCCTGAAAATGTAGCAGTTATTTCTGGTATCGGTTGTTCCAGCCGTTTGCCACACTATATGGCTACATACGGTATGAATACCATCCACGGACGTGCCGCAGCCATCGCTACAGGCGCGAAGGTGGCTAATCCAAACTTGAGCGTTTGGCAAATCTCCGGTGACGGTGATGGTTTGGCCATCGGTGGTAACCACTTCATCCATGCGAATCGTCGTAACATCGACCTCAATATGATCCTTTTGAACAACCGTATCTACGGTTTGACCAAGGGTCAATATTCTCCAACCTCTCCTCGTGGCTTCGTCAGCAAGTCATCTCCTTATGGTACCGTAGAGGATCCGTTCCGTCCAGCTGAGCTTTGCTTTGGCGCACGTGGTCACTTCTTCGCTCGTGCCGTTGCGACTGACGCTCCTGGCACTATCGAGGTATTGAAGGCAGCACACGCCCACAAGGGTTCATCCGTTTGTGAGATTCTTCAAAACTGTGTGGTATTCAACGATGGTACTCACGAGAGCGTTTACAGCGCTGAGGGTCGTAAGAAGAACGCCATCTACTTGAAGCATGGCGAGCCAATGATCTTCGGAGAGAACAACGAGTTCGGTTTGATGCAGGATGGTTTCAGCATCAAGGTGGTGAAGATCGGTGAGAACGGTATCACTGAGAAGGACCTTTTGGTTCACGACGCACACTGCGAGGACAATACGCTTCAAATGAAGTTGGCTTTGATGGAAGGTCCTGACTTCCCAGTAGCATTGGGTGTCATCCGTGACGTTGAGGCTCCAACTTACAACGATGCGGTAACTGACCAGATCGAGCAAGTAAAGGGCATGAAGAAGTATCACAACTTCCAAGAGCTCTTGATGACTAACGACACTTGGGAGGTGAAGTAATTCACGCTTTTGAGCATATCAAACAGAAAGGGAGGTCGGATGGCCTCCCTTTTTTGTTGGATGGGTGCAAGTTCATATCCCCACTATTTACGCCCTGAAAGGGTCACCTAGCCCAACGGCAAGCGCAGCGTCGCCTTGGGCGAAATGATAGCGAACAAAACAAACGACATTCCCAAACGGATTAACGGTAAAATAAGTTTGCGAAACCAATGATATGAAGATGTTTTGTGCTACATTTGTTGAGTCAAGCAGAATGAGTATTCGTACCATCATCTGTCTTGCAAAAGATAGAAGAAAGTATGCTAAATCCATTAGAAAGCGTAGAGTTTTTTAGCGAAATAATGCTATAAGATATTGATTGTCTTGTGTTTATGGGCTATAGGATTTAACACACAGGAAATTATAGGACTTTAAAACAAAGAAGACGCTCTGCAATGAGCGGATAGTAGGGAATGATTATTCGACTTTGTTGAAAAATCTGCTGAACCATACCCACAATTACGCATTACGAATTAATTGATTATCTTTGTCATGTCGGAATAAAGAAGAAAGAAATGAAGGAAATTGCAACGGACATATTCACATTTGAAAATCTACGTAATAATGATTATTTGTACGTGGATAAGACTAAATACGTTTGGGAGATTGCCAAATCGCAAGGTAGTTTCTTCCTCTCTCGTCCACGTCGCTTCGGCAAGAGCCTGTTGCTTTCCACTTTCAAAGCTTTCTTTCAGGGCAAAAAACATCTGTTCAAAGGTCTTGAAATTGAACGTCTCGCTCCCGAGGTGTGGGAGACTTATCCTGTGATTCATTTGGATTTGGCGAAAGGATCCGACTATGAAAGTAAGGATGAAATAACTGAAAAAATAAAAGACCAAATCAGATATTCTGCCCAATCTTTGGATGTAGATATTATAGAGGCAAGTCCAGCAAGAATGTTTGGATCACTTATAAATAATACTTTCAGCAAGTTTCAGAAACAGATCGTTATTCTTGTTGATGAATACGACAAACCGATTCTCGACTCTATGTTTATGCCTTATAGGGATGATGTTGTGAAAATGATGGCAACGTTCTATCAGGAATTGAAATCCGCTAACGACAAGGAGCGTTTTGTCTTTATCACTGGTGTGACTAAATTCGCCCATGTTTCGCTATTTTCGGGGGCAAATAATCCTACTGATTTGACTAGAAACGAGGATTATGCCACTTTGCTGGGATACACAGAAGAGGAACTTCGTCATAACTTTGCTGAACATATAGATTATTTGGCAAAAAAAATGGAGATGAGTCGTGACGAGTTTCTCTCGTATATGAAGTTATACTACAATGGAATGAGGTTCGTTAGCAGATGTGAGTCTGTGTATAATCCTGTGTCAGTTGGAAAATTATTCGTAAACAAAAGATTTGACAATTATTGGATAGCGACTGGAACACCTCGTTTTTTGCTAAATATGGTAAGAAACAATCCATTTGAGTTGAATGACGTTACTCAGCAATGGATGTTGGATGAAAATGATTACAAATACGACTTGGACGATTTGAAATTACAAAGTGTCGCTTTTCAAACTGGGTATCTGTCCATAGCCGAATGGAAAAAATATTCCCCTACGAAGTGGATTATAAGATACGATTTCCCTAATGTAGAGATCCGCGACAGTTGGTATAAAAATATTCTTAGTCTAAAGAGAAACTCTAATTTCTCTCTTAATCCATTATTGATTTCATTATCAGACGATCTTAACAATCAGGATATCAATGCCTTTATGGAGAAGGTATGCAATTTCTTTTCTGGCATTCCATACGAGAACGCTGGAGAAATCACAGAGGGTTATTTCCGCAATCACCTCCGCACCTTGTTCTGCCTCTTCGGTATTCCAAACCAATGCGAGATTATGGAGGCGAGCCAACGCGTCGACATCGTGGCACAAACAGCAAAGATGGCTCTCGTGTTTGAACTCAAGATGATGAGTAAAGATGAGGCTGATCCCGAGTCGAAGAAGACGGCACTGCTAGAAGAAGCACTCGAACAGTTGAAGCAGAAAGGCTATGCGGAAAAATACAAAAATGAAAGTGAGGAGGTCCATTCCGTCGGCATTGTGTTCGACGAGAAGACTCGCAAAGTGGCGTGCTGGAAGTGTCTGTGATTACATATCAGACTCCTCAGATTTAACATACAAAGGATAATAAAAGAATTATGAATACAGGAAAATCTTTTCAATGCTCTGTGATATTGAGTATTTTAGCAGTTATACTTTCTTTAGTATTTTCTTTGATGTTTAATGTAGACTTGCTTTTAGAAAAGACATTGGTATCGTTTGTGGAATTTTTAATAATGTTTCTTCTGATTTCGTATTTAATTGTTCCCAATTTGACGAAAACCCTATTTGTTGATGAAAATGGTATAGATATTTTTTATAGTCTTCGTTTTTTTTCTAGACATTATCAAAGTGAATATGAAAACATAAAATGTGTTCTATGTGATTGCGGGAAAAGCAATGATATCTACATTAAAATCAGAAGGGAAAAACCGTTCTTTTTTGTTAAAAATAAATATGTTTATTTCCCATGCAAAAGCAGGGAGCAGATGAGAGATATAGTCTGTATTCTAAGGGAGAAGAATGTAAAGGTAAAATTTCGAGGGAATAAAAGAAATATTGATTTTATCGAGAGATAGATGTTGCAGACAACAGAGCGCATGAGATGACTCGTGAGAAGGCAAGAAACTCATGCATGGAAGCAGTGAAGGCATAGATTTAACATATAAGGAATTATATAGTTTTAAAACAATATCGTTTTAGGATTCGTTCATGTTCCCGCTAACAGTGCCCTGAAAGGGCAAAAATCACATAGCCCAACGGCAAGCGCAGCGTCGCCTTGGGCGAAAAGACAGCGAAAAACGACAACCCGCCCTGAAGGGGCAAAAGCAATACACGATTTCTATTCCGAAAATTCATTGAAAATATGGAGTGGCACTCCGAAAATTTATTGAAAATAAGGAGTTATATTCCAAAAATTCATTACTTTTGTATGAGTGATAAAAATAAACTCCTTATGTATCAAAGAATTATCAATTTTTTACATTCAGACACGGATAGCCTATTCCTATTTGGTGCGCGGCAGACTGGCAAGACTACAATATTAAATGAGAAATTCAAGGGCAGCATATACTATGATCTGCTTGATTCGCAGACATTTCATAGATTTCAGTCAAATCCATCGCTATTAAGACAGGAACTAGAGTTGGCAGACGAGACAAAACCAATAATAATTGACGAGATTCAACTCTTGCCCGAACTTCTGAACGAAATACACTGGCTGATAGTTAGGAAAAATCTTCGCTTTATATTAAGCGGATCCAGCGCCCGTAAATTAAGGCGAAACGGCTATAACACATTGGGAGGAAGGGCATTGCTCAACACCTTGTATCCGTTGGTAAGCGCTGAGATACCGGATTTTGATTTGGATCGGGCAATCAATAACGGAATGCTGCCTCGTCACTACGATGCCACCGAGGAACTCGCACAGGCAAGAATCCAGGCTTACATTTCCGTATATCTCAAAGAGGAGATCAAAGCGGAGGCATTAGTCAGAAACCTCTCCTCGTTCAACCGTTTCCTAGAAGTAGCGTCATTGACCAACGGCGAAATCGTCAATTACAACAACATAGCGCAGGATTGTGGTATTGACTCTAAAACGGCGAAAGAATATTTCTCGATTTTGGAAGAGACCTTGATAGGCTACATGATCCCCGCATACACCAAGGCTGTCAAACGAAAATTGCGGCAGTCGCCTAGATTCTATTATTTTGATGTGGCCATCGCATCACAATTGCAAAAGAGAGGAAAACTAACGCAAGGCTCTCCTGAATATGGCCACGCGTTTGAGCACTTAATGATACAAGAAATTGTTGCATATCTTGGTTATAACAACAAAAAAGGAGAACTAAGCTACTGGCATACATATACGGAAATAGAAGTTGACGCCATTCTTGGCGATGCCGAAGTAGCGATTGAATTTAAATCAAGCACGGAAGTTTTATCTCGACACCTGAAAGGTTTGAAAACATTCAAAGAGGAACATCCTAACGCCAGGCTCATAGTTGTATCGCTTGACCCTCGTCCTCGAATCTTCAACGGGGTTGAAGTAATGCCAGCAAAATATTTCCTCGACAAGTTGTGGAAGAAGGAGATTTGGTGAAATAATGCTTAAACGCTGTTTATGATTTTTTTGAAGAGATTACTTCTATTGTCGTTAGGTGCCTTTTTTGCTTTACGTTATCAAACTTAAAACCATAGGAGTCATTCCCGCGAAGAGACTCGTAACTTAACTCTCCAATAAGTGTGGGGGATGGAAGCCAATCAAAATCAGCGTAAACATATAGTTTCTTCATACGTCATAATTTTTTTGATGCACGCTGGCGATTGGTTAACGCCAGGTCTTGAAGTTGTCTTCCAAGTACATCCTGCTGTGCAAGTAGCAGAATATCGTCTTCCAATTGAAGAGCATACAGAACCCTTAGATAAATGCCGATGGAAACAGTTGAAGCACCTTTCTCTATGCGCGCAACCGTCAGCGGAGAACAGGTCGCACGTTCCGCTACCTGAGCCACGCTCAGATTACGGCGAAGGCGGGCAAGCTTAATTTGTTCGCCTACAATCTGCATTTTCCCCTCTAACTTTCTGGGCAATTTTGTACCCATTGTTGATTGTGCTATACAATAAAGAAGAAAAGCTACGCCCTGAAAGGGCAAAAATCACCTAGCCCAACGGCAAGCGCAGCGTCGCCTTGGGTGAAATGATAGCGAACAAAACAAACGACATTCCCCAACGGATTAACGGTAGAATAAGTTTGCGAAACCAATGATATGAAGATGTTTTGTGCTATATTTGTTGAGTCAAACAGAATGAGTATTCGTACCATCATCTGTCTTGCCAAAAAAAAGGAAGAAAGTATGCCCTAATAAGAATTGTTTAAATTATATGAAGAAGATTTTACTATATATAATTATTGCTTATATGCTATGTTGTGCTGTATTTGGTAAGCTTATCCACGATAAATACCATGAATACGTAAGGTCGCATAAGCAAATGTATTGCTATGATGTTTTTAGAGGACCTCAGCGTCCTGTTAGTGTAATATTCATAAAATCATTAAAGGATAGAGATAAATATTTAGATTATTATCGTCAATTGGAAAGCGGAGTAGAACCTTATCTTCATGTCCCTTTGAAAGCTTTTGCAGGGAATGATCATGTCTATGTTTTAGAATATACAAAGGATAGTCTTTTGGCCTGCGTTTATTCCTATTTGGATTTAGGTCCTGCTCAGTCTAATTCTGCTAGAGGTTTTACTAAAGGTTGGGTTTACACAAAATGCCTCCATGAAAATAAATGGGAAGCGCCAAAATCCAATGATGCTGATTTGAACTTAAATGAAGAGTAACGATTAGAATTATTTAATAATGTTAAATAAGTTTTTCACTATCGGATGACTTACCCAACAAAGACAGAGTCTATGTCAATAAAGAAGATCATTAAAACGTGAAAAAGACTGAAAATTATAAAATATTACTCATTACAATTTTTGTGGTGAGTATAGTGATTTCGAACATAGTCGGATGTAAGGTTATTGATCTCGGCTTTTCCATGTTTGGAATTCCGATGCTTTTGGGTGGCGGCGCTTTAACCTACGCGTTTACATTCCTTTGCACTGATGTAATAGGAGAACTATGGGGAAAGAAGGATGCTGGAACGGCTGTAGTGTTTGGATTTGTCGCACAGATATTCGCTATCGCTTTAGTAATTGTGATACAGCACACACCTGCATACGATCCCAATATACAAAGTGCGTATGAAATTTTGCTTGGTTCATCTCCTATATTTGTTGTCGGAAGTTTGTCTGCTTATATATGTTCTCAAAAGTGGGATGTCTTTATTTTTCATCATCTACGTGATAAATTCAATGCAGATCCACGGAAAAGATGGATCTGGAATAATGCTTCGACAATCACCAGCCAGATAATAGATACATTCATTTATGCTTTTATATCCTTCGGAATAGGGTGCGGTCTTTTGTTTGAAGAGGGAGGCTTAAATCAAATGTTTGGAATATTTATAGGACAATACTTTTTGAAGGTCGGTCTTGCAGTGATTGATACTCCAATTTTTTATCTGCTAACTGCACGGACATCTACGGACTAACTAATCTTAATCTATTGATAACGATGAAAGGAGTAATTGGTTGGATAATCAACTATTGGTGGGTAGTACCATTCTTCATGGTCATACAGATGCTTGTTATTCTCTTTGTAATGATCCTGATTCCTGGAGGTTGGGCAGAGGATATGGCTGTCGTAGTGTGGCTTGTAGCCGCAATTGCGGAATTGGTGTTGCTTGTGCTACTTCTATTCCACAAAGAGTGGAAACGCTTGTTTCTCTCTATGGCTATCGTGGCAGGCATAGTGGTTGTGTTGCCGTTCGTATCTTTGATTGCGATGTCTGCCCCCGATGGTTTTGCAAGACACCATCCTATCCCAGAAGGAATGGAACTTAACATTCCACTTGGCGACGGAGAGGCAACCATCGACAGCAATAATGTTGATAGTTTCTTGCAGATATGGAATGGTGATCAAGGTGGCATCTACGAATATGACTTCTATTATCCCCAGTTGTCGGCAGGAACAATCTTTCTGCGTTGTTTTGAAGCAGGTAAGAACGAACCGCTTTCGGAGGATCGGTTGTTGAAGTCTTCAGCAGTGGGGAATACTGCTGTAATGGGGTTTTCTAAGGTGGTAGAAAAGCAACAATTCACTATCTATGAGGGTGATTGGGGAGAGTATTACGCTGTTAGGGTAGAGGTTTGGCATCGCGACAGCATCTCGTGTGAGGAGACCAAGCTGATGGAAAAAATCTACCGCATGGAGGGTTGGATGAGATAATAGATGAGGTTGATTATTCGCTCATGGAAACCTTTTGAGCACCTCACATTATCCCCAAATTTTCTTGCAATTCCAAAGAAAACTCACTAATTTGCAGTATATTAATTAGTCTCATCATGCAAACAATTACCAAGACAATTCTACTGCTTTTCGCAGTCATGTTCAGCTCCATAGCAAGCGCTCAATACAAATACTTTCCCAAGACAAAAGAGGAACTGAAGGAAGCCATAACAGCAGAAATAGCCATACAGGGCGACTCTGCAGATCTCAACTGCATAAACACATCGGAGATCACCGACATGGCCAGATTGTTCTATAAAAGCCAGTTCAACGGAGACATATCAAAATGGGATGTCAGCAACGTGATTAACATGCACAGATTGTTCTACGACAGCCAGTTCAACGGAAACATCTCGGAGTGGAACGTAAGCAAGGTGGCAAACATGTCCGAAATGTTCCTCAACAGTCTTTTCAACGGCGACATCTCCAAATGGAACGTAAGCAAGGCGACAACCATGAACAATATGTTCGCCGACAGTAAGTTCAACGGCGACATCTCCAAGTGGAATGTAAGCAACGTGACTGACATGAACGGAATGTTTTATAACAGCCAATTCAACGGAGACATATCAAAATGGGATGTCAGCAGCGTGAAGACCATGTACTACATGTTCGACTCCAGCAAGTTCAAAGGTGACATCTCTAATTGGGATGTAAGCAACGTGACTAAAATGGGCGGAATGTTCTGGGGAAGCAAGTTCAACGGCGACATCTCCAAGTGGAACGTCAGCAAGGTGACTGACATGGACAAAATGTTCGAGAACAGTCTTTTCAACGGCGACATATCCAAGTGGGATGTCAGCAATGTAACAAGTATGTTCAACATGTTCAAGTACAGCAAGTTCAAAGGTGATATCTCTAATTGGGATGTAAGCAACGTGACTAAAATGGGCGGAATGTTCGCCTACAGCCAGTTTAACGGCGACATCTCGAAGTGGAATGTAAGTAAGGTGACTAACATGGCCGAATTGTTCTCCAACAGCCAGTTCAACGGAGACATATCAAAATGGGATGTCAGCAAGGTAACTGACATGTCCTACATGTTCTACAACAGCCAGTTTAAGGGGGACATCACGAAGTGGGATGTCAGCAACTTGACCAAGACGACCTATATGTTCAACAATTGTCTTTTCAGGATACCGGAGTGGTACACAAAAAAGGGCAACATGCCTTGCAATTTAACATACTAGGAATTCTATGACTTTAATGTCTTTAAAAAACTATCTTTGCGATGTTAAGTGTTCGGCTGGTTTACTCAATCCCGAATGATGTTGAATAATACCTTCCCTCAATGCTTCGAACATACGGTTAAGTTCCGGACGCTCCTTACTTGTTCCCGTTATCTTCTCCTGATAGATGCGGCCGCATCCTTGCTCCCGTAACTGATCTATCTGACGGTCCAAATTTTGATCGGAAGTCGATACCCTGGCGTAACCTATGATCATAGCTGTTTTAAAACTTAAAATTCATATACGTTTTGTGTGCTTTGATAAATACACCAATTTTCGGACAAATATAGGTTATTTTCCGTTAAGTTGTCCGGCATTTTTTAGAAAGTATGAAAAACGATGGTTTTTCATACTATGGCCCAAGTCAGAATTTCATTTTTTTGCCCCGTTTATTTTCCTCTTCGTCATTTGATTGGGAGTAGTCAAGAAATCAATAAGGATAAAAAGCAAAAGGCATCATTCCAACACTGAAGACGAATCTAGCAGTTCTACCGCACTTAAGGGTATAGGAATGTGCCTTTCTGTCGTAAAATTACATAAAAAATAATGATTTAACATACAAGAAATTATATAACTTTAAAACACCTCTACCCATCTGACTTCTTCGCTTTTGCCCCTTCAGGGCGAAATGGCGTGGATATGCTCCAACTATCCCAGGGCGCCGCTTCGCTTCGCTTTGTCACTGGGCTACAGGGAAGATGTTTAGGTCATCCCTCTCCCAAGCGTTTTGCTGCCAAGCCTGCCCTCGAACAAAGAGATTTCCCGTTTAGCTATGCCTAACCGTGTTGCAATGCTTTTCCATGTACTAACAGCCTCCACGACTTCGTTGATAATTACCTCCGCATCGTGATGGGGAATCATGTAGTTTTCAGCGGCATCCAAAAGATGGTTTAGGTCGGCTTTGCTTGATGAATCCGTAATAAGTATGCTTTGGTACTCATTGGTTGTGGGGTTCATATCATACGCTGGAGATAGCGTCCATCCACGAGAGGTAAGTAAGAATCCGTGATTACGGAAATGATCATCGCTATTGCCTACGCAAATATTGAATGCCACACGTCTGTAGAGTTCTTTAAGATTTGCTTCAACGTCACATCCGCTTTGGATAATGAAATCAACTATGTCAAGATATCCATTGCCAGACTCTGCATTACACCCGTCTGTCAACCCGAGCAAAGTCATAGCCGACGCAAAATGTATGCGTTGGCCTCCTATGGTTCGGTCAAAACGAACCGAGAGCAATGTGTGATATTTTGCCCCCGAACTTAAAACGGAGGTCTCGGCCGCATTTATGCCAGATTTTTTTGCAAGCAGATGGCACAGGTGCTCCCACAGGGCAACATCATAGTCATCCTTTTTTGAAGGGAATTTTGCTACATATAAAATATTCTTTTCATCGACTACTCCAGCCTTCGGACGTGCACCTCCCAGAGAGGTTCCTGGATGAACAAGTTGCTGAATCCATTTTTTTTCTGGCATCAAGTTCTTTTCTTCGCTCTTTTCGATTTCCATGCTGGCAATTTCAAGTTCACGTATGCTTGCCAAAGGAGGAATCGTCAGATTGTTTTCTGTACAGATAAACGGGCCTTCCGGAGATTCTTTGAAACGAAAACCGCCCATACGACTGAAATCATCTATGCCTACGAGATAGTCGTATGAACTTAGACGTTTCACAGGTCGATTTGCCTCCATGGCGTTGATCTGCTCGCGTCGGTTTAACAGAGTTCTGCCCCATCTGTCAGGCAATGCATCCGCAAAGCACCCAAAGATGTCACGACCCGCCTTAGTGTATTGTTGACCAGAATAGTTGCTAAGGTCATCAGACAAGGAAATGCTACCATATTTGCACAGCCAGTCGTTATCAAACTTAAAACCATAGGAGTCATTTCCACGTAAGGACTCGTAACTTAACTCTCCAATAAGTGTGGGGGATGAGAGCCAGTCAAAATCAGCGTAAACATATAGTTTCTTCATACGTCATAATTTTTTTGATGCACGCTGGCGATTGGTTAACGCCAGATCTTGAAGTTGTCTTCCAAGTACATCCTGCTGTGCAAGTAGCAGAATATCGTCTTCCAATTGAAGAGCATACAGAACCCGCAGATAAATACCGATGGAAACAGTTGAAGTACCTTTCTCTATGCGAGCAACCGTCAGCGGAGAACAGGTCGCACGTTCTGCTACCTGAGCCACGCTCAGATTACGGCGAAGGCGGGCAAGCTTAATTTGTTCGCCTACAATTTGCATTTTCCCCTCTAATTTTCTGGGCAGTTTTGTACCCATTGTTGATTTTGCCATATATGGTAATATATAATTACATAGGCAAAAATAGTTATTTTTCTTTATTATATGATATGTTATAAAAAAATAAATATGATCTGTCAAACGGATTAGCGGTTAAATAAGTTTGATAACTAATAATGTGAATATGTTTTGTATTATATTTGTTGGTGACAAGCAGAATGAGTATTCGTACCATCATTTGTAATATGAATGAATATCATGACAACAGCAGTAAAAGTATACAATCAGTATTATAAATGAGCATAAAGAGAAAGAATAATACTTATAAGAATATGTTGAATTTAAATCATACAGCCAAGTAATGTTCAACCGAAGCCAACGGACGTATCGTACGTGCTTCATAAACATTATTTTGGTATGTCACATTCATTCAAACACTTTCCAGCAAGCACTTGTTGTTGCTGCAAGTCTCAACACAGAGGCAAGAAGAATGCTTCTCGTCGTTTTCGCCGTAAGGTGAATATTCTCATTCGTCAAGGGAAATTCGACAAGCTCCCCTTCAAATCTATAGAGATAACCTCTCCGTATGATCTCGGAGGAGATGGGAAAATGTTTTATGGATTCTTTGATCCAAAGACAAAAATCTATAGAGGTCGTAAGCATCGCTTCCTCACTGATCCCAGTATTTGGTGGGAAAAGTCAATGAGAAAATAGATTGGAACAATCAATCACGTAGCCCAAGGCAAGCGCAGTCACCTTGGGCTACGTGATAAGTTTTTGATAAACTGAACGGAAGCACGTTACCAGAATTGTCATTTGATGAAGAGTAGAAGATTTAATACACAAGGAATTATAGAACTTTAAAACATAGAAAAGAGAATGACGAGAATGGAGTGCATGACGCTATAATACCGAGTCATGAAAGAGGTAGTAAAAATTCAATATTTGGATACCTTTGTTTTGTGAGGATGTACCACATTATAAAAAAAATATTTGTTGTGTAGGCGACAGTATAGTATTGGAAATTGACGAGTTTAAAGGAACAATACTTTATAATACAATTGACCATACTAGTTCAGAATGGTTGCAAGTAACATATGATTATGAAAATCATAATTTCAACTATGTGTTTCATACTTTTGAGGAATCGGATATGCCTAAGATATACAAAGATTTGACAAAAGAGATTACTAAATGCGAGGCTGATTCTATAATGAAGAAATGGGCTGCGGAGTTGTTACTACTTTCAAAATAACTTCTTGCCACTGGACTACAGGACGCTTCGTGATGCCCTTTCATGGCGAGGTGATGAATGACGCAGAGCATATCAATAAGGATGAAAAGCTACGCCCTAAAAGGCCAAAATCACATAGCCCAACGGCAAGCGCAGCGTTGCCTTGGGCGAAATAACAGCGAAAAAATGATAACCCGCCCCGAAGGGGCAAAAGCATTATTCAATGGCACAATCGCTTTACAATTCAACAATAGCGAACGCGCATGGCATTCTACCTTCGACAATGCGGAATTCCTTCACAACGATGTTGTGTTTCACAAAAAACTCCTTATACGACTCCAGACTGAACTGACGTTTGAAATCCACGCCAAGCAGAGAGAGCAGTTTCGCCGCCACCATTGAGTTTTTACTCTCCTTATTGACGTAAGTTGGGATAACCAACTTCCCTCCCGGCTTACAGACCCTCTTCAACTCCGACAGTGCCTTTGCCGGATCATCCACAAGGTGGATCACATTAGCCGCCACCACCACATCGAATCTTTCATTCTCGAACGGCAGATCCAAGATACTTGCCTTCTGAATCTTCGTATTGGCATATCCCCCCACCTTCTTCTTCGTCTGCCTCAACATGCCATCAGCATAATCAGTGGCTATAAGCTCCTTGCAAATCTGCGCCATTGGGAGCGTGAGCAACCCCGTGCCACAAGCACACTCAAGCACGACATCATCCTTGCAGACATGATGCTTGATCTCCTCTGCTATTCCTTTGTAACATTTGCCGTTGTAGGCCGTCTCGAATAGATCGTAAAGTGGTGAAAGAATATCCCAAATCATTGTCTTAAATTTTTATCGTTATCATTTGTAGTACGACGCAAAGGTAGAGAACGAATCTTGCAACTTGGTTGCGAAAAGATGTGACAAAATTTTCTTAATTTAGCGATTGGTTCGAAATATCGACAACAGATAGTTATGGAGTATAAAAAATTAGGCGACAAATATTATGTCCGATTTGATCTGGACGACGAAATCATCAGTGGATTGATAGACATTTGTAAGAAAAACAACATTAAATCGGCCACGTTCGCTGGTATTGGTGGATGTAAAACGGCGGAGATCCAAACATTCATCCCTGAAAAGAAGGCGTTTGAGACCACCTTTTTAGAGGGTATGCTTGAGCTAATATCCATCAATGGTAACATCATATTAGACGATGAGAACTACTACCATCATACCCATGCACTATATACATACTTAGAGGATGGCGTCCATAAAACCATCGGTGGGCACATGAAATCCACCAAAGTATTGTATACCGCTGAAATTGAGTTGAATCCTGTTATGGGTGGTGCTATCAAAAGAAAATATGATCCGGTGACTAATACAGGATTTTGGGATTTTTAATAATGTTTGAGCCAATGAAGATGTTGTAAATCACCGCTTGACCACCTTCCACCCATTTACCAGATAGATACCCTTGGGCCATCGCTCCATGGAGATTCGGAGTGGTTCGTCGCCTTTCGCCTGAACAGAGACGATCTTCTTGCCAGTGAAATCCGTCACCGTAATTTTTTGTCCTGCATAGGCACCTTCTATGACCAATGTTTTATCGTTTTGGTATGCGAATAACCCATCACGCCTCTTATCCACAACACCATTCGCAACGCTTCCGCTCAATTTCACAGGGGTGGCGGCACAATAATTGCCCGCGCTCACATGCCAATTGTAGAAGAGCATGTACCAGCCCTTGTTGTTGATCCAATCCAGATTACAACCCGTTAGGGAGATAAGTCCTTCAATCGTATAGGGGAAATGGATATCACTATCGGTATGCGAATGGTAAAGCGGCGCGGTGGTGCCTTGGGCATCCAGATGATATGCGCCGGCAGGCAACGTGACGCCTAACGGCAGGCGAGCCTCATCGCCGCCCTTCAACCCCGGATAGCTTTGAGAGAATACCACGGCACCAGTAGCCTCATCAACAATGTTCAACGTAGCCTCTAAGGCCTTAGTCGGATAGATGGAGATGGAGTCGATGGTCAATTCACGCTCCACGGTGAATTGCATAAACTCCTTGTCGAAATTGCTCCTTGTCCAAGCATTCTCCGAGATGCCCTTCTTGCCGACCGTTCCACTGAACCCGTTCTCATCCTTCACAAAGATATAATGCTCTCCTAACGGCAACGTGGTGCGATAGGAGGGACCGATGCCCAGGTGTTCACCCGTTTCGCTCCACCAACTGTAGATGCCATCCAGCAGTGGTTTGATCTCCATCTCCTCACCTGCCTCCCCAGCCACATCCTCCACGGCGAGAAGTCCGGAGGTGAGTGTGAGGGTATCACTACTCTCTCCACAATTTTCAGCGGAGACGACGACACGATAGTGGCCCGCCTCTTTGGTGGTCAACGACGCCTTTGTTTCGCCATTAAGCAACTCCCCATCTTTGAACCATTGGAAAGAGAGTTGATCGCCAGCCAAATTGCTCCGCAACGTCACAAAGGAGGAGGCGCAGATGAGTTCATCCGCCTTCAAATCCACATGCAACTTATCAAAGAGTTGAACAGTATCGTTTTGGGAACATTGTGCGCTATCCGCCACCACAATGTAGGTGCCAGGCATGGTCGCTGAGAGGCGATCACCCTCATGGATGAATTGTCCGTCACGACTCCATTTCACACGATAGGCGGCTGGCATATCCACAGCCAATTGCGCACTTCCCACCGCACAAAGTGCCTGGTCGTTTCCTGCATCTGGCTTCCGGCAATGCTGGTAGGAGACATCTTCATAGGTGGTACCCACCCGAATACCGTCAAAGAAAGTGTAGCAGGTATCGGTCGGACACCATCCCTCATCATCCCCGCCATGAAAGGTTGAAATGTAGAAATTATCAATCTTCACATCGCAGGTGGTGAATTTCCTTCCTGTGATGAAAAGTACCTCTTCGCCATCCACCCAAGCCTGTACCTCGCCATCCGCCTTGTCAGGAGAGGAGTTCATTTTAACACGTTCGGTGATATGGTACCATCTGCCCCGCTCGGCGACCACGGGAGATCCGTCTTGGTGTACAAGGGGAATATCCAAACCATAGGTATCAGGCTTCAGCATATCGTAGAGATAGAGGATCAATTTACCACCACCACGCCACATAAATCGAGCCGACCATCCATTCGTGCCATCACAATTTTGTCCTCCGGAGCAATTCTTTCCACCTGCTAATCCAGGCAGTTTACCCCCATAATAGGTGGTTCCCCAAGAGAAGTTTTCGGAAAAACGGAGGTAATAACTGGCATACGCCTCATCGCGTGAAGGAAAAAGAAGCGAAATCTGACACCCCGTATAGGCAGGGCCAAATTCCCCTTTGGGATACATCACCCGCAACGCATGAAGACCTTGCGCCGCCACTTGCTCCTCCACTTCGGTACGATCCTTCAAGCCCTGGTCCCAATCAGCGGTTTGGAAACCCTCCTCCTGCCAAAGGTCACGTGTGAAAGGGGTATGTGACTCGTGGTTCTCGAACCCTGTCTGCATCAATATCGATGCGGAGGCTCCCATAGGGAGACAAAGTAAAAAGAGTATATAGTTTAAAAACGATCTTTTCATCGGACATAACATTGTGACTCCACAATATTACACAAACTCTTGCGCATTTCAAATATAATGAGCTATCTCGACCATATTTATTAAAAAAATAGACCCCAAATGCATATTTTGACTTAATTTTCATATCCATCCACTCTTAATTGCACTAATTTTACCGCACTAACACTAGAAAAAAACGATTGTCATTATCATGAAAAAGAGAATTTTTGCATTATCTGTACTATCAATGGCCCTATCCACAACCCTCGTCGCACAAGACAAGATGATGGTTTGGAGATATGGTCAATCAGTTGTTTACAACATAGCCGACGTGGACAGCGTAACCTTTGAGGTCCAAGAGACGCCGGAGCAGAATCCTGAAAAGGATCCGGTTGCGGATAAAAACGCCATGCCAAGCGACGCAAAGACTTTGGCGGCAAAGATGTTCGCCGGTATCAATATCGGCAACACATTAGAGGCTGTCGGCAGTTGGTGCGAGGATGAGGAGACCTGTTGGGGTGCCGCCAAGGTCACCCAAGGGTTGTTGGACGCCTACAAAAAGGCTGGATTCAATGCAGTCAGAATTCCGGTGGCTTGGCACTCACACGAGTCCAATCCACAGACTTATGAGATCGATCCCGTATGGATGGCCCGTATCAAGGAGGTGGTGGATTTCGCGATGAACGATGAACTCTACGTCATCCTCAATATCCACTGGGACAACGGATGGTTGGAAAAGAACTGTACCAAGAACATGCAAGATGCCGTGAACAGGGAGCAGGCCGCCTTGTGGAAACAGATTGCCCTTACTTTCAGGGAGTATGACGAGCATCTGCTCTTCGCTTCCGCCAATGAACCGGACGCCAATAACGCGGAGGAGGCATCCGTCTTGAAGAGTTACCACCAAACATTTGTGAACACGGTTCGTGAGACGGGAGGCAACAACGCCCTCCGTAATTTGATCGTACAGGCGCCAAGTACCGCCATCGACAAGGCTATCGAATATGATGTGATGCCTACCGATGTGGTGGAGGGCCGTATGATGATGGAGGTCCACTTCTACCCTTACACCTACGCCTTGATGGAGGAGGATGCCGATTGGGGTAACGCACACTATTTCTGGGGCAAACAATATGATAACATCTACATCAATGGTGTGAACCGCTCCGTGGGCGCAAACGGCTGGTGCAACGAGGCCTATGTGGATGGGGAGTTCGCCAAGATGAAGAACAAATATGTGAACAAGGGTATTCCTGTCATCTTGGGTGAGTATGCCGTGATGAACCGCGACGTGACAGCCGCTGGCAAACAACAGACCTTCGAGGAGTCGCGCGCCTACTACTACGAGTATGTGAACCGTTCCGCCAAAAACAGTGGTATCGTTCCTTTCCTATGGGAGACGCCAGGCAATATCTTCAACCGCGACAAAAACTCGAATCAGGACAATTCCGTCATCAATCCAACAGCGCTTGATGGTATCATGAAGGGTGCCCGATCAGGTAACTATCCTTATTGATTTATGAAAGATTAATGAATCGGGTGTGCCGGGCGAAACCTCGACACCTCCGATTTTTTATATCCTAATCATATTTTTCTGCATCATCTCGTCCTGCATATCCACTGGAATGATCTGCCGAATACCCTGCACCATCAGATTCAACAGGCTCTCCCGCACATAGTCGTTGCGGACAAAGAGCGATACCTGCCTTACCGGCGTAGGGTTGACAAAGGGCTTGACCAGATGCTTATGCTCCTCCCGAATAAGAGGGATCTGCAATTCGGGAATAGCGGTGAACCCCTCATTTTGTTCCACAATCCACAAAAGCGTGGCGACATCTCCCGACTCGTATTTCGAACTGTTGATCGACTCGCAGCTGCTTAGGCCTGCGATCTGCTGTTGAAAACAGATCTCGTGCTTCAAGGCCCAAAGACGCTCATGCGGCATATTGGAGAAATCAATGGACTCCTCCTCGGAGAGCGGATCATTGGGCGAAACAAAGGCCCACAACTTTTCCTTATACAATGGAATCTCCAACAGATCACTATCCTGTTCGGGCAACGACATGATGGCCATATCCAATTCGGCCCGCTTCAACATCCGCACAATATTGTCACGGTAAAGCTCTTTGGCGTTCAGTGTCACATCCTTCAAACCACTCACATACTTGAAGAGTTTCGGCATAAGGGTGGGCGCAATGGTGGTCGTAACACCCAAGTTGATGTGTCCACACTCCTTTTGGCGCTCGCTCATCGACATCTCCATCAACTGTTTGGAGTGATATAGAACCACCCTCGCCTGCTGGATAATCGCCTCACCCGCCTTGGTCGGGCGAATGGGATGGCTATTACGATCAAATATCACTATGTCCAGCTCCTCCTCCAACTTACGAAGCATAGAACTGAGCGTTGATTGGGTGATGCCGCAAGACTCGGCCGCATTCACAAAATGTCTGTATTTGTCCACTGCGACAACATACTCTAATTGCTGTAATGTCATAACGAAATAATTAAGTATTGGCAAATATATTGATATATATGCAATTTACATCAATAAATATCATTGATTTTATCAATTATGCGACGCAAATATTAGATGAACACTTTACCCCCAACCACCCCTACTTTTGTCATGTCAATCGATTGCGAAGAGATATTGGTTTTGTAAAATTTAAGATGACTGAACATGAACATTCGATTTTATCATTGCCCCATTTGCGGCAACATTGTGGTGAAAATCACAGACTCAGGAAGAAACCTCTCCTGCTGCGGCAAAGAGATGGTAGCGCTTGTTCCCAAGGAGATGGAGGAGGGAAACGAGAAGCATCTTCCCTTCCTCTCTTCCGTGAGGGACAACATCCTTACGGTCGAGATCGGCGAGAAGCCTCATCCCATGGAGAAGGATCACCATATCCAATGGGTTTACCTGGAGACGGAGAAGGGTGGACAATTCGTGCGCCTTCAACCCAACGATCCCCCACAGGTGACCTTCTGCTGTAAGAAATGCCACCCCATCGCCATCTATGCCTATTGCAACGTACATGGATTATGGAGTGTCGATTTCAAAAAACGTTACGATGAATGTTATTACTAATCCAAAAAATTAAAAGACTATGATAGGTTCAAAAATGAGCAGCGCGCTGAACGCCCAAATCAATGCGGAGACATGGTCCGCGTTTCTCTATCTCTCCATGTCGATGGCTGCCGCCGAAATGTGTTGGCGAGGCGCCGCCCACTGGTTTAGAAAACAGTATGAGGAGGAGATGCAGCATGCCTTCAAGATCATCGATTACATGGAGGACCAATCCGCCCATGTGGAGTTGCGCCCAATACAGGAATTCCCGACCTCCTGGGGATCCCTCGTAAAGATGTTCGAGGAGGCGTTGGAACATGAAAAGCGGGTGACGAACATGATCCACAATCTGTGTGAATTGGCCGCCACCGAACATGACCACGCCACGGCGGTATTTCTTCATTGGTTCGTCACCGAACAGGTGGAAGAGGAGGAGACCATTACGGCGATCATCGAACGGATGCGTCTGGTCGGTGACGATTATACCGCCCTATTTTTCCAAGATGTGGAATTAAGTGAACGAATTTGACGATTATAAAATCCTATTTTGTACTTTCCTCGATGGGGATCGGGCTTCTGGGAAGAAGCCTATCCCCTCTTTTTATTTCTTGAAACCTCTGTTTTAATTTCCACCCAAATATCCTAACTTTGCCTACATAGAGACTCAAGGAGATAAAAGAATGGCAATGATTGTGAATCCTACCCAGACAGTTAGCGACTGTTTCGCGTTGGTGGGTAAAGAACTATTGGTGAAAAAGGATGGTTCAAACCTGAATTTCAACGATTTATGTCAACTGAAGCGTGAACACCCGGAGGCTGATTTTTTCGATGAGCCCACCTTTCAAGTGTGCGCTTTGGGGCTAAATATTTCAGAGGCGCCAGAGGGGTATCTCCTCAAGACAATTCGCCAATTTTTCGCGGAGAATGACGAGGAGAGCAGTTTCCGTCTCGCACGCGCACGGGCTTTGCTCTCTTGGCGCAGGGACAATCAGTTCTGCAGCAAATGCGGCGGAGCGTTGAAGGATCATGCGGAGTTGACCGCCAGGGTTTGCAGCCATTGTGAAAAAACCTACTTCCCAAGAATCGAACCATGTGTCATCATCTTGGTGAACAAGGGCGACAAAATCCTCTTGGCCCGCCATGTGCAACGCAACCAGGATGTCTACGCCTGCATCGCGGGATTCATCGAAGTGGGTGAGACCGCCGAGCACGCCGTGCGTCGGGAAATCGCGGAAGAGGTGGGCATCCAAGTCAAAAATATCCGCTACTGCGGTAGCCAAAGCTGGCCCTTCCCAGACCAATTGATGATGGCCTTCACCGCCGAATACGAGAGCGGGGAGATCAAGACGCAGGAGGACGAGATCTCCGACGCGCAATGGTTCGACCGTGAGGGATGCCCCGCCACGCCGCAACCAGGATCGATCGCCTATCGCTTGATCCATAATTTGATATAAATTCACCCATCGGACCATATTGCAACCGAGTTGCAATTGAAAATGGTTATCTTTGCGATGTTCAAACAATAATCAGGGAGATGAAAAAAATATCGTTTAAATCCATCCGGAACCGCTTCAGTATGATGGCACTCGGTGTCATCTGCATGGCCGTGACCACGATATTGACCACTTCTCTCATCCCTCACCACCATCACGGCCGGGAGGCTTGTCTTACCTACGAAGTCTGCGAAATCGACGGCGAGTGGAACGATGAACACACCGACCACCATTGCCACCACGACGACAAGGATTCGCACAGGGGAGACGACAACTGTCCGCTCTCCATCCAAAACTTCGTGAAACCCACCCTTCAATCAGGACTGGGTTTAATGGTGTGCTACCTCCGATTGAATGAATTCCTCAACGAACATATCTTCCTATTTTCATACGATACAAGGGGAACTACTGCCCACTACAACAGATTAAACGAACGAATACCTATACAAGAGTATAATACCTCCCGCCTGTTCCGCGCACCCCCATTTTGTTGATTATTTACAGCGAATACTATTTTGTAATAATCAATAAATCAATACAATGCGAAAAATATTTTTCATTAGCATATGGGTCTGCGCCTATATGTTGACATCTTGCCAGCGTCATGCCCACACGCATGAAGGCCATCAACATGAACTACACGATGACCACGATGAGGATCATCACGACGAAGAGGAGGAAGACGATCATGATCACCTCCATGCACACGATCACGAACACGAAAAGAGTGGCAACCATCCCGACGGGGAGATCGCCTTCACTTGCCAACAAGCCCAAGAGGCTGGCCTCAAAACCGAGACCGTCACAGCGGGGGAATTCGCCCATGTGATCAAGGCGAGTGGAAAGATCATCTCCGCCTCAGGCGACGAGGTGACCTTGGTGGCACCCGTCAGCGGCATCATCTCCTTCGCAAACGGATCGCTGGCGGAGGGAAAGAGCATATCCAACGGAGAATCCATCGCCCACATCTCCTCCCAAAACATGGCAGAGGGTGACGTGGTCACCAAACTTAAAAACGAATTGACGGCCGCCACTGCGGAATATGAACGCTTAAAGAGCCTTGTAGAGGATAAGATTGTGACTGCCAGGGAGTTTGAAGATGCTAAACTGCGCTACGAACAGGCGAAAAACGCCTACTCCGCCGTTGCGGTAAAGGCCTCCGGAAAGGGAGTAGCGATTATCTCTTCGATGAAGGGTTATCTGAAGAATCTTCTGGTAGGCGCGGGAGAGTATGTGGAGATGGGTCGCCCCATCGCCGTGATCGCTAAAAACCAAAAGATGCAACTTCGGGCCGATGTATCGGAACGCTATTTCCACCTCCTAAACGGTGTGCGGAGCGCCCATTTTAAGATGACCTATGACGACCATCTTTATAAAATCTCCGAGATGGGCGGTCGCTTGCTCTCCGTCGGCAAGAGTTCGGCGGAAAACTCAGGAACCGTACCGGTCACTTTCGAGTTCAACAATGTGGGTAACATCGTATCAGGCGCATTCGCGGAGGTATTCCTACTGCTTCAACCCAATGAGAAGGTGCTCTCTGTTCCAGTATCAGCCTTAGCGGAGTCACAAGGCATATTCTTTGTCTATGTGCAGCATGAGTCGGAGTGTTTCGTGCGACGCGAGGTGAAGTTGGGACAAAACAACGGCGAAAGGGTGGAGATCATTTCAGGTCTGAACGAGGGGGACAAGGTGGTGACAGACGGATCCACACAGGTTCGCCTCGCCTCCAACTCAGCGGCCATTCCCGCTCACAACCATAATCATTAATATCCCATAAAACTTTACGACTATGTTGGATAAGATTATTAGGTTTTCCCTTAATAGCAGAATCTTTGTCTTGGTGGCTTCCCTCCTTCTCCTTGTCGGGGGATTATACACTGCCAAGACCATGGACGTGGATGTCTTCCCAGACCTCAATGCCCCTACCGTGGTGGTAATGACCGAAGCCAACGGCATGGCCGCCGAAGAGGTGGAGCGTCTGGTGACCTTCCCAATAGAGACCGCCGTCAATGGCGCCACCAATGTGAACCGTGTCCGTTCCTCCTCCACCAATGGCTTTTCAGTTGTATGGGTGGAATTTGACTGGGGAACAGATATCTACATCGCCCGCCAAGTCGTCTCCGAGAAATTGGCGATGATCGGCGAAACACTTCCGACAGGTGTGGGACAACCCACTTTGGGGCCGCAATCCTCCATTTTGGGTGAATTGATGATCGTCGCCCTCACCTCCGATTCTCTCTCCATGGAAGAACTCCGCACCTTGGCGGATTGGCGTGTGCGTCCACGCTTGTTAGCTACGGGAGGTGTGGCGCAAGTATCGGTTATGGGCGGCGACATCAAAGAGTACCAAATTCTCCTGAATCTGGAAAGAATGCGGGACAAGGGCGTCTCCATGGATGAGGTGATGGAGATGGTCAGAGGCATGAACACCAATGCGGCAGGCGGTGTGATGTATGAATACGGCAACGAATACATCATCCGTGGCGTCGTGGCTACCGCCTCCATCGAAGAGTTAGGCAAAGCGCTGGTCAAACTTCGCGACGGCAATATGATCATGTTGAGCGATATCGCCGAGGTGAAGATTGGGGCAAAGGAACCCAAAATCGGCCTCGCCTCCCACCAAGGGAGGGCGGCGGTGTTGCTGACCATCACCAAGCAACCCAACATGAGCACCCTCGACCTGACGGAGAAATTGGACCAAACCATCGAAGAGATGAGAGAGGATCTCCCCTCGTCTGTGACGCTCTCCACGGATGTCTTCCGCCAATCCCGTTTCATTGAGAGTTCCATCAGCAATATCAAAAAGGCGCTTTTCGAAGGAGCCATCTTTGTCGTGATCGTCTTATTCCTCTTCTTGATGAATATCCGCACGACCATCATCTCCTTGGTTACCATCCCACTTTCGTTGTTGGTCTCCATCCTTTCGCTCAAATACATGGGCTTTACCATCAACACCATGAGTATTGGTGGCATGGCGATCGCCATCGGCTCGTTGGTGGACGATGCGATTGTCGATGTGGAGAATGTATATCGACACCTGAAAGAGAACCGCATGCTCCCTGTTGAGGCTCGCAGATCCGTTGTCGAGGTGGTCTTTGAGGCCTCCCGCGAGGTACGCCTACCGATCCTTAATTCCACCTTCATCATCGTAGTGAGTTTCGTGCCGCTCTTCTTCCTATCAGGCATGGAGGGACGCATGCTGATACCGTTGGGCGTAGCCTTCATCCTTTCGCTTTTCGCCTCAACCGTGGTGGCGCTCACGCTGACGCCAGTGTTGTGTAGTTTTCTGTTGGGTAATAGCGACAAAGAGGCCAAAGAGCCCTTTATCGCCAACGGATTAAAACGAATCTACGCCGCCTCCCTGCAATGGGTTTTGGCGCATGGTAAGATCGTCTTAGGCACCGTGACAGCCCTCTTCATCGGTGCGCTCATCCTCTTCTTATTCCAAGGAAGAAGTTTTCTGCCCAACTTCAACGAGGGATCCCTAACCATCAACGTCAGCACCGTTCCAGGCGTCTCCCTAGAGGAATCTGATCGACTGGGACGTATGGCGGAGGAGATCCTCATGACCATTCCTGAGATCAAAACCGTGGCCCGCAAAACCGGTCGCGCGGAGTTGGACGAACACGCATTGGGCGTCAACGTATCCGAGATTGAGGCACCATTCGAACTTTGCCACCGCTCCAAGGCGGCCATGATGAAGGAGGTGCGTCAGAAGATGGGGCGCCTGCCAGGCGTGGCGGTGGAGATTGGCCAACCCATCTCCCACCGAATCGATGCGATGCTTTCGGGCACGCAGGCCAATATCGCCATCAAGATATTCGGCTCCGATCTGAATCGACTCTTCCTATTGGGTAATGAAATCAAAAAGAATATCGACCACATCGATGGCATCGCTGATTTGAATGTGGAGCAACAGATAGAGCGCCCGCAATTGAAGATCTCCCCCCGCCGCGACCTCCTCACCCGCTATGGCATCTCCGTGCCTGAATTCTCTGAATTCGTCAATGTGATGTTGGGCGGAGAGGTAGTCTCGCAAGTTTACGAGGGCGATAAAACCTTCGACCTGACCGTCAAGGTAAGGGAGGATTCAAGAGAGGGAATCGAGGCGATCAAATCCATGCTTATCGATACCAAATCGGGAAAAGTTCCCCTCTCCTATGTGGCGGACATCACCTCCACTTCGGGTCCGAATACCATCAATAGGGAGAATGTCTCCCGCAAGGTGGTCGTATCAGCCAATGTGGAGGGCCGCGACCTTCATAGCGTCGTGAAACAGATTCGCAAGGAGATCAATCATAACGTGCATATCCCCGATGGTTATCACATCGAATATGGCGGTCAGTTTGAAAGCGAGGAGGAGGCTTCCCGCACCTTGATGCTTACCTCTATCCTCTCCATCTTGGTGATCTTCTTCCTGCTATATAAGCAATTCAAGAGCGCCCGCCAATCTTTGGTGATCCTGCTGAACCTGCCATTGGCTTTGATCGGTGGCGTATTCGCGGTATCCTTGACAGGAGGTGTCATCAGCATTCCATCCATCATCGGTTTCATATCGCTCTTTGGCATCGCTACCCGCAACGGTATGCTCCTGGTGGATCGCTACAACGATCTGGAGAGCGGTGGCGTCACGCTGAAAGAGGCGATTATCAAGGGCTCCCTAGATCGATTGAATCCTATCGTGATGACCGCTTTGACCTCCGCCTTGGCACTGATTCCACTCGCTTTGAACGGTGATTTGCCAGGTAACGAGATCCAGAGCCCGATGGCAAAGGTGATCTTGGGTGGACTATTGACCTCCACCTTCCTGAATGGATATGTGGTACCACTTGTTTGGTCCAAATTGATGAAAAATAAGTAAGATTATGAATATAAAATATTTAAGTATAATATTCACTTGCATGACTCTTCCGCTCTTTGCGCAGACGGAGTCTATCTTGGAGTCGGTGGAGAAGAACAACATCTCACTACGCACGCTTCGTAACCAGTTGGATGTGCAGCTCATGGAGAACAAAACCGATCTCACCTTGGAAAATCCGCAGGTGGCATTCGATTATTGCTGGGGATCTCCCAGTGAGGTGGGAAAGAAGCGTAATCTGACGGTGACGCAGACCCTCGACTTCTCTAAGATCTCTGGTCGCCAGCGGGCGGTGGCCAATACGAAATCCAATTTGTTGGCTCTTCAATACGAGATGAGTCGTAGAGAGGTACTGAAGCAGGCGGAGGTATTGTGCGTGAAGTTGGCCCACAACAAACGGATGCAAGACCATTACAATGCCCTGTTGGCCGATACGAAGAGACTCTCCGAGACCACTAAACGGATGATGGAGAGCGGCACTATCTCCTCCTTGGAGCACAATAGAGCCCTATTGGCCTATATGCAGGCTTCGGGCGAATGCAAGAACTTGGCCCTTGAACGTGAGAACCTCTTGGCGGAACTCTCCTTGATGAATGGTGGCGAAACCCTCTTTTTTGAAGGGCAACCATATGCGAATGGTTCGTTCGAAAAGAATTTCGACACGCTATTCGCACAACTTTCGCAAAATCATCCGCAATTATTGATGGCGGATGAAGAGGTGCATTTAGGCGAAAAAACACTATCTATGGCAAGGGTACAAAACATTCCTGACCTGACAGCGGGTTATACGGGCGAATGGACCGACGCCGACCGCTACAATGGCTTCACCTTAGGCATATCCCTTCCGCTCTGGCAACAGAAGAACAAGGTGAAACACGCATCGATGGCCCGACAGGCGGCAGAGGCGAATCGTCAGGATCTCCAATTGCAGAAGCGCAATGAGTTGAAAGCCATTTACGACCGTACCTTGATGCAGCAATCCGTCTGGGAGGAGTATCAATCGATTCTATCCGCTTACCAAGGAGGCGAGCTACTGGACAAAGCCTTCAACGCTGGCCAAATCAATGTGGTGGATTACCTCTCATCCCGTTCCACCTATTACGATATGGTGAAGATGGTGGCGGATGCGGAGTATGCGTATCAACTATCGTTGTTGGAGCTGAAATGGTGGTAGAGAAATTTAAGAATTAAGAATATAAATCGACCATAAAGATGGATATAGAGTCTTTCAGAGAATATTGCCTCTCCCTGCCTTTGGCAACAGAGGATATGCCCTTCGATGATCAAGTGTTGGTCTTCCGTCTGCATGGAAAAATCTTCGCATGCGTCTCGATGGATCGCCCCGATATCGCCTCCATGAAGTGCGATCCCGAACTGGCCATTGAGCTCCGTGAGCGTTACCAAGCCGTTGAGGGGGCCTACCATTGGAACAAGAAGTATTGGAACCAAGTCTGGTTTGACCGTGATGTGACCGACGAACAGATCCGTGAGTGGGTGCGACACGCCTACGACGAGGTTTGGAAGAAGTTGCCGAAAAAGTTGCGAGGCGACAAATGAATATTCGCCTGCTTTATCAAGTAGTCGGCAGGCGACCTTATAACAAAACTATCTGAAAAATCTAATCCGTTAACTGAGATGAATTCACTATCTGAATTCCAATAGGGCGAATTCAGTTCGCCTCTATATTTCTAATATTCAATAATTTACATAAATGTACAATTCGTGAAAACGTACAAAATGTGAAGTTCACAACCTGTCCGTGCGCTTTTCATCAACTGTCCGCGGTGCCCCGGAATCGCGCCATACCTTTGCATTGTCAACGGGAAGGAAAGACAATCCCCAAGACAGTGAATTTAAATGATTAACAATTAAATTTTAAGGTTATGTGCACGAATGATACTTATTTCCCAGTTTTTCCAACGGATGCCACTCGACAAGAAATCGAAGATCTTAAGATTCGTAAACGCATGCTGATCATAGGTGCTATTTATATGGCCGTTGTCTTGCTGCTTTGCGCATTAGCTTGAATTCACGATTAGGGTTGTATGGGGAACGCCGGTGATGGCAGGAATGTCAGTCGCAATATCCATGGCGAAACAAAAAACTCCCCGGGACAAGCAAACAAGATTCATTAACAATTAAATATTTAACGATATGAAAACGAATAACATTTATTACCCAGCTTATCAAACAGGTGTTTACCAACAAGAGATAAAAGATACTGCGACTCGTAAACTTATGCTGATCATAGGAGCTTGTTGTTGGGCCGTTGTCTTGCTGCTTTGCACTTTGTTTTAATTCTATGCTTGCTATAGATGCAAAGCCAACATCATTGCGTTGAACTGATGTTGGCTTTGCCTTTTAGAAGAATATTTGGGGTTAAGGAGAAAGAAGCGTGATAACCCCTCGTGACTATTCCTGAAAATGATATACAAGGCATGCCTATCACACTGATAGCGGAACGTCTGCCAAATTACTTGCGATTCACACTCGATGACCAAGGCATCCCCTTTGACCCCACACAAGTCGAGGATCCAAATATTAGCCTTTCGGCTGAAAATCGACCGATTGGAGGACTCGGCATTCTACTTGTCAAGCAATATATGACAGACATCACCTATCGATACGAAGACGGTCATAATCAGTTGCTCATGACCTTCCCTCTTACTATCTCTTAGGGCTTGTAAACGTATGTAGATCATAGTCGTTTATACAGTTTTTTTCTGTTGCATATTAAATTATTTTTTGTAATTTTGCGCCGTTTTTCTCGGACACACGAATTGAAGTGGGGGTTGATGATTTGAAGTGTATTGATGGAGTTATGTTTGATTGTATTTAATGTAAGCAAATAAATATGAATTTAGGACTAAAGAAAACAGTGATTTCGCTGGTGATGCTATTTGCGGCTACCCTGGCGATGCCGTTGTTCGCTCAGCAACCAACGTTGCCGAAGAACCCGAACGGCTATTACATCATCAAATCTGATGCGGACTATGAGACGTTCCGTCAGATAGTAGCAACAGGTAATCCGTACGCCAATGCGGTGCTGGAAGCCGACATCACAGTGGTAAATCCTATCGGAGAAGGCGATGAACAATTCCACTACAGAGGTACATTCGATGGAAGGGGCCATACTGTGAGATTTAGTGATGAAAAAAATTATTATAAGACAACGGCGCTTTTTGAATATACTAAACCGGGTTGTGTGATTCGGAATCTTAAAGTGACGGGGGAGGTATACAATAAGGATGTAAAAGGTTATACTGGTTCCATCGTAAATGATGCTACGGGGACTGTTTTACAGAATTGTATTAGTGATGCGATAGTGAATTCTGGTAATCGAGGAGGACTTGTGGGCATTGCGCATGGCATGTGTTTCCTCGAGAATTGCGCATATATCGGCTTAATTCCAGCTATGAAACCACGGAGTGGTCTTGTTGGTGTAAACGAGCATAATGTGAAAATGAAGAGTTGCTATGTGGCTCCTGATTTCGGTCAATACCAAGAAGATTTCAGTGTTCCTAATTTTTTCACTGACAAGATGGATGAAGGCGATGTTTGTCTGAACAACTATTACACTTATACATACCTCAAATATACAACCCCTGTGCCACTTCAATCTGTGTCTTACGCTACAAAGATAACTGATGAGGACCTCAGTAGCGGTAAGCTCTGCTACATGCTCAACAAAAACGGCAGAAAGGGTGTGGTGTGGTATCAGAATGGCAAGTATCCTTATCCGTTCAAAGTGGAAGGAAGCAAACTGATTACAAGCACAGATGGTGGCAATACATTTAGGGATGATATCGCAGAGTGTAGCCATGAGTTCGAGAATCAAATTTGCTCAATGTGTGGAGCCCTAGAATCAAAGAATATCGAACCTTTGCAGAACAGACAATTCACTTCTATCGACAACATTGATTATGAACTTTACGATGATGGGACAGCTGCTGTGAAGGGACTTGTGAGCCGAGCAGTAAAAGCAGTCCACGTACCCGAAACCATCAACTTTGAGGGTGAGAATTTTGTCGTTACAAAAATCGAATCTTATGCTTTGGTAAACAGCGATATTGAATATTGCTTCGTCCCAAGAACAGTGACAAGGATAGGTACAAATACATTCATGGGCTGCGAAAAACTTAAGTATCTACACATCGCTGATGCTCTCCCCAATAGCACAAGCAGCATCAAATTCGCCTCTTCTACCTTTTCTGATTGTGCTTTGGAGAAGATCTATGTGGGTAAGAATGTGAAGTGGGACATAGATGGAGTATTTGGAGGTGTGCCGTTTAAAGATAAAACAAGTATCACAGATATCTACTAGGGACCGCATGTCGCACATATCGCTAGCGAGGTAGAAGCCCCACGATTGGGAGATTATGAACTCTTTGAGGGTTGCACTGGCGTACAGCGTGTTTACTTTATGGGTAATGACAATTCTCTTGAAAAAGATCTTGCGGTATTATGCGGTGCAGGAATGTCCAATGCGAAGGAGCTTTACATCAACCGCAACATCCAGGGGCTGATTGATGAAAATGGCTCAATAGACTATGATGGATTGTATAACGGCAAGGAAAAGGTTGTCTATGGTCCTTATGTGAAGTGTATTACAGACAATACTTTCAAGGGAAGTGCCTCATTGAAGACGGTGAATTTTGATCATGCATATAATCTAGACGCAATTGGAGCGTATGCGTTCAGAGGTTGTGTCAACTTGGCGGACTCATTGAATTTTAGCAATACTAAGATTACTAAGGTGGGTGAAGCTGCTTTTGCTGGGTCAGGTGTCAGCTCTGCCACCTTGGGCGACAGCTTGAAAACGATTCCGGTTGACCTCTTTAAAGAGTGTAAGAATCTGTCACAGATTCGTATTTCTACTATTGCCGAGACCATTGGTGAAGATGCGTTTGCCGGATGCGTGGGATTGATAACCGTCTCTATTCCGGGAAGTGTGACTTCTATTGGGAAAAACGCATTTGCCGGATGCGGTAAGTTGCGTTCTGTTAGGTTCGAGGATGGTGAATCTGTACTGCCTTTAAATGACAACCAATTCAAGGGCGCATCTTTCGAGGAGGTTTTCCTTGGTCGTACCATTACAGGTAACAGCGAATCATTCCAAACAAAGTCGGGAAGTATTTGGACAATAGGACCGAAGGTCACAAATCTTTATAAGTCATATTTCCCACATGACAGTTACGATGCGATTTTAGTCGAATGCTCATCCGAGCCGTTACATTTCGATGATTACTTTGTAGGCGGACCTGTTGCGATGATTCTTGATAGAGTAATGGTGTGCGACAAGGATGACATGGAGGCTCTTCCATTTAAAGCCAAGGGTAAGACAAATACTCTAACCTTGGGTGATAGCCTTAGTAGAATTCCTGCTAAGTACTTTGAAGAATATACGGGAATTTCTTATGTGCTTGTTCCTGCTAACGTCAAAGAAATTGGCAAAGAGGCTTTCAAGGGTTGTCCCAAGTTAAAGGTTGCCAGCATTTTGGGCGAGCCAACCATTGCCGAATCCGCATTTGCCGGATGTTCGAACTTCAAATATCTTTACCTTATGGGTAAAACTGTAAAGTTGGCCGACAAGGCTTTTACTGGATGCCCAATAGTTGAGGTGACTACTGCGTTTGACGGTGACCCTGGTGAAGGGTCGGGTGAGTACGCTTTTGACGACAAAACATACAACAGCGCTAATCTTGCCAATGCGGACAATCTTGACATAACATACACGTCAAACCCATGGAAGAAGTTCCAACATGCGTCGACAACAATCGTAACAGAATTCAACCATGGTTTGGATGGTGATTTCGATAGGGCTTCATTGCCTCACAAGTTCCCTAATGGTCGCTTTGATTTGATTTATATGCCATTTAACATGGACTCTTACTATTTCGGCTCTGATGCGGAGATTTGGAAGATGAATATTGACGGAGCGAGATTCCTAGACGAGTTGATTCGGGGAGAGGAAAAGTCGTTTTTTGCTGACGAGATACGTTTTGAGAAAGTCAATATAGACAAGGAAAAGAGTCTTGTTAGAGATAATGTTTATCTAGTCAAATGCAACCATGAGGAAGAGTCGATGGGCGCCTATTTTAATCTTTTCAACGAATCTAAAGTCCATTTTGACAATAGTGGACGCATGTTGAGAGGTGAAGGCAACTTTTATTTGGAAATGCACAAAGGCGAAAAAACGACGCAGATCTGCAGAGAATATGATGGATATTATGTTGTGGACGAGGGTGTCATCAAGTTTGTAAATGGTGATTTCACCGCTCAGAGTGGCAGTGTTGTATTCCGAAATACAAGAACCGTTAATGTTGCCAATAATGTGATAGAAACTATTTATAGATTTCTAAGTGGTAATGATAAACTTCTTGCGACTTCAAAGATTGATCTCTCATTCGAAAAAAGTCTTGGGGGATACGCCTCCTTCTACGATGTCGATTATAACTACATAGCCCCAGATTGGATCAGTGTTTATGTAGTGACAAGTACGGATGGAACATCCATCGAGATGGAGGAGATTGCCGACCGTGTCATCACGAAGGGGCAAGCTGTACTTCTTAAAAGCAGCAATGAGGATAAGCTGAATTCGGCGTCGGATCTCATCGAACACCTTACGTACGCTACACATGGAAGTACCTCTTCTGCTTATGACAGAAACCTTCTCAAGGGGTTGGACGAAGACAAACTCGTAAATGAACTGAGCGACGACTTCGTTTATGTGCTCGGCAACGATGGCGAAAATATTGGTTTGTACAAAGTTGAGGGTGACGAGAAGGTGGCAGCGAATAAGGCTTACCTTGATCCTAAAGATATCGACACTGATCTTTGGGATAAAGATTGTCTTCTCTGCGGTGAATCAGAAGATCCAGAAGATCCGAAAGATCCAACTGAAACCACTGGCGTTGTTTCGACGCTTATTACTTCAGAAGAAGTAAAGAATAAGACCGCCTACGACCTTATGGGCCGCCGTCTCAAAGAGGCTGGTTTCAGTGGAATATACATCGTGAATGGTCAAAAGGTAATCGTTAAATAAAAGATTAAAATAATGAAAACAGTAAAATACATATTAGCGTTGTTAATGGTTGCGACGCTACCGATAAAAGCACAATTCGGCACTCAACCGTATGTTCGCAGTACAAATCTGGATGCATACGTGTTTCCTACAGGAGAAAAGGATATTCCTTATATTGACTTTGAATATACAAGTTGCGACGCGAAGAAAAACAAAGTTAGGCTTTCCGCCAGGGTTTATTATCCTACAGACTTTGAAGAGGGTTCGGATGTTCGTAATATTTTTTTAGCGTGTCACCCAACTGTCACCGATAATTGGAAAACTCCAACAGGAGGTGACGCTATTGATTTTAAAGTGGCTAGATTGGCGGGAGTCCAAAGCAACCACTCTTTGGTTCTTTTCCCGGACTACTGTGGCTATGGTGTTAGCAGTCATCTACAGCATCCATACCTCATTCATGATGTGACAGCTAAAAATTGCATTGATGCCATGATTGCACTCTTCGATGAAATCGACAAAAGGGGATGGATTGTTGATGAGAATATGAAGACGCATATACTCGGTTATTCACAGGGTGGAGCCACCGCGTTGGCTTGTACCAAGTATTTGGAGAGCAAAGGTTGTCCACAGTGGGTAAAGGACAAAGTAAAACTATTTGAAACCGCCTGTGGCGATGGTCCTTATTCTGCTGTTGCAACGGTAAACCAATATCTGGAATGGGGTAAACCAACAAATAAAAATGGAGGTGATGATTTGGAATATGCATGTGTACTTCCACTCATCGTAGCAGCTGCAAAAGAGGCATATGAAGAAGGGTGTATGCGAACTGTCAAGGTAGAGGATTATTTCACGGAGGAATTCCTGAGTTCTGGCGTGATTGATTTGATTAAATCCAAGGGTGCAAGTACGGATGTGCTTGCTAAGGCGATAAATGGCGTCATGAAGCGTCAGCGTCCTGTCGATGTGTTCTCGGAAAAGATTATCAATAAAGAGACCGGTGAGTTTAATACCACCACAAACGAGTATAAGTGTCTTATGCGTGCCTTGGAACTTGGCGATCTCACAATAGGATGGGAACCTAAACACCCTATTTATTTCTATCACTTGGAAAACGACAAAACCGTTCCTTATGCTAATACAGCGGAAATCTTTGAAGAGGGTCATATTGGTGCGGAACATAGAGATCTGCTAAAATACATTGACCCGGAAACGGCAAATACAGGAATGAATGCTGCTGTGTATCTTTTTACGTCAGAAGTGAAAAATCCGGATTTCGCAAATGTGAATCATAGTACTGGAGGCATCATATTCTATGCGGATTATATGTTTGCTTCCGCACTACGTTATACTTATATCATGTGGTCTGATGGTTTATTCGTTGAAAGTGGTATAGGCGTTAAGCCATAATCATCTCAAATGGAAATGAAAATCAGAAAGTAAAAGAAACTGCTCAATTTGATATGACAGAGTAAAATCCCTTAACCAAAGAAGAGAGAGGTCAATGGCTTATTGACTTCTCTTTTTTTATCAGCCTCACGACGATGTTGCGTGGATTTCAATCAAGTGGAGTGTAAATATTCGTATCTATCTTAAATTCAATAATTTACAAAAACGTGCAATTCATGAAAACGTACAAAATGTGAAGTTCACAAACTGTCCGCACGCTTTTCCTTTTCTGTCCGTCGCACCCCTGAAGCTTGCCCTACCTTTGCATTGTCAACGGGAACGAACAACAACCCCGACGACAGCAAAAAAGA
>JAZUDI010000056.1:0-18428 GCA_045639525.1 Paludibacteraceae bacterium | reverse complement strand
AACCCTAAAATAGAAAAAAAAATAGCCTTTTCTTGAAATATCAACTTGTTGTGTTTCAAATACTTGAGAATCGCAGTTTCCCATTAATTATGGGTAGGGGGAGTTGTGCGCTTTATTATAGGGGTAAATGAAAGAGCCGTGTTTGATTTCAACCGTTTTCGGCACCGAAAGGTCGCCTAATCCGTAGTCGATATGAGCCTTCTCCGCCTGACTCACCTGATACTTTCTATCCACATGGTAGACCTTTCCATCCTTGATGAAGTGAGCGCCCGTCTGGTGAAATCGGAAGGGAATATCCCTGCGAATACACTGTTCTCGGATCGATAAGATCCATTCGTAGTCGCAAGGACGGGCATTGAAGCCAGATTCACCGCCAACGGATACCTCTTGTATCGTATCATTCAAATGGGCAGACAAATCGATAGGTTCCAATATGGGCGCCACCACAATGGTTTTATGACGAATAGGCAACGCATTGAATATGGGCAACCGATAGTCCACCATCTGCTGATTCTCGACGGTACAGCCTATCACCACATTATCATATCCCTCACCCCAATCATCAGGAAGACAATCCCCCAAACGGTCAATTCGTTTTGTGAAAAAGATAAAACAGAGATCGCTTCTCTCCTTCATCATCCGCCAACATTCGGGGCGCCATTCATCCGCATCCCGCAAAAGGAAGTCTGAGGTAAAACAGGTGAAGACCACCTTGCCACTCTCGATCTTCCAATTCTTGTCTCTCTTGCGCTTCATCGGGAGATTAAAGTTGCCTGTCTTACGAGCCAAACTGCTGGAGAACTCGCTACCATACATCTCATCCTGACGATAGACATAGCAATATTTACACCCAGGACTCACCTTGGTACAACCATGCCACGGATTCCAATTGGCATATATATCATAAATCTCTCCCATAAGAAGTTGTCTTATCAATTTAACAACGAGTTTCGCCTTTCAAAAATAAAAAATTTCCCGTCTAAACAGAAATTAAGAAACGGACAAAAAATCACACTATTTACAGCCCGCATCCTCCGTGGAAAAAAATTATATTTGCGATTATAAAAATCACTATTTACTCAATTAAATCTTTTTATATGGCAACGAAATATTCAGGAACACAGACTGAAAAGAATTTGCAGGCCGCATTCGCCGGCGAGAGTCAAGCACGCAACAAGTACACCTACTTCGCCTCAAAGGCAAAGAAGGAGGGCTTCGAACAAATGGCAGAGATCTTCCTCAAGACAGCGGACAACGAGAAGGAACACGCTAAGATGTGGTTCAAAGAGTTGAACGGAATCGGCTCGACCGCAGAGAATCTGAAAGAGGCTGCCGATGGCGAGAATTACGAGTGGACAGATATGTACGAAGGATTCGCTAAGACCGCCGAGGCGGAGGGATTCCCTGAGTTGGCGAAGAAGTTCCGTTTGGTAGCCGCTATCGAGAAGCGTCACGAGGAGCGCTACCGCGCATTGCTTCACAACATCGAGGCACAAGAGGTATTCGCTAAGAGCGAGGTGAAAGTTTGGGAGTGCAGAAACTGCGGTCACATCGTGGTTGGAGAGAAGGCTCCAGAGGTTTGCCCTACCTGCGCACACCCACAAGCTTACTTCGAAGTACACGTGGACAATTTCTAAACCTTGCGCATAATCCTCGGTACCCAATCTTCGGTCAAGATTATTAAAACCGAAACTAAAAAAGGCGGAACATTTAAAAAGTTCCGCCTTTTTGCATGTATAATCAAGCGATTATCCACCGAAGTTATCGAAGCGAATCATATCGTCCTCAACGCCCAAACTGTGGAGCAAATCAAGAACGGTCTTCGCCATCATTGGAGGTCCACACAAGTAGTACTCACAATCCTCTGGATTCTCGTGTTGCTTCAAATAGGTATCACCCATTACTGGTGCCACGAATCCTGGAGTATACTTCAAACCTGCCGCATCAGCCTTAGGATCCTGACGGTCCAAAGCCAAATGGAAATGGAAGTTAGGGAAATCCTTCTCCAATTGCAAGAAATCATCCAAGAACGGGATCTCCTCCATCGCACGTGCTCCATAGAAGTAGTGCATAGGACGGTTGCGATCCTCAGGAGCGATACCATTACCCTTCAACATGTGCATGATTTGCGCACGGAGAGGAGCCATACCGGCACCACCACCGACCCAGATCATCTCACGGCCTGTACCATATTGTGGACGGAACTCTCCGTAAGGTCCTGACATAATCACCTTATCACCTGGCTTGAGGGAGAAGATGTATGTAGAAGCGATACCACAAGGGACATCCATGAAACCAGGACCTTGATCCTTTGGTTTGAAAGGAGGAGTAGCGATACGCACATTCAAAGTGATGATGTCACCCTCATCAGGATAGTTGGCCATAGAGTAGGCGCGAATGGTCTCGACATCATTCTTTTGCTTGAGGTCGAAGAGACCGAACTTCTCCCAAGCTGGGAGATATACATCACCAATAAGCGACTTATCGAAATCCTTGTTGTAATCGATATCGTACTTAGGGATACGAATCTGAGCGTAAGATCCAGGCTCGAAATTCATGTGCTCACCCTTAGGCAAAGCCACCTTGTACTCCTTGATGAATGTAGCCACGTTCTTGTTGCCAATAACGGTACACTCCCACTCCTTAACACCCATGACAGACTCAGGAACCTTGATGGTCATATCACCCTTCACCTTTACTTGGCAACCCAAGCGCCAGTTGTCCTTTTGTTCCTTACGAGAGAAGAATCCTTTTTCAGATGGGAGAATCTCACCACCACCCTCTTCTACTTGACACTTACACTGTCCGCAGGCACCCTTACCACCACAAGCGGATGGCAAGTAAACATTATTGACAGCCAAAGTGCTCAACAAAGATGAGCCTGATTCAACCTCCAACTCATTTTCACCATTGATGGTGATCTTTGCGGCGCCCGAAGAGACCAAGAAGTTCTTCGCGACGAGCAAGAGTATTACCAATGCCAAGATGATGACAAGGAATACTACGATACTTGTTAAAATTAATGTTACATCCATTGTCTATAACCCGTATTAAATGGTTAAACCAGAGAAACACATAAATGCCATGGCCATCAAACCTACAGAGATGAAGGTGATACCCAAGCCGCGAAGAGGGGCTGGCACATTTGAATAGGCCAACTTCTCACGGATAGCAGCCAACGCTACGATAGCGACCAACCATCCAATACCAGAGCCCAACGCATATACAAACGACGCACCGATGTTCTCGAAGTGACGTTGTTGCATAAACAAGCTGGCACCCATGATGGCGCAGTTCACAGCGATCAATGGCAAGAAGATACCCAATGAAGCGTAGAGGGATGGACTGAATTTCTCCACCGCCATCTCCACAATTTGTACAATACCCGCAATGACTGCGATGAAAAGGATGAAGCTCAAGAAGCTCAAATCAACACCCTCAACAAGCGCATTGGGAGCCAAGACGTAATTCTCCAACAAATAGTTGATAGGAACAGTCACCAATAACACGAATGTCACGGCAGCACCCAATCCGAGAGCAGTCTTCACATTTTTCGACACTGCCAAATAGGAACACATTCCCAAGAAGTAGGCGAAAATCATGTTGTCCACAAAGATGGACTTAACTAATAAACTTAAATATTCCATTTCTAACTGATTTTACGAGGATTAATTACTCTTTTCTTGCAAATCAGGGTTCTTAGCACGTTGGTACCAAATAATACAACCGACAATGATCAAAGCCATAGGAGGCAAAACCATCAAACCGTTGTTCATATAACCCAAATCGTACAGACACTCTGGAATGACACGGAAATTAAAAATTGTACCTGAACCGAACAATTCGCGGACGAAACCGACAATCACAAGGATCAAAGCATAACCCAAACCGTTACCTACACCATCCAAAAGAGACTCCCAAGGCTTGTTTTGCATCGCAAATGCCTCCAAACGTCCCATCAAGATACAGTTGGTAATAATCAAACCTACATAAACTGACAATTGAACGCTCACATCGTACGCAAAAGCCTTCAAGACTTGGCTTACGATGGTTACCAAAGTAGCGACAACCACCAATTGAACAATGATACGAATACGGTTAGGAACTGTATTGCGCAACAATGAAATCACAACGTTAGCTAATGCCACGATAATGGTCACAGAAAGTCCCATCACCAAAGCTGGCTCCAACTTGGAGGTAACGGCCAACGCGGAACAAATACCCAATACTTGCGTAGCGACTGGGTTATTTACCCATAGAGGGGTAAAGAATGTCTCTTTATTTTTCTTTGAAAATAAATCCATACCAAAACCTCCTTATTTATTAAAAAATTTAGCGTACTTAGACAAGCAAGCGTGCAACATCGCATCTACACCCTTGGAAGTGATAGTACCACCTGAGATACCGTCCACCTCGCAAGCATCGTTTGACACCTTACCATTCTTCACAACAGAGATCTTTACCTCACCACCCTCTTGCAATTGCTTGCCTTGGAAGCTGGATTGGAACTTCTCAGTTGTGATCTCGGCACCCAATCCTGGGGTCTCACCCTCGTGAGAGAAGTAAGTACCATAAACGGTCTTCTTGTCCGCATTGAAACTGATATAGCCCCAGATAGGACCCCAAAGTCCCGCACCATACAAAGGAGCGACATACTTGGTCTCTCCGTTCACAGCGCACACATACAACGGAAGTTGATCGTCAATCTTCTTAGACTCAATATCAAAGCCACCGTTCTCATTGACAACATTTCCATTAAGATCAAGGATTTGATCAGCCTTCACATAAAGATTGTAAGCGTTCTCCGCGTCTTTCAACTCCTCTGCAGGAATGTTCAAAGAACTAAGGATCTGCTTCATTTTATCCAACTTCACATTGTTATCTTGTCTCTCCTTCAAAGAGGAAGCGACAAAAGCCAAGAGGAATGCAACGATAATCACCATTACCGAAGCATAACCGATAGTATAACCATTACTATTTGTATTCATTTTCATTCGATATGATTGATTGATCATTAATTATTTACTCTCTTCAAACGTTTGTTGATGTTATTTTGAACGAAGCACCAGTCGATTACTGCCGCGAAGATGTTCATCAACAAGATAGCCAACATCATACCCTCTGGGTATCCTGGGTTCAAGCAACGGATCACGATAGCCACGAATCCGATCAAGAAACCGTAGATGTACTTACCACACTCCACACGAGGTGAGGTAACTGGGTCAGTAGCCATAAAGACTGCACCGAAGCAGAAACCACCCAAGAAAATGTGCTCGTACCAAGGCATATTCATCACCTCGTTCGAACCGATTTGGTTGAACATCAAAGCGGTCAACGCACCACCCACGAACACGGAACACATAGTCTTCCAGCTTGCGATACCTGTCCACAAAAGGATGATGGCACCTATTGCGATGGCGATGACACTGGTCTCACCGATAGAACCAGGGTAAAGACCGATGATCATATCCATTGGAGACATGGACGAACCGATCGCGTCAGTCACCGTAGATGCGCCAGTAGCCACTTGTCCAAGAGGAGTCGCTCCAGTGAAACCATCCACAAGGGCACCCTCACTACCTACGCAGCACAACGCATCCTTTGACACCCAAACAGCGTCACCGGACATCTTGGTTGGATAAGCGAAGAACAAGAAGGCACGGGTAACCAAAGCCACGTTCAAGAAGTTGTAACCGGTTCCACCGAATACCTCTTTCGCGAAGATTACCGCAAAAGCAGTTGCGACAGCCAAGATCCACAATGGACACTCAACAGGAACGATCATCGGGATCAACATACCGGAAACGAGGAATCCCTCTTGGATCTCCTCACCTCTCCATTGAGCCACGACAAACTCGATACCCAAACCGACCAAGTAAGAAACAACGATTTTAGGCAATACTGCCAAGAAACCATACATGAACATAGCAAAGAATGAAGCATCCTCACCATGCACCAAATAGTGTTGGAAACCAACGTTGTACATACCAAACAACAAAGCTGGTATCAACGCGATCACAACCATGGACATCGCACGCTTGGAGTCGATGCAGTCATGGATGTGGCTTCCTCTTTTCGCAGTTGTGTTAGGGACGAACAAGAAGGTCTCAAATCCGTCGAACACAGAGCGAAATGCGTGAAATTCTCCGCCTTCCTCAAAAGACGGTTTCACTTTGTCGAGAAAATTTCTTAACGCTTTCAATTTTATATCATTTTAATTTATTACACATACATTAAGCCAACTCCTTACGCAAGAAATCCAATCCCTCACGTACGATTCGTTGTGTCTCAATCTTTGAAGTACATACGAATTCACACAAAGCGAAATCCTCAGGTGCCACTTCGTAGATACCCAATTGCTCCATCTTGTCGATATCCTTTGCAAGGATCGCCTTCACAAGGAACTCAGGATAGATATCCATTGGGAATACCTTGTCGTACTCACCTGACATGATGAACGCACGCTCACCACCATTGATGTTGGTATCGATCTCGTACTCCTTGCTGCCGAACAACCAAGAGAAATATGAGTGGCTCACACTGAACTTGTTCAAGCGAGGCATGATCCAACCCAAGAACTCATTATTCTTATCTCCCTCTGGGATGACAGTAACTTGCGAGTCGAACGCACCCAAGAAACCGTCAGCGTCAATTTGAGTTCCAGTCAATGGATTACCGCTGATGTAACGAACATTGTCACCCTCGATGTTATTGGCAACGATATTCGCGATGGAAGCGCCATATACCATTTTGTAGTAAGCAGGAGCCTTCACGCTTGATCCAGCCAAAACGATTGAACGAGAATAGTCGATCACACCAGTCATGAACGCCTTACCGATCATAGCCACATCCTGTGCATTGATGGTCCAAACGATCTCACCCTTGTTGATTGGATCCACATGGTGAATTTGAACACCGACATTACCTGCAGGATGAGGACCTTGGAACTCGTGCAACTCAACACCCTTCGCCTTCTTATACAACTTAGAAGCGTTATCGATATTGATGCCAATATGGACCTTCGCACCAGAAATGGCAGCAAGAGCGTCAACACCTAGTTGGAACTCATCTTCACGGCCCACCATGATGAAATCATAGTTTGGCGCCAAAGGAGCAGTGTCAAATCCAGAAATGAAGATCGCCTTAGGCGCCTCGTTCGGATTAGCCACCACGTCGTAAGGACGTTGCTTGATGAACGCAAGGAATCCAGCGTTAGAGAGAGCCTCTTTCACTTGATCCTTCGACATAGAAGATGGTTTACTCTTGGCGAAAGCCTCAGAAGCGAACTCACCATCCGACTTAATCAAGATGTTGAGCACCTTACGTCTTTCACCTCTTTTCACTTCAATCACCTCACCACTGGCAGGAGAAACCACTTTGACGTCCGGATTTGCCTTGTCGTAAAACAAAACACTTCCGACCTTCACTTGATCACCCTCCTTTACAACAGTTTTGGGCTTGATGCCATGAAAATCGTCAGGTCTTACAGAGAAAACCTCAGGAAGTTGCGCTTTCGCGTAAACCTCACTCGCCTTTCCCTTCAAATTGATGTCAAGACCTTTTTTAATTTTAATTGTTTCTGACATAAGTTAATATTTTATTGTGATTTTTCTTAATCAAGATAACCGCGTATGATACCTCTCTCCGCAGACTTCAAGAAGGTGAGAACAACATCCTTCTCCACAGAGTCGGCCACTTCCGTTTTGATCTTCTCTATGGCTTGTGTCGTATTCAAACCTGATTGATACAAAAGTCTGTAAATATTCTGAATCTCACCGATTTGGTCGTTACTGAATCCACGACGGCGCAAACCGACCAAATTCAATCCCGCATAGCTCAACGGATCACGACCCGCTGTGATGAATGGAGGCACATCCTTACCAACACGTGAACCACCTTGGATCATGACATGCGCACCAATATGGGAGAATTGGTGAACCAAAACATTGCCCGACAAGATCGCCCAATCATCGATGACCACCTCACCCGCAATTTGGGAAGCGTTACCGATAATGATGTTGTTACCTAACCTACAGTCGTGCGCAACATGGGAATATGCCATAATCAAGCAATTGGAACCAACAATGGTAGTCCCTTTGGATGCAGTACCACGGTTGACTGTCGCACACTCCCGAATGGTCGTGTTGTCGCCAATCACAGCAGTAGTCACCTCACCTTTGAATTTTAAATCTTGTGGAATGGCCGAAATAACCGCTCCCGGGAAAATCCTCACGTTCTTCCCTATCCTCGCGCCACTCAGAATAGTGGCATGAGACATGATTTGACATCCATCGCCAATCTCCACATCCCTGTCTATATAGACGAATGGGGCGATCTGCACATCCTTACCGATCTTCGCCTCAGGATGGATAAATGACATTTCTTGCATCATAACTTTATAAATTACTTATTTTTCACAACCTGAGCAAGGAATTCCGCCTCAGCCACAATCTTATCACCAACAATCGCATATCCCTTCATGCTTGCCATACCTCTTCTGATATCTGTAATCAAATCGAGTTTGAAGATAACAGTGTCGCCTGGCACCACTTTATTACGGAATTTCACCTTGTCGATAGAAAGGAAGTAGGTCGAATACCTCTCCGGTTCATCCAAATTATTCAGAATCAAAATACCACCGGTCTGAGCCATCGCCTCGACAAGCAATACACCTGGCATAACTGGCTCTTGTGGGAAGTGTCCACAGAAGAAGGTCTCATTGCCAGAAACATTCTTCACGCCGACTACGCCACGCTCCTTGATCTCAATCACCTTGTCGATCAAAAGGAAGGGCCAACGATGAGGCAACAAAGTCTTCACCTTGTTGATGTCCATCAATGGTGGAACAGTTGGGTCATATTTAGGGATGGTGATCTCCTGACGCTTCAATGCCTTGTAAACCTTCTTTGCGAAGTCGGTATTGAACTTGTGACCAGGACATGTGGCAATCACACGGCCCTTGATTGGCTTACCGATCAAGGCCAAGTCACCGATTAAATCCAACAATTTATGACGGGCAGGCTCGTTGTCGAACGCCAAAGGACGCTTTTGCAAATAACCCAATTTCGACACAGATACGGAATCCATACCGAGAAGACCTGTCAAATGATCGATGTCAGATTGGCTCATCTCCTTGTCGTAAATGACAATGGCGTTATCCAAGTCTCCACCCTTGATCAAATTGTTCTTCAACAATTGTTCGATCTCACGCACGAAAACGAATGTGCGGGAAGCGGCAATCTCCTTACCGAAATCCGCCAAAGTCTCTAAAGAGGCGAATTGGTTGGATAAAATTGGCGATGGATAAGAGACCAATACATTCATGCTGAACTCATCGTCAGGAAGCAATGTAATGGAAGAACCCGTTTCAGGATCCTTGTACTCCATCTTCTTCATGATGATGTAGTAATCCTTGTCATAAGGTTGCTCCTCCACACCTACTCTTTCGATTTCCTGTACATAAGAGATGGCGCTACCATCTAAAATAGGAAATTCAGGTTGGTTCACCTGAATCAAACAGTTGTCAATCTCAAAAGAATAAAGAGCCGCCATAGCGTGCTCAATTGTGCTAACTTTAACCTCGCCATCAGCGATGACTGTACCACGGGATGTCTCCACCACATTTTGCGCCACAGCGTCGATGATGGGTTGATTCTCCAAATCCACACGTTGCACCTTGTAACCATGATTGGCAGGTGCCGGATTGAAGGTGATTGTAACTGGCAAGCCGGTATGCAATCCCTTTCCTTGAAGCGTAAAAGCCTCTTTTAATGTTTTTTGCTTGGCCATAACTCGGTCCTTATTCTTGATTATTTAATTTTTCCTGTAACTCCTTTATCTGCTTCTGCATATCCATCAACTCCTGACGGAATGTCGGGAAGTTCTTGAAACAGACATACGCGCGTTGGAACAGATGCGCGTCCATATGAGGATAGCCATGGTACATGCCACCTGGCTTCTTAATGGTATTCGAAACGCCACATTTAGCGGCAAAAACGGAGTTGTCCGCAATTGACAAGTGACCAACCACACCCGATTGACCGCCAAACATACAATGCTTGCCGATCTTAGCGGAACCAGCCACACCCGTCAAAGCGGCCATAACCGTATCCTCACCGACCTCCACATTGTGGGCGATTTGAACAAGGTTATCCAACTTAACACCACGGCGAATCACAGTGGATCCCATTGTCGCGCGGTCGATCGTCGTATTTGCGCCGATCTCCACATCATCCTCGATCTTCACATTTCCGATTTGCGGAATCTTGTCGTACTTACCATCTACGGTAGGAGCAAATCCGAAACCGTCGGAACCGATCACCGTACCCGCATGGATCGTACAATTATTACCGATTTCACAATCTTTGTAAATCTTCACACCCGGATACAAAGTCACATTGTCGCCAATGCGGACATTCTCGCCAATGTAAACCTGAGGATAGATCTGCGCGTTCTTTCCGATCACTACCCCATCCTCTATGCAAGTATAGGCACCCACAAAAGCGCCTTCTCCTAATTTCGCGTTCTCTGATATACAAGCCATCGGAGAGACTCCCACCTTCTTTGGCTTGAATGTCTCGACCAACTTCAACAAAGAAGCCAAAGCCTCATACGAGTTGGCCACCTTCACCAAAGTAGGTTTCAACTCACGCTCTGGTTCAAAATCCTCATTGACCAAAACAACACTTGCACCAGTCGTGTAAATGTATTCAGTGTACTTCGGGTTCGACAAAAAAGTCAAAGTTCCCGGTTCACCAGCCTCAATCTTGGAAAAATTAGAAACCTTCACATCCGGATTTCCAACCACCTTTCCCTTAAGGAAGTCCGCGATTTGTTGTGCTGAAAACTCCATAATAAAATATTTTTATGCAAAAATAAAGAATTTCGGTCAGTAAGAAAATATGTTTGTATAAAACTTTCGTTTTAATGCTATTTTCAATGATTTATTAGAAATCAAAACAAATCATTCTCCTTTACATAACCAAAATAATACTTTTTCTCGTGTTTACTGATCAAAGAGAGATTCAACAAGTCGGATGAGTCGGTTATATCCTTCAATTCGCCATCCCCATACAAGACCTTAATGGAATCATTCTTAGGACGATAGGTGTAAGACGAAACAGGATGTATGGTCACGAAATACTTCGCCTCCGATTCTGTCAACCCTAAACGGTCCGCCACATGACGGACAATCTCCTTCACCTCACTGCCCATCGGTCTCTTTTCCCGCACCTCGATCTTGAATAGTTTGCGGTTCATCAAATTCCTACAAAGCGTGGAGAGCACCTTGTCGTCGCAAGCGGACCAAGTCTTCACCGCGCTAATGATGTCGGAATCATCGAATTTCGCATAGTTGGCAAGTGGTTCATCCGAATTCAGGAAATCCTCTTTCGTAATGTTATTTTTCAAGAAATAGTCGAACTGGGGAGCCGCGAAGAGATCAACCCCCTTCGATGTGAGCTCCTTCGCACGGGCCAAAGTCTTGATCAACACCTGCTCTGCGGAAACGGAGGTTTTATGGTAATAGACCTGCCAATACATCATCCTGCGGGCGATCAGAAACTTCTCTATCGAGTAAACGCCCTTCGCCTCCACCACCAATTGGTCGTCGTGGACATTGAGCATCTTGATGATGCGGGCGGCACCCACAGCACCCTCCACGACACCCGTGAAGAAACTATCCCGGATCAGATAATCCAAACGATCCATATCCAATTGGCTGGAAACCAACTGGTGAAGAAATTTCTTGGGATAGAGGTTTTGGTAGATCTGTACAGCCATATCCAACGCGCCATCCATCTCCTTGTTGATCTGTTCCATCATCAGCAAAGAGATCTCCTCATGAGAAATCTCCTGCGTCAAGGTGTTTTCCAAAACATGAGAGAAGGGAGCGTGACCTATGTCATGGAGCAAAATAGCAGCCAATACAGCATCCGCCTCTTCATCCGTAATCTCATTTCCCCTCGCACGCAACTGGGCGATCGCCTCCTCCATCAGGTACATCGCACCCAACGAGTGTTGGAATCGGGTATGCTGAGCGCCTGGATAGACCAGGTAGCTCATACCCAACTGTTTGATGCGTCCCAAGCGTTGAAAATAGGGATGTTGGATCAAATCGTAATGGAGTTCACTCGGTATCGAGATGAAACCATGTACGGGATCATTGACTATCTTCCTTTTGTTATACATTTCGGATTATTCCAAAGTCTTGAGGAATTCGCTCATCTCCTTTTGTACCTTTTGCGCCTCGGAACGAGCCGCCTCGGCATAATCCTCGCCGCTAGAAGCATAAAGGATAGCGCGTGAAGAGTTGACGAGCAAACCACACTGTTTGTTCATACCATACTTCACCACCTCTGCCAAACTACCGCCTTGCGCACCAATGCCTGGTACCAACAAGAAGTGGTTAGGGATGATCTTACGGATGTCTGCCAACATATCCGCCTTGGTAGCACCTACCACATACATCATATTATCCTCATTACCCCACTTCAAAGAGGTCTTCAAAACCTTCTCGAAGAGACGATCGCCAGACTCCTTATCCTCCATGAACTGGAAATCGAAAGCACCCTTATTTGAGGTCAACGCCAACAAGGTCACCCACTTGTTTTCATAAGTTAGGAAGGGAGAAACGGAATCCTCACCCATATATGGAGCCACTGTCACAGAGTCGAAATCCAAAGCACCGAAGAAGGTACGGGCATACATAGCAGAGGTGTTACCGATATCACCACGCTTCGCATCGGCGATGATGAATTGATCTGGATACTTCTCACGGATATACTCCACCGTGCGCTCCAAGACATCCCATCCTTGCAATCCTAAACTCTCGTAGAAGGCCAAATTTGGTTTGTAAGCCACGCAGAACTCAGCCGTCGCATCAATGATATTTTTATTGAACTCAAAAATTGGGTCCAAATCACCTTCACGGTCGAACAAAAACTCCGGAATCTTATTTACATCCGTATCCAAACCTACGCAGAGAAATGATCTCTTGCGCATGATGTTCTCAAACAATTGTTCTCTGTTCATTTCAATCTATATTTAAATTATTATTATTCTGAAATATAATTTACCGATTCGCTCCGCCATATCCACGGACATGGCAATGAGTCTCGTTTCCTGTCAATCTTATTTAGGTGCTCTCTTGTATAGGTATCCCGCGATAATCGAGAAAATAATGTTCGGCATCCATGTGGCCAAACGAGGCGGCAATGAGCCGTTGACCGTAAATGTGGATGACATGGAATAAAACATTATATAGAGCACACTCAATAAAAGTCCAAGGAACAGATTCTTACCCATACCACCCTTGATCTTCTTGGATGAGAGCGAAAGTCCGATGATTGTAAGTATAAACGAAGCGAAAGGGAATGCGTAACGCCTCTCGTACTCCAGTTCGAAATCCTTGACATTGCCAATTCCCCTACTCTTCTGACGGTCTATGTATGATTTCAACTCGGGGTTGGTCATTTGTTCCTGCAAACCAGGATAGATAAAGAAGTCCGCAGGAATTACATTGATCTCCGTATCGAGTCGATCTCCGCTCGTGATGGATTCATACAATCCATCAAAATCACGCTTGGTATAGTTTTCGTAATGCCAATTGTGGCAACTGTCCCAATAGATATATCCCGCCGTAATTCGGGAGATAATGGTCTTGTCCTGGTATATATCCATTGAAACACGGTGTCCTCTATTGACCTCCTTGTCAAAGTAATCAATGTAGAGGATTTCGTTGGGATTCACCTCCATCTGCACCTTCAACACATTATCTCTTCTTGTTTTTTTCACATACTCCTCTTCAAAATCAAGGCGATGCGTATTAGCAGGAGGGATCACATAACCACTAAGGAAATAGGTCATCATCGCAATGACCGCGGCCGAAATCATATAGGGACGGGTGATGCGATAAAAACTGATACCAGATGCGAATGTGGCTATGATCTCGGAATTGTTGGCCAGCTTAGAGGTGAAGAATATCACCGCGATAAAGGTAAAGAGCGGACTGAACAGATTCGCATAGTATGGGATGAAATTCAAATAGTAGTCGAATACGATCGCCTTTAAAGGGGCTTCGTGCTCCATAAAATCATCAATCTTCTCGGAAATATCGAAGACGACGGCGACACTGATGATCAAGACTATCGCCAAGAAGAAAGCGCCCAAGAATTTGCGGATGATGTACCAGTCGTGTTTCTTCAAACGCACATCATCCCAAGAGAAACCTCTTCCCCTGAATTTAGGGGAGCTGTCTCTATCCATCCTACTATCGAATCGATCCGTCTCTCTCATTACAATCTCACGCTAAGTTGTTTGACCATTCCCGCTTTCCAAATAGCAAAATCATCCGCCAAAATATGTTTTCGGGCCTCCTTCGCCAACCACAAATAGAAGGCAAGGTTATGGATAGAGGCAATCTGGAGCGCCAATAATTCATCAGCGACGAAAAGGTGGCGCAAATAGGCTTTTGAATAGGCTGTATCCACATACGAAGCGCCATCCTCCTCGATCGGAGAGAAGTCATTCGCCCATTTCAAGTTCTTCATATTCATGATGCCTCGCTTGGTGAAGAGCATACCGTTGCGTCCATTGCGTGTAGGCATCACACAGTCGAACATATCTACACCCCGCTCGATTCCCTCCAAGATATTGATAGGTGTACCGACACCCATCAAATAGCGAGGCTTATCAGTAGGCAATATTTCATTGACCACCTCAATCATCTCATACATCACCTCCGCAGGCTCGCCTACCGCCAATCCGCCAATCGCGTTTCCTTCCCTGCCTTGGTTCGCAATATACTCAGCCGAGCGTTGTCTCAAATCTTTATAGGTACAACCTTGTACTATTGGGAAAAAAGTTTGGCTATAGCCATATTTAGGTTCTGTTTCGTCAAAATGTTTGAGACCACGGTCCAGCCATCTTTGGGTACGCTCCCATGATTTTTTCGCATATTGGTAATCCGCGGTGCCTGGCGTACACTCATCCAAGGCCATGATGATATCCGCACCGATGATACGCTGCGTATCCACCACATTCTCTGGCGTGAAGATGTGTTTGGAGCCATCAATATGGGAACGGAAGGTACATCCCTCCTCTGTCAATTTTCGGTTATCGGAGAGAGAAAAGACCTGGAAACCGCCGCTATCGGTAAGTATCGGCTTATCCCAGCCATTGAATTTATGCAGACCGCCTGCCTCTTCCAAGATCTTCAAACCGGGACGGAGGTAAAGGTGATAAGTGTTACCCAATATGATTTGCGCCTGAATATCCTCTTTGATTTCGTGGGTATGGACACCCTTCACAGAGCCCAAAGTTCCCACCGGCATGAAGATAGGAGTCTCAATTTGACCATGATCCGTCGTGATGAGTCCCGCCCTCGCATGGCTCTTGGCGTCAGTATGTAGTAAATCGAACTTCATAATTCTTCTTTTATTAATCAAACTTGATCGACTTGATCGGAGAGATCTTGGCGATTAACTTCGTCGGAATCTGCAATATCAACGCAGCCACCAACACAGTGCAAATATTCACGGCCAACCAATGTACAACCGACAAATGGGCGGGCACATAACTTACATAATAATCATCCGCGTTCAAAGGAATAAGATGATATCGATCCAACAAGAAGCAGACCAAGACACCCAGTACGTTACCGATCAACATTCCCTTGCCTATCAGGAAAAACGCATGATAGAAAAAGATCTTTTCGATGCATTTATCCGTTGCGCCCATCGCCTTCATCAATCCGACCATATTGGTACGCTCCAAAATGAGGATCAATAACCCGGAGACAATGGTAAATCCAGCGACTAGCGTCATCAACACCAAAATGATGACTACATTGGTGTTCAACAAATCAAGCCAACTGAAGATTTGCGGATTGATTTGCTTGATGGTCTTCATCAAATAGTAGTTTCCGTCAACATCGTAGCGGTTACCGACCACATCGAACACCTGTTCGGAAGAGGCATCCAACTGTTCGAAATCCTCCGTAAGGATCTCCAAACCGCTGCAACGGTCTTCTTGCCAGCCATTCAATTTCAACACATGACGAATGTCACCGACAATGAATAATTTGTCGTAGTCCAGGAAACCGGACTCATATATGCCATCCACGACGAGTTGACGAGCACGGACTTTACCATCTATGATAAAATAGGATAAGTATTTATCACCGATATGCAAGCCCAAAAGATTCGCGATTTTCTTTGATATAAGCGTACCGTTGGAGACAACACTATCACTTAGTTGGCTAGGAACATTTCCCTCTTTCAGATTCTCCCGGAAGAAATTCCAATCATAGTCAGCGTCCACCCCCTTTAAGACACATCCATGGACCACATCCCCCACTTTCAAGATACAGGGTTGCGTGGCGAAACGTTGGGTATGTCTGATGTTCGGCAACTTTGACAGAGAATCGATCATCCCTTCCGAAAATTGGAGGGGCTGCGTCTCATACGTCTGGTTGCTGACAGAGGAGGAGATCTGAATATGGCTTCCGAAGCCAATCAATTTCTCGCGCACCTCTGATTTGAATCCGCTTAGGATTCCAATGGCGACTAACATCACCATCAAACTGACGGCCACACCATTCGTCGCTATCCGCACGATAGGGCGAGGCACTACCCTCTCTCCCTGTCGGTCGAAATGTATGCGTTTCGCGATGAATAGTTCCAAATTCATGCGCCGTCGGATTATATCGTTCTACCTGGATATACCTCCAATGCTTTTCTAAGGACAAACAATGCCTTTTCAAGTTCTTCCTTCTCCAAGACATAAGCGACGCGGACCTCATTCAATCCTTTGTCCTTTTCGGTATAGAATCCAGTGGCTGGAGCCATCATCACGGTTTGTCCTTCGTATTCAAACTCATTCAACAACCAAGCGCAGAACTTGTCGCAATCATCGATCGGCAATCTCGCTACCGTATAGAACGCGCCCATCGGAATCGGCGTATAGACACCCGGAATACGGTTCAAGCCATCGATCAAATATTTACGACGCTCCACATATTCGTTGTACATCTCCAACATATACTCCTCTGGTGTGTCCATAGAGGCCTCCGCCACGATTTGACCGATCAATGGCGGGCTCAATCTTGCCTGGCAGAACTTCATCACCGCCTTACGAACCGCAGCGTTTTTCGTAACAAGAGCGCCAATACGGATACCGCATTCGCTGTAACGCTTCGATACGGAGTCGAACAAAACGATGTTATCCTCTATACCCTTCAAATGGAAGGCTGAAATGTAAGGAGCGCCAGTATAACAGAACTCACGGTACACCTCATCGGAGAATAGATACAAGTCATACTTCTTCACCAAATCACGGATCTTATTCATCTCCTTTTGATTGTAGAGATAACCCGTTGGATTATTCGGGTTGCAAATCAAGATTCCCTTGGTCTTAGGTGTGATCATCTCTTCGAAGCGCTCAATATGAGGCAAAGAGAATCCCTCCTCAATGGTGGAAACAATCGGCTTCACCACAGCGCCCGCACCAATGGCGAAGGCGGTATAGTTAGCGTATGCGGGTTCTGGCACGATAATCTCATCACCTGGATCCAAGCAGGACATAAAGGCAAAATTCACCGCCTCCGAGCCACCGCTGGTAATGATGATATCATTCTCATCCACATCGATATTAAACTTCTTGTAATAATCCGCCAACTTTAGTCGCAAACTTTTGAAACCATTACTTGGACTATACTCCAAAATCTTACGATCAACTCGTTTTAAAGAATCAAGGGCGACTTGCGGTGTTTTCAAATCGGGTTGTCCGATATTAAGGTGATATACTTTCACACCTCTCTCTTTCGCTTTATCTGCTAACGGAACCAACTTTCTAATAGGAGATTCCGGCATAATCACACCGCGGCTCGATATCTGTGGCATATAATGAAAATTAATTTATATCATACATACATAGGGTTTCCACCCATTCAAAAGGCAAAGATAGTAATATTATAGGGATTTTATGCCTTTTGCGCCACAAAATTGTTTGGGGGATGCTAACACATATCAACAAAGTTCTTATGGGCGGGGGAATAGATGTTGTTCCGCAAAGAAACAGCCAACACCAAGACGTGTTTATTTTATGTAATATATACACTTTCAACCATTGTTTTATATCTTTGCATCCAGGATTGCTTGTTTTGCAAGAAATCTTCCTTTTTTGTTTATTTTTTAATTTATTTCAGACAATGGCAAAATTTATCGATTTGCGATGCGACTTCGGTTTTAAGTTCTGCATGAACGACGAAGTCATTATGAAATCATTTTTAAACGCTATCTTGGACGGTGATTTCGACAAGATAACAAGTGTGAAATTCGAAAATGTGGAGGTGCCTCGACCGAGCAAGAACCAGAGGGGCGTCACTTTTGACCTGCTCTGCACAACCCAGACGGGCGACACCATTCTTA
>JAZUDI010000055.1:0-44584 GCA_045639525.1 Paludibacteraceae bacterium | reverse complement strand
AACCCTAAAATAGAAAAAAAAATAGCCTTTTCTTGAAATATCAACTTGTTGTGTTTCAAATACTTGAGAATCGCAGTTTCCCATTAATTATGGGTAGGGGGAGTTGTGCGCTTTATTATAGGGGTAAATGAAAGAGCCGTGCTTGTTGGGACCATTTTCCTCGCCGTATGTTTGATGGATTTTGATTTTTAAGAATTCTTAAATTTAATCAATTGTTATGTTGTCGCGACAATAATTTAAGGTTATTTAAGATTGTTGTGTTGTTTAAACAACTAACTTCGCGGTGATAAAAAAAAATAGAACAATGGAGAAATACGTTAAAGATTTGGAGTTAGCTTTCGCTGTGATTAGCGGAAAAGTTTCGAATGCGATTAACCGCCATTTGGCGCGTTGTATCAAAAAGGTGGGTGAAGATATCACACCTGAACAATGGTCTATTTTGATGTGTCTATGGGTGAGAATGGATGGCACCAGCCAGACGCAAAACGCCTTGGCGGAGGCTACTTTCCGTGATCGTCCGAGTGTTACCCGTCTGATCCAGAATATGGAGAAGCAGGGTTTGGTGGAGCGTGAAACCAGCGAGACCGACAGAAGATCCAACCATATTCATTTGACGGAGAAGGGTGTCAAGTGCCACGATTTGGTGCGTGAAGCCACTTTGAGCACGATGAAAACCTGTTTCAAGGGACTTTCCGACGCTGAGATCCAAACTGCGATAGATTTGCTCGGACGTGTATTCAACAACCTTCGTGAGAGCGAGGAAATGGAGAGTGAAAAATAATATTGATTTAGTGTAAGATGGATAAAAAGTTAATTCTGACGGGAATCTCCTTGTTGTCGGCTGCGGTGCTATGGGCACAATCTCCGGTCTATACCTTGGATGAGTGCCGCGACTTGGCTTTAAAGAACAATAAGGAGCAGAAGATCGCGCAAGCGGAGTTGGATAAGGCTACCTATGAAAGAAAGGCCGCCCGCACCAAGTATTTCCCTGATTTGAGTATTCGTGGCGCCTATGTGCGCAATGGTGACCAATTGTCGTTGGTGGGAGAGGATCTCTTCTTGCCTATCGGAGCGGTGTCAAACGGATCGTTTGGATTTGAGATGCCAACCTTGCACCTCGACCAGAATGGATCGCCGGTCATTTCAAGTAGTCAGTTGAACAATAAGTGGGCGATTGTCAATGGACAGCCCGCTCCTTTGGATGCCAACGGTGTTCCGTTCGATCCAAGAAAGAATCCGGAGAAGTTGCTATGGAAGGAGTACACGACCATTCCGAAGGAGGAGTTGGAATTTGATACGCGAAACATCTTCTTGGCCTCTTTGAACTTGACGCAACCTGTTTTTATGGGTGGAAAGATTGTCGCCTACAACAAGATCACCGAGTTGAAGAGACAGTTGGCGCAAAGCAAGATGAATACCCAGAAAGAGGATATCCTAGTCCAGGTGGATGGTGCGTATTGGCAGATTGTCTCTTTGAACAACAAAAAGAAGGCAGTCGAGTCGTTGGTGAAACTTTTGGATAAGATGCAGCAGGATGTGAAGAACCTGATCGAATCCGGTTTGGCAACCAAGGCGGACGAACTCTCTGTCTCCGTGAAGCGGAATGAGGCGGAGATGACGATGTTTAAGGTGGATAATGGCATCCGTCTATCAAAAATGCTCTTGGCGCAATATTGTGGCTTGCCTTTGGAGGAGGATTTCTCCTTGGCGGATGAGAGTGGTGAGGCGATCGAGATCGTGGAGGCTGAACCATGTGATATGAGCGACGTCTATAATAATAGATCGGAAATCCAAAGTTTGGAGTTGGCGCAGAACATCTATCGTCAAAAAGAGAAGGTGGAGCGTGCCGCTTTGATGCCTACCGTCGCGCTCTTCGGCACCTATGCGGGAACGAATCCCTCCACAAAGCATGGCTTTGAAAAGGAGTTCGGCTTTGATTGGCATGTGGGCCTCTTGGTGAATATTCCTTTGCTCCATTGGGGCGAGAGCATCTACAATTTGAAGGCGGCCAAGTGCGAGACTCGGATTGCCCAATACAAAGAGGAGGATGTCAAGGAGAAGGTGGAGCTTCAGGTGAGCCAGTCCGCGTTCAAACACTCCGAGGCGATTCGTAAGTGGGAGGTATCTAAGCGCAATTTGGAGCGTGCGGACGAAAACCTCCGTTATGCGATGATCGGTTTCAAGGAGGGTGTTATCCCTGCCTCTAATTTGTTGGAGGCGCAGACCGCTTGGTTGGCTGCCAACTCGGATAAGATCGATGCTGAGATCGAGGCGAAAATGAGTGAGATTAACTACCAGAAGGCTATTGGAAAATTAGGAAAATAATAATCATAACGTAAAATGAGTAAGTTGAATAATATGAATAAAGACGTCAATATGCTGGTGGCATTTGTCGTTTTGCTTGCGGTCATCGCGGCTGTGGTGTTGGTGGGTATCTTTATGATCAAGCCAGACAAAGAGGTGATTCAAGGAGAGGTGGAGTTCACGGAACTTCGTGTTTCGGGAAAGATTCCTGCCCGTATCGAGAAATTTACCGTGAAGGAGGGCCAATATGTTGCGGAAGGCGATACTTTGGTGCTCTTGAACAGCCCTGAAATTATGGCGAAGTTGTCGCAGGCGCGCGCTGCCGAGAAGGCTGCTTCCGCTGTGAACCAAAAGGCTTTGCGCGGTGCGAGCGATGAGCAGATCAAGGCTGCTTATGAGATGTGGCAAAAGGCGAAGGCTGGTTTGGACGTGGCGAAGGCCTCTTTCGAGCGTGTCCAAAAGGTCTATGAGCAGGGTGTGGTGCCAGCGCAAAAGAGAGACGAGGCTGAGGCCAACTACAAGGCTATGTTGGCTACCGAGCAGGCTGCCAAGTCGCAGTACGACATGGCAATGCGCGGCGCGGACCAAGAGGACAAGGATGCCGCTCTGGCTCAGTTGTCGAGAGCCCGTGGTGCGGTCGCTGAGGTTCGTTCCTATATTTCCGAGACTGTCCTTACCTCTCCGATCTCAGGAAAGATCAGCGAGATCTTCCCTCAAAGAGGTGAGTTGGTTGGTTCCGGCGCGCCGATTATGAATGTGATCGATACGGCGGATGTTTGGGTGACCTTCAATTTGCGAGAGAAGGATTGCGCCGATTTCTTGGAGGGTACGGAGTTCACTGCTTTTGTGCCTGCGTTGAAGGATAAGGAGATCTCCTTGAAGGTGAATTATGTGAAGGATATGGGCTCTTTCGCCGCTTGGAAGGCGACTAAGGTCTCTGGTGAGTTCGATTCAAAGACTTTCGAGATCCGCGCTGTTCCGACTGAGAAGGTGGAGGGCTTGGTTGCTGGTATGTCTGTGATCGTGAAGCGATGAATAGTGTGACTTTACATAGGATTGTATCGATCGCGAAGCGGGAGTGGAAGCGAATCATTTCGCGTAGGCTCTACATCTTCACCATGATCATCATTCCGCTCTTCTCTCTCTTCTTCTTCCTCTCGCTAATGAACGAGGGATTGCCGAAGGAGGTCCCAACCGCTGTGGTGGATGCGGATAACTCGGCCCTCTCCCGTAGATTGTCGCGACAATTGGATGCCTTCAAACAGACGGACATCGTCGTCCATGCGAAGGATTTCTCCGAGGCGAGGAAGTTGATGCAGCAGGGCAAGGTATATGGTATCTATTATATCCCGGAGAACTTTGAGCGTGATGTGCTCTCTTTCCGTCAGCCACGCGTGTCGTTCTATACGAGCAACTCCTACATTGTGGCGGGTTCGATGCTCTTCCGTGATATGAAGACACTCTCTGTCTTGGGATCGGCCGCTGTGGGCCGTGAGTTGAGGCTGGCGAAGGGTGAGACGATGGAGCAGGCGATGATCGATCTGCAACCGATTGTGATTGATACCCACCCGTTGGGCAATCCGCAGGTGAATTACGCGATCTACTTGTGCAATGTCTTATTGCCGGGTCTTTTGAGCGTGATCATCGTGATGCTGACTGTCTATGTTTTGGGTTCCGAGGTGAAGGAGCAGCGCTCGCGGGAGGTGTTGTCGATGGCGGGCAATGATATGTTTGCCCTCCTGACAGGTAAGTTATTGCCCTATACCTTGACATTTATGTTGATGGCCACCCTCTACGATGTGGTGCTGTACCGCTTTATGGGCTTCCCTTGCCAGAGCGGGTTGGCCAATATGTTGTTGATCTCATACCTCTTCGTGATGGTATCGCAGGCGTTGGGCGTCTTTTTGTACGCTGTGGCGCCGATTATGAGTATTTCGTTGAGTTTCTCGGCCTTTATCACGATGCTTTCATTCTCCATCAGCGGATTTACATTCCCGGTGGGAGAGATGCCGGGCTGGCTACAAGTCTGCTCCAATTTCTTCCCACTTCGCCACTACTTCCTGCTTTATGCGAATAATGGCTTGAATGGATATCCGTTCCAGTATGTATGGAGCTCGTATGTCGCTTTGCTGATTTTCTTGGCGTTGCCGATCGTTATGTCGTTTAGGCTGCGCAATGTCTATCTGAACAGCGTCTATAAGGCTTAATTTCAATGGTGCAATATTTGTGTTGAGATGATAAAAAGATTTTTTAAACAGATAAAAGAGGGATTGTCGGATCTATTGGTCGTTTGGCGTGATGAGTTTTCGCTCATCATCCACGACAATGCGATTCTGATGCTCTTCATAGTGGCACCGCTCATCTATCCCGTCATATATAGTTTGATCTATAACAATGAGGTGGCACGTGATGCGAAGATGGTGGTGGTGGACTACTGCAACTCCCCTGAGACGCGCGAATTCCGTCGTATGTGCGACGCATCGCCCGATGTGGAGGTGGTAGGTGTCTGTGCCAATATGGAGGAGGCGAAGGAGGCGTTGCGCCGACGTGAGGCTTTCGGCATTATGGTCTTCCCTCGTGAGTTTTCAAGCGCTTTGGCCCATAAGCGTCACGCCTATGTGCAGCTCTACTCCGATATGAGCAGTCTTTTGTACTACAAGTGTTTCCTGTTGACCGCCACAGAGGTCTCTTTGGAGATGAACAAGGATATTCAGGTGCGTGATATGAGCGGTGCGACAGCCCGCGAGGAGGAGATCTCCACCACACCGATCACCTACGAGGATGTCGCTTTCTTCAACCCGAAGAGCGGTTTCGCCAGTTTCTTGATTCCTGGCTTCTTGATGCTCTTGATCCAGCAGACGCTGATTATAGGTATTTGTGCCCTCTCAGGTAGTATCTACGACAAGAAGATGTATCACACCCTCGCACCGATTATGCGCAATCGTAGGGGCTCGTTCCGTATTATTTTCGGAAAGGCGCTTTGCTATATGATGTTCTATGGCGTGATGAGTGTTTACCTATTGTGGGTGATCCCTTCCGTGTTCAATTTGCCTCGTATGGGTGATCCGTTGAATATCATCGCCTTTATGCTTCCTTACCTGACGGCTTGCATCTTCTTTGGCATGTCCATCAGTGTCTTTGTGAAGGAGAAGGAGACGGCCTATATCTTGGTGGCCTTCACTTCGTTGATATTCCTCTTCATCTCTGGTCTCTCTTGGCCGGGATGTGCGGTGCCTTGGTATTGGAAGTCCATCAGTTATCTCTTCCCTTCCACCTTCGGATTGCAGGGATTTGTGAAGATTAATTCAATGGGTGCCACCTTGCCGGATTTGCGTTTGGAGTGCATCGGTTTGATGGTTCAGATCTGCGTTTACTTTATCCTGGCGACGCTGGTTTATAGACATCGTGTCAAAACGGAGACGGTGTAGAATTCGTGAAACTGTTCGTTTGACGAGGTTGATAATAGTTGGGGGGCGGTTGCTGTTGAGGCGATCGCCCTTTTTTTGATGGGGCTGACCGACAGCATCTCCTTTGTCGATGTAGACACATTCTCACCCCGCACATCTCCGCTTTGCTGCAATGTACGGGGTTAGTGAGGTGGCGTCCTACGGACGCGGGAAGCGTTAACACCATCCTTCAAGCACTATGGCGTTGCGTTTTTCAAGTTACAACTTCACCTTCACCGAAAATTCGAGCGAGTGGTCGTGGTGCTCATAGGTGAAGCCCTCTTTCATAGGGGGCAAGACACTTCGGTAATCGTACTCGTAGGTGACGCTTAGGAAAAGGATGGAGACGATTCTGCATTCCACCTCCGTCTGGTTTTTTATCAGACAATCCTTGAATCTGTTCACCCTGGGTTGATAGAAGATCTTTTCGATAATGTTGGCCGTGTTCCCGATCTTTTGGATTATTCTGGGACGTAGCGAGATGCGGAAAGCTTGGTCGTCGAGCGTTTTCTTCTCGTCGGTGTAGTCGACGATGTCGTATACGCCTGCTAAACTAATGGAGTAGTCGCAGATCTTCGGTTTGCGGTAGATGTTGTATTTAGCGCCAGCCACCGCTGCCATTCTGAAATTATATCCTTTGTATTTGTTGTGGAGGTATTCGTGGGCGATGAGGGGAGTCCATCTTCTGTAAGGTAGGAATTCCATCTTGAAGTGCGACTCGATGCCGTTGTTCCTGATCTTGTCGTCCACCTTGGAGAAGGTGTATTTGCCGCTTAGGGCGAGCGAGAACACGCTATCTTCGACCGACATTCCTCCCGACGCCCGGACATCCGCCTTGTTGATGTTGCCGGAACTGAGAGAACCTCCTACGGAGATGACGCCAGTTACTTTATGTTCCTTTTTTTCTTTGCTCTCCTTTTGTAACTCAGCTTGGGAATCTTCTTCCGCATGCGTTGCGGTTGAATATAGCGTCATCATCGATAGTATGACGATGAATGTTTGTAGTCTGTTCGGCATATAGTGTTTATTTGCCGCGAAGATAGTGAAAATATGGTAGAGGGGAAAGAGAATCTCGTCCGACTTGATTGTATAAGGATATAAACGAAGGAGGGAACGACCGTTTGGCCGCTCCCTCCCGTTTGTTTTCAGAATTTAGATATTTTATCTGCAGATGAATACCTTTGAAACCTCGGTGTCCAAATTTCTAAGGATGTATGGTCCGTTAGATCTTACAGATTGTTTAATTACGTCGTTGATGTATTCACCTGTCTCCACCTTCATTTTGCCGATGTACTCACCGCCCATGTTGAAGATAGCGTACTCGCCAGCGCCGAAGAAGTTCTCCACGTTTTCAACGCCTGTGAGCGATGAGTGGCAGTCGCTGCAAGTGAACTTGATCTTATCCACGTTTCCGTATGCGCCGTCGAAGGTCAATCGGATGGTTTGCTCTCCTGCCTCCAATCTTCTGGAAAGGTTACCCTTTACGGTAGTGTAGGTATCCCAGTCTGCACCCTTAGGAATGGAGATGGTGGTAGTCAAATTGTTTTGTCCTGATGACAAGTGGAACTTCGCCCCGTCGCTTCCAGATGAAACGGTCGCCTCGTATGAGTAGTTACCTGCCTCTCTGACATTTACGGTGTATTCCAACCACTCGTTAGCCGCGGTGTAACCGATGGCGTGACCACCATTACCCAATTTTACGACGTCAACGCCGGATCCATCTTGACGATAGTCGTCCGCGCCAGCCTCAGCCGCACCTTCGTTCTTGTCGTCGCTATCGTAGAATGAGATGCCAGGACAACCCTTGTCGAAATCCTCTGCCTCGAGGATGCCAGGAAGTTCGATGGCTAATCCGTTGAATGGTTTGCGAGCGTCGCATACCAATACGGATGCGGTAGCGTCGGTTTTGTTACCCTTCTTGTCGAATACGGTGATCTTCACGGTCACGTTACCTGTCTCCTCTGGGGTGAACTCAAACTCGTATGGAGTCATGTACTTATTCACCAAAAGTTTGCCGTTTGCGTACATATCCACGTGGTCAACACCCTCTGTCGCGGTTGCCGCAACGGTGATCTTTACGGGTTCACCCAACTCCACGCTCTCTTTGGAAAGTTTAACGGCTCCATTTACGGATGGACCACCCACGATTGGACTCTTCGCGTTTTTAGCGGCGTCAGTCTTCATATAGTTCTCCAACCAAGTCATCGCCGATCTCTTTTGTCCGTCTCTAATCAATCCGGAACCGTTCACCCAAGTTGAACCATATTGCCATCCCCAAAGTGTGACACCTGGTACGAAATCTGCCTCCCACATAACTGGGAATTGCTCGGAATATCTTGTGTAGAAGGTGTTGTCGTCTGGTTTCGCGATGTCGTACTCTGTGATGTAGATAGGCAATTGGATTTTGTTGTGGATATCGTACAACGCTTGCTTGAATTGGCTTCCGCCCATATCATTTAGGTCGTGTGATTGACATCCAGCAGCGTCGATTGGCGCGTTACAAGCCTTCAAACCATTGACAAGGTTGATGAACTCTGTCTTTTGCCATTGGAAAGTGTTGTAGTCGTTGTAAATCAAGATGGCTTTTGGCCAACGTTCGCGAGCCAAACGGAACGCCTCGGCGATCCATTGGTAAGAGTTGTTGTTAGAATAGCCATTCTTGTTACAACCGTAGTTGGCGTGGTTACGCTCGTTGGCGAGCTCACCCAATGCCTCGATGATGTTCGTCTCTTTATAAGGTGAGTGGTAGTTTCCACCTGAGTAGATCGCCTCGTTCACAACGTCCATGATTTGCAAATCAGGGAAGTGCTTTGCCACTGCGTCGTACCACTCGATGATAGCCTTCTTGGTATCCGCAACGCTCAATCCCTTGATCCAACTAGGGTATTGGCTACCCCAGATCATGGCGTGGAATTTGAAGATGAGGCCGTTTTGCTTACAGTATTGGTATGTTCTGTCGGCGTTGCCCCAATCGAATTTTCCCCAACCTTTGTGGATGGATCCCCATTTACAACCGTTCTCGCAGGTTACTTGCTCCCAATAGTCGGAGAACTTGTATCCGGAGATGTCGCATTGTTCATAACCTCCAGTAGTAATGTTGCCCAAAAATTTGTTTGGATTCTTGTTGATTCCAGCGAAACTGCTTGCTACTGATAATGCAGCGCAAAATAGTGTTGTTGCCAGTTTTAGTGTTTTCATGGTGTAATTTATTAAATAATGGTATATGTTTTCTAATCTCTCATCATTGACAATCGTTCCTGATTTTTATAATAGTGTTTTCCAGTGGCGATTTATCATCGATCTCACGATTGCAAATGTATAGGGAAGTTGTTGCTTGACATGTGAATATAGTGTCAAACATTTAGATTTTTGTATCAAAATGAGTTGCGTCTTTTTTAATAACTGATTGAATATCAGTGCAAACTATTGGAAGTGGTAGCTGAATCCAAATGATAATTGCTCTTGGATTTGAATTTTTGCGTCCTTGTCTTTTGGGGTGTTGTCGTAACGCATGATGAGAGAAAGTCGGGTGCTCAAAAAACGGTTAATGGTGAATTTACCCACCGTCTCCCAGTCAAATTCTATGTTGTGGAAATTGTAGGAACTGAAAAGGTCAAAATTGGAGGTGATTTGGATCTCCTTCGAGAATTTCCAGTCCAGTTTCGCCTGGATCAGATAGCCAGGATATCCTTTGCTCAGTTGGGTGCTGTCAAGACCTACTGTGAGCGGGTTGATGTCGGAGTGAGGCAGCAGGAAGATCACTTTATAGGCGGCTGGTGCGATGCGGACCGTCGTGTTTTTGCTGTGTTTGTACTCTATACCCGCGCTCATAAAGAATCGGGAAGGGGAGAGGAAGGAGGTGACGACCTCGTTGGAGTTGGTCTTCTTGAATCCCTTGAAGAGGGAGGTGTTGAAGTCGAGCGCAGCGGAGTAGAACCACTTCTTGGACCATTTTGTCTGGTAACCCAGTTTGGAGTCGATCTTGAAAACGTCGTTGTTGACGCGGAAGGCGCGGATGGTGTCTTCCGTCGTGTTGTAGAATCCGATTTTCACGTCGAATCGGTTCTCCCAGGCCAACCGATTCTTCTTGTATTTTATGTCATATTCGAATATGTTCAGGAAGGTGGCGTTGGAGGTGCCTCCCTTGTACCAGTTGTCCGTTACATAGTATTGGGAGAATTGCAGTGAGAGGTTGCCTTTGAACGACCATAGTTCGTTCTCTTTTTTCTTGGTCTCGCGCTCCAATGTGAAAGGCATAGGCATTACCTCCGGAGTGTCAACTCCCTCCACCTTGATCTTTCTGACCTTCGCCTCTGGTTTGTCCAAGGTGTGGTCGAATGAGTTGAGGTTGCAGTAATCGACCAGTTCGGGTTTCGTAATGGCGATGTAGTGGTTGGTGCGGCTTTTTAACCGTTCTCTGAAACGGTACTCTTGGTAACTCTTCTCGAATGAGGAGAGTGTGTCCGCCCCTCCCTTTTTGAAATAGCCCAGTTGGTAGGGAATCTCGAAGGGTTGGATCTCTTTGGCCTTCAGCGAGTCGAGAATGATGACTGGCAAGTATTGGATGGTGTCGGGGCCGGATGTCTCCGCCAATTCAAGGTCAAACAACGATGCCTCCTGCTCGGCTCTCAGCGTTGTGAAAGCGCATAGGGCAAGAAGTATAAGGAGTATAGTCTTTGATTGAAAAACCTTCCGACACATCGTTTCTATTTTGTGCTTTAATTCTGTGATCTTAGTTTGTGACCTTAAATTTTCGCAAATTTAATGAATATTTGCCCATTACAAAAATTACCCTTCCTTAAATGAACTCTTGTATGTTTCGAAATTTTCTCTATTTTTGCAATTATAATTGTATATGATGTGAAGAATGCCGAGCGCATTTATTTAATTTGTGAAGTAAATTTTGAAGGATATGGTAAATTTGAAAAAAGCAATTTTGACTCTCTTGGGTATCGCCTTGGGTGGATTTTCGCTTATGGCGGCTCCTGCTTTTCAAACGGAACAGTATCAGAAGGCCCTTTGGATGACTGCGAGGTTCTACGGCGCGCAACGTATGGGTGATGGTGTCAACTGGTTGGTGGCCGATCACGAGCCTACTAGACTTGCCAATGGTATCGGATTCCAGCAAAGCGCATTTGTGAAGGGTAAATCCTTCTTGAAGGATGCGGACGGATCGTATGATTTGACAGGTGGATGGTTCGACTGTGGCGACCATGTGTTGTTCGGCCAGACGTTCTTCTACTCTGCCTATATGCTTTTGTTGGGTTATTCCGAGTTCCCTGCTGGATATGATGATTTCTATTCGTTTGACTACAATGGTTATGTGAATTCCGGTGATTATACTTGGGAAGGCAAGAAGGGTGTTCCGAACGGAATCCCTGATATTTTGGATGAGGCGAAGTATGCGACCGACTTTATCATCAAGGCGTTCCGCGATAATAAGACTTTTTACTATCAAAAGGGTGATGATTCCGACCACAATGTTTGGTGCACATCTACAGTGAAGTCCGCATTGCCTAAGGCGAATGGAGGAAATGCAGATGGTAGTCGCGCCGTGAAGAAGGCTTCTGGAAACGCTACTTCAATGGCCGCTTTGGGTGGTGCCGCTTTGGCGGTGATGGCGCGTGTGTATCGTCCGTTTGATCCCGAGTATGCGGATCTGTGTTTGAAGAAGGCGGTAGTCGCTTATGAATTTGTGACCGGTACTTCCAAAGGAAATACGGGAGCGGGCGGTTACTATGGCGAAAAGCCGAAGTACGTTCCTGATATGGTTACTTTCTTCGCGGAGTTGTATCGCGCGACAGGAGATAAAACTTATTTGAAGGCGGCAGAGGAGAACTGCGGATGGATGGACGCTTCCAAGGATTATAATTACAATTTCTCTTTGGGCTATAACAACACGGAGGATTTGGCCGCATATGCGATGGCTAATTTAGGTGACGCCTCTTCTGTCAGCAAGAAGGCTATGCAAGTGATGGATTTCTATATCAACACGATGTACAAACCTGGTTCAGGCTATATGTTGAATGCTAAGTTTGATGATTGGGGTGCGCTTCGTTACCCTTGTAACCAAGCTTTCTCCCATGCGCTTTACTCTAAATTGAAGGGCGAGAAGGAGATCGATCCCTATACATTGACTACCATCGAGTTTATTATGGGTAAAAATCCATCCAACCTTTCGTTCATCGTTGGTTTTGGTACCAAACACCCTGTGATTCCTCACCACCGTAATTTCTTCCGTTATGACGGAAATGATATGGGCGCTATCCCGGTTCCTAATTCCAGTTATAAGTTTATCCAATTAGGATTCTTGGTAGGTGGTAACGGAAATAGTGTGAAGAGTGGCGCTTATACCGAGTCGTTGTCCAACTACGAATCTTCCGAGGGTGGTATCGACTACAACGCCGGTTTGGTAGGTGCCTTGGGTTATATCAACTCCATGCTTGCTCCTGTCAATACCAACAAATTCGGCCACCCAACCCCTGAGTTGGGCGAGAATCAATCCATTTGTGGCAAGTCATCCATTGAGTTGGATTCCAAGGTGGCAGCCGATGGCAAGAAGACATTCACCTGGTACAAGGATGGCAAGAAGGTGGAATCTTCCAAAACAGCCTCAACCTTTAAGGCTACCGAGGCTGGCGAATATACTTGTGAGATTGACTCCGCCGGAGATTGGACCACTTCGGGAAGTGTCGTCATTGAGGCGGCTCTGCCATCCGTAGAGTATGCTTCTGAATTTGAATTGTGTAATCCTGCAAGTTTCACTGCTGATTTCTCATACGATGCCGCTTCCAAGTATGTGTGGAGCAGAAATGGTGATGTGATCGCGGATGCTAAGGGTGGTAAATACGAGGTGACCAAGGCCGGTAAATATGTATGCGCGGTCTCTGCCGAGAACTGCGGTACAATGGAATATAAGTTTAACGTTACCTCGTTGTTGCCTGAGGTGGAGGATGCGGAATCCGACATCAATGGCAATGTGACCTTGAAGGTGACCAGTTCAGGTGACTACGAGTGGTATGATGTGGCTGAAGGCGGCAAGCCATTGGCTACAGGCTCATCTTATAAGACCGTTATCACGGAGGATAAGGTATTCTATGTTCAAGATGCGGGTGCGATGGACATCGTGGTCGGACCTTCCGAGAAGAATTTCCCTGCCGCTAATGTGAACTGGGGTCCAATGCCTGTGAGATTCTCTGCGGAGAAGGAGTGCATGATTACCGCTGTGACGCTGATCTTGAATGGTACGCCATACAATTCGGGAAGTTTTGAAGTGACTGCGGAGTTGACGGGAGCTGCCAAGGGAACCTATACTTCTGAGCCTATCCAAGTTTCTGGTTCGACCAAGTCAGTGAAGGTGAATTTCACTAATCCGATTATGATTCCGCAGGCTGGATCGTACTCTTTGTTGTTTGATTGCAAGGCCTTCGCGATTGGTTATTACGAGAGCATGTCCAATTATGCGTCGTTCCCATATCAAGGAGAGCCTCTTTCCTTCTTGGGTGTCGATAAGGACAAGTCTGGATTTATGGGCGTCGCTGACTGGAATGTGACTGCGGGCTCAGGTTGCGCGCGTGCCGTCGTAAAGGCTACGAAGGGTAATTCGGCAGCCAGTGAGTTGGTTGTTAACAATATGGTCGCAGGTCTCTATCCTAACCCTGTGAACGATCTCTTGACCATTGAGCTCTTCGACGACTGTGAGGCTGATGTTGAGGTGTTGAATGTGTTAGGTGGCGTAGTGGCGAAGGCTCGAATCTCCGCAACCGAGAAGCGTATTAACTTGAGCGCTCTCTCAAAGGGTATCTATGTGGTACGTGTTTCAAATGGAGAGTCTGTTTATACGGAGCGAATCGTGAAGAAATAATTTGTGGTGTCATATTTGCGAAGGCGAGGGTGGAGAAGTTCATCCTCGCCTTTTTGTGTGGTTATTGGGTTAATTTGGTATCTTCGCGTAATTTGAGCGAATGCGGAAAGATTTTTTAGAATGGATACAGTAAAACAAAATTCCTTGAAGGCTTGGTGTCTGGCGGCTCGTCCCAAGACCTTGGCTGCGGCGGTGGCGCCCGTTTGGGTGGGTTGCGCGATTGCGGCCTATTATGAGTCATTTCAGTTGGTGCCAGCCTTGGCCTGTTTACTCTTCGCCATTGCGATGCAGATTGCGGCGAATTTGATCAATGACCTTTATGATTTCCTCAAAGGCAGTGATGGAGAAGATCGTCTGGGTCCCCTTCGCGCGACCGCGCAGGGATGGATCACGCCAGATTGCATGAAAAAGGGTATCCTTGCCGTAGTGGTCTTCGGTTGCCTTTGCGGATCGGTTCTGATGTTCCATGTTGGATGGCAACTGGTTTTTGTCGGCATCTTCTGTGTCCTTTTTGCCTACTTCTATACGTCGGGTCCCTTTCCGTTGGCCTACAATGGCTTGGGTGACGTGGCGGTGATTCTCTTCTTCGGATTGGTGGCGGTGGGTTTCACCGCATATGTCCAAACCTTGGCGTGGACCCCTGTTGTGACCTTGGCGGGCATCGCCACGGGATTGGCGGTGAATGTCCTATTGGTCTTGAATAATTACCGTGATGTGGAGAACGACGCGAAGTCGGGCAAGCGTACCTTGGTGGTCTTGTTTGGAAAGAAGTTCGGACTCTTTCTTTACTTAGCAACTGGATTGATGGCCGTGCTTTTAACGGTTGTTTTGTGCCTCTTGATAGAAGCGAATATCTTCGGATGGCTGATGCTATTGCCCTATACCGCTTTGCATTTCCACACATGGCTGAAAATCCGTCAGATTGAACAACCCATCCAGTTGAATGGCTTGATAGGGGAGACCTCCCGTAATATGCTGCTCTTCGCCATTTCGTTGCATTTGATATTGGCTATCGGTTGCGCGAAATACTTTTATGTTGGAGAGCATGTTTTTAATGAATTTTTTTGTAAATTCGCGACTTGAAATTTGAGGTGATTTATCTCTCCTCTGATTTAATGAATAGGGTGTGTATATTCCCCCCCCATTAAGAATTAATTGAGATGCGAAATTTTTCCTTGATGCTGGAGAGAGAATGTTGCCATCGATCATCTACTATGACGCAAATCGTACACACCGCAATTCCAAATAAATTCCTATCTTTGTGTATATTTAGTAAAATGGAACAGGAGGAAAGAAAACCCATTTATTTCTGTCTCGCCCACATGAGCGAATCAGGAATGGAGTTAAAATATGTGCAAGAGGCCTTTGATTCCCATTGGGTTGTCCCTATGGGGCCTAATGTCGATGCCTTTGAGCAAGACCTTGCCAACTTTATCAATGGCAACGGAGATGGCTCGCGGTTGGATAGGAATGTGGTCTGCCTGAGCGCAGGTACCGCAGCCATCCACTTAGCCCTTATTGGTTGCGGCGTAAAGGCAGGTGATGAGGTGTTGGTGCAGAGTTTCACTTTCTGCGCTTCCTCTCATCCCATCACCTATTTAGGTGCAAAACCCATCTTTGTAGGATCCGAGAAAGAAACTTGGAACATGGATCCTGAACTCTTGGAGGCTGCCATCATAGACCGCAAGGTAAAGGTAGGAATCTATCCCAAAGCCATTGTTCCGGTGACGCTCTACGGTATGCCATATGATTGCGAGCGAATCATGGCGGTGGCGGATAAGTACGGAATCCCTGTGGTGGAAGATACGGCGGAGGGATTAGGATCGAGATTCGATGGTCAGGCTTTAGGTACATTCGGTAAATACGGAGTCCTCTCCTTCAACGGAAACAAAATGATTACCACTTCTGGCGGTGGCGCCTTGATTTGCCGAACCAAAGAGGAGTCCACCGAGGTGCTGTGGTACGCCACCCAGGCGAGAGACGCCTATCCCTACTACCAACATACAGCCATTGGCTACAACTACCGCATGAGCAATGTCTGCGCAGGAATCGGACGTGGTCAGATGACTGTCTTGGATGACCATATTGCGCATCACAAACATGTTCAGTCCCTTTATGAAACATTGCTGAAGGATGTAAAGGGTATTCACCTACATAAACAGCCATCAGATCCTCGTTACGACAGCAACTTCTGGCTCTGCACCGCAACTATCGATCCAGAGGTGCATGTGAAGGGAGAGGAGAATGCCTACAAGGAGGTGGTCAAAAATGCTGTGGGTGGTGCGGCTAGCGTGATTCATGCTGTAGGCTCCGCTACGACCGATTGCCAACCCAATGTGAATGTTGAGGCGCTACGCGTCTTTATGTCGGCCAGAAAGGTGGAATGCAGGCCGCTCTGGAAGCCTATGCACAAACAACCTGTCTATGCAGATGCCCAGGTTTATACTAATGGCGTGGAGGTGGATCTCTTCAAGGTAGGATTCTGCCTGCCGGCAGGTCCTTATGTGACGGATGATGATGTGAGGTATATTGTGGATTGTATTAAGGAGGCGATTGAAAATTAAGAATTGTGGATTAAGAGTGGTGGAGTGCGCGTTGTTGGTTCTCCTTCGACATGTTTAAAAATCAACATTGGTCGATTCTGTGTGTTATAAATACTTTTATGTTGGAGAGCATGTTTTTAATGAATTTTTTTGTAAATTCGCGACTTGAAATTTGAGGTGATTTTTCTCTCCTCTGAATTAATGAATCGGGGTGTATATGTTTCCCCATTAAGAAATAATTAAGATGCAAAAGATTAGAAACGTTGCGATTATCGCTCACGTCGACCACGGAAAGACAACGTTGGTGGACAAGATGTTGTTGGCTGGTAACCTCTTTAGTGACCATGAGAAGCCACAGGATTTGATTCTGGACAACAATGATTTGGAGCGTGAACGAGGAATAACCATCGTTTCTAAGAACGTTTCCATCCGTTACAAGGATTATAAGATCAACATCATTGATACCCCAGGACACTCCGACTTCGGTGGAGAGGTGGAGCGTGTGCTCAACATGGCGGACGGTGTATTGTTGTTGGTGGACGCTTTCGAGGGTCCAATGCCGCAAACCCGTTTCGTGTTGCAAAAGGCTATCCAATTGGGCTTGAAGCCAATCGTTGTCATCAACAAGGTGGATAAGCCTAACTGCCGTCCTGAAGAGGTGCAAGAGGCAGTGTTCGATTTGATGTTCAACTTGGATGCCACCGAGGAGCAGTTGAATTTCCCAACTATCTACGGTTCCGCTAAGAACAACTGGATGTCAGACGACTGGAAGACTCCTCGTGAGAATGATATCACCCCTGTATTGGATGCGATTATCGAGCATATCCCAGAACCAAGAATCAACGAGGGTACTCCTCAAATGTTGGTGACCTCTTTGGACTTCTCCTCTTATGTGGGCCGTATCGCGATCGGACGTATCCACAGAGGAACTTTGAAAGAGTCTCAAGATCTTTCATTGGTGAAGAGAGACGGTTCTGTCAAGAAGGTTAGAATCAAGGAGTTGCGCGTTTTCGAGGGATTTGGCCAAGCTACTGTCCGTGAGGCACAGTGCGGTGAGATTTGCGCTTTGGTAGGTATCGAGGGATTCGACATCGGTGATACCGTTTGTGATTTGGAGAATCCGGAGCCATTGCCTCCAATCGCTATCGACGAGCCAACCATGAGTATGGTATTCTCTATCAATGATTCGCCATTCTTCGGTAAAGAGGGTAAATTCGTTACCTCAAGACATATCAACGACCGTTTGGAGAAGGAGTTGGACCGCAACTTGGCACTCCGTGTCGTTAAGGATCCTGATTCTGATAAGTGGTTTGTCTATGGACGTGGTGTGCTTCACTTGTCTGTCTTGATCGAGACCATGCGTCGTGAGGGTTATGAGTTGCAAGTAGGTCAACCACAAGTTATCTTTAAGGAGATTGACGGTGTGAAGTGTGAGCCAGTGGAGCAATTGACCATCGATTTGCCGGATGAGGTTTCTGGTAAGGTGATCGAGATGGTTTCCGTAAGAAAGGGAGATATGGTATCTATGGAGCGCAAGGGTGACCGTGTTCACTTGGAGTTCGTGATTCCTTCCCGTGGTATCATCGGTTTGCGTACCAATGTCTTGACCGCTACTGCGGGAGAGGGTGTGATGGCGCACCGTTTCTTGGAGTACCAACCATACAAAGGTGAGATCGAGCGTAGAACCAATGGTTCGTTGATCGCTATGGAGAACGGTACTGTCTTCGCTTACGCATTGGATAAGTTGCAGGATAGAGGTCGTTTCTTCATCAGCCCGCAAGATGAGGTTTACGCAGGTCAAGTGGTGGGTGAGCACTGCAAGGACAACGATATCGTGATCAATGTGACCAAGTCTAAGCAGTTGACCAACATGCGTTCCAAGAGTTCGGATGATAAGGCGAGAATCATTCCGCCAGTGATCTTCTCTTTGGAGGAGGCGCTCGAGTACATCAAGGAGGATGAGTATGTGGAGGTTACACCTAAGAGCATGCGTCTCCGTAAGATCCTTTTGGACGAGACAGAAAGAAAACGCGCAAGCAGGGTTTAATACCGCTTGCTAATTCATACAAGGATGAAACGATATTTGCGTAGTAAAAAGGCGTGGGTATGTTTCATCCTTTTTTTTATCCTTTTGGTTGCCCTGCTTGTTCGGGTGCAACTCTTTCCCGCAGTCTATTCTACTGTTGTTTTGACTGAGGATGGGGATTTGGTGGGCGCCCGTCTGGCGAAGGATGGCCAGTGGCGTTTCCCTCCGATGGATACTGTGCCTGAAAAATTGAAGAAGGCTACCCTCTGTTTTGAAGATCGGCATTTCCCATACCATCCGGGTGTCAACCCAGTCTCAATCGTAAGGGCGCTTCGCCAGAATTTGGCGGCGGGTCGTGTGGTGAGTGGTGGTAGTACCCTCTCCATGCAGGTGATTCGTATGAGCCGTGGACAGAAACGTCGGAAACTCTCTGAAAAGGTAGTTGAGGCGGTGGGTGCGCTCTGGTTGGAACTCCATTATTCCAAGGATGAGATCCTCTCTCTCTATGTCTCCAATGCGCCGTATGGTGGCAATACGGTCGGAATGCAGACTGCCGCTTGGCGATATTTTATGCGCGAGGGCGCTGAACTATCTTGGGCGGAGGCGGCTTTGCTGGCGGTTTTGCCCAATGCCCCCGCGATGATCCATCCGGGCAAGAACCGGGAGGCCTTACTGCATAAACGAAATCGGCTCTTGAAACGGCTTTATGATGATGGAGAGATGGATGAGGAGACCTATCTCCTCTCTTTGGATGAACCTTTGCCGGATAAGCCCTATTCGATGCAGGTGGCGGCGCCCCACTTAGTGGACAGGATCAAAAGGGAGCGACCCGGAGAGGTGGTGCGTGTGACGTTGGACATGGGATTGCAGCGGGAGATGGAACGCATCTTGTCCACCTACCGTCATGAATATGCCCAAAATGGGGTGATGAACATAGCGATGATCGTCCTCGATACCCATACGGGAAATGTCTTGTCCTATTGCGGCAACGCGGCTTACAATAATGAGGATGATAATCAGGTGGATGTGATCACCTCCCGCCGTAGCACGGGCAGTATTCTGAAACCGTTCCTCTATTGCGCGATGATTGAGGATGGACAGTTGACTCCCTCGATGTTGTTGCCCGACGTGCCGGTTCAGATCGCTGGATATAAACCTCAAAACTACACCCGTACCTTCGATGGCGCAGTGCCTGCCCATACGGCCTTGGCGAGGTCGTTGAATATCCCCGCTGTCTTGATGTTGCGGAGCTATGGTATCCCAACCTTTCAGGATTATTTGACTCGTGCGGGTATCTCCACGCTCAATTACGCTTCGGGCCACTATGGTTTGACGTTGATTTTAGGCGGCGCCGAGGCGACCTTGTGGGATGTTTCGGGTGTCTATGCCTCTATGGCCCGTACCTTGGACCACTACAATGAGGATCAACTTTACGACAAGGGTGATCTCCATGCGCCGAGATTGTGGCGGCACCAAGAGCCACGCAAGGTAAGCGAATCTCCGACACTGTTCCATGCCGGCTCCGTATGGCATACTTTTGACGCTATCAAGGAGTTGAACCGCCCCGATGTCACGGATTGGCGTATCTTCTCCTCTTCCCGTAAAGTGGCATGGAAGACGGGTACCAGTTTCGGAAATAGGGATGCTTGGGCGGTGGGCGCTACGCCGGAGTATGTGGTGGGTGTCTGGGTGGGCAACGCCGATGGAGAGGGCCGCCCGGAGTTGACAGGCGTGAATTATGCCGCTCCGGTGATGTTCGCGGCTTACAATATTCTGCCCAATACCACATGGTTTACACGTCCCGTGCATAATTTCCGCCCCATGGAGATTTGTCATGAGAGTGGTTTTCTTCGTGGAAAGGATTGTCCTCATGTCGATACGGTGATGCTTTACGAACCTTGTGGCAATAGTACCCCTTGTCCATATCACCAATTGGTACATCTCTCCAAGGATAGAGCATACCGCGTCTCCGCCAAGTGTGTGGATCCGGTGGATATGGTTCATCAGAGTTGGTTCGTGTTGCCTCCCACATTGGAGTATTATTATCGAAGGAAAAGTTCCGATTATAGGCCGTTACCTCCCTTCAAACCGCTTTGTGAGGAGGAGCTGGATCAGGTGATGGAGTTCATCTATCCCAAGGATTTCAGAAATCTATATATCCCGAGGGAGATCGATGGACGGCGGGGTGAGATCATCTTTGAGGTGGCGCATCACCAGTCTGGCATGCTGCTCTATTGGCATTTGGACGATGCCTATTTAGGCACCACGTCCGATTTCCACCAGATGGGTGTCTCCACGACAGAGGGGGATCATGTCATCACTGTCGTGGACGAGGAGGGCAATCGAATGGAGCGGAAGTTTCATGCCTATGTTACGCAGTAGAAAAGATGACGCGGTAGAAAAGATTCGGCGAAAAACCGATGAAATAATGAGGATATTTTGTACTTTTACTTTATAAATCAAATAATTGAAGATTTTGAGAAATTTAGGATTAATATTCGTCGCATGGTCAGTAGCCGGCAGTTTATTTGCTCAGGTGAAGCCGTTGCAATATGGTGACTTCGAGTCATGGACATCCCGTGAGGTGAAGGAGTCGGGTGTCATTGGTGGTAAAACGAAGACCATTTATGTGTGGGGACCAAGGGAAAAACAGACTGCTAGCCAGTTGGCGCCTTATCCATATTCCAGCAAGACCATCTGGTCGTCTTCGGATGTCTACGCGAGGGTGGTGGGTATTACCAAGGCCAGCCTTTCCGTGGAACCAGAGAAGAGGGACTCAGGCCATTGCGTCTGTTTGAATACCCGTATCGAGCGTGTGCAGGTGCTCGGTCTGATCAATGTCTCTGTCTTGGTGTCCGGCAGTCTCTTTACCGGCGAAACGCAGGAGCCGATCAAGTCGGCAGATGATCCGTATAGCAACATCAGTTTCGGTATCCCGTTTGCCAAAAGGCCTAAGGCGTTGGTGGCGGACTACAAGTGTAAGATTTCTCCGAATAATTATGTGATGAAATATTCTGGCATCGGATCCTCTCGTATAGACGGAAAGCAGGATAAAGCTGAAATCTGGCTCTATTTGCAGCGACGCTGGGAGGATGAGAAGGGTAATGTCCATGCTGTCAGGGTAGGAACAATGAGAAAACAGTTGGATAAGGATGTTCCTGAATGGCAGAACCAGGCCCGTTTCGAGATTCACTACGGTGATATTACGGGTACGGATTACTACAAGGATTATATGCGTTTGAACGGACCTTACCGCACTAAAAACAGCAAGGGCAAGATTGTTCCTATCCTTGAAGAGGGATGGGGCGGAGCAGACGAAACGCCTACCCATATGATTTTGATGTTTACGACGGGTAACCATGGCGCCTTCATCGGTACCGAAGGAAATACGCTCTGGGTGGATAATGTAGGGTTGGAGTATTAACCTAAATCGCGACACCTTTAATTTGGTGGATTCTGCTAATAAGTGTACCTTTGTGAGGTTATGTTCTCGTTAGAATTAAAGAGAAAACATTAAGGAATAAATAATAAATAGTCAATTATATGCTTAACGGTAAAGTCGTTTTGATTACTGGTGGATCTGGTTCATTCGGTAAGAAGTTTGTGGAGGTAATCCTTCGTGACTATCCCAATGTGAAGAAAATCATCGTCTACTCTCGTGGTGAGTTGAAGCAATTCAATATGAAGCAAATTTGGCCTGAGAGTAAATTTCCTCAACTTCGCTATTTTATTGGTGATGTACGTGATAAGGATCGTCTTATCCGTGCGTGCGAGGGTGTGGACGTAATCATTCATGCTGCGGCTATCAAACAGGTGGATACGGCTGAGTACAACCCAGAGGAGTGTATCAAGACCAATGTGCATGGAGCTATGAATGTGATTGATGCGGCAATGATCCAACATGTGAAGGATGTGGTTGCTCTTTCTACTGATAAAGCATGTGCGCCGATCAACCTTTACGGCGCAACTAAATTGACATCGGATAAGCTCTTTACTGCAGCTAACAATATTAAGGGAAGCAAAGATGTTCGCTTCTCAGTGGTTCGTTACGGAAATGTGATGGGCTCTCGCGGATCTGTTATCCCATTCTTTATCGGGAAACGAGACAAGGGTGCTACTGAGCTCCCTATTACGGATATGCGTATGACGCGCTTTAATATCTCTTTGGAGGATGGCGTGGCACTTGTCATGTTCGCTTTAGGGCATCATTTGGGTGGTGAGATTTTTATTCCAAAAATTCCCTCGTATAGGATATGTGATGTGGCGACCGCAATCGCCCCTAATTTGAAGCAAGTGGAGGTGGGTATTCGTCCGGGAGAGAAACTTCATGAGGAGATGATCACTGTGACTGATGCGCTAGATACCATCGATTTGGGTAAGTATTACGCTATCCTCCCTTCTGTTTCCTACTGTTGGAAGAAGGATGACTATATCAAACATCACCAGGCTACCACCGTTCCGTTTGGGTTCCACTATAGCTCAGATATCAACACCGAGTGGGAGACGCCAGAGACCATGCGCGAGAAGATTAAGAAGTATGTGGATCCTAATTTTGAAGTGAAATAGTATGCAATTGCCAATTTCATACGGCCGACAGTATATATCTGAAGATGATATACAAGCGGTGGTGGATACTCTCAAGTCCGATTATTTGACTTGTGGACCTGCTATCCCTCAATTCGAGAAGGCCTTTGCCGAGTATGTGCAGGCGGATTATACTGTAGCGGTCTGCAATGCGACGGCGGCTCTTCATATTGCAGCCATGGCGTTGGGGGTGCAACCTGGAGATAATGTTATCTGTACACCGCTTACTTTCGCCGCATCCGCCAATTGCATTCGTTACTGTGGCGGTAATGTGAAGTTCGTGGATATCGACCCCGAAACCTACCTTTTGGACATCAATCAGTTAAGGCAGACGCTCGCCGCCTCACCGAAGGGTACCTATAAAGGAATGGTTTTAGTGGACTTTGCGGGTTATCCTCATGATATGGAGGCATACCGTAAGGTGGCCGATGAGTATGGCATGTGGATCTTGGAGGATGCTTGCCATGCGCCAGGTGCTTATTTCACCAATTCAAAAGGAGAAAAGGTTTATTGCGGATGTGGTAAGTATTCCGATATTACAGTATTCTCTTTCCATCCGGTGAAGCATATTACGACAGGAGAGGGTGGCGTGGCTTGTACCTCTAAGCGAGACCTTTACGAGAAAATGTCGCTTTACCGCACCCATGGTATCACCCGAAATGCGGAGCAATTAAAACGTAAGGATGGACCGTGGTATTATGAGATGCAGGAGTTGGGTTTCAATTATCGCATGACCGATATTCAAGCCTCTTTGGGTACCTCTCAATTGAAACGTGCGCGTCATAATGTGGAAATACGACGTGAGTTGGTGCGAAAATACAACGAAGCTTTTAAGAATGTCACGGGCATAAAAACTCCTTTCGAGGCTTCTGATGTTTATCATGCTTACCATTTGTATGTGATTCAAGTGGAGAATCGCTTGGGACTTTACAATTACCTTCGGGAAAACCAAATATTCGCTCAGGTGCTTTACTATCCTCTTAATTTGATGCCTTATTATCTTGAACTGGGCAACAAGGAGGGGGATCTCCCTAATGTTGAGGCATATTATCAACATTGCCTAGCATTGCCGATGTTCCCTACGTTGACTGATGAGCAGCAGCAATATGTTATTTCCAAGGTAAAGGAATTTGTTCAAAAATGAGAAATTTAGCCATTATTCCTGCAAGAGGCGGTAGTAAACGCATACCGCGTAAGAACATCAAGGATTTCTTGGGGAAGCCTATCATTGCCTATTCCATTGAAGCTGCCATTGCGTCAGGTTTGTTTGAAGAGGTGATGGTTTCTACCGATGATGAGGAGATTGCGGCCATTGCGAAGCAATATGGTGCCAGTGTCCCTTTTCTTCGAAGTTCAGCGACCTCGAATGATTACGCTACTACAGCAGATGTCATTGAGGAGGTGCTGTCATGTTATGGGAAGATGGACAAAACCTTTGATACTTTTTCCTGTATTTATAGTACGGCTCCTTTTGTGAGCGCTGATCGCTTGAAAGAGGCCTATGGTATGGTGAAGGAGGATATTGACTCTGTTTTTACCTGTGTGGGGTATTCTTACCCCATTCAACGAGCATTGCATATTGTGGATGGCAAAATTTCGATGTTACAACCCCAATACTTGAAGTCTCGATCCCAGGATTTGGAAGCGACTTATCATGACGCTGGACAGTTTTATATCTGTAAAGTTGATAGCTTTATGGCTACTAAGAGTTTGTGGGGTGCTCATACGTCGGGCTTAGTACTCTCGGAGTTGGAGGTGCAGGATTTGGATACTCTGACTGATTGGGCGTTGGCAGAGATGAAGTACAAGCTTACCAAGGGTATATAGTAGATGCGAAAAAAAGTGTTTTTCAGAGCTGATGCGGGACCTCGGATTGGATATGGTCATTTTATTCGGACATTGGCCTTAGCTGATATGCTGAAAGATGAATTTGACTGTACCTTTTTTACTCAGTCGCCTACAGACTATCAGAAAATGGAGGCGCAATCTATCTGCCCGTTAATTCCATTGCCTTCCGACGAAAGTAAATTCTCTCTGTTCTTGTCGTATTTAAGAGGAGATGAAATTGTCGTTTTGGATAATTATTTCTTTACATCAGACTATCAAATGGCGATTAAAGAGCGTGGTTGTCGGCTTGTTTGTATAGATGATGTCCACGATAGGCATTTTTATGCTGACGTTATCATAAACCATGGCATAGAGGACTATTCCCTGTATGATGCAGAGGATTATACCCGTTTTTTCATGGGCGGGAAATGGGCTTTGCTGAGATCACCTTTTAGACGACGAGATGAGTCGATCGAAAGAAATGATAACCATTGGGTGATTACCTTTGGTGGTTCTGATCCGAATAATCTTACCCTGAAATATGTGAACTACTTACGTTCTCGTATCCCAAATTGCCGTATTTCTTTGCTGTTGGGTGATGGTTATGCTTTTTTTGATGAAGTGGAACAGATTCCTCATGTGACGATATATTGCCGGCAAAGCGCTGAACAGGTGGCTGCTCTCTTTCGGAGCGCACGCTATGTCATTTGTTCGGCCAGCTCGGTTTGTTATGAAGCGTTAGCGTGTGGTTGCTTAGTGTCTGCAGGGTTTTATGTTGATAATCAGAAGGATTTCTATTATCAGCTTGTTGACTCAGGAATGATATCCCCATTGGGTGATCTCCGTAAGGGGGAATTGATTTTGGATATAGAGTCGACATCTTGTGGAACGTTAGATTTCACACGAATCGCTGATTCATATCGTTTGCTCTTCGGGGCGTTGAGATACGAAGTAGTTCCCTATCCGAGGATGACACATGCCCAAAGTTGCACTACATGGGAATGCCGCAACAAGTCGGAAATCCGTATGTGGATGACGAATCCTAATCCATTTGACTTTTCCTCCCATAGTGCTTTTGTGGAGAGTCTTCGTGACCATGAGACAAAGCTCTATTTTTCTTTCTTTGATGGAGAGCGTTTTGTGGGATCCTATGATTTTGTTGATATTAAGAGTGGTTTCACTGCCGAACATGGACTTTTTGTAAACCCTGATGCGCAAGGGAAAGGTGTGGCTTCAATGATGGAAATTCTCATGGATGGAGAGATTCGGAAACGAGGGGTGAAGACAATTTTGGCGGAGGTGCTCAAACACAATGAAAAATCCTATCATTACCATTTAAAATTAGGATACGAGGTTTACAAGGAGGATGAACAGTTTTTCTATTTAAAAAGAGATATATGATGCAACATACATTTATCATCGCTGAAGTTTCTGCCAATCATAATGGCAGTATTGAAATGGCTAAGAGAACTATGCTTGCTGCCAAACAAGCTGGTGTTGATGCTGTGAAGATCCAGACTTATACGGCGGATACGATTACATTGGATTGTGACCAAGATGATTTCCAAATTCATGGAGGATTATGGGATGGTTATAATTTATACACTCTTTATCAAGAGGCTTCTACACCGTGGAAGTGGCATCAAGAATTATTTGATTATGCGAAAGAGATTGGTGTTACCCTTTTCTCTACTCCTTTTGATAACAGTGCGGTAGATCTCTTAGAGGCGTGTGGCAATCCAATCTATAAGATTGCCAGTTTTGAGATCACGGATGTGAATTTGATCCGATATGCAGCAAGCAAAGGGAAACCGATGATTATTTCTACGGGTGTGGCGACTGAACAGGATCTCGTGGATGCTTTGGATGCGTGCCATTCTGTAGGAAACTATGATGTGACCTTTTTGAAATGCACCTCTGCGTACCCTGCACCTCTGAGTAAAGCTAATTTGTTGACGATACCAGACATGAAAGAGCGCTTTGGCGTAAAGGTAGGTGTCTCCGATCACTCTATGACTCATGTGTTGCCAGTGACGGCGGTGGCGTTGGGTGCGACTGTAGTGGAGAAACATATTATCCTGGATAGAAATATGGGAGGACCGGATGCTGCCTTTTCCATGCAGCCTGAAGAGTTTGATGTGATGGTAAAGTCTATTCGTGAGGTGGAACAGGTGTTGGGTGAGGTGACTTATCCGACTGATCCTTCTCAGATTGCGGGACGACAGTTTTCTCGTTCCCTCTATGTGGCGGAGGATATGAAGGCAGGCGAGGTGATCACGGAGCGTAATGTCCGTTCTGTCCGTCCAGGATTTGGCTTATCCCCTAAGTTTTTAAGCGAAATATTGGGAAAGAAGATTTCTTTTGATGTGAAGAAAGGCACACGCTTTTCTATGGACATATTGAGTAAACAATAATTTCCCCTTTCAGGAATAACAAAAATGGCGATCTGTTAGACCGCCATTTTTCGTTTTGTACCTATGATTTGTAATAGTTTTGCTGTCGCCATCGGAAAATGTTTGGCATTCCAGAGGATGAGGCGTGTCGGTAAGGAGCGTTTCACGAACCTATTGGTTTTATGGTCTGGTATTAGACGCTCGAATTCCGCTGTTATCTTCTCTATCTTGTCAGTCGCTAATTCGCTGTTGTTGATAGCGTAGTTGAAGAGGGAAGAGATATATCCCTTCTTTATATAGATGAAATCCACCTCATCCTTGAATTTAGCGTAGGTTCCACTCTCCTTGGCGAAGGTCAGTAACTTTTCGAATACGATTAACCTTTTTTGGTACTTTGTATTGTCTTTGGTCGTGCAGATGGATCCTGGACGGATCAGATAGTGGTAGAACGGCTTGTCGACATAGGATAGGCTTTGTGCCTTCATAATTGCGCAGGCCACAAAGAAACTGTCGTCTGCCGACCTGTCCTCCGGGTATGCGATGTTGTTGTCGAGCAGGAAGGCGCGTCTGTATAGGAATGTCCAGAAAAGCGAGACATAGTGTGTCATGAAATAGGATCGCTTCTCATCCGTGAACTCACCTGGCTCCACTTTGGGGTTGGTGAGAATTTCCGACTTGTTGGAGTCTATGAAATCCTTGGATGCTTGGCAGATGCAGATGTCGGCGCTATTGTATTCTTTAGCTTTCTGATACATCTCTTCAAACATGTTGGCCTCGATCCAATCATCGCTGTCCACGTAAGCCACATATTCGCCCTTGGCGTATTGTAGGGCGTAGTTCCTTGCCATACCCGCACCAAGGTTGTGCTCGGGACGAAGGAAAACAAATTGAGAGGCTTTGGGAGAACCTTCGATTCGACGCTTTGCCAACTCAATGCTATTGTCCTTGGTATGGTCATCCACGAAGATGAATTCAATATTGTCCAAGGTTTGGCTCAATAGAGAATCGACACACTTCTCGATATATTTCTCTACTCCGTAAACGGGAAGAATGACGGATATTTTTGTCTCGTTTTCCATTACTGTTCTTTGGTTGGGAATGAATGGTTCGATCTGTACCAAAAGAATTTTCCGATGATTTGGTATAGGTAACTAAAATAGGGCGACAACGGATGTCCTTTTATCTGACAACGAGTCAATGTGAGGACCTTTCCGAAGATTTTTTTCTTCGACTTGGTGTTGTCGGTGAAATATTTCATCGGTTCCCATTCGTCGTTGACGGTGAAGTATGAGAACTTCAAGGCTCCCAAAGTTTCTTTCGGCTGCAATGTTTTGTCCATTACCAGTTGGTTTAGTTCCTCTGTGTTTTGGGGTACATAACTGATGCCCAAATTTCGATACATCGCACATCCTAAGAGGACGACTGGTTTCTTTGCATACGCAGCCTCAAAACCGACGGAAGAACCGAATATCAGAATCTTGTCGGAGTTGTCGATCAGTGCGTATGTGCTGACCGGAGAATTGCCTGGAATGATGGTTACATTCTCGTATTTCCCAGTGAACTCTAGTAATTTTTTGTGGTAAGAGTATGGAATGTCCTTTAGATTCGGATGTATTCTTAAATAGAGGTGGATGGACGGATCGTTTCCGAACTTCTCAAAAAGATATTGGATGCCAGTGAATTGATTGGGAAAGAGTGACAATTGTTTGAACTCCTCTCCCAAAGAGGCGAATTCATCTTCCGAACTATTGAAGATGGCGATGTTGTGCTTGGTTGGATCCCAGTTGGCAGGCAATTGCCCGCTTTTTTGTAGTGTGGTATAGGATACCTTGTCTCCGCTGGCGATGGAACTTCTTCTTTTCTTGAAGAAGTTAGTGGCGGTCTCTATTTTCTCCTCTTTGGTTCGCTTGGAAGATTCCCACAAGTCGTTGATCAATTGCGTGTTGTAGTCCAAACTATGAGGCATGACATTGTGGAAGTATTTTTTGTTGATCTTGTTTTGCGTGTTGAATCCGACTTCGTATGAACAGAATGGAATCTGTTTGGCCATGCATATGTCGTAAACAGGACGGCAGCAAATAAACCTTGCGTTAAAGCAGGCCACTCCCCCTGGCTGGAGTTGCTCCAATGCGGTGTTGACCAGATCAGTTGTTTTGGCGCACATGTGCATGTATCGGGAGATGAAATCCTTGAATTGGTCGTCCACCAGTGGGTATAGGTTTCGACTGAGTGTCAGATAGGACGAAAAGGCGGCCAATCCAACCTTAACCCCCTTATATTCGATTTGTTCCAATTCAGAAATGGTGCTGAATGGATGCTGCCGCATGAAATCGGATAGAGTAGGCTCATCTCCTTTGGAAAAATCGGATACGGGGATGGTTGTGATGGATTGCTTGTTCTTGATGTGGCGAAATAGATGTTTTTGATACATCTTACATACTTTGCAAAGCGACTTGTCCCCATAGCAATTGAATATACAGTTGTTGATGGTCTTTCCGTCGCAGTAAACGACATCTACTTTTGCGCCCCTTTCGGCCAACTCCTCCGCATTGTCGAGGACAACGCCATAGTGGTCAGGTACAAAGAAAACGGTTTTAAAAGGTACAAATAATGTGTAATGTTTTACACCCTCTATTTCTACATCTTTCATCATTATTATAATAATCTTAACGAAACCTTTCTGTCAATATTAGCTGTTTGCGGCCAACTTCTTTTGTTTTAGATATTGCAAGACGCATAATGCAATGATTAGTCCTACTAGGATGAATGAACCTATGGTGCCCAATAAGGTAAAGTTCCAATAGGTGTCAGGCTCGAATCTGAACTCGATGTCGTGCTTTCCTGCTGGAATGGACAAACCTCTCAATACCCAGTTGGCGCGGAAATGCTCCACCTCTTTGCCGTCAATAAAGGCCTTCCAACCTGGCTTGTAGTAAATCTCGGAGAAGAGGGCCACGTTGTCCTGCTTGCTGTTTGAGACATACTTTAGACGGATAGGCTCGTAACTGGTGAGCTCGATGGTGGCGCTGCTGTCTTTCTCCATGGTGCCCTCTTTGATGATTCCGGCGAATGATTTGTCGACGACGGCGGATGTCTTAGGATTGATGGCATCCAACGCCTTCATCTCTTCGTCCGCATTCTCCGCATATCTCACATCTTGTATAAACCACGCGTTGCCGTTGGCTCCGTGGTTGGTGGCCGCTGGCATGTCGGGGTTGAATATGAGGTACTTCATGTTGAGCATGTCCAAGATAGGGGTAGAGGCTTTGAGGATGGAACTGTCCGCGTCACTCATGGTTCTGGCTTGACGTAGTTGGTCGGTGATGTTCCGCATCTCTCCTTCGATATGAAGATCGTAAAGGTCTTGGTAGCGTCTTAATTTTGCCGCGTTGTAGCCTCCGATGGATTTGTGGAAATATGAAGTTTGGCTGTCGTTGAAAGGATTGTTAAGTGTCAACACTCTGTATGAGATTGACTTGTCTTGCAGAATGAATTTGTCTGCCTCGCTCTCAGCGAATACTTTGTTCTTGCTTGTTTTGACGAATTTAGATTCGTTTAGGTATCTTTTGTCGACACTCCATAAATCGATGAAAGAGAGGACTGCGATCGCGGTGACCCCCCATACGATGAACTTCTCTTTTGATTTGACGAATGTGTAGGCTAGCAGTATGCCGAATGCCGCTAATATGAACCAGAAGGATCTCCATGCGTCAGACGACAGCAGATCGGCGCGGTCTAGCATGAGCGCGGATAGGTACCAATCAGGTACTTGACCCTCTAACTGCGCGTCATTTACGCTCTCGAACGAGAAGAAAAGAGAGGGGAAGAGGGCAAGCACTAAACAAAGGCCACCCGTTATGGCTCCGGACGCGTACAGATATGTCTTGAGTTTTTGTGTATCTACTTTGTTATCGTAGATCTCCTTTAGTGCCAGACAGGCCAACCATACGAATGTTATTTGCGGAATGACCAATGACATGGATGGTGTCCTGAATTTGTTGTAGAATGGCAGATGATGGAATAGGAAATCGTTGAGTAGGGAGAAGTTTCTTCCCCAACTCATGAAAATCAGGAAGGCTGATGCCGCCACGATCCACCATTTGTATTTCTTCTGCACCACGAAAAGGGATAGCACAAAAAGGAAACAGATGATTGCTCCGAAATATACCGGTCCGGAGGTGAACGGTTGGTCGCCCCAATAGGTGTATGAGCGAAGTGATTTCGGTACCGATTGGCCATGCTTCTTGAGTGCTTGGGCCAAATTAGAGTCTTTGCCCAACTCTCCGCCTGATCCGCCTCCGTAAAGGTCTGGTACCAGCATTGTCAATGTCTCCGCTTTGCCATAACTCCAAGCGAAAGCGTAGTCTTGGTCCAGACCGGATGATTTGTCTTGCTTTCCGTCCACAGCGGCTGATAATTCTGACTTCCCGCGGATGCTATTTTTGCTGAGCTCGAAATTGGAGTAGAGCAGTGCCGAGTTCATGATGATAGCGACAAAAGCGCCTGCGAGCAGTACGCCTGATGCGGTCAACAGTGTTTTCGTATCTTTGGATCTGACTTTATTTATTAGATAACCGATGTACAAGAAAGCGCAAAGTAAAAATAGATAGTAGGTGATCTGTATATGTCCGTGGCGGATATTCTCGGTCAAAGCGAAGGAGAAGAGAAGCCCTCCCGCGATCCAGTTTCTTCGAAAGACCAGTGTGAGTCCTGCCAAAACCAATGGCATGCTTGCCATTACCCAACCTTTGGTCACATGCCCCGCTTCGATGATGATGGGGAAATAGGAGGAGAAGGCGAAGGCCACGGCTCCTAAGATAGCAATGGGGATGGAACATCCTAAGACACAGAAGAATATGTAGCCGCATACCAATGCGAGCAGAATGATGCCGGCGGTGTGGTAATCAAGGGCCCTGAAGGGAGCCTCCACCCAGTTTATCGCATTGGGATAGTTGTGTCGGATGCTGACGGTGTAACCCGGCATTCCTGAAAACATGCTACCACACCAAACGACATTGTTCCCGGTCTTTTCATGGTACTCGATGGTCTCTTGAGCCATTCCCTTCCAAAGGGTTTGGTCGCTCTGCCTCAATTCTTTCCCTTGGAATTGGGGGAGGAAGTAGATGACGGTAATGATAACGAAGAAAAGAATACTACCTATGTGTTTCCAGATGGACTTGTCTTTCATTGCTTACTGATCGTCAATTAGAAATTTCTGAATCCCATGATCTCTCTGACCTCACGGATGGTCTTTTGTGCGCTTTCGCGGGCGATGTCACGTCCACGGCTAATCGCGTTGTGAAGAATCTCTGGATGCGCATCTATGTAAGCGATTTTTTCGCGGATTGGCTCTGTGGCCGCGATGATGTCGGCTGCCAATTGCTTCTTCAAATCTCCGTAGCGGATCTCGCAGGTGTTCCACTTCTCGTCGAAGTATTGAACGGTGTCTGGGGTTGAAACCACCTTCATCAAGGTGAAGAGGTTCTCGATGCACTCTGGTTTAGGTGAGTTCATCTCTGTAGGTCCTTGGTCGGTCAATGCTTTCTTTACCTTCTTCTCGATGGTCTTGGCGTCGTCTGCCAAGTAGATGCAGTTGCCTTCGCTCTTACCCATCTTTCCACTTCCGTCCAATCCAGGGATCTTGATAGGCTCTGTGCCGTCGCTGTAGGCGATTGGCTCCTTGAAATACTCCACTTTGTAGAAGTTGTTGAAGCGTTTCGCGAAGTTGCGAGTCATCTCCAAGTGTTGCAATTGATCCTTTCCGACAGGAACTTGATCTGCGTTGTGGATAAGGATGTCGGCAGCCATCAAAGTAGGGTAGGTGAGCAATCCCGCATTGACATTCTCAGGGTTCTTTCTCGCCTTATCTTTGAAGGATACGGTTTTGGTCAACTCTCCTAAGTAAGCGTGCATGTTGAGCATGAGGTACAACTCCACCACTTCGGGCACATCGCTTTGGATGAAGATGGCTGATTTTTCAGGGTCCAAACCGCAAGCGAGATACTCAGTCAATACGCTCTTCACGTTGGGATAGAGAAGGCTAGGGTCTGGATGAGTGGTGAGTGAGTGATAATCTGCGATGAAGAAGAAACAGTTGTTGTTCTCTTGCATGCGTATGAAGTTCTTCAAGGCTCCGTAATAATTACCCAAGTGTAGGTTTCCTGTTGAACGGATGCCGCTTACTACAGTTTTCATTGTATTTTCTTTCTAATATTTATACCTTTGCAAAAGTAATAAAAAATTGTGATTTTATTAGTAGTTAGGTGTCATGATGAAGTTTTTTAGGGTTTATGGCATGTCGCTTGTCTTGTCGCTTGCCATTTTATATGTGAGCATCATTCGTTCGGTACCAGAGGTGCCTCAACTTCAATTCGAAGGGTTGGACAAGGTGATTCACTTTTTGATGTATTTTTTGCTTGCGGCTGTTGTTTGTTTTGAATTATACCGTCAAAGATATGGTTTCAAGGAGAGGACGATGCTCCTATGGGGCTTGGTTTATCCTATCGTTTATGGCGGTGTCATCGAGTTGCTCCAAGAGAACTTCTTCCCACCCCGCAGTGGTGACTGGTTTGATTGGTTGGCGGATATGTTGGGTGCCATAGTGGCCTTCTTCTTGGCGAAGTGGTTGTTGCCTAAGTTCGTAAAACCTGAAAATCAAGGTTTTTGTATCAGATAATTAAGTGAATGCCATGTTGTTCTCTATATTAGTTCCGGTATATAACCGTCCCAATGAAGTAAAGGAGTTGTTGGAGAGTCTGACGATCCAATCTTTTACTGATTTTGAGGTGGTGATTGTGGAGGATGGTTCCTCTTTGAAGTGTGAGGAGGTCTGTTCCTCCTTTGCCGATAAAATTAAAATCCAATATTTCTACAAGGAGAATAGTGGACCGGGACAAACACGCAACTATGCGGCGGAAAGGGCACAGGGTGACTATTTTTTGATTTTGGACTCAGACGTCATATTGCCTGTCGATTATCTGAAGAATACGGCCGACGAATTGGCTCGTGAATACGCCGATGCTTTCGGTGGTCCAGATGCCGCCCACGAATCCTTTACGGATCTGCAAAAGGCCATCAGTTATTCCATGACCTCCTTCTTTACCACAGGAGGTATCCGTGGTGGAAAAAAGAAGATGGATAAGTTTTATCCTCGTAGTTTCAACCTCGGTGTGAAGGCGGATGTTTTCCGTGCTTTGGGAGGATTCTCCGACATGCGTTTCGGCGAGGATATCGATTTCAGCATTCGTATATTCAAGGGGGGATATATTTGTAGGTTGTTCCCCGATTCGTGGGTGTGGCACAAGCGTAGGACTGATCTGAAGAAATTTTTCAAGCAGGTCTATAACAGTGGCATGGCCCGCATCAATCTCTATAAGAAATACCCTGAATCGTTGAAGTTGGTCCACCTTTTGCCTACGCTCTTTACGTTGGGCTCTTTGGGCTGCCTCCTCTCTGCGGTAGTGGCCTTGGTGTTCTCACTTCTTTCGGGTAGTTTTTCGATTTGTGCACCCCTCTCTTGTTTGGCGCCGTTAATCCTTTACTCTTTGTTGGTGATGGTGGATTCTACCCGCCAAAATGGTAGCTTGAAGATCGGCTTGCTCTCTGTTCCTGCCGCCTTTACGCAATTGTGGGGTTATGGCTTAGGTTTTATCCATGCTTGGTTCTTCCGCTGCGTACTAGGTCGTGGAGAGGTTGAGGCTTTCACGAAGAATTTTTATAAATAGGAATTATTCCATGGATACTAGCAAGGGCCGGATGATGGTTGAATCATTCGGCCCTTGCTTTTGCGATCGATGTCTATTGGAAGTTGTCCTAAAAAAGATTCAACTTCCTCTTCTTCGCCTCTTCCAGATCGAGCAAATCACTCTTTTTTTTCTCTTGCTCGATTCTGCATTTCTCTTGCTCCGCCTTGATGTTGGCGATAAATTCGCCTTGTGTCTCTTTGCTGAGAAGACGGGAGATGGCGTAGGTGTTTTGGGAGGCGTCTCGCATGCGCATCACGGTTCCGCTGTAATTCGGGGCGATTTTGACTGCTGTGTGGATGTCGGAGGTGGTGGCACCGCCTACGAGTAAAGGCATTTTGAGTCCAGCCTTCTCCATCGCTTCCGCCACTTTGCACATCTCCTCCAAGGAAGGGGTGATCAGTCCGCTGAGGCAGACCACGTCCACCTTCTCTTTGATGGCGGTCTCGATGATCTCTTCTGTTGGCACCATCACGCCTAAGTCGATCACGTCGAAGTTGTTGCAGGCCAAAACCACGGCGACGATATTCTTACCGATATCGTGGACATCACCCTTTACGGTGGCGATCAGTACCTTGCCTGATTTGTTGCTGCTACCCGCGTTTTGTGCCTCGATGTGCGGCTGGAGGATGGATACCGCCTTCTTCATGGTTCGGGCAGTCTTCACCACTTGCGGCAAGAACATCTTACCCTCTCCAAAGAGTTTACCCACCTCGTTCATGCCATTCATCAGCGGTTTCTCGATGATTTCGATGGCAGTCGGGTAGGTGGTCAATGCCTCGTTCATGTCGGCCTCAAGGAAATCGCTGATACCCTTGACCAGACTATATTCGATACGTTTCTCCAATGGATAGTCTCTCCATTCGATGTGCGTCTCTTGTTTCTCGTTGCTTTGCGACGCTTTGATGGCGTCTGCCTTCTCGATCAAACGCTCGGTCGCGTCGGGACGACGGTTGAGCACCACATCCTCGACCAGTTCCAACAAATCGGAAGGAATGTCTTGATAGACTTGTAGCATACCCGCATTGACGATACCCATGTCCATACCCTTCTTGTAGGCGTGATAGAGGAATACGGAGTGGATTGCCTCACGGATCGGGTTGTTTCCTCTGAAAGAGAAGGAAAGGTTGCTCACACCTCCACTGATCTTCGCGTATGGAAGGTTTTGTCGGATCCACTCTGTGGCGTTGATGAAATCCAATCCATAGTTGTTGTGCTCCTCTATACCTGTCGCTACGGCCAAGATATTGGGGTCAAAGATAATGTCCTCTGGTGGAAATCCGATGGTCATCAAGAGTTGATAGGCTCTTCCGCAAATCTCCTTTTTGCGTTCGAAGGTGTCCGCTTGTCCCTTTTCGTCGAAGGCCATGACTACCGTGGCTGCGCCATATTTCATGATCTTCTTCGCCTTCTCCAGAAATACCTCTTCTCCCTCTTTCAGGGAGATGGAGTTGACGATGCACTTGCCTTGCACGCAGTGAAGTCCCGCTTCGATCACCTCCCACTTGGAGGAGTCGATCATGATCGGTACGCGCGACACGTCAGGGTCGGAGGCGATCAGGTTCAGGAAGGTGACCATCTCCGCCTTGGCGTCAAGCATGGCGTCATCCATATTGACATCCACCACCTGCGCACCATCTTCCACCTGTTTGCGGGCGATGTTCATCGCCTCTTCGTAGTTCTTCTCGTTGATAAGACGGAGGAACTTCTTCGAACCCGCCACGTTACAGCGCTCTCCGATGTTGAGGAAGAGGGAGCGCGGTTGTTCCGTACCCAAACTGCTGTTGACGGATTTTATCTCTAATGGCTCCAGACCAGAAAGTTTCATGTGGTGGTTGGCGGCAGGGATGACTCTCCTTTGCTTCGCGTTCTTCACCAACTCTTGATAGGCGGCGACGTGGTCTGGTGTCGTTCCGCAACATCCTCCGATGATATCGACCAGACATTCGTCAAAATACTCCTTCACTTGCTCCGCCATCATCTCTGGCGTCTCGTCGTATTCTCCGAATTGGTTCGGTAGTCCCGCGTTAGGATAGGCACTGAGGTAGTATGGCGCATTTTCTCCCATCTCCTTCAGGTACTTCTTTAGGTCACGTGCGCCGAAGGAGCAGTTGAGGCCCACCGAAAGTGGGTGAGCATGCGCTATGGAGTTCAAAAAGGCTTGGATGGTCTGTCCTGATAGGGTACGGCCGCTGATGTCCGCTACAGTGGCGGATAGCATGATATAGACCTCTTTCCCGCTGCGTTCGATACTTCTTTGTGCGGCGCTGATGGCTGCCTTGGCGTTTAGGGTGTCGAAAATGGTTTCGATTAATAGGGCATCCACACCACCCTCGATGAGGGCATCCATCTGCTCCTCGTAGAAGTCTTGCATCTCAGCGTAGGTGATATTACGCATTGAGGGATCGTTCACATCTGGGGAGATGGAACAGGTTTTGTTGGTAGGTCCGACCGATCCGGCCACGAAACGAGGCTTGCTTGGGTCCTTTCGGGTATATTCATCGGCCATCTCCCTGGCCAACTTCGCCGCACTTTTGTTGAACAGCGCCACATGGCTCTGCATCTCGTAGTCGGATAGGGAGATTTGCTGCGAGTTGAAGGAGCAGGTCTCGATGATGTCCGCTCCCGCCTCCAAGTATTGTCTATGGATGCTTCTGATCACGTCTGGTTGGGTGACGCAGAGCAGGTCATTGTTTCCCTTTTGGGGAACGGGCGCGTCTTTGGCGAATTCGCCTCGGTAATCCTCCTCTTTCAGTTTGAACCGTTGTATCATTGTACCCATTCCTCCGTCGAGGATGAGTATCCTTTTCGCTAATGCATCTTTCAGTGATTCTGCCATTATTGTTTTTTTTCTTGGTGCAAATGTAATATTAATTGAGCAAAGAATAGAGAAATTAGGCGGATGACCTTAAATGAAAAAGGGAGAAAGTTGTTGGCTTTCTCCCTTGACTGTTAATTCTTAAAATTCTTAGAACTTCAAACCGACAAATACCCTGAGCTTGTTGGCGTTGATCTTTTGCTTCTCGGTGAATGCGTCGATGAGATCACCCCATGAATCCACCTCCTCGTCATTGTTGAACCATTTTTGGCGTGTTGGGTTGTAAAGTTTGAAGTCGGCACCCACTTCGAATACGCTTACTCTGAAAGCGAGACCGAATGTGTGGGAAGGTCCGAAACTTGCTTGGATATGATCGTCATCTCTGTCCTTCTCGTCTGCGCCCTTCTCTCTGATGATGAAAAGACTTGGAGCGATGTTGTAGGTGACGTCAAGTGCGATGTTTCTAGAAAGATAAAAAGAGAGGATTGCGCCGGCACCAAAGGCGTCCACATTGTAGAAGGCCATCTTTTGAACTAGATTTCCGCCGATTGTCTCTTCTCCTTTACCACCGTTGATTTCCAACCACTTGGCTTGTAGCGCGATGCCGAGGTTGCCTGGATAGCCCAAGTACCATCTGTTTGCCATGGTTCCACCGAAAGTGACTTTCGCGTTGTAACCTTGTAGTTTGTCGATCTTTGTGAGCCCTTTCGGCATTCCATACTTGCCACTGTTTCCTAATCCGACTTGGAATTTCAACTCAAATCCATTGTCGTCGCCTTGCTCCTGAGCGAATAGGCTCATGGAAAAGAGGAGCGCTGCCAGCAAAAATAATTTCTTCATTTCCTTTGTTTTTTTATTACCACTGATGTTGTTGGATGTGCATTCATTGACGCATTGTCCTTTTTTCGGTGGCAAATTTATACATTTTTGAAATTTATTGTATGCTTTGGAGTGCTTTTTTGTTGCGAATGAAATTTTATTGTTGGAACATTGAGGGACGATTGTTGTTCGCAAACTTCTCCAAATACTGTCTCGGCTGATCTTCTCTTCGGTTCTACTGCTCTCTATGAAGCCTTGGTTAATAATTCGTTGTTTAATTTGTTTTTGGCAGCTGGTCTTTTATCCTCTCCAGCTGTATATGTTGTATAGTTTTGGTTTATCTCTCATATATAAGTGTTTGATAGGATTTGGGGAGGGGCATGACGAGTGCTTATAACAGCCTTGATTGATTAAGAAAGGAATACTCAAAGCCATTTTCTAAAATAATTCTTGTATCTTTGTAGAGTACGAAAAATGTATTTGTGATTTTGTATTATTTTGAGATAGATGAGTAGAATAAAGATAAATGATTTTGGCCCTATAAAGGAAGGATGTGTCGATAATGACGGTTGGATTGACGTTAGGAAAGTAACTGTGTTTATCGGCCCTCAATCCAGTGGAAAGAGTACATTGTCAAAATTGGTCTCTACATTGACTTGGTTGGAAAAATCGTTGGTTAGAGGGGATCTAGCATCGGACTTACTAGCCGATTCAAAAGTATTCAAGGTGCTCTGTAGTCAGCAAGAACTTACTGAATATTTCACAGGAAATACACAAATCCACTATCAAGGCAAGTATTATTCCTTTGATTATAATGAGCAGAATAATACATTCGAAGCCAGATTTCGTGGCGATGCATTGCCCATTTCAGTGCCTAAAATCCAATATATCTCATCAGCCCGTAATTTGCTGACAATTTTATATAAGATTTCACTAGATAATACGACAGATAAACAAGGTAATGTGATAGATTTCTCTTCAAATATACCATTTATGGTAAAAGATTTGAACAGTGAATATATTGCAGCACTGGACAAACTAGCCAAAACAGGTTTTTCTCTTCCTGTTGATAATGTGGATGTGTATTTTGACAATCATAGTGCATACGTAAAGACTGGAGGGAAAAAAGTCTCTATGTCGGCAGCTTCTAGCGGTATACAGTCTATTACTCCGCTCCTTTTAGTAAGTAGATATTTGGCGAATGATGTTTTAGAGGATTTGCATGAAAAACTCAAGAAATATCCAGCAAATAGGATAAAAAAGATCAAAGAAATGTTAGCTTCTAGGAACGATGAACTTCCTGAAAAATTTGATTCGTATATGATGTTCGGACATAGTGTTTTGAACAACGATGAAATTTTTGAAATAGCTAAGGCAGCAAATCGTTTTATTCCAACCTATTTTATAAACATTGTAGAAGAACCAGAGCAAAATTTATTCCCTGAAACTCAAGCTGAAGTCCTTTACGAATTGCTTGAGTGCAATAATTTGAGAGAAGATAATCAGTTGGTTATTTCTACTCACTCTCCGTATGTACTTACGGCTCTAAATAATGCGATTTTAGCGGCAGATGTGTTTGCGGAGAAAAACGCAAGCATTGAAAATGTGGGAAAGAAGAGAATGGTGTCGTTTGATGATGTTTCTGCGTACAAAATGGAGGATGGAAGAGTTGTTTCTATCCTTGATGAAGATACTAGGTTGATACATGCGTCTCAAATAGACAGTTGCTCTACTATGATTAATAAGGATTTCGATGATTTAATGACTTTGCGTTATGAGTGAAATTGTCGTTAATTCCTCTAGAATTATAGAACTGTCTTTCCCGGACGATTGTGTTCTGAGCAATGATAAAAGAAGTGTTTTTGCTTTTGACGAGAAAGGGAAAACGTATAAGGCCAATAACATTAATTCCAAAGTTGGTTGTAGGTTGCAGATTGATGGTAAACTCATAGCTGCGACAACACAAAAGAAATGTGACAATGGTTTGTTAGTTGATGATGGAAGATTCTTTTTAATTGAGTTGAAAGGTGAAGACGTGACGAGTGCATGCAAGCAATTGACGAAAACTCTTGAGGAATTAAAGCAAATGTACAAAGCCTACTCGTTTGATTATTACGGAAGAATTGTGGCTCGGAAAGGTATTCCGATGGCAAATACGGAACGACAAAGAGCAGAAATGCAATTTCGTTCTACTAATAAAAATAAGAAGCTTGTCATAAGAGAGAATAAGTACGAGGAAGATATATAGCTTGTGGCCTTCAGAAATACTATCTCAGCTAATGTTATAAAGCCACCCAGTCATAAGATTGGGTGGTTTTTGTCTAATACAGAGTCCAGTAAAGATTAATTCCCAACGACAACCATCTGTCTTTGAGGCAAAAAAAAGAAGCTAGTGACTCGGATTTTCTGTTTGTGTTCTTTATCACTATCATACTCATCCTCCTCGGCTCATGGTCTGGAATTACTCCAAGTTTAGATACCATGGGCTTTTACTGCTTCTATGTATAAGTGTTTGATAGGATGGTGGACGGTTTGTATTTTTTTTTCATAAAAGATTTCTCATGATTGCTATGGTTTAATCATGATTCTCTTCTTGACATCATAGTTTTTGTTTTTCAAAAATTCCAAATAAAAACCTTACGAGAGTTGCTTTTTACCTGATTTTATTAAGGAAACGTATAGTGGGAAGTTTTATTGTGTGAAGTGCTTAATTGACACAATTTGGGAACAATAAACCCACTGACAATCGGCATGTCTGCTGAAAATCAGTGGGTTTATATGTTCAGTTGTCAATCTTGATAAGATGAATTAGACTAACCAAGAAACTCTTTTAGTGGGATTTTTGTCAATCCACGGTCTAATGCTTGATACATGTATCTTGCTCCAATGGACTGATAAGGCTTCCATTTTCTACATTTCCTTGATATACTTTCTGGTGTTACAATTTTGGTATTATATAACCATTTATAGGCTTGCAGAAATGCACCATCTTCGAAAGGCAAAACATTTTCTCTTTGCATGAAGAAAATAAGATACATTTTCGCAGTCCATTTGCCAATGCCTTTAATTTTGATAAGCTCTTTTATTGCTTCTTCGTCATTCAAACTGTTTATGTAATCAAAATCTATTGCATTGTTTGATACCAAATGAGCCAAATTAAGGATATAGTTGCTTTTCGCAGTTGATAGACCTATTTCGTGAAGTTGTTCAACTGTATGGTTCATCAGCGTATCAGGATTTATGTTGTTGTTACATAAGTTTAGAAGACGCTGATAAATCACCTTCCTAACACCAGTTGAAATCATTTGTCCAACTATTTCATGAACAAGAAAGAGAAAAGCATCCGCTGAGTTGTGGCTGTTTATTTCCAACTCACCGACATACTCAATGACTCTTTTGAGTCTTGAATCTGCACTTATAAGATGTTCTACTGCTTCCTTGTTGCTCATTTCGATTGAAAATTAGAGAAATTCCATGCGTCCGCTATCAACCCTGTAGCCAATCCACTTTCTTTTGGCTAACAATTCGATGTAATCTTCATCGTTGAGTACAGCGACCCAATTGTTACACATCTTCTTGACTCCCTGAGTATTCATAATAGAGACGCTGGTAGTTCTACCGCCACCTTCTCTTGGCTGAACAATTTCGCCCCAATCTTCTATTTCAAGGTTGTCTTGATAAAATGCTGCAACATATGTTGGGAGTCCATCAATGAAATCCCACAGCACAGCAAGTAAATGGTTTGTTGTCCTATGATGTGCTTTCCAATCGAAAGAGTTCACAAGCTTAACACGTTGTTCTCCAATAAGTGGCTTAGGAACCTTTGATGCAGGAGGGGTACTTCCGCATGTTGCCTTTACCTCAATACCTCCATACAAGAATGGACTAAAATGCTCCTTGTCAATAGGATACCTCTTGCCATTGCTTTCAGTGTACAATGTATCAAAGTATGCTTTCTTTTGAGGTGTATCTACAAGAAGCAAATCTGGATAGCCATCTTGATGTAGATTAGATTCCAGTTTGCCATTTGAGATTTTCATGACACTTCTGGCAAAATACTCGCCAATCATGCCACTCAGATTTCTCATACCAAGTGTTTCGAAAATGTTGATGTCAAAACGCATGGTTGTATCACTCAACTCCTTCAATGCAGTATTTGCGTAGTTCATTGCTTCTACTACCTCTTGGGGTGATAATACCGTTGTCCCTTTATAAGAGACGCTCATGTTCCTGTTTATAATATAGTCTCTATTCATAGTTTAATGAATTTATGATTTTCCAAACGATAGAGGCTATATATGTCTCAGCATAATAAAAGCCCCCTTTCTCAAAAAGAAAAAGGGAGCGTGGGGGATAATTATCAGTATCGAGGCTTAGCACGGCCTTCTTCAGTCAACAACCATCCTTGTCCACGCTCCCAGAAGGTGCGTGAGCATCCGATGATCTGACTGCGACGAAGAGTTTGTGAAGTGCTAATTCCGATACTCAGTCGAGTCAAAGGAGTTACGTTATTTCTTTTAGTTCAGTATCTTACGAATTTGAAATTTCAATTAAATGTTTAACAATTTTATCGGTCAGTAGTGGTGGAACACTCTCACCGATAGTATCTCTAATAAGCCCATCAGGAACAATCTTACCATCTATCTCAAACGAATATGGATATTGGGCGATTGTCTGAATCACCAACCCTTCATATAAAGATAATACTCTATCTTGGGTTGGGTGTAACTTGTTGTCAGAACAAGCATATTGGAAATTTTGGGTTAGCGTACTTGCAGGCACATCCCAGTACATTCTCTTATATGCGCTAACAAAAGCTTTCATTATTCTCTTTTCACCAGTTTTCTTATCAACTGTATATGGTCGAGGTAGAAGTGCTCCACATTTCTCACAATACAAAGGTGTGTCGGTATTCGCACGATTTACACCTTCGGAATTGTGCTTCGCTCCATGTAGAGTGTTTCCTTGATACATACAGTCAGGATTGATACACTGGTTATTCATTGCAGTTTGTCCCTCTGGAGTATTGTGTACCCATGATAATTTTGCTTCATCAAGAGTTGGAACCTTGTGAAGTGGATTGTTTGGGTCAACATTCTCACCAGGGCGAGAACTGATTGGAGGTAACCCATAAATCGCGTCTCTCAAAGTAAGCCATCTCTCAGAGAACATACCAGGTTCCTCAGAGTGAGTAGGATCTGGTATTAGTTTTCCAGAAATCCTATATTCATTCTTTCCTTGTTTTGTTCTTGATAAGACTGTTATAAGCCTATTCCTATGTTGTGGAACCCCATAATCTGCTACATCTACGACTTTTGGACTTCCAACATACTCATTACCAAGTTCTCTATTGATATAGTCAATAATATTGATTACTCCGTCACCATCTTCAATGACTGTATTAGTCATGTTGGGTACATTTTCAAATATAACCCAGTCAGGCTTTAGTTCCTTAACAATATCTATAGCAGGTACAATGAGTTTGTTACGCGGGTCAAATTCAGGACGAATGCCCTTTTTGAGATTGTTCAAGATAGTTCCCATTCCATTTGAGGACATGCCCTGACATGGAGGGGTTGCTATCACAATAAAGGGATTTTCAGAATAGTTCTCTTTATAATATTTGACGATTTCGTCTTTTAACTCCCATATATCACCACAAAAGCCCTTTGCCTCGGGATGATTATGAAGAAATAGTCGCATGCGCTCTGGTAAGAGTTCACATGCAACAACTGTATCGACATTGTTTGCTTGAAGTCCCAAATCTCCGATTCCTGAAGAGCAGAAGAGACTCACAGCTATTTTCTTTTTGTTTTTGTCTGCCATCTAATAAACACCTTTCTTTATGCCAACAAGTCTTTAATGTCCACTTGCAGGAGTTGGGCAATTTTATTCAAAGTTTGCAAATCAGGCTGTGTGGTATTACTACACCATTTACTAACGGTACATGTTGACTTTCCAAGTTGGTCAGCTAACCATTTACCGCTTTTTTCCTGTTCAACAAGAACTACTTTAAGACGATTTATTTTGTCCGCCATTCTAAAATAGATTAAATTTTGACGCAAAGTTATAAAATTTTTTATTACTGTCCGCTAAAAAAAATAGTAAACCCCAAAAAATAGGGCTGATTTCTTGGATGGAATCAGCCCTTTGGTTTATCTTTCCGTTCACCACAAACAAAATGAATAAACCATGGGCAAAAGTACACATTTTATCGG
>JAZUDI010000054.1:0-12451 GCA_045639525.1 Paludibacteraceae bacterium | reverse complement strand
ATTAATTGTTTGATTTTCATAAAGATACAAAATCTTTATGAGACTACAAAGCCTCAGCTTGTGAAAGTTGGGGCTTTTTTTCACTCTTTTCGGTGGCTTTTATACGAAAAGAGGGCATATCAATTTTGATACACCCTCTTTGTGCGTTTTGTAGAGACGCGATTAATCGCGTCTCTACGGGGCGAATCCTATTTTTTATTCAATTCTGGATAGACGATCCGCGTGTGGTAGATCGTCGTAAGTTTCCCCTTCAAAACCGATTTGATGGTGTTGATCTCCTTGAAGGTGATCGGTGTCTCGTTGAAGACACCTTCGCTGACCTGCTCGTTGATGATCTTCTCCACCAAGTCGTTGATGCTCTTGTCGGTGTATTCCTTCAAACTTCTGGAGGCTGCTTCCACGGCGTCGCACATCACAAGGATGGCCATCTCTTTGCTGGATGGCAGTGGACCAGGGTAGGTGAACTTCTCTTCGTCGATCTCCCTGTCCGGGTACTTATTCTTCATGGTGTAGTAGAAGTACTTGGTCTTGCTCTTTCCGTGGTGAGTCATAATGAACTCTTGGATCTTTTCCGGAAGACTGTTTTTCTTGGCGATGGCGATTCCGTCCGCCACGTGACGGATGATGATTTGGGCGCTCTTCTCCTCGTCGCCCATTTCCGCATGAGGGTTTACACTGGATTGGTTCTCTGTGAAGAAGGCTGGATTGGCCATCTTGCCGATGTCGTGGTAGAGCGCGCCTGTCCTCACCAACATCGGGTTGGCTCCAATGCTACGTGCCGCGTCGGAGGCGAGGTTGGAGACCTGCATGGAGTGTTGGAAACTGCCTGGTGCCTCCTCTGAGAATTGACGGAGCAAAGGATTGTTGGTGTTGGCCAATTCCACCAATGTCACGTCCGAAACATACCCGAAGAGCTTCTCCACGATGTAGATAAGCGGATAGGCGAATAGTAGCAGCAGTCCATTGACCAAGAAAAGGAATGGCATCTTCCAGTCGAAAGTCTCCACACCGTTCTCATGCACCAATGTGTAGGAGGCATATACCGCAATGTGGGTGATGATGATGAAGAGTGCCGATTGCACCAACTGCGACCGCATGTAAATGTTTTTCAGCGTGCAGATGGAGATCATGCCGACAATGGTCTGCATCAAAAGGAACTCAAAACCGTTCGGAACCACGAATGAGGCCAGAAGAATGGCCGCTAAGTGGGAGAAGAGCGCGGTTCGGGTGTCGAAAAAGCAAGTGACCAATATCGGTAACAATGCGTATGGAATCAGGTTAGGTGTTACCTCGTTCTTCACCGCCAAAGAGGTGAGAATGCAGAGGATAACGATGATGGAGAGGATCAATGCCACATTCTTAGGCGCCAAGAGATAGGTCCTCCTGAAAAGAAGGAAGTAGAGGAACAGGGCGCAGAGTACGTTGATGATGATAAGGATCTGACCGATGTGGATCAGGGTGGCGTCCTTTTTGCCGCTGTTCTCCTGTGTTACACTCTTCAGCGAATTGAGGATGTCGTAGGTTTGTTGTTTCACGATCTCTCCGTGGTCGATGATCTTCTCTCCGCTTTGGATGAATCCTTTGGTGAGGGAGATCGACTTTAACTTCTCTTTTTTGACGGAGGCGGTCTTCTCCTCGTCGTAACTGATGTTCTCGTGTAGGTAGTTGTTGATGTTATAGCCTTGTAGGGTCATCCGATCCAACTGCATCGGCGCGTTGTTGATAATGTGCTCGTATGCGCTCTTGGTTGTGTAGAGGGAGGAGACGGGGACCGCCTTCGCCACGTTGCCCGTCAGGACATTGATCTCTTTCTTCTCGGCGTCGCTGAGTTTGTCCAGCTCCTCGACGGAGATGATGCCGCTGGCGTAGATCGCGTTCAGCTTGCGGGTGATGTATTTCTTGTATTCGTCCGCCGGGGTGCCGTCCACCTTGCCGAAGTTGTTGTTCAAGATATTGATGTACTTGGACGGAATCTCCGAAACATTCCTGTAGAAGGGTAGGAAATCTTTCAACAGACTATCCTGCTCCTTTTTCAACTCCTCTTTCGATTTGAGTATCTCAAAGGCGTAAGGGGCGGTCAGCGCGTCGTACTCCCAAGGCTTATCCACCACATAGGTGTATTTGAACTTCGCAATGTTCGGGTAGGTTTGGTAAATCAATATGCCTGCCACGAGAAATATCAAGGCCAATGATATGTACCTTATGTAGTCACTCTTAGTTTTCATTGTTTTCCTGTGTTAGGGAAACCTTCGGGTGTGGAAGGCTTCCGTCGATTTTGACTTAATTTTATACAAATATATACTTAAGGTGAAAAAGTGGCAATACTTTAGGCCGTTGTTGTGGCCTTAAAATGGGCGTTCACACAAAAAAAAAGAAAAAATGTTGGTGAATCGAAATATTATTTCTAATTTTGCAAGCACTTTTAGTAGAGTGTCTAAAAATATTTATTAATAATTAAAAGTTTTAAAGTTTAACGAAATGCCTACAATTCAGCAGTTAGTTAGAAAAGGAAGGGCAAGTCAAGCGGACAAAAGCAAGTCTCCAGCTTTGGACTCATGTCCACAAAGAAGAGGCGTCTGCGTTAGGGTTTACACTACAACCCCTAAGAAGCCTAACTCAGCAATGCGTAAGGTTGCCAGAGTACGTTTGACCAACCAAAAGGAAGTGAATGCTTACATTCCAGGAGAGGGTCACAACTTGCAAGAGCACTCAATCGTGATGGTACGTGGTGGACGTGTTAAGGACCTTCCAGGTGTGCGTTACCACATCGTTCGTGGATCTCTTGATACCGCAGGTGTAAACGGTCGTACACAACGTCGTTCTAAGTACGGTGCTAAGAGACCTAAGCCAGGACAAGCAGCTCCAGCAAAGAAAAAGTAATTCAGAAGGCTGACCTTCAGTGAATTACCGGTTGAGTAAATGGCTTAGCGAAGCCGTTGAAGCAACTGCAACCAAAACAAAAACTAAAAATTTTTGAGTAAAAAATGAGAAAAGCAAAACCAAAGAAACGGGTCATTTTACCAGATCCAGTTTTCAATGAAGTAATGGTTACAAGATTCGTTAACCATTTGATGTATGACGGTAAGAAGACTATCGCATACGATATATTCTACACAGCGTTGGATAACGTTAAGTCAAAACTCCCTAATGAGGAAAAATCCGCATTAGAAATCTGGAAGAAGGCTTTGGAAAACATTACTCCACAAGTGGAGGTTAAGTCACGTCGTGTCGGCGGTGCTACATTCCAAGTTCCTACTGAAATTCGTCCAGAGAGAAAAGAATCTATCTCTATGAAGAACCTTATTCTCTTCTCACGTAAAAGAAGTGGCCATTCAATGGCAGATAAGTTGGCTGCAGAGATCGCAGACGCTTATAACAACCAAGGCGGTGCATTCAAGAAAAAAGAGGATATGCACAAGATGGCCGAGGCTAACCGTGCGTTCGCTCACTTCAGATTCTAATTAAATAAACGAATTATAAAATGGCTAAAGCTGATTTACATTATACAAGAAATATCGGTATCATGGCTCACATCGATGCTGGTAAGACAACTACGTCAGAGCGTATCTTGTTCTACACAGGTTTGACTCACAAGATTGGTGAGGTTCACGATGGAGCTGCTACCATGGACTGGATGGTTCAGGAGCAAGAGAGAGGTATCACCATCACTTCTGCTGCTACCACAACATATTGGAAATACCAAGACAAGAAGTACAAGATCAACTTGATTGATACTCCGGGACACGTTGACTTCACCGTAGAGGTTGAGCGTTCACTCCGTATCTTGGATGGTGCCGTTGCTACTTTCTGTGCGGTTGGTGGTGTTGAGCCTCAATCCGAGACTGTATGGCGTCAAGCTGACAAGTACTCTGTACCTCGTATTTGCTACGTAAACAAGATGGACCGTTCAGGTGCTAACTTCTTCGACGTGGTTACTCAGTTGAAGGAGGTTCTTGGCGCTACTCCATGCCCTATCCAAATTCCGATCGGTGCGGAGGAGAGCTTCAAGGGTGTAGTTGACTTGGTTCAAATGAAGGCTATCCTTTGGCACGATGAGACCATGGGTGCTGACTACTCTATCGAGGAGATTCCAGCTGATTTGATGGATGAGGCTCAAGAGTGGAGAGACAAGATGTTGGAGACAATCGCTAGCTACGATGACGCGATGATGGAGAAGTATTTCGATGATCCTTCTACTATCACCATCGATGAGATCAAGACTGCTCTCCGTAAGGCAACTCTCTCAATGCAAGTATTCCCAATGGTATGTGGATCTTCATTTAAGAACAAGGGTGTTCAAACTATGTTGGACGCTGTTTGTGCTTACTTGCCAAGTCCAATGGATACTCCAGAGATCATTGGTACTGAGGTTGGAAACGAAGAGGCTAAGGTTATTCGTCACCCAGATGAGGACGAGCCTTTGTGTGCGCTTGCATTTAAGATCGCAACTGACCCATTCGTAGGTCGTCTTTGCTTCTTCCGCGTATACTCTGGTAAGTTGGATGCAGGTTCATATGTGTTCAATACCCGTTCAGGAAAGAAGGAGCGTATCTCTCGTATCTTCCAAATGCACTCTAACCACCAAAACCCAGTTGAGACTATCTCGGCAGGTGATATCGGTGCAGGCGTAGGTTTCAAGGATATCCGTACTGGTGATACCCTTTGCGGTGAGGACGAGAAGAGCCACATGGTACTTGAGTCTATGGAGTTCCCTGATCCAGTGATCGGTATCGCCGTAGAGCCTAAGTCTCAAGCAGACGTTGATAAGTTGGGTATCGGTTTGGCTAAGTTGGCCGAGGAGGATCCTACCTTTACTGTTAAGACTGACGAGCAATCTGGTCAAACAGTTATCTCAGGTATGGGTGAGCTTCACTTGGATATCATCATCGACCGTTTGAAACGTGAGTTCAAGGTTGAGTGTAACCAAGGTCGTCCACAAGTTAGCTACAAAGAGGCTATCACAGCTACCGTTGAACACCGTGAGTGCTACAAGAAGCAATCCGGAGGTCGTGGTAAGTATGCGGATATCGTTGTTAGCGTTGGTCCTGCTGACGATAACTTCGAGGGATCTTTGCAATTCGAGGATGTAGTGAAGGGTGGTAACATTCCTAAGGAGTTCATCCCATCTATCCAAAAGGGATTCCAAGCAGCTATGAAGAATGGTGTATTGGCAGGCTTCCCAGTTGAGAGATTGAAGGTTGTCGTTATGGATGGTTCTTACCACCCAGTTGACTCTGACCAGTTGTCATTCGAAATCTGCGCTAACTTGGCATTCAAGGCAGCTTGCGCTAAGGCTAAGCCAGTTTTGATGGAGCCTATCATGAAGCTTGAGGTTATCACTCCAGAGGAGAACATGGGTGACGTGATTGGTGACTTGAACAAGCGTCGTGGCCAAGTTGAGGGTATGGAGACTAGCCGTTCTGGTGCTCGTATCGTTAAGGCTAAGGTGCCATTGTCAGAGATGTTCGGTTATGTAACTGATTTGCGTACCATCACTTCAGGTCGTGCAACTTCTTCAATGGAGTTCTCTCACTACGCTGAGGTTTCTACTGCAATCGCTAAGGCTGTTGTCGCTGAGGCTAAGGGTAAAGTTGAATTATTGTAATATTTAAATAGATTCAAAGAGATGAGTCAAAAGATTAGAATTAAGTTAAAGTCTTTCGATCACAACTTGGTTGACAAGTCAGCTGAGAAGATCGTTAAGACCGTAAAAAGCACTGGTGCTGTTGTTAGCGGTCCAATTCCATTGCCAACACACAAGCGTATTTTTACAGTGAACCGTTCAACATTCGTGAACAAGAAGTCAAGAGAGCAATTCCAACTCTCTTCGTTCAAGAGATTGATCGACATCTATAGCTCAACTGCAAAGACTGTTGACGCTTTGATGAAATTGGAGTTGCCAAGCGGAGTTGAGGTAGAAATTAAAGTGTAGTTAATATTAATATTTATTGAAATGCCAGGATTAATTGGAAAAAAAATCGGAATGACATCCGTTTTCAGTGCTGAGGGAAAGAATATTCCATGCACTGTTGTCGAAGTAGGTCCTTGTGTTGTAACACAAATTAAGACTGTCGAGAAAGATGGCTATAGCGCACTTCAATTGGGCTTCGAGGATAAGAAGGAGAAGCACACAACGAAGGCAGAGATGGGTCACTTCGCGAAGTCTGGTTCAACACCAAAGAGACACTTGGCCGAGTTCAAGGATTTTGCTCAAGAGTACAAGTTGGGCGACCAAATCACTGTTGATTTGTTCACAGACAAAGATTTCGTAGACGTAATCGGAACATCTAAGGGAAAAGGTTTCCAAGGTGTTGTTAAGCGTCACGGTTTCGGTGGTGTGCAACAATCAACCCACGGTCAGCACAACCGCTTGAGAGCTCCAGGTTCTATCGGTGCTTGTTCTTACCCTGCAAAGGTATTCAAGGGAATGCGTATGGCAGGTCGTTTGGGTGGAGACTCTGTTACAGTTCAGAATCTTCAGGTGTTAAAAGTAATTCCTGAAAACAACCTCTTAGTAATCAAGGGTTCTTTGCCAGGATGTAAAGGTGCAATCGTAATTGTGAATAAGTAATGGAACTCAGTGTATATAATATCAAAGGAGAAGATACTGGAAGAAAGATCTCTTTGGACGACAGCGTCTTTGGTATCGAGCCAAACGACCACGTGATGTACCTCGCTGTTAGACAGTATATGGCTGCTCAACGTCAAGGAACTCACAAGTCAAAGGAGAGAAGCGAGATTTCTGGTAGTACTAGAAAGTTAGGTCGTCAAAAAGGTGGTGGTGGTGCCCGCCGTGGTGATATCAACTCACCAGTTTTGGTTGGTGGTGCCCGTGTATTCGGTCCTAAGCCACGCGACTACGACTTCAAGTTGAATAAGAAAACCAATGCGTTGGCTCGTAAGTCTGCGTTGTCAACCAAGGCTAAAGAGAACAAGATCATCGTCGTTGAGAACGTTAATTTCGACGCTCCTAAGACTAAGGATTTCGTCTCTATTTTGAATGGATTTAAGATTGCTGATAAGAAATCACTTTTAGTTTTGTCAGAATCAAATAAAAATGTATATTTGTCGGCAAGAAATATTCAAAATGCAGATGTCATAAGTTCTTCTGAGTTAAATACTTACAAGATTATGAGCGCTGCTAACCTCCTCATTACAGAGGATGCATTGGCGAATATTGAGAAAATTTTAAAGGCTTAAGGAGGTTGAAAAGATGGGAATCATAATTAAACCGATTCTAACAGAGAAAATGACAAACCTTGGCGAGACTTGTTCTCGCTACGGTTTTCGTGTCGTTCCAACAGCTAACAAACTTGAGATCAAGCAGGCTGTTGAGGAGTTGTATGGCGTGAAGGTCGTTGCTGTCAATACCGCAAGGGTTGAGGGCAAGGCTAAGACTCGTTATACAAAGTCCGGTATTCTTTCAGGTCGCGACGCTTCTTACAAGAAGGCGTATGTTACTTTGGAGAAAGGTCAAGTAATAGATTTTTATAGCAATTTTGAGTAATAATGGCTGTTCGTAAATTCAAGCCCACAACACCGGGGCAAAGACACAAAGTTATTGGTACGTTTGATGCAATTACTACAAACGTTCCAGAAAAATCTCTTGTCGTAGGCTTACGCAAGACTGGTGGACGTAATAATTCAGGTCAATTGACCATGCGTTACATCGGTGGAGGTCACAAGAGAAAGTATAGAGTAATTGATTTCAGAAGAGACAAAGATGGTGTTCCAGCAGTTGTAAAGACAATCGAGTACGATCCAAATCGTTCGGCTCGCATCGCTCTTTTGTTCTATGCTGATGGAGAAAAACGTTACATTCTTGCACCTAATGGATTGCAAATTGGACAACAATTGCTATCAGGAGCAGAAGCGTCACCTGAGGTCGGAAACGCATTGCCTTTGCAAAACATTCCTCTTGGAACTGTAATCCACAATTTGGAGTTGCGTCCAGGACAAGGAGCTGCATTGGTTCGTTCCGCAGGAACTTTTGCTCAATTGACTTCGAGAGAAGGAAAGTATGCAATCGTGAAATTACCTTCTGGCGAGACCAGAATGATCCTTTGTACTTGTAAGGCTACGATCGGTACTGTAGGTAACTCAGACCACGCGTTGGAGGCTTCAGGTAAGGCTGGACGTTCACGTTGGTTGGGTCGTCGTCCTCGTAACCGAGGCGTTGTTATGAACCCAGTTGATCACCCAATGGGTGGTGGTGAAGGTCGCCAATCTGGAGGTCACCCAAGATCTCGTAAGGGCTTGTTGGCTAAGGGATACAAGACTAGATCACCTAAGGCTGCTTCTAACAAGTATATAATCGAAAGAAGGAAAAAGTAATTTAAAAGGTAATTTTTATGAGTCGTTCATTAAAAAAAGGCCCGTTTATCAGCGTTAAGCTCGAGAAGAAAGTTTTGGCTATGAATGAGAGCGGAAAGAAGTCCGTGATCAAGACTTGGTCAAGAGCTTCCATGATTTCTCCTGATTTCGTGGGCCATACATTAGCAGTTCATAACGGAAATAAGTTTATTCCTGTGTACGTTACTGAGAACATGGTCGGACATAAGCTCGGCGAATTCTCTATGACCCGTACATTTAGAGGACACGGTGGTAACAAGAAGAAATAAGCCGTGAAAACTTTCTAAAAGATTTTTAAAATGGGTGTAATTAAAGAAAAAAGAAGATTAAAGAAGGATGCGAGGGCAGCCGTGCGTAAGGATGCGCTTAAAACTCAATACTTCGCTAAAATGAATGATGTTCCTACATCTCCGCGTAAGATGCGCTTGGTCGCTGATATGATTCGCGGTATGGAAGCATATAAGGCTCTTAGCGTATTGAAGTATTCTACTAAGAACGCTTCAAACGGTTTGGAGAAGTTGCTTCGTTCAGCAATCGCTAACTGGGAGCAAAAAAATGATAGAAAAGCTGATAACGGCGAATTGTACATCAGCTCTATCTTCGTTGATGAGGGTAGAACTTTGAAGAGACTTCGTCCAGCTCCACAAGGTAGAGGTTACAGAATTCGTAAGCGCTCTAACCACGTGACTATTTTTGTAGATTCTATTAATTCACAAGACAAAAACTAATTGTTAGATGGGACAGAAAGTAAATCCAATAAGTAACCGTCTAGGTATCATCAAGGGTTGGGATTCCAACTGGTTCGGCGGTAAGAATTACGGCGATACTATTGTGGAGGATGCTAAGATCAGAAAGTACCTCAACGCCCGTCTAGCTAAGGCAAGCGTCTCAAGAATAGTAATAGAACGTACTTTGAAGCTTATCACTATTACCGTATGCACTGCTCGTCCAGGTATCATCATCGGTAAGGGTGGTCAAGAGGTAGAGAAATTGAAGGAAGAGTTGAAGGGAATCACCGATAAGGAGGTTCAAATCAACATCTTCGAGGTTAAACGTCCTGAGTTGGACGCTTCTATTGTCGCAAATAACATCGCTCGTCAAGTTGAGGGTAAGATCGCTTACCGTCGCGCAACTAAGACAGCTATTGCGTCAACAATGCGTATGGGTGCTGAGGGTATCAAGGTTCAAGTCTCTGGCCGTTTGAACGGTGCTGAGATGGCTCGTTCTGAGATGTACAAGGAGGGAAGAACTCCATTGCACACTTTCAGAGCAGATATTGATTACGCTCAAGCTGAAGCTTTAACAAATGTAGGTTTGATTGGTATCAAGGTTTGGATTTGCCGTGGTGAAGTTTACGGCAAGAAGGATTTGGCTCCTAACTTTACTGCTTCTAAGGAAACAGGTCGTTCAGGAAACAACTCTCAAGCTGCCGGTAAGAAACCAGGCTTCAAGAAGAATAAGAAATAATTCTGTTAACTATTAAGTTGAAGGAAAAATGTTACAACCTAAGAGAACAAAGTTCAGAAGACAGCAGAAAGGCCGTATGAAGGGTAACGCTCAACGCGGTAACCAACTCGCTTTCGGTTCTTTCGGTATTAAGGTCTTGGAGTCAAAGTGGATCACCGGACGTCAAATCGAGGCTGCCCGTATCGCGGTAACTCGTTACATGCAAAGACAAGGTAAGATTTGGATCAGAATATTCCCTGATAAGCCTATTACTAAGAAGCCTGCTGAGGTGCGTATGGGTAAAGGTAAGGGTAACCCTGAGGGATTTGTGTTCCCTGTCACTCCAGGAAGAATTGTGATTGAGGTGGAAGGTGTATCTTTCGATATAGCAAAAGAGGCTTTGCGCTTGGCTGCTCAGAAATTGCCAGTTACCACTAAGTTTATTGTCAGAAGAGATTATGACGCTCAAAACCAAAATGCATAAGTGATATGAAGATAGCGGAATTAAAGAAGTTAAGCACTCAGGAATTGCAAGAGAAACTTGCTGCATCAGAGCAAAGCTTGGTTAAAATGAAACTTAACCATTCAGTCTCTCCGTTGGACAATCCTATGCAGATTAAGGCTGCTCGCAAGGATATTGCGCGTATCAACACTGAGTTGCGTTTGAGGGAATTAAATAAATAATTAATTCGAGCTGATTAAAATGAGAAATTTAAGAAAAGAAAGACAGGGAATCGTTTCCAGCAACAAGATGGATAAAACCATCACTGTAGCTGTTAAGTGGAAGGAGAAACACCCTATTTATCAAAAGTTCGTCAACAAGACGAAGAAATATCATGCTCATGACGAGAATAACGAGTGCCAAATCGGTGATTTCGTAAAGATCATGGAGACTCGTCCATTGAGCAAGACTAAGAGATGGAGATTCGTTGAAATAATCGAAAAGGCTAAGTAATTATGATACAGCAGGAATCTAGAATGGTCGTAGCTGACAACAGTGGTGCTAAAGAGGCGTTGTGTATTCGCGTCTTGGGTGGTACTGCTAAGCGTTATGCTACTGTTGGAGACATCGTTGTCGTTACAGTGAAACATGTCATTCCATCAAGTGATATGAAGAAGGGTACCGTTTCTAAGGCGGTTGTTGTTAGAACTAAGAAGGAGATCAGACGTCCAGATGGTTCTTACATCCGTTTCGATGACAACGCATGTGTACTCTTGAATGCTGCAGGTGAGATGAGAGCTAGCCGTATCTTCGGTCCAGTAGCTCGTGAGCTCCGTGCGACAAACATGAAAATCGTTTCATTGGCACCAGAAGTGCTTTAATACTTAATTTTAAAGAAATGAGTAAGTTACATATCAAAAAGGGAGATACGGTTATCGTAAACTCTGGAGATTGTAAGGGTAAACAAGGACGTGTTACTCGCGTCCTTGTTAAAGACCAAAAGGCTATCGTTGAAGGTCTTAATATGGTTAAGAAGGCCACTAAGCCTAGCGCAAAGAACCCTCAAGGTGGTATCGTGGAGATGGAAGCTCCTATCCATATTTCCAACTTGAATTTGATTGATCCTAAGTCAGGCAAGGCAACTCGCATCGGACGTAAGGAGGTTAATGGTAAGACCGTTCGTGTCGCTAAAAAGTCAGGGGAGGTAATTGAATAATGAATACTGCAAGTTTAAAGAAAGATTACGCAGAGCGTATCGTTCCTTCCTTGATGAAGGAGTTCAACTATAAGACTGTGATGCAAGTCCCAGTTTTGGAGAAGATCGTTATTAACCAAGGTTTGGGTGAGGCAGTAGCTGATAAGAAGATCATCGAGGTCGCTATCAACGAGTTGACTGCTATTTCTGGTCAAAAGGCTGTGCCAACATTGTCTAAGAAAGACGTTTCTAACTTCAAGTTGCGTAAGAAAATGCCTATCGGCGTGAGAGTTACATTGCGTCGTGAGAAGATGTACGAGTTCTTGGAGCGCCTTATCCGCGTCTCTCTTCCTCGTATCCGTGACTTCAAGGGTATTGAGTCAAAGTTCGATGGTAGAGGTAATTACACCCTAGGAATCGAGGAGCAAATCATTTTTCCTGAAATAAATATCGATTCTATACAAAAAATATTGGGAATGAATATTACCTTTGTAACCTCTGCGAAGACAGACGAAGAAGGTTTCGCTTTGTTGAGAGAATTTGGTTTACCATTTAAAAATGTAAAGAAGTAATAAGATGGCAAAAGAATCAATGAAGGCACGTGAGGTAAAACGTGCAAAGCTTTGCGCCAAGTATGCTGAGAAGAGAGCTCAATTGAAGGCTGAGGGCAACTATGAGGCTCTTCAAGCATTGCCAAAAAATGCATCGCCAGTGCGTAAGCACAACCGTTGCAAATTGACCGGAAGACCTAAGGGTTATATCCGTCTTTTTGGTATCTCACGTATCCAATTCCGTGAGATGGCATCAGCTGGTTTGATCCCAGGCGTAAAGAAGGCAAGCTGGTAAAATTTTTTAGTGTTAAATATTGTCAGGTTTTCCTGATCAATTTAATTGTTTTATTATGACAGATCCAATAGCAGATTATCTAACGAGATTGAGGAACGCTATTCAAGCTAAACACAGAGTGCTTGAAGTTCCTGCGTCAAATTTGAAAAAGGAGATTACGAAGATATTGC
>JAZUDI010000053.1:0-55443 GCA_045639525.1 Paludibacteraceae bacterium | reverse complement strand
TTATGAAAATTTCAGTTCGTGAGAATCGAATATTTGCGACAATCCTGAATTTTTACACTCCTAAAAATCCATCCAATTCTCAACGAGTTAAAAAGAGGGTGTATCGCAACTTTATTAGTTTTGATACACCCTCTTTTTTTTTGTTCACGGGAGTCTGATTGTATTCGAAGCAAGGTCTGCGGACCCTTATTATGCGATGAGTCTAGGTGTGGCGTGGATGATTAACCATCCACGGAATAAAGAGAAATGATTGGCAGATTATTGTTTGCTTAATTGTGTTGTACGGCATATTTCAAAAGAAATGTGTATGATTATCTGTTTTCGAAATAATTTGGAATAAAATGGAATTTTTTTTCTTGAAAAAATCGCTGAACTTCGCTGAACTTTAAATAAAACGAATGTAATTATCTTTTAAAACTAATAGGTATGGTAGCAGAATACTTTTGTTGAAAATTGTTGAAAATAAAAAGAGAAAACTCTTTGTGAAGATTTTAAACTGATGAAATCACATAATAATTTGAAGGAAATATGAAGGAAATTATAACTAAAACATCAACTGACACTACGTCTGATGGACGTGATGTGTCAAAATATTCAATCAATGGAAACGGATCCTACAACAAAACAGAACTTGTAATTGAATGCGTTCGAATGGTCGTAAAGGATTTGGTTGAAAACCAAAACGTTTCTCTTGAAGAAGCTATTGAGCGTATCAATAAAATTGATATACATCCCCAAGTTGTATCAACATTTGAGAACGCATACCGTGAAAAAAAGAGATGTAAGGCAGTCGAAACGGATGTCGATGGTGATAATATAATCCTTTATATCAATAATCAGTGGAGTGCCAGTAACATTGATGTCTTTATAAATGGAATTTCTGAACTCCTCGAAAATATTGACGAATCGAACATTACGAATCAGGCTAGTGGAAGAATGATAGAATCTATAGATATTTCTGATTTTGCCATTTGTCTAGCTGGTTTTAGTGAAGAGGTCAATGATGCGGTGAAAACCGCCATAAAAAAAATCCCAAAAGAGAAGCGAAAGGATGTTGTTGATAATCGATGGTTAAAAGAGGTGACTGCTGATTGTGAAGAGGGGTTGGGTTTTGAGAGTGTTGATTCATTTGTAGACTTCTACTCTATGGATAACAATCCGGAAATGGTCGTTGTAAACTATGAGGATGGTGGTGAATCCGACTATTATGGTGAGTATGAGGAGAATGATGAAGGATGGCCCATGAGTTTTAATGAAATTGAAGGAGATACATACGAACGAAGCACATGTGATTGTTTGATGAGATATACAACCTACGATAGAGTGAGTATCAGGTTTGTTCCTGATCTTGAGAAACTCAAACCGGAGGACAAAGAAAAACTATCAAAACCGTTTGATGTCCAAAAGTTATCTTATCTTGTTAATAACGTCACAATCGGATTGAATGGGGAAGAATATAGAATCGTGACATCTATTTTATACGATGGTATTCCGTTCCTTCCTGAAGATGCGTTGGATATGTCTGATTGGAATGAAATGACATATTTTATTCGAGTAGATGATGAAGTATATTCTATCGTGGGATAAAATTTAAAAATTAGGAAATTGTAGGGTTTGGCCCAAAATAGAAAACCATCCACCGATTTGGTTCAGTGGATGGTTCTTTATTATGCCTTGGTGTATGACTTCTCTTTTGTTCATGGGAGTCTGATTGTATTCGAAGCAAGGTCTGCGGACCCTTATTATGCGATGAGTCTAGGTGTGGCTGATAAGTTAGTAAATCATGCCGACTAACCATATCGGTAACTTCTTCCCAATAGGGTATTCTATCGAATCGGCTAGTATGTAGGAGTTGGGAAGGTCTGCGATTTGTTGAAACGATTTGTCTGCACCTCCCACCTCAAAGGTGATGGTGCCGTCGATTTTGAAATCACCTGCCTCCTTGCCGTATTCTACGGTGTGTTTTGTGGATAACTGATTGACCACAAAGCACTCTCTGATGGTGCCGATAACCACATTCTGAGTAAGTGCATTCAGTATATTGGTGTTGTGCATGAAGATTTTATCAGGCTTCTGCATTTTTGTGACCGATTTGTTATCTGTATAGATTAAATGGAGAAGCTCTGCTCTGCTCATGCTGTTTAGGTAAGATAATACCGTTGTTTTGTTGAGCTCCAAATAAGCTGCCAATTTCGAGATGTTGACTTCATAAGGTACGTTGTTGGCAAGAAATAACAGCATCGCTTTAATCTTCCTTGTGTAAGCTGTGTCAATGCCACAGAATTGTGTCATCTCCTGTTCGATGATGAAATTCAATATGTTTTCGATCCTGCTGTAGTATTGCGTCTCGTCGCCATCGTAGAATGGGTAGTATCCGACTCGAAGATACTCCTCAAACATCTGTTGTGGACGACATACCGCATTTACTCTTTCGCAGATAGCGTCAGGGTTGTTTAGTATCTCGTCAAGTGATGCAATTGGTATTTGTATGCCTTTGTAGAAATGTAGGAATTCACGAAAGGAGAGCCCTTCCATGGTGTAAGAGAGCACTCTTCGAGATAGATCGGCATCCGCATTGAGGATTTGAATGAGGGATGATCCTGTGAAGGTGATTTTTAGGGATGGGTAAAGGTCATTAACTTCCTTCAACTCTTGACTCCAGGTTGGATATTTATGGACTTCGTCGAGGAACAGATGCTTTCCGCCCATAAGATGAAACCTCTCGGCTAATTCCAGAATGGAGTGGTTGGTGAAATATATGCTGTCCATTACGCAGTAGAGGGCTTCCCCTGCGTTCACACCGTATGTTTTTTTTATATACTGGCGTATCATGGTTGTTTTGCCTACGCCACGGGATCCTTTAATCCCTACCAGTGGTTTTTGCCATGCGATAGAGTTGATCTGCTCCCTCACAATGGTCATATCAACTTGTGATATATACAAACGGTGTTTTTTAAATAACTGCTCCATGGTGCTCTTTGCTTTTTATTGCGAAGCAAAGATAAAATCGTTTATTGGAACAACCAAATTCTGTCAAAAAAAGGTTATTGCGATAAGCGAAAATCGCATAAAATCGTTTATTGAAATAAGCGAAGTTTGGGGTGTTATATCGCTATTATTAATTCTTTTATGAAATATAGACAATTTTGTAGTTCGTCAAACTTTGTGTATTCGTTGCTATGGTGGGCGTTATAGTAGCCACAGCTGATATTGCAAACAGGAATTTTCAAACCTCTCATCTTAAGTTCCACCACATCGGTCTTGCCACCATTAGTGGGTTGATAATGGTACTTGTCCAGTATTTCTTGTGGTATGAAATCTGCTTCGCATAGCGGAACATCTTTGCCTTGAATGATCAGGTCGCTGGCTCCTTTCCTGTCTGATTCAAGGATGTATCGGCAATCCTTGAAAAAATCCAGGTTGGCGGCATGAGCGCCTCGACAACCTGAGAGATCACCCTTCTTCTCCTCTTCGACAAAGAGAACTGCTTTGAGAACGGGTAGTTCGTGTAGGAGCTTGATGGCTACCCAGATGCCGTTTTTATCGTCAGCACCAGGTCCCACTTGTTCTCCCTTCTCGTTTACTGCGATGATTACGCCACCAGCCTCTATGATGGTGCGTTGGCAAGGCGTATGGATCTCGTCTATATGGGCTGCGATGCATGGGTAACAATCTGCCTTCCCTTTGGTGATATAGAGGTTGCCGATGAAATCGACCTGAATATCCAGTTCAACGTCTGCGAGCATATCCTTGATGAGGGATCGAATCTCCACTTCATTGCCTGACTTACAGTTGGTCTTGTATAGTTGAAATAACTGTTCCATGTGTTTTAGGAAATTGATGTTTCGGGTTGAGTTGCCTGAATTTCACTGATAATGGTGTTGAGGGCTGTCTCAATGGCGGTTGTCATGTCTTGTAGTGACATGCTTGGCTTCTTCTCCTTCAATACCGCTTGTTGAGGCAGATAGGGTACATGGATGAACCCTGCCATTGCGGAGCGTTGATAGCTCTTGATACAATGGAGTGCGGTATACATCACATTGTTGCAGACGTATAATCCAGCAGAGTTGGAAAGAAGAGCGGGGATCCCCATCTCCCTGATATTGCGAACGATTCCCTTGGTGGGAATGGATGCGAAATAGGCATTCTCGCCATCTTCGTAAATCTTACGTTCAAAAGGTGTATCTCCGTCATTATCTGGTTTGGTCGCATCGTTGAGGTTGATGGCGAATCGTTCCACTTTAACTTCGCTGCAGCCTCCGCTTTGCCCAATGGAAAGGATGGCGTCTGGTTCAATCTCAGTGATCAAATCCTCCATGATTTTTTTGGATTGGAGAAATGACACAGGGAGTATTGCCTTGTGTAGATCCACGTCTGGGCGTTGTAGTTCCAATGCCTCCACAATCAGCTGGGCGGGATTGACAGTCTCTCCGCCAAAGGGGACGAACCCAGTTAGTAATATTTTAATCTTTCCTCTTGTCTTCATATATAACAAATATCTGCGTTATTCGTCGTAATTGTCATAACCGATGCCGGGTTTTTTCAAATCGGCGTCTGTCCCAATCTCTTTGTTGCCATCAAAATATTTGTTGAAGACTTCTCCCATCACTTGTGAGATTTGAACGTGTGCTGGATTCCAGAGACATTCGCTCCAAGCGATACGCACATGGAAACTATTGACTTTCTCGCTATTTTCTATCTGTCTGTTGAACAGTTTAGGACTGCTAGTGTCGTGGTGTCTTTGTTTGTCGCATTGGATCTTATAGGTGTTGCTTAATCGTTCATTCATCTCTTGATACATCTGCTCGAACAAAGGCACATTGTGGATGGTGATGTTGGGATCGTCATATGTCTCGTCACCTCGTTTCCCTCCGTATGTGAAGTGTACTTGTGTTGGGAAGACGGGTTCATTGGCGCCACTGGCAACTAATAGTGTAATGAGCCAATGATCTTCCTGATTGGCGAGTTGCTGAATGTCGCTTATGTATGATTGGTATGCCGGATTCTCTTTTGTCTCTTCGGATGGCACGTAAAATGATTTGTATGGTCTTAACTCTCCAAGTTCTCGACTGACATAGTTGAATCCTGCCAATTTGGCGAAATAGTAGGCGAAATGGTAGAATCCTGGATCCACCAAACTACTAGGGGATACGATGGTCACCTTGGAGCCTCGGTCTATGAAATAGCCATAATCTCTATTTAAAGGATAGTGCTCGACCGCCAATTTGTCTTCAGCTTTTTCATCAACAGTTCTAGTGCTGGCAAGGTTGACCAATCTAAAATGGTTGGAGTTGTTGATGGCATCAAAGATATCATCCATATTCATCTTTAGACGAGCTTGGATATCTGCGATGGAGACAAATTGTGGGGTGGTTCTAAATCTTGTGAATCGATCCAGTTTCCTCTCGAATGCAAGACGGAGTTTTTCCACGTTCTCTTCGGTTTTTTTCTTCTTCTCATCCTCTTCCATCGCCTCCGTGAATCCAGCACCGATAAGACCGGCAGGCACGGCGAAGATAGCGATGCCAAGGATACCGATGACGCAAGCGATGATACGTCCAGCCACGGTGACGGGCGGATAATCTCCGAATCCACCTGGGTCGCCGATATATTGCATGAAAGCCCAGAGAACAGGCGTCATGCCGTTGTCGTACACTTCTGGTTGAGCCTCATGTTCCGCAAAGAAAAGGATGAACGAGAGTATGACGGTGATGATGACCAAAAACTGCATGGATACGAGCAGCTCCTTCCCTTTGCTGCTGAAGGCAGTTGTGAGCAGGCGGAAAGACTTCATGAATCGGAAGATGCGCAAAAGCCTTGCCACACGAATCGCCTTCAATACGGTTAAAGGTAGAGGAATGAAGAAATTGATGTAGTAGGAGTAGGTGGAGACGAAATCAATCAATCCGTAGAATGAAAGACAATACTTCACACGTCCCCAGAATCCACTGTACTTAGGTTCGAGAATATCAATCGTCCAAATGCGAAGCGACACCTCAATGGTGAAGAGTATGGTTGTGATTATGTCTATTACGTTTAGGATGGCTCCGTACTTTTGGTAGATGTCGCTATAAGTGGAGAGAAAAATTGCGACCGTACTGATGAGGATGATGGCCCAAATGGTGTAGTCCACATAGTTTTTCCAGACGACAGTGTCTGTGTTGTCGTCAAATAAGAGAGAGAGTTTTTTCTTGAAATCTTGTAGTGTCATAATTTTTATATAGCTTTTTTCATCCTTGAAAGGACGTGGTTCTGAAACATTCCTCTTCTTGAAACGAAATGTTTATGCTAAAGACATATCAAAAAAATTACGGCACTAAATTAAGCGTTGTTGTGATTATGTGGAATTCCAATTTATTCCAATTTGACATCACCTCCTCATCCCCAACCTTCCCAAACTCACCCCGCAAGCCACCAATGCCACCGCCGCACCAAAGGACTCCGTCGTCAAGCGGAGGTGTGGTTAGTAAATCATGCGACTAACCAAATCGGCAGTTTCCCCCCCCCTATAGGGTATTCGATGGAGTCTGCTAAAATGTAGGAGTTGGGAACGTCTGTGACTGATCGGGTTTTGAATGAATTGATTGTTCCGTTTCCTCGTGAAGTTAACTAGTAAATCAATAGGATAAATTCATAAGGTCATAATACATGGCGATGGTATTCCCTTTCCCCTCTATATATCTTTTCCGTTCTGCATTCCCCATGAATAAGAACCCGTTCTTTTCGTAAAAGGGAACTGCTTGGCGGTATGCGTCCACAGTGATAAATCGACATCCAGTCTTGTTGTCTGTGATCATCCAATGTTTGATATAGTCCAATACCATGGATCCCCAATTTTCTCCTGTGTTTTGGTATGAAGAATCAACTCCAAGTCTACCAATTTTTACGGCAGGATAGTCGCGACGATGTTTGCTGTGAGGAAATAATGCCTTTATCTTTCGCCAAAATCCATTGCTATACTCAATTGATGTAATCTTATCGTTTGATAAACAGAAATACAAAACGGTTCTACCTGCTGATTCAACAAGATACGTTACAGCAAGTAGTTTGTCTTGGTAAACGCAAGCGTCATTGATAAGAAAATCGTTTAAATCGATGTCTCCGCAATCAAAAGGTAGAATTTTGTGTTCTGGAGTGAGTCTGATGATTCCCGAATTCTGACTCATGTCATTTAGGTAATTTAGCTAACATGTTTTTAAATTTGTTTACATTGTCTTCTATACGAATTCGTTCTGTCTTTCGATTCGCTTTTGAGGGTACTGTGGATACTGCGTTAATAAAGTTTGTAGCGTCTTTCCCAGTAAGGATGGGGGTGTTTCTTATAGGTCTTGCCATATTTTAATTTATTTGTTGTTATTGTTAGCCTATTTGTTTTAAAAGGGTAGAAATGTATCTTAACAAAAATAGTAAATTTGGATTAATTGGACAAGTGGTATCCGTTTCTTGTTAGAAAATTACTTAATGCACTGCGTAATTTCTGTCACCACATAGTCAGTGTTATGGGAAATACTGATCACCTCCTCATCCCCAGCCTTCCCAAGCTCACCCCGCAAGCCACCAATGCCACCGCCGCACCACACCACAAAGAGATGCGGGGCGCTCCCCCTCCAAAGAGGTGGAACATCAGGGCGACCATGGTGGCGCCTGTCATCTGTCCCGTCAGACGAGCCATGGCGAGCATACCGCTGGCGCTACCGCTACGACTAGGGGGTGCTGAGGTGATGAGAATATTGTTGTTGGGCGATTGAAAGAGGCCGAAACCCGCTCCGCAGAGCATCATACGCCAAATGATATCGATGTGCGTGGCATTGTCAGGGAGCAAGGCTAACGCCAAAATGCCCAATGAGAGCATACCCAGGCCGATGCCGCCTAGAATACCTGCGTGAATCTTTCCTATCAACGATCCTGCCAGTGGCGCCGCGAAGATGATGGCGAAGGGCCAAGCCGCGAAGAGAAGTCCTGTCTCCGAAGGGGAGAGGTGCATGGTGTGTTGGAAAAAGAAGGGTAGGGAGATCATCGCGAACATCTGTGCCGTGAAGGAGGCGACGCTGGTGAGGACAGACATGCTGAAGAGGGGAATCTTCATGAGATCTATCGGTAGAAGCGGGTAGGAAAGCGTCAATTCCTTGCGAATATAAATAAATCCTACTATTAGAGCGGATAGGGCGAATCCTATCACCAACCATCCATTGAAATCGTGGGAAATGCCCTCTACGGTTAGAACCAAACATCCGAAAAAGAGTGCGTTGAGAAGAATCTCTCCCTTCGGAAATTTCCGCTCGCTGAGTAAAACCGTATTTTTAGGAAGGGCCTGGTAGCCGGTGATCAATCCGATGATTCCCAACGGAATATTAATCAAAAAGAGCCAGCGCCAAGAGGCGTACGCCAAGATGATGGCTGCCAGGGTAGGAGCAATGACGGTGGCGATGGCCACGAGTGTCGCATTGAACCCAATGCCTTTCCCTAAGTGTCTCTTGGGGTAGGATAGTCTTAAAAGCGTCATGTTGATGGACATCATGGCCGAAGCACCGATTCCTTGAAGGAGTCGGCTAATCACCAAACTGTAAAAGCCGGAAGAGAGTCCACAACAAAGGGAGGCGAGTGTGAAAAGTGATAACCCGAATAGATAGGTCTTTCGGTAAGAGTAGATCTCTCCGATGGAGGACATCGCCAAAAGAAACATGATGATCGCCAGCTGGTAACTGTTGACGATCCAGATACTATCCGCATTGCTGAGTTGGAGCGCTTCTGCCAAAGAGGGGAGCGCGACATTGGTGATCGTGACATCCATGACCGCCATCGCTACGCCTATGGATACGGTTAATATAGCGAAAACCCTTTGGGGCATGGGAAGCCCATCATATACCTGCTCTAATGTTGTCTGTGCCATTGATCAAAAGCTAATAAAAAAAAGAGCCGCATCCTTTCGAATGCGGCTCTCGCCTTTCTTTGGGTGGGAAATGGGGATCGAACCCACGACCCTCAGGACCACAATCTGATACTCTAACCAACTGAGCTATTCCCACCATCAAATTTGCGATGCAAAGATACGGGCTTTTTTTTATTTCCGCAATAGTTGCGGCGGCTTTTTTGAACCAATTTTTGAATATTTTTCTTTGTTATTGATTATTAGAATTTTATGTATGAAATATTCTATCAGTTGTTTTTTGTCCATTTTATTGGCGTGCCGATTATTTTACTAATTTTGTGAAATAAAGACATTTTACGGTATGGAGACGATGTTTAGATATGACGAGACGGTAGAGAATCAGATTAATAGGGTGAAGAAGATGCTTCATCTCTCTATGAATGGTGTGGTTTCCGAGAGTATGTCCTCGTTGGATTATCAATTGAATTATGGCGTATTGTTGCCTCGCATCAAAGAGTTGGCTGCTGAATTGGAGCGTAGTTTCCCGTTGGCGCAACGCTTGTGGTTCTCCAATTGCAGGGAGATGATGATCATGGCGACCGTGGTTTGCCCCGTTGAGTCTATGAATTTGAAGGAGGCTTTGAAGTGGGTGGAGCGCTGCCACAATATGGAGTTGGTCGAACAGCTCTGTCTGAACCTTTTCCGCAAAGTGGAGGGAGCTTCCGATTGGGTCTCCGTATTCCTCTCTTCGTCGGTGCCATATTCCAAGGCGACAGGGTATGTCTTGGCGTCATTTATGATGCGTAGCGAGGCCATTGCCCAGTCGGCGATCGATACCTGTGTCGAAAAGTTGCGTGAGGATATAGCTTCAGATGAGTATGTTGTTTACTCATCCGTCGCTCGTTTTTTGCGCCTGTATGCGGAGCGAAACAGCGAGTGGGTAGCCGCATACCTGGATGGCTTGGATACTTCGAAAGGGGTAGGTGTGGCCTGGGTTCAGGATAACGTGCGCACCGTTTTGAACTATTAATTTTAAGACAATATATGTTTGATAAGAAAAGAGCCGAAATTGCGAACACCTGGACGCATGGAGCTGGATTTGTTGCGTTTTGTGTGATGGCGGTATTCCTCTTGATGCGTGGAGCCCGTCATGAATCCTTCCCTTTGAATGTGGGATTGGTACTGTTTGTGATAGGGGAACTGCTGATGTTTTTCTCCTCGACCATCTACCATTGGGTCTCTCACGAGAAGGCGAAGCGGATACTGCGCTATTTTGACCATAGTGCCATATACATATCCATTGCGGGTTCCTATTCTCCTGTTTTCCTTTGGTCGATTGGTGGAACGTTGGGAACTGTATGTTTCATTGTGATATGGTCGATAGCCCTCTTGGGCATCGTGTATAAGATCTTCTTCTTGGGAAGATACCCCAAATTCTCCTTGGGACTCTATTTGGCGATGGGTTGGATGGTGGTTTTTGTGGCCAAGCCGGTTTATGACGCCTTCCCGTCGCTTTGTTTGTGGTTGCTTCTGGGTGAGGGGCTCTCTTTTACCTTGGGAACCTACTTCTATTGGAAGGACAAATCACACACCTATTTCCACTCCATTTGGCATGTGTTTGTCTATTTTGGTAGTCTTTTCCATTATTTAGTCCTCTGGTTCCTCACATAACCATGTCTTGTACTTTTGAGAAAGGACGGCCAGCAGTTGACTGATTTGTTGAATGGCCACTAATGTCTCTTTGGTGATCTCCCTCTTTTGAAGTCTGAGCAATAATACGCCATAGAGCGATTGTAGCGCCAATTCGATGTCGTTCATCTCCTCGCCGGCACCCACCTTCTTTCTAAGCTCCACCAAGAATGGAAGCGTTTTGAAGAAAAGGGCATTGTATTGCACCTCTTTGGGCTTTTGCAGCAATTCCATATGAAGATCGTTGATGTCGTCCACCGTGTTTCTGATAAACTGCAAGTGCCCCTTCTCCTCCAAATGCTCCATCTTCATCATTTGAATTAAATTGTCGTACCATTCCCTCATCTCGGCTTTCACTTCGTCGCTGACTTGGTATGGATCGATGATGAGCGCTTGGATCTTTTCGATATCTAGTTTGTTGGCTCTCAGTAAATCCTCCATTTGCCACATGTAGATGACATATTCGGCAATATTTTCTTCCCTTTTTTGCTTGGCTATTAGCATATCTTGAATTCCCTTCTATTTAGATTGAATGGATACTTGGTACTTTGATGAAGATGATCTTCCCTTTTGGGGTAATATAGAATCTTTGTGTCCCCTTGGTGTATTCGTAGCACGATAGTTGTTCGTTCCATCGTCTGGTGAATTGGATGGGGATGACAACCTCTCCCTTGTTGTTGATGACACCCCAAAGCCCACCTTCGCTTTGCCCGATGGTGTACTCGTCCGTGGCGGATGATTCTTGGGGAATCGCTCCTTTGTTTACTGCGCAGATTTTCTTGGTGAAACGTTCCGCTTGGTCATATTCAGGGGCGATGACCACGACACCCTTCTTGTTGATGAACCCAATTTTCCCCGCCTTGACAATCCTTCTGAGACCGCCCGCGAATGCGTCGGGTAGTGTGCCGATTGTATAGACGGTGCAATAGTGTTCGCCGTTGGCTGTCTGGTAACCTCCGACACTTCCCTCTTCGCTCTCTTCAGTGACGTAGGAGAGTCGTTGCGCGTAAGACGCTGTCCAACCGACGAGGAGTGCGGCAAGGATCAGTAACGCCTCTTTTATGCTGTTACTCATCCTCATCATCTTCGGAAAAATCGAAAAGAAAATCATCGTCGAAGCCGTAACTAGGTTCGATGTACTCCTCCAAATCACGGCGTTCCTTCTTGGTTGGACGGCCCGTACCGCGGTCGCGTCTACCGGTATTGCTGAATTTGCTTAATTCGAGGATCTGCAATTGGTCTGCGGTGGTGACATTCTCCATAAAGTCAGGAACCAGTTTGGCCCCCATTCTGTTCTCAGTCAGACCTAGTACCTTGAAGGAGTAGGTGATCGGAGGCCGTTTGATTTGAACAATGTCGTTTAGCCTAATCATCTTGGAGGCTTTCACATTGCTGCCTCCCACCATGACGCGTCCCTTCTTGCATGCGTCGGCGGCCATTGTCCTTGTCTTGAACAGACGGACGGCCCACATCCATTTGTCGATGCGTACCTCTTCTTTTGCCTCTTTGCCCATTATTTGAATCCTTTCTCAATCTCGTCGGTAGTAAATACCTTGATGATTGTCTTGTTATCTGGCGTGAAGTTTGGATCTTTTGATTGAAAAAGATTGTTGACCAAATACATCATCTCGTTGCTGTCCAGTGCCCTACCGTAAGGTGTGGCGGATAATTTCGCCATTGAGAGCGCCACCTGTTCTGTCACCTGCGATTTGAAATCGAGTCGAGCCTCCTTTAGTGAGGCGATGATATGGGTGATGTACTCTTTGGCGGAGGTGCTTTCCATATTAGGAGGCGTTCCGTTGATGCTGAAAGTGTTCTTGCCGAATGGCGCAATGTCGAAACCTATGTATTGGAGATCCGCCATCGCGTCGTTCAGAATCATGGTTTCAGCCTCGGAGAGTTCTATGATTTCAGGGAAAAGCATCTGTTGGGAGGCGCTCTGTCTTTGCGAGATGCGCTCGATGAATTGGTCGTACAATATTCTGATGTGCGCGCGGTTTTGATCGATGCACATCAATCCTGATTTCATTGGTGTCAGGATATACTTGTTTTTGAATTGAAGATACTCTTGATGAACCGATTCGTTCTCGGAGGTGGGCATCTCCAAAGTGCCTTGGATCGCTTCGGGATCCTCTTGGATGAAAGATGGTTCTATGCCCCCTTGTACGAAATCGTTGCCCGATGGTGTGTCGATCTCCTCGATTGCGGAGGAGGACATTTCGGCTGGACTCCACGAACTGTTTTCAAATCCTTCATAGAGGTTTTCCCAGCCCGAAGTGCTCTTTTTGTGGTAAGAAGATGGAGCGGACGTGTAGTGGCTCTCTTGTTCGAATGGATTATAGGTCGGGTCGATTTCCACTTTAGGCGCGTGGATGGATGAACTACCTCCTCGCGGTGCGAACACGGGAATATCCGCAGCTCCCTCATTGTCGAAGTCAATGGTAGGGGTGATGTTGAACTTGCCCAAACCCTCTCTGACGCCTGACAAAACCAATGGCCAGATACTCTGCTCGTTTTCGAACTTGATCTCTGTCTTGGTCGGGTGGATGTTCACGTCAATACACTCCGGATCCATCTCGAAATAGATGAAATAGTCGGGGCTGGTACCTGGTTGGAGCATATTGCCGAAGGCTTGAATGACCGCCTTGTGGAAATATCTATGCTTCATGAAACGACCGTTCACGAAGAAGAATTGCCTGTCATTTGTCTTCTTGGCGGTCTCAGGCTTCCCTACGAATCCGTAGATCTTCGCAAGGGAAGAGTCCACGTTGACACTGAATAGGTGCGTGTTGAAATTCTTTATGTTCTTGAAGGTGCTGTTGATACGCTCCTTGTAGGTTCCTTTGGAAAGGGAGACGCAAAGTTGTCCGTCGTGGATGAGTTGAAACTCTATTTGCGGATAGACGAGGGCGATTCTGTTGAATTCGTCTTCGATTCTGTTGAACTCGTATGCGTTTGATTTTAGGAATTTTCGACGTGCGGGTACATTGAAAAAAATATTCTTTACCGCGAAGTTGGTTCCGACGGGGCAGGATATTGATGTCTGGTTCTCCACCTTACTGCCTGCGATCTCCACCAACGTTCCGACCTCATCTTCCGCCCTTCTTGTGCGAAGTTCCACCTGTGCGATGGAGGCGATGGAGGCCAAAGCCTCTCCTCGGAATCCCATGGTGTGGAGCGCGAACAGATCGTCGGCTGATTTGATCTTGGATGTCGCATGTCGCTCGAATGAGACGCGTGCGTCGGTCTCGCTCATGCCCTTTCCGTTGTCGATCACTTGGATGAGTGTCCTGCCCGCATCCTTTATGACGACTTGAATGGAATCCGCACCAGCGTCTATGGCGTTCTCGACCAACTCCTTCACGACGGAGGCTGGGCGTTGAATCACCTCACCTGCGGCGATCTGGTTGGCTATATGATCCGGTAAAACGTGTATGATATCGCTCATGAATGGCCCTTTTTTATCGTGACAACATATAGACGAGGGCTCCGATCATCAGGAGCGTGATGTACATTTTTACTCTTTTCGCTTGGAGATTGGTTGTTGAACTTTTCAGTTGTGATTTAAACACGCCTTTTCTTAGCGGTTCAACATACAACTCTCCCTTCGCTTCCGCCTCTTTCTTCTTTCTGATTCGCTCCTCACGCTCTAATCTTGCCTCTTTTTGAGGATCGTAGTAGATGCATTCGTGGTGGAATTGTCTGATTTTAGGCGTTTGTAGGAAATTGAATATAGCCATAACCTCTCCTCTTATGATAATAGTTAATTCTTTTTATTCTCCTCTTTGAATATGTGGTGAGCCCTCTTCACTTGCTTGAATAGATTGGAGGCGAATATGAAATCCTCCAATGGCTCACAACCTGTATCGAATATCTCGTCTTTGGTTCCCTGCCAAGCCTTCTCGCCTTTGCAGATGAAGGCGATGTTCTCTCCGATCTCCATTACGGAGTTCATATCGTGGGTATTGACGATGGTGGTGATGTTGAACTCGTGGGTGATGTCTTGGATCAACTGGTCGATCAACAACGACGTCTTGGGGTCCAAACCAGAATTGGGCTCGTCGCAGAAGAGATATTTCGGATTCAACACGATCGCTCTGGCGATGGCGGCGCGTTTCTGCATACCACCACTGATTTCAGATGGCGCGAGTTTGAGCGCATGGCTCAATTCCACACGTTCAAGACAGAATTTGGCGCGCTCGATCTTCTCCTCTTCGCTCATATCGGAGAACATATCCAAAGGGAATTTCACATTTTCCAATACCGACATGGAGTCGAATAGGGCCGAACCCTGAAAGAGCATACCGATCTCTCTGCGCAGCATATTCAATTCGTTGCGTTTCATTTGGGTGATGTCACGTCCATCATAGACGATCTCTCCGGAATCTATTTTGTGGATGCCGACGACACTCTTCATCAAGACCGTTTTACCCGAACCACTTTGTCCGATGATGAGATTGGTCTTGCCGGTCTCAAAAGTGGTGGACACGTCTTTTAGGACGGTGTTCCCATCGAATGATTTTATTGCATGTTTTACCTCAATCATAATAACAACTTGGTTAGCATAATGTCGAATAATAGGATCAGGACGCTGCTGTTCACCACGGCGTCGGTACTTGCCTTACCCACTTCCAAGGCACCTCCCTTAACGGTATAACCATAGAAAGAGGCCACGGATGAGATGATGAAGGCGAAGATGATACTCTTGATGATGGAGTAGGTGATGAAGTAGGGGTTGAACGCGTATTGGATACCCGCTTCGAAGGCCGTCAAGGTGATCATATCGGTAAATATCGCCACGCAATAACCTCCGATGATACCGACAAACATACTGCTGAGTACCAAGAAGGGAGTGATGGTGACAAATGCCACGATCTTCGGCAAAATCAAATAGTTGGCTGAGTTGACTCCCATGATGTCAAGGGCATCGATTTGCTCCGTGATGCGCATGGTGCCAATTTCAGATGCGATGTTGGAGCCCACCTTTCCTGCCAAAATCAGACATAGGATAGCGGAAGAAAACTCCAAAAGGAGGATCTCTCTCGTCGCCAAACCGATCAAGTTGTTGGGAAGCAATGGATTCTCCATGTTCTTGATCATCTGAATGGTGATCACGGCTCCGATAAAGATAGAGATGATCGCATCAATGGCCAAAGAATCAATACCTTGCTTCTTTAACTCCTCTCTGTATTGTTTGAAGAATATCTTCCAACGATCGGGCTTGGTGATTACCCGATACATCAGCATGGCGTAAGAACCGGTTTTTTCTATTGCGTCTGTTATAATCATGCCTAATTATCTTTTCTTGATGGGTTCGCAAGTGAAATCGACACCCAATTTTTTGAATATCTTTTTGTCCACCTCGCTGAGCATGACGGTGGTGTGAACTTGGCAACCTTGCAGTTTTGGCAGTTGTTCCAATGCCTTCTTGCAGTTCTCGTCGCTTTTGCTAAGCATGGCGAGCGCTACCAACACCTCATCGGTATGCAGACGTGGGTTCTTACCTTTCAGGTAGGATACCTTCATGTTTTGGATAGGTTCGATCATGTCCGCTGGAATCAATTTCACCTTGTGGTCGATGCCTGCCAAATGTTTGGTCGCGTTCAAAAGCAGTGCGGCGCAGGTTCCTAATAGTGAGGTGGTCTCCGATGTGATGATGGTTCCATCCTCCAATTCGATGGCTGCGGTTGGCGCCTCTGATTTCTTTGCTCTGGCCTTGGCCGCTACGGTCACCTTTCTGTCGTCGGTTGTCACCTTCACCTGTTGCATGAGCAGAGCGATCTTATTCGCCTCGGATTCGTCGCATTTTCCCTCCGCGACACTATTGAGCGCGGCATAGTAGCGACGGATGATCTCTTGCTTGGAGGCGTAGTGGCAAGCCTCATCATCATAGATGCAGTTGCCGGCCATGTTCACGCCCATATCGGTAGGTGATTTGTATGGATTCTCCTTGTAGATACCCTCGAAGATGGCGTTGAGTACTGGGAAAATCTCGATATCTCTGTTGTAATTGACTGTGGTCTTGCCGTATGCCTCCAAATGGAATGGGTCGATCATGTTCACATCGTTCAAATCCGCTGTGGCGGCCTCGTAGGCGATGTTCACAGGGTGTTTCAAAGGCAAGTTCCAGATAGGGAATGTCTCGAATTTCGCATAGCCTGCCTTGACGCCGCGTTTGTTCTCTTGGTACAATTGGCTGAGGCATACCGCCATCTTGCCGCTACCAGGACCTGGCGCGGTGATCACCACCAATGGACGGGTGGTCTCCACATAATCGTTCTTTCCAAATCCCTCGTCGGAGTCGATCAAGGCTACGTTGGATGGGTATCCCTCGATGGTGTAGTGGTAGTAGCTCTTGATGTTGAGGCGTTTCAACTTTTTGCTGAAGGCCTTGGCGCTCTCTTGTCCCTTGTAGTGGGTGATGACCACAGAACCTACCATCAAACCTCTGCTTTGGAATTCATCCCGAAGGCGAAGCACATCCATGTCGTAAGTGATGCCGAGGTCGCCTCTGACTTTGTTTTTCTCGATATCTACGGCGCTGATGACAATGACGATTTCCGCATAGTCCTTCAACTGCATCAGCATCTTGAGTTTGCTGTCGGGTTGAAAACCTGGCAATACTCTGCTGGCGTGGTAATCGTCGAACAACTTTCCGCCAAACTCCATGTAGAGTTTGTCCCCGAATTTTCCGATTCTCTCTTTGATGTGTTCCGATTGAATCTTTAAATACTTGTCGTTATCAAATCCGTATTTCATAACTATCTGAATTTGTATAGTCTATTCCAAATCTAATGTTCCAAAGTTGCAAAAATACAAAAAAAAGAACGGATAATGGTTGTGTGTTGGATAAAAATGTGCCTTTTGAAAAACTAAAATGTCTGAAAAACAAGAGAGGCGCTGCCTATCCGACAGTGCCTCTCTGTAATAGGGAAGAGTGGAATTATTCCTTATCCTCTATGTCAGCGATTTCAGTCGCCTCGTTTTTACCGTTGTCGGAATCACCCTTCAACTTATCGCTCACCAAAGGAATGTTCATATCCTTCATGATGTTCAATGCTGGAGCGGCCGTCTTGATGATGCTCTCCATGAAACGTGACGTGGTACCGTTTCCTGAATCCCAAACTTGTACGTTGCCGAAGTTCATGTGCTCGAACGCCTTCACTTGAACACCTGCGATCTCCTTACACTCGTTGATGAATTTGTACTTCACAGCGATGTCTGGATTCTTGTCTGCGGCCTCCATCATCTTACGGAATCCCTCTGCCTCAGCCTCAAGGTACTTTTGCTTACCTTCAGCCTCCGCCAAAGCCTTCAAACGGATCGCTTCAGCCTCAGCCTTTGCGACTCTCAACTTAGCCTCCGCTTCCGCCTCGGCTTGGATGATACGACGCTCCGACTCAGCTTGCGCGTTCAAGATGGTCTCCTTCTTGTTCATCTCCGCAGGGACGATACGGTCAGCCATCAATTGTGTCTCGACACGTTTCGCTCTGGTCTCCTCGATTTGTTGATTCTTCAACTCTCGTTGGATTTGGATATCTGCATTAGACTTCACTTCAGCCTCTCCAGACTTTCTGTCCGCCTCGGCTTGGATCACGCGAAGTTCGGCGTTAGACTCGGCGATTGCCTTGCTTGCCTCATTCTGTCCGATTTTTGCTTGCTTGTCAGCCTCCGCGATGTTGATCTCCTTCTTAGATTGGGACTCTGCGATGGCAGACTCCTGTTGAGCTCTTGACTCAGCCACGGATGACTCCTTGATACGGTTGGCCTCAGCCACCTTGGTAGCACGCTCTTGATCGATGGTGGCGATAGAGGTCTCTCTCTCTCGGATTTGCTCCGCGATCTTGATTTGTCCTAACTTGGTCTGCTCCTCGATGTTCGCCTCAGCTTGGTTCTTTGCGCGGGAAGCGGACTCCTTACCCAAGTTGACGATATAGTTGGCCTCATCCACGATGTCCGCGATGTTCACGTTGATGATGTCCAAACCGAGCTTGTTCAACTCGTTGGCCAAATTCTTACGGATCATATCCACGAACTTATCACGGTCGTTGTTCAAGCCCTCGATGGTCATATCGGAGATGATGGCACGCATTTGACCGTAAGCCAAGTCCTTAACGTCCGCCTCGATTTCGCTGTGTGGACGGCCCAACAATCTCTCTGCCGCGTTTTGCATCACATCGTTGTCTGTCGAGATCGCCACGGTAATGATAGTAGGAACATTCACACGGATATTCTGCGCGGAGATGGCTCCCTTCAAGAAACAATCCACTTGGAATGGACGGAGAGACAAATATTCGACACCTTGGATGACAGGAAGAATGAATGCACCACCACCATGTATCAGCCTTGCACTCTTCTCTTTGTTGCCTGTCTTACCGTAAATAACCATGATCTCATCTGGCTTACATTTCTTGTAGCGAGAGAGCAATCCTACCATTGTGAGTAGTATAACAACTACCAAAATTGCAATTAGTTGATTCATAAAAGCACTGTTTATTTGTTTGTAAATTATTTGGGTTCAACTATGAACGTGTGGTTCTCGTAGCCGACGATTCGGACGATATCACCCGATTTGAGTGGTTGGTCGCAACGTACGTTGGCCTCGCTTCTTCTTCCATCGAAGGTGAGGAAGATGGTGCCCATTCCGTTGTAGAAGGTGTTGATCTCCGCATCCGTGCCGATCATTTCCTTCGGGCTTTGGAACTTCTTCTCTTGCGCCAAAGAGTATATTTTTTTGTAAACAAACACCAATGAGACAAGAAAGGCAACGCCTACGGCAACTGCCAAGGCGATCTTCCAAGGTTTGTCTGTTCCGTAAATGACGCAAGTCCAGCAGAATCCTAATAGGAAGTGTAATACACCTTTGAAGGAGATGAAGTCGGATGAGTCCATTCCTCCGTCCGCGTCAAAGTCCGCATCCACATCCAAGTCTGTGAAAAAAGACATGGCGAACTGGATAATGAATATGACCGAAGCGATGATCGCTCCATAAAAAACAATCTGATCAAACATGGCTCTCTAATTTTGAGGTTTTATTCTGAAAATAATATTCTACTCTTACAAGCGACCGATCCGTTTTCTTTCTTCAATATGATGATGAAATCATGTGGCTCGACCTCCTTTTTGTAAATATAAACATTTTCTCCATATCTACACTCTTCGACGTATTCAATTTCGAAGCGCTTGATGAGGTTGTGCCTTTTGATCTCGTCCAAGGTGAAGGCATCGAAAATATGCTCCACATATTTTGCGCTGTTGAGGTGCTGGTTGATGTCCACGTCACTGTATTTGATGGTGAACGATTCTTGAGCCTCCACATCGTCTATGAGCGCGATTTTGCCGCCTTTCTCAACGGGACAATCCTTTTGGTGGATGAATTGGTCGATGCCATACTCCATCAGATTGACGGGCCTTCTGGTCTCGGTGTCAATCATTGCCCATACGGTTCTGGCGTATCCTAATGCGTTCCCCTCCATATCGGAGATGGCGAAATTACGCTGCGTGAATGTCCGTAACAGTCCTTCGATCCAGGTCTCCACCTTGATCTCCTCTCGCTCTTTCGGACAACGGGTGAGGTCTAAGGATATCTTGAACAGCACCCAAGATCGGTTGACCTTGTTGATGTCGCGCATTCCGAAACCTCTGTTGTCGGCATGGTGGCCCGCTGCGTTCAGGAGCTTGTTGACCAATAGGGGAAAGGTTAACTTCCCTCTAAAATCCACCTCGAACGGTTGGACGATGAATGGGTATTCTTCTACTGGATTCATCCTATTGTTGCTTTGTCGCCTCTATTTTCGCCAACATGTCAGAGAGTCTCTCGATCTTGGATCGGGTGATGGAGATCCGGCCTGAGCGGACGAATTGAAGCACGGTCAATTTGGTACTCAACTCTTGGAACAAACCTTGTGTCTCCTCGTAGTGACCGGTCTTCTCCATGACTACGCAGTTCTCTGTCATCTCTAATATACGAATATTATATTTACGAATCAAGTCCTCAATGGATCCTAATCCTAAAAATTGTTCAGTAGAGACCTTGTAGAGCGCGATTTCTTGGTAAACCACGTCCTCGTCCGTGTGGTAAAAGGACTTGATGATATCCACACGCTTGTCGATTTGCTTCACGACTTTCTCGATCGTGTCCTCATCTGTGATAGAGGTGATGGTGAACTTGTGGATTCCCGGTAGAGCCGACTGTGATACGCTCAGACTCTCTATGTTTAGATGACGGCGTGTGAAGATGATGGAGATCTGATTGAGCAAGCCAACCTGATTCTCGGAGAATACGGTTACTGTGTACAGTCTCTTTCCGTCATTGCATTCCGCTGTCTTGTTGTTATTGTTTGCCATATTTATATTAATTATGTAAAGACGGGGATTGCCCCGTCTCTACGGTAATTATTCTTAACCCAAAAGAATGTTTGTGACAGTTTCGCCAGCTGGAACCATCGGATAAACCATTCCCTTCTCTTCGCAGTTCGCGATCAATAGGTATGGTTTGTCGTCCGCAAACATCTCCTTGATGGCCGCGTCGAGTTCCTCGCGTGTGCAGACTTCCTTGTTCTTGATTCCGTATGCGTCAGCGATGGTGCTGAACTTTGGATTAGTCATTGGTGTGGAAGAGTATCTCTCCTTGAAGAACAACTCTTGCCATTGACGTACCATTCCAAGGTAATTGTTGTTGAGAATGATCATCTTGACACCAATCTGCTTCTCCATAATTGTTCCCAACTCCTGAATCGTCATCTGGAATCCACCGTCGCCAGCAAACATACATACGGTACGATCTGGTGCGCCGATTTTGGCACCGATCGCGGCTGGAATACCGAATCCCATTGTGCCAAGTCCTCCACTTGTGACAACGCTACGAGACTTTGTATATTTGAAGTAACGGGCCGCCATGATTTGGTTTTGACCTACGTCTGTTACAAGAACTGCCTCATTGTTTGTCGCTTCGGAAATCTTACGGACAACCTCACCCATTCTCAATGGGCCTTCCGTTGGGTAAACCTCTGGGCGGATGACCTTCTCGTCCTCCTTCGCCTCGTGCTCGCTGAAGCTCTTGATCCACTCTGTGTGTTGAGTCTCTTTGAGTCTAAGCGTAAGTTCAGGAAGGGAATCCTTCACGTCGCCAAGCACCTTTGCGGTAACCTTGATGTTCTTGTCCATTTCGGCCGTGTCTATGTCCAAATGAACAATCTTCGCTTGCTTAGCGTATGTCTTAAGATCACCCGTCACACGATCGTCGAAACGCATACCGATGGCGATGATCACATCCGCCTCGTTGGTTTTGATGTTGGGGCCGACGTTACCGTGCATGCCAAGCATACCTTTGTTCAGACGGTGGTCTGAAGGTAGTGCCGACAATCCAAGGAGTGTGTTTCCTGCAGGGATGTCCGCCTTCTCCAAGAATGCCTTCAATTCAGCCTCCGCGTTGGCGAGGATTACGCCCTGACCAACCAATGCGAGAGGTTTCTTCGCCGAGTTGATGATTTCGGCTGCCGCGTCGATTTGCGAAGGATTGATAGCTGTGTAAGGGATATATCCGCGGGTGAATTTATATTTTTGATAGTTGAATTCCGCCATCTCCACCTGCGCGTTCTTGGTGAAATCAAGCACAACAGGACCTTTCCTTCCTGAGTTGGCGATATGGAAGGCCTTTGCCACTGCTGGTGCGATGTCCGCAGCCGAACGGATTTGGTAAGACCATTTGGTGATAGGAAGCGTGCATCCGATCAAATCAACCTCTTGGAATGCGTCTGTGCCAAGGAATGCGGATCCAGCCTGACCTGCAATCACAACAAGAGGTGTTGAGTCCATCATTGCGTCCGCGATACCGGTGATGGTGTTGGTGGCGCCTGGTCCTGAAGTCACTAAACATACGCCTGTCTTTCCGCTGACTCGTGCGTATCCCTGCGCTGCGTGTGATGCACCTTGCTCGTGACGGGTTAGGACATAATTGAATTTGTCCATATAGTCGTACAGAGCATCGAACGTAGGCATGATACTGCCTCCGGGATAGCCAAAAATAGTGTCGACATTCTCCTTTAGGAGACTCTCCATGAGAATGTACGCACCTTTCATCTGATTACTCATAAATGACTTCTTTTGATTATTCTACAATACGAATACCGCCTTTGTCTGCGGAAGCGACCATCTTTCCGTAAGCTCTTAGTGCCTTAGAAACCACACGGTCTCTCTTAGGTTGCCAAGCCTCCTTGCCTTTCGCCTCCTCTGCCTTGCGGCGCTCCGCCAATTCTGCGTCGGAAAGTTTTACATTGATGGTACGGTTTGGAATATCGATTTCGATGATGTCGCCGTCACGAACCAATCCGATGTTGCCACCTGATGCGGCCTCTGGAGAGATGTGTCCGATGGAGAGTCCTGATGTGCCTCCAGAGAAACGGCCGTCTGTAATCAAGGCGCACTCTTTGCCGAGGTGCTTAGACTTAATGTATGAGGTAGGGTAGAGCATCTCCTGCATACCAGGGCCACCCTTAGGACCTTCGTGAGTGATCACAACCACGTCGCCGGAAACGATCTTTCCGCCGAGGATACCGTTGCAAGCGTCGTCTTGTGAGTTGAATACCTTGGCAGGACCTGCGAACTTCCAAATGCTCTCGTCGACACCTGCGGTCTTTACAACGCAACCGTCTAACGCGATGTTACCCTTCAAGATCGCCATGCCGCCATCCTTTGAGTAGGCGTGTTCAACGTCACGGATACAGCCGTTGGTGCGATCGGTGTCGAACGAATCCCAGTATGTCTCTTGGGAAGCCATCTTGATGGAGAACTTGTTGGCAGCTGTACTCTTATAAATCTTTTCTGCCTTTGCGCAGCACTTAGGGCTGGTGATCGCATATTGGTCGATTGCCTCGCCGATGGTCATTCCGTCAACTCTTTTGACGCTTCTATCCACCAAACCAGCCTTGTCAAGCTCGTTCATGATAGAGATGATACCACCCGCTCTGTTCAAGTCTTGGATGTGATATTTCTGTGTGTTCGGAGCAACCTTGCAGAGGCAAGGAGTCTTTCTTGAAAGCATATCGATGTCATCCATGGTGAAGTTCACGCCCGCCTCGTTGGCAACAGCCAAAAGGTGAAGTACGGTGTTGGTGGAACCTCCCATCGCGATGTCCAATGTCATGGCGTTCAAGAAGGCCTCTCTGGTGGCGATGTTCAAAGGCAATACGCTCTCGTCGCCATCCCTGTAATATTTGTAAGCGTTCTCGACAATCATCTTAGCGGCGTCAACGAAAAGTTGCTCGCGGTTCTTGTGAGTCGCAACAATTGTTCCGTTTCCTGGTAACGCGAAGCCAAGCACCTCGTTCAAGCAGTTCATTGAGTTTGCGGTGAAGATACCTGAACAGCATCCGCAACCTGGGCAAGCCGCTCTCTCGATTTTTGAAACTTGTTCGTCTGAAACAGACTCGTCGGCGCTTTGGATCATGGCATCGATTAGGTCAAGGTCGTGGCTGCCTTCAAGTTTACCAGCCTCCATGGCACCTCCGGATACGAAGATGGTCGGAATGTTTAGACGCATGGTGGCCAAAAGCATTCCTGGGGTGATCTTGTCGCAGTTGCTGATGCAGACGAGTGCGTCAGCCTTGTGCGCGTTCACCATGTATTCCACGCTGTCGGCGATCAAATCTCTGGAAGGCAATGAGTACAACATTCCGTCGTGGCCCATGGCGATACCGTCGTCGATGGCGATGGTGTTGAATTCAGCGGCGAAACATCCTAGCTTCTCAATCTCCTCCTTCACGCGTTGTCCGATCTCATGCAAGTGAACGTGACCTGGTACAAATTGTGTGAAAGAGTTGGCGATCGCGATAATCGGTTTGCCGATTTGCTCTTCTTTCATGCCGTTGGCGCGCCAAAGGGCTCTCGCTCCGGCCATTCTTCTACCTTGAGTGCTGAATGCGCTTCTTAATTCGTGTTTCATTTTTTTGTATTTTTTGTTTGTTATAATCGAATGTGATGGGATGAATTGACAAAAAAAAACTCCTTCTTGGGAGAAAGAGTGTCACGTTCGATACATACAATACCCTTCCTCCTTAGCGGCGTTTCACGACCACCAAGTAGGGCACAAGGTTTATATGTAATTGAATGAATTTCATCCTCTTTATCATTTCTTCGCAAAGTTATAAATCTTTTTTTTGATTTGGAAACAACTGATTGCGATATTTGATTATATTTGTATTGGATTTTGGCCGTTAGAATGTCAAATGAAGGTTTGTTGACAAATCCAGTTTTATTTTCTTCCCCATTATCGAACATTTTTATTTATTTTTTACAATTTTTTTTAATGAACATTTTTGTTTCAAATTTGAGTTACGCGGTTACAGACGCGGACTTGTGTGAGTTGTTCAAGGAGTATGGGGAGGTATCTTCTGCCAAGGTTATTTTGGATAGGGAGACTCAAAAATCCAGAGGATTCGGATTTGTGGAGATGCCTGATGATGAGGCTGCCCGTAAGGCTATCGCGGAGTTGGAGGGTGGAGAGTTCGATGGACGCACCATCCACATCAAGGAGGCGCAACCTCGTGAGGATAGAAGGCCTCACAATGGCCCTCGCGGAAATTTCCGCAGAAACAACAGGGAATAATTCAGTCGCTTGACGATCGAATGGGACGGTGCCGCGGGTGTCGTCCCTTTTTTTTCTTGCAGAGAGCTTTTCGTCTTGTTTGTTACGCTTGTATGGGAAGAAAACGTAACTTTGTGGAAACTTGAATAGAAAATATGAGAAGACACGACAATTTTCAGTTGAAGGAGTTCAATACCTTCGGCATCTCCGCTTATTGCGACCAGTTCATCGAATTCGAGAATGAATCGGATTTGCTCTCCCTCTATCATGAAGGGGTGTTCCGAAATCCGTGGATGATGGTCGGCTGTGGCGCCAATCTTCTTTTTTGTGGGGACTACAAAGGTGCTATCCTGCATGCGGTCTCGAAGGAGATCTGTGTTGTGGAGGATTCGGCGGAATCGCTTCTCGTTCGGGTAGACGCGGGAATGATTTTGGACGATTTCGTCGCATTTTCCGTCTCTAAAGGGTGGGGCGGTGTCGAGAACCTATCCGCCATTCCTTGCAGCGTCGGAGCCGCTCCGGTCCAAAATGTGGGCGCCTATGGCGTTGAGGCTAAGGATGTGGTGGAACGGGTGCATCTATTCAATACCAACGACGGAAGTGTCTGCTCGTTTTCGGCAGCGGAGTGTGCCTTTGGCTATCGTGACAGTCTCTTTAAGTCGCATCCTGAGTATGTGGTGCTCCGTGTCGATTTTAGGTTGACCAAATATCCTTCCCACCGATTGCGGTTGGATTACGGAAATCTTCGCGCCGCATTGGATCCCAACTTTGATGAGACCCAAGAGACAGCTTTGTTTGTTGTGCGTGAGGCCGTTTGCCGGGTGCGCGACTCGAAATTGCCGGCCCCTTCGAAAATAGGAAGCGCAGGTAGTTTCTTTAAGAATCCGGTGGTGGAACGATCGGTAGTGGAGCGACTTTTGAAAAATTATCCCAATATGCCCTATTATGAGGTGGGCGACCAATGTAAAATTCCCGCAGGTTGGATGATTGACCAAGCCGGCTGGAAGGGCTTCCGTGAGGGGCATGTGGGAGTGTATGAAAAGCAAGCCTTGGTTTTGGTGAATTATGGCGGGGCGACCGGTGCGGAGGTGTGGCGCCTCGCATTGCGTATCGCGGATTCCGTCAAAGAGAAGTTTGGCGTGGAAATATCTCCTGAGGTCATCTGTGCAGGGGCGTATTGAATACGCCCTATTGAACACGTCCTATTGAATACGCTCTATTGAATTTGCTATTGAATTTGCCCCAAGAGAATACACCCTATTTCGTGGCGCGTATATATACGACAAGAGCCTGATCATCTGATTAGGCTCTTGTCGCAAACTGGTACATGTAATTTCCGTAAGGTTAGACGGATATAGTATATTTATATAATAGGGTCAAATTTAGTTGAAACCTTCAGTTGTTTTTCCCTTAGGTTTACATTGCAATTTTACGATGAAATCGCCGATTTTTTGTGGATTTTTTGTGGATTTTTGTGGAGAAATGTATGTTTTCTGCTTGTCTTTATGTGGATGAAATGAAAAAGGAAAGACTATGAAGTGATCTCCCGTAGCCTTCCCTTTCGTGTTCGAATGGTACTAATTTAAGGTTCGCATATAGTGTTTATGTTTACAAATAAGGGTCGTTGATTTCGTTGCAATATTAGTGTTTTTATCGGTGTGTGGATGTGTACGATTTTGAGGAATATGTGGATGATTCGTGAGGTATCGGCCATTCGTCGATGAATTTCCGCCATTCGTCTGATTTTGTTTCTCTCTTCTGCCTCATCCTCTATATTTGTCATGCGAGTTTTGCTCGTTTGTTGCTTTTATGTGTGTTTTATTTTATGTGTGATCTCAATTGTATGTTTATGGGAAGTTTTAAGAGATTTATATTCTTATTGTCCTGTTGGTTCCTTTGGAGCCAGCAGCTGTTGTTTTCCCAAGATTTGAAATTGACGCTTTCTGACACGGTTGTTTGTGAGGGATCTGCTGTCTCCTTGACAGCGGAGGGAGCTGAACTGTCGAATTTGACGTGGGAAATCCTGAAAGAGGGAGATGAGGATTTTCATCCATTCAGTAGTGCGGTGAGGGGACACTACACCTATACCTTGGATACCTCCTCTTGCTGTTTCCGTTTGTCCTCCGTTGTCGATAATTATATTGTCTATTCCAATGTGGAGTGTGTGGAGGTGGTGCCGCAGTATAAACCTCAGTGGCATAAGGGTGAAACGCCCATTCAATCGGGTCATCAAATAGAGGTGTGTGGTGTCCTTGCCGATATGTCTTTTACCATAAATCGTATGCATGGTTATCAAGCGTTTTATGAAAATTCTTGGTTGATAGACGATGAGTTTATCACTCATGACACTTTCTTTGTAATCCCTTTGATAGATAAGGATTGTGTGGTGAAAAGTGTAATGGAATCTAACGTCTGTAAGTCTGACACCTTTGTGTTTAATTTCAAAACGCTATCTGTTCCTGTCCTCGATTTAAAAGTGGATGTCCCGTCGGGAAGTTGGCTTTGTCTGGGAGATTCGGTGAATATTGTCGCTCAGATAGACTCTGGCGTCCCTCTTCGGTGGCGTTTTGATGAGTGTATTCCAGGATGGGTCTGCTTTGGAGATGATGCGGAGTATAGTGAGGTTTCCGATGGGAAGCCGAGCCGTCATGTCCTCAAGCCCACGAGAGGTTCTGTATTGAGCCCTCCTGATGCTCCCACTATCTATACGGTGGATCTCGTGGCCCAAATAAATGTAGGCGGTGTCAAATGTAGGGCTGATAGAAGTCTCTACTATCAGGTGGAGGAACCGTATCAACCTTTCCCGTTGGATACATTGTCTATCTGTAATGGAGAGGCGTTGAAGTTGGATCTGTTGGAGGAGATGGAAAAGAAAGATCATGAGAGAGTGCTCGTGTTTTCGAACTACTCTAAGGTTTCTTGGTATGTCGATGATCAGTTTTACTCTGAAGGTTTCACTTTGAACTTGGATGGATCGACGCTGGAAGGGACAAAATTGACGCAAGTCGTGGAGCAAACAGTCTGTCCTACGGTAACGAAAGATTACGTCATTTCCCATGCTAATAGGCCACATGTGACACTCTCTTCTGAAAAGGGGAAGATGTGCGTGGGAGATACCGTCTCGTTGCTTGTCCAAACTGACAATGCCACCAAGTTGGAGTGGCAGCAGGTGGATAATTGGGGAGAATTCCAAACGTTTGAATTCACGAATGTGGTCGATCGTTTTAAAATGTCGCCTTCATTGACTTCGAAATATCGTGTGAAGGCTAGCCTTATTGGTTGTGAGACGACATCCGATGTCGTGGAGGTGGAGGTTCAATACCCTGTTGAAGTGACTTTGTCATCGAATCTGGAAGGGAAGCAGGTTACGCTGTGCCGTGACGACGAGGCATGGTTTGAAGCTGGCGTTATCATAAACCATGTAAACTCTTCCGATGTTGTTTGGCGATCGAACGGCAAGGATATTTATCGGGGCAGGGAACTCTCTGTTAGGGTGGATGGCCCGACGCAGTATGAATTGTGGGTCAAGAATGAAGCGTGCCCCGCCTATACCGACACCTTCTTTGTGGATGTGGTGGATAATCCCTCTTTGTCGGTGGAGAATGTGATGGTTTGCGAAGGGGATAGCGCTGTGTTAGAGGCACATTACGATGAATCGTCCGATTGTAGATGGTTTGCGGGGGATGGCACTCTATTGGGAGAGGGGTCTCGATTGAGTCTGCTCCCGGATGGAGAGATGGATTGTTGGGTGGAGATTTCCCGCAATTCAGACCATTGCTCGACGAAAAAAAGTGTTGTGGTCTCCACCTCCTCCCTTCCTGTGGTGATTGGCCACGAAAAGATCAACGACACGAAGTATCAGTTGAACACTTCGGGTGGAACGGGAGAGCTAAGTTTTGAATACGGCGCGGGCGCAATTTCGCATGACGTACTTGATGTGGAGATTGCCCACGAGTACCATGTGGAGGTCGTGGATGAGCGTGGATGCCGAACCTCCTATGATTTCCATACGGATGGATATGAACTGGAGATCCCTCCCTACTTTGTCGCTAGTAGGGAGAACTGGTTAGTTGGGAACCTTGATCGTTTTGAGGGCGCCGTTGTGGAGATTTTCGATCGGGCCGGTAAGTTGTTGTTGCGTTCGCGGGATTTTTCCATGGGATGGGATGGTATGTACAATGGCGTAGCCATGCCGAGTACGGATTATTGGTATGTCATCACATTTTCGGGTAGTGGCCGACAAATCACCGGTCATTTCACACTGTTGAGGGAATCGTGAGTGTATCGTGTTGAAATTCAGTTGGTTTCGTGTCTTATGTAACTTGCATCCGTTGAGAAACAAAATTAGGATGCCCGTATAATAAAATCGCGAGATTCTCGTTTCCTTATTGAACACTTATTATTAATTCTAACCAGAGTGCGTATGATAAAACTTTTTACTCAAGATTCTTTTATTTCAGAAAACTCGGATGATCGCTTGGATAGCTATTTTTGTAATAGTGAGGCGGATGCAGTTAATTTCACTCCCTCCGAGGAGACAATCTCTCTCTTGAAGAGTTTCGCTCGCTCGTTTGTTGTGGATCTAAGCAAGGATGTGAACTATTCCGTGCCGATGGCTTAGCGGAAAATCATCTGGGAGGTGCGCTGTGGAGATTCGATCTCTGCGGCGCATTTTTTTTGTCATTATCCGATTTCGAGGTTTAACTCCTGGGCCAGTTTTTTAAGGTTAGGGTTGTGTTCCATCATTCTGAGGAACAACTCTTTATGCGTGAGCGATTGGGTGCTTTCGCCCACTTCGTAAATGCGGATCTCGATGTTGATGCCGCCATTCTTTAGCTCGTTCCGCAAGTAATTGGTGAGTTTGACACGCTCTTTCATCATCAAGCTCTCTTGCGCGGAGTTGTAAACCGCCAACATGATCCGCCAGTCCGTGCCCAACACGGGTTTGCATTGTTGGATGGTTTGTTGGAGGATAGGTTGCTCTTGCGTGAATTGGGTGTAGTTGTTCCATACCTTGATCAGTGCGTCTTGCGTAAAGGCGTTCCTCTCAGACGATTCGGCGAATGACTCTCCCTTGGTCTCCTCTACGACAACCTCCTTCTTTTGCATGGCGTCCTTGATGGAGAACGAGGTGGCTCGGGCAGTGCCTGCGGCAGTTGTTGGCGTGGCGGCTGTGCCGGTTTGTTGAGGCTTGGGTGCTCCGTTGTTTGTCGTTTGGGGAGCGACAGGAGTCCCTTTCCTCAAAGCTTGCGTGGATGGTAAGAAGATGTCGATGGGGAGCCAGTTTTCGTCCCAATCATCTACCCAATTATTTTTTTTTTTCGTCCGACAATTGGCAAAGTCGGATAAGGGTTAGTTCGACAAGTAATCGTTTGTTTTTGCTCACTCTGTAGTTGAGGTCGCATTGGTTGCAAACCATTAGCGCTTTATACAGGAAGTCGTTGTTGCACGCTTCACTTTGCGCCTGTTTGAGGTATTGTTCCTTTACATTGGCCCCCACGTCCAAAAGTTGCACGGTTTGAGGGTCTTTACACACCATTAGGTTTCTTAGGTGTGAACTGAGTCCATTCACAAAGTTCTGTGCTTCAAAGCCTTTGTTAAGGATTTCGTTAAATATCAACAGAGATTCCGACACCTTTCCGTTAAAGAAAAGGTCCACCAATTTGAAGTAGTAGTCGTAATCCAATACATTCAAGTTCTCCAACACTCCTTGGTAGGTGATGTTGCCATCTGTGCTGGCTGCGATTTGGTCGAAGATGGAGAGTGCGTCGCGCATACCGCCATCCGCCTTTTGGGCGATGATGCCCAATGCCTCTGGTTCCGCCTTGATGCCCTCCTGCTCGGCCACCATCTGCAAGTGTTTGATGGTGTCCTCGATACCCATACGGTTGAAGTCGTAGATTTGGCATCTTGAAAGGATGGTAGGCAAAATCTTATGTTTCTCTGTGGTGGCGAGGATGAAGATCGCATGTGCTGGAGGCTCTTCCAGCGTCTTCAAAAAGGCGTTGAAGGCGGCTTGTGACAACATGTGGACCTCGTCGATGATATAAACGCTGTATCTACCGATTTGAGGAGGAGTCCTCACCTGGTCGATCAAAGAACGGATATCCTCCACCGAGTTGTTGGAAGCGGCATCCAGTTCGTGTATGTTGTAGGAGCGTTGTTCGTTGAACGCTTTGCATGACTCACACTCGTTGCAAGCGTCACCGTCCGCAGTCGGGGTGAGGCAATTGATGGTCTTCGCGAAGATTCTGGCGCAAGTGGTTTTTCCCACACCGCGGGGTCCGCAGAAGAGGTAGGCGTGAGCCAAGTGTTTGTTGGAGATGGCCCGCTTTAACGTATTGGTCAATGCGCTCTGTCCAACTACCGAAAGAAAGGTGGTCGGGCGGTATTTTCTGGCTGATACGATAAAGTCTTCCATTGTTTTCTCCTTTGTTATTTCTCGCGAATATAGGAAAAGTTTGTGAAATAACTATATATACACTCCATCATTTATTCGTAATATTGGTGGTCTACATCGTACTCTTCGATGATGCGTGAGGTGCGGATCCGTTTCTCGGTCCTTTGCCGGACGACATTGCCGTATCGGTCGTATTGGGTATTGGTGAGCGTGGTTTGCTCTTCGTCTGTACGCTTCTCGACAGATTGGTTGCCCTCTCGTTTGTATTGGGCGATGATCTTCCCGTTTCCGTCAACCTCTTCCCGCTGGATGAGTTCGTTGGTGGCGTCGTATTGGTAGGTGATGCGGGAGACCAGAACGGGCTGCTCCTTTTCCAAAAATTCCCAACGCCACAAAAAATGGTGGTGTGGTGCGCCCGTGCGGGTGTAGTCGAAGCTCTCTGTCTCCTCTTTCTGACTATTCCATCTCGAGATCTGGGTGGGGTGCCCCGCCTCGTCATAGGCGTAACGGTCGTTCTCGATGATCGTGCCCTCTTGGTCTTTCAGGTACCGTTCCAGAAGCAGATTATCCTGGTTGAAGAGACGTGTCTCTGTCGAAAGGGTGTCACCTGTCATGGAGAGGTTGATCGACTCCTCTCTGTATCCCAAACCTTCGATGGCAACTCTGCGTGATCGGTTGATGGTGGCACCAAAACGGTTGGTGGTGGATGAGGATATCATAAAGCCCCTCTTGTCCACAATTCGGGTAGTGCTATTCCTTCCTTCGTAGATGACGAGGGTGTCGCCTGTCCGTTTTTCGTAATAGTATCTGTAGCGAATGTTGGAGGTGCGCTCCTTCCTGCTTCCGTCGGGCAGGTATTTTTCTACAACTTCCGCTGATACACCGTTATAGTGGACGGAGTCTTTTCTCATTCCTGGGTAGAATTGGAAGAGGGAGGTGAACTTCACCGTATCCTCTGATGCGGGGGAGAGCGTCGTGTCGTTTTGGGTACGGATGGTGTGGTTGACCTGCGCGGATCTCACCTTTTGTCTGAAAAAGGCCGAAACGTCATCGAAAGGCTCCGCGGAAGCGAGTGTGGCGCATGCCAATAGAAGTGTAAGTGTAATAATACGAAGATTGTCCATTTTTTAAGTTTTTTGCAAATATAAATGTTTCGGGATGAAATGTGTCGCGTGAATTGTTTGAAAATATGGTCGTATTTATGGTCTAAATTGTATCTTTGCAAAAAAGTATCAATACTATATGAAGAAACATATATTGGATTTGACGGTTGTCTCCAACGAAAAGTTGGGCGACAAACATATATTGATGAAGTTGACCTCGTCGGCTGCGCTTCCGGAGATGCGTCCCGGTCAGTTCGCGGAGGTCCGTGTGGATAACTCTTCCACCACGTTTTTACGCCGTCCTATCTCTATCCACTTTGTGGACAGAAGTAAGAATGAGCTCTGGTTGTTGATTCAATTGGTCGGCGACGGAACCAAGAAGTTGGCCACCTTGAAGGCAGGCGATTTGTTGAATATGGTGTTGCCTTTGGGCAATGGATTCTCCGATCCGCAACCTGCGCAGAAGGCTGTGCTTTTAGTGGGTGGTGGTGTCGGCATCGCTCCGTTGTTGGATTTGGGCAACTATTTGAAGGGGAAGGGGTATCAACCTACATTCCTATTGGGCGCCCGTTCCGGCAAGGATCTTTTGCAACAGCAGGCGTTCGAACAGGTGGGTAGGGTATTGGTCACTACCGAGGATGGTTCGTTGGGTGAGAAGGGTTTTGTCACCAACCACTCCGTATTGGTCAATGAGAAGTTTGACAAGATCTACTCTTGCGGACCGACCCCTATGATGAAGGCGGTGGCTGCCTTCGCGTCAAAAAACAATATTGATTGTGAGGTTTCATTGGAGAACAAGATGGCCTGCGGTTTGGGTGCTTGCCTCTGCTGCGTGACTGAGACGCAAAAGGGTCACAAGTGTGTCTGTTCAGATGGACCGGTATTTAACATAAAGGACTTGACATGGCAGATTTAAGTGTAAAGATAGGCGGGTTGCAAATGAAGAACCCGGTGATGACGGCATCCGGCACATTTGGATATGGTGAGGAGTACGCTGATTTCATCGACATCAGTAAGATTGGTGGCATCATTGTGAAGGGAACTACGCTCGCGCATCGTGAGGGTAACCCATATCCCCGTATGGCGGAGACACCTTCGGGCATGTTGAACTGCGTGGGATTGCAGAACAAGGGTGTCGATTATTTTATCGAGAACATCTATCCACGAATTCAATCCGTGGACACCAATATGATTGTGAACGTTTCCGGATCTTGCATTGATGATTATGTCGCTACCGCGGAGAAGATCAATGCGTTGGATAAGATTCCGGCTATCGAGTTGAATATCTCTTGCCCTAATGTAAAGCAGGGAGGTATGGCCTTCGGTACCACTTGTAGTGGTGCGGCTTCTGTTGTGGAGGCTGTTAGGAAGGCTTACAAGAAGACCTTGATCGTGAAGCTCTCTCCCAATGTGACCAACATCGCGGAGATCGCCCAGGCGGCGGAGGGTGCGGGAGCGGACAGTGTCTCGTTGATCAACACCTTGATGGGTATGGCCATCGATGCGGAGCGTATGATGCCAGTTTTGTCCACTGTGACAGGCGGCCTTTCTGGCCCTTGCGTGAAACCAGTCGCTTTGCGTATGGTTTGGCAGGTGGCGAAAGCCGTGAAGATTCCTGTGATCGGATTGGGGGGCATCATGAATGCGACTGATGCTGTGGAGTTCTTCTTGGCGGGCGCATCCGCTATTGAGATTGGAACCGCGAACTTCATTGATCCGTCCGTCACCTTAAAGGTAGTGGAGGGAATCAACGACTACTTGGAGCGCCATGGTTGCAAGAGTGTCAGCGAGATTGTCGGCGCGTTAAAGGCATAGATTTTTATGAAGAAATATATATTGTCGGCCCTTTTGGCTCTTTGTGCTATCTCCGCGTTGGCGGTCGCCTTGTTGGGCGGTTCGCAGGAGGATCGGCCTCTCTCGGGGGAGATCGAATGGAGGTATGGTGCCATGCGAAGCATCTGCTATATGTCAGTGGAGTGTATCACCACCGATTTTTCTCCTGTGCAGGAGTCTATTTACACCAATCGTCTGATGTACGGTGAGCTTCCGCTCTCTTTCCTCTTGTCTGTTGAGGCGCCAAACGTCGTGAAGGATAGTGTCGCTGCGATGACCTGTTTGGTGGAGTGTGCGGGTGTGAAGATGGAGGCGGATTTGAAGGATCTTCAAATGGAGCACCGAGAGGGCAAGACATTCGGCTCTGGCGTCTTTGTCCAAAATCTTTCGCCAATCGCAAAAGAGATGGGAGAACCTGCGGTGATGGATATGATGAGGGTATTCCCCAAGGGGGTGAAGATCTCCTTGAAGTATCGTTTGTCGGATGGTTATGAGTCCGAATATCGTGTAGTGAAGGAATGATAAAGAACTTAATTTTCGATTTCGGTGGTGTCTTGATTGACGCTGATCTGGAGGGGGCGATCCGCAACTTCCAGTCGTTAGGTCTGGATAATATTTCCGAGTATTTGAATCTCTATCGTCAGAACGGTATCTTTTTGGATTTGGAGGATGGATCGAAAACCCGCGCTGAATTCAATGAAGCGTTCCGTGCGTTGACCGGAAGGGATGTGCCGGATGAGTCGATCGCGGCCGCATGGCTATCGATTGTGGAGCGTGTGGATTTGGACAAGTTAGCCTATTTGGAGGAGTTGCGTGCGCACTATAAATTGTACTTGCTCAGCAACATCAATCCGCATGTTTACGAGTGGGCGGACTCTTCGGAATTCACGCCGCAAGGCAAACCGTTGCCTGCCTATTTCGACAGGGCGTTTGCCTCCTATAAGTTGAGGTTGACCAAACCCTCTCCTGAAATTTTCCAATATGTGATAGACCAAACGGGTCTTCTTCCGGAAGAGACGCTCTTTGTGGATGATGGTGCCCGAAATGTGGAGACTGCCCGCTTGATGGGCTTTCATGTCTATCAACCTCAAAACAGGGAAGATTGGCGGGCAATATTGAAACGTATGCTCGCTGAATTGTAGAGGATAATTGAAACGGACTCCTAATATACGATCCCCCTTCGCTGATGGCGTTGGGGGATTTTTATTTCAGATTGGAAGGATTCCGATTCGTCGGTAAAAATGGCCGATTCGTCGATAATTTTCCTTGTAAGTGGCTCTGTCTTGCTATTTTTACCGATTATATTTCGGGAATATTATTATGGATAAAAAGAAAATCATTCTGATTGTGGTTTTGCTGCTGCTTGCGGTAATACTCTATTTCGCGTTTTCAGGAAAGAAGAAGGCTCCTCAACATGTTGTGAAGACAGAACTGGTGGAGATGGGCTGTATCTCGAATTCCATTACCGCCACGGGTAAAGTGGAGCCGGTGACGGAGGTTGAGGTAGGTACGCAGGTGTCTGGAAAGATCGATAAAATTCATGTGGATTACAATGAAAAGGTGAAGAAGGGACAGCTGCTTGCGGAGTTGGACCGTTCCACGTTATCCACCTCTTTGGAGTCCGCTAAGACAGATTACTCCAATGCGTTGAACGAGTATGGCTACTACAAGAAGGTGTTCGATAGAAATCAGGCTTTGCACGAAAAGAAGTTGATCAGTGATGCTGAGTTTGAGGAGGTCGAGTTCCAATATATGAGAGCGACCAACTCTTTGACAAAGGCGAAGTACGAGGTGGACCGCGCCAAGACCAATTTGGGTTACGCGACCATTACCTCTCCGATCAATGGTGTCGTGATCTCCGTAGAGGTGGAGGAGGGCCAGACCGTGGCTGCCAGTATGACCACTCCTACGCTCTTTATCATTGCCGAGAATTTGGTGGATATGCAGGTGGTTGCTAATATCGACGAGGCCGATATCGGTCAGGTGGCCGAAGGACAGAAGGTGGAATTCACCGTCGATGCCTATCCGAATGATAAGTTCAGCGGTGTGGTGCGTCAGGTCCGTTTGGAGCCAACCACCACCTCCAATGTGGTCACTTACGAGGTGATTGTGGATGCCAAGAATCCAGATTTGAAATTGAAGCCGGGATTGACTGCCAATATTGCGGTCATGACGTTGTATAAAGACAGCATCATCACCATTCCAAGCAAGGCGTTGAAGTTCCAGATGGACGAGAAATTATTGCCTCCGGGTATGAAGTGCGCCGCATTGGATCCCGATGAGATCGAAGGAGCTACCGTTTGGGTAGTCAAGGATAACAATTTGGCGGAACAGCGAAACGTGAAGACTGGTGTCACAAATGGATCGCGCATTGAGGTGTTGTCTGGCTTGAATGAGGGTGAGCGTGTCATCGTCTCCTCCGTTGAGGCTTCTGAAATGGATCCGAGTCGTATGGCGGGTGGGTCCGACCAAAAGAGCAGTCCGTTTATGCCGAAACGTCCGGGCGGCGGAGCTCGTAAATAATCGTATTCTATGGAGAACCATCAAAAAAGAAAACCGATCATTGAATTGCGCGATGTGAAGCGTGATTTCGTCGTGGGTGAGGAGGTGGTGCACGCCTTGCGTGGAGTCTCCTTCTCCATTTACGAAGGGGAGTTCGTGACCATTATGGGTACGTCAGGTTCAGGAAAATCCACCTTGTTGAACGCGTTGGGATGTCTGGATACGCCAACTTCCGGCGAATACTACCTCGACGGCGTGGAGGTGCGTACCATGAACAAGAATGAACGGGCCGTGCTTCGTAACCGTAAGATCGGTTTTGTTTTCCAAAATTATAATTTGTTGGCCAAAACCACCTCTGTGGAGAATGTGGAGTTGCCGTTGATGTATAACTCGGCCATATCGGCGGAGGAGCGTCACGAAAGAGCGGTGGCGGCGTTGCAGGCGGTCGGTTTGGGAGAGCGTCTGAATCATAAATCCAACCAAATGTCTGGTGGTCAGCAGCAGCGTGTGGCGATCGCCCGTGCGTTGGTCAACGACCCCGTCATCATCTTGGCGGATGAGGCTACCGGTAATTTGGATACCCGCACCTCTTTTGAAATCTTGGTTCTCTTCCAGGAACTGCATGCGAAGGGAAGAACGATCATCTTTGTGACACACAACCCTGAGTTGGCGGAGTATAGTAGCCGCAACATCCGTCTGCGAGACGGTCAGGTGGTGGAGGATACGGTCAATGACCATATCTCATCGGCAAGGGAGGCGTTGGACGCACTGCCTCCTGTAAAAGATTAATGGCGTATGAATATCTCGAATCTATTGAAAATCGCCCTCCGCGCGATCAACAACAATAAGCTGAGATCGTTTTTGACGATGCTCGGTATCATCATTGGTGTGGCCTCCGTCATCACCATGTTGGCCATCGGACAGGGTTCCAAGAGAAGCATTCAGGAGCAAATCTCCGAGATGGGTTCCAATATGATCATGGTTCATCCGGGAAACAATGACCGTAGGGGTGGCGGTGTCCGAATGAACGCCTCCGATATGCAGACATTGAAGAATGCAGATTATGAGGAGATTGTGAAGAGGTGTACCCGTTATGTCTCCAGTGTCTCTCCGTTGGTGAACAGCAGCGGACAGATGATTTATGGTAATAATAACTATCCGGCTTCGGTGACAGGCGTCTCCCAGGATTATTTGGATATCAGGAAGTTGAATGTGTCGCAAGGGGATATGTTCACGGATCAGGATATTGCCACCTCTGCGAAGGTTTGTGTGATCGGTAAGACCATTGTGGATAATCTTTTCACCAATCAGGAGGATCCGATTGGAAAGGTGGTCCGTTTCGGCAAGGTGCCCTTCACAGTGGTGGGTGTTTTGGAACCGAAGGGTTACAATAGCATGGGGCAAGATCAGGACGCTGTGGTTTTGGCGCCCTTTACGACCATTCAGAAACGTGTCTCGAACATCACCTACCTCAATGGTATCTACGCCTCTGCCAAGGAGGAACGCCTGACCTCAAAGGCGATTGACGACATTGTGGAGGTATTGAGGCAAACGCATAAGATCAAGGAGGAGGGCGAGTTGGATTTTTCGGTGCGGTCGCAAGAGGAATTGAGCTCGATGATGACCTCCACGACCGATATGTTGACGGTGCTGTTGGCCTGTATCGCCAGCATCTCACTCTTGGTAGGCGGTATTGGAATCATGAATATCATGTATGTGTCGGTAACGGAACGTACCCGTGAGATAGGTTTGCGTATGTCGGTCGGCGCACGTGGAATCGATATTTTGGCGCAGTTCCTCATCGAAGCGATCTTGATCAGTGTGACGGGTGGTTTGATTGGCGTCCTTTTTGGTGTCGGCGCCTCGTACGGCCTCTCCGCGCTTTTGGGATGGCCCGTCTATGTGCAGCCCTATTCGGTGATCCTCTCCTTCCTGGTATGTACCATTACTGGTGTCTTTTTTGGTTGGTATCCCGCTAAGAGGGCTTCGGAGTTGGATCCGATTGAGGCGATCCGTTATGAGTGATCTTTTAATGAAGAAATAATGAAGGTGAATTTTACGAAAATATACTATCTATTGTTCCTCGTCATCTCTTTGGTACTATTTACGTCATGCGAAAAAACGAGGAATGACCTCTTCGAGATGTCCTTGAAGGGAAATGTGAAGAGTTTGGTCTATTATTCAGGTTATTTGGAAGCGGGAGAGCTTGCCCAAGGAGCTATGAAGGAGAAAATCTCCTTTAATGAGGCGGGAAATATCACGGAGTTGTTGGTTTATAACAATAAGGGAGAGGTGGTTAGACGTGAAACGACTTTTTTCAACGAAAAAGGAGAGAAGGTGAAAACCGACTACTATGATGATTATGCCATGTTGTATCAAACATGCTTTTATAATTATCAGAATGGTAAAATCACATCTTGTAGTTATCGAAACGAAGGGGGCGAGTTGATCGAACGTGTGGAGTATAGTCGGGATGATTATGGATACGACACATTAAGGACCTCCTATGATCGGGAGGGAAATGTGAAGATGTTCTGCAGTTCCATATATGGCAAAAATGGGAAGGTGTTGTTGGAGGAGATCTATAACAACCAACATGCTCTCATCAGAAGGGAGTGTTGCCAATACAATAGCGACAATGCCATATCGCGGTATTATATCTATTCCGTGGCGGATGTTTCGGATTATGAGATGAACTACAAATATGAGGATTATGACCGAAAGGGGAATAGCCGTGTGGTAAAGTTGTATGACAAGGACCACAAATTGTTGGGTGGCTCATTCCAGGCCTACGAGTATTATTGAAAAATTTGGCCGATAATTTTGCTGTTTGATTGAAATAATTCTATATTTGCACTGTTTGTTTGCGAAAAATTAGGAACGCCTGTTTTTCGTGGAGTTTACTTGTTTAAAAATTCAGAAAATGTTAGTGAAGACATTTGGTGCGGCTGTGCAAGGCATTGACGCTACTATTATTACGATTGAGGTGAACGTATCGCAGGGAATCCGTTTTATGTTGGTGGGATTGCCCGACAATGCGATCAAGGAGAGTCATGAACGGATTATCTCCGCTATTCAGTTTTGTGGAATGAAATTTCCTCATTTCCAAGTTGTTATCAATATGGCTCCTGCGGATATCCGAAAGGAGGGGGCAGCCTACGACCTGCCGTTGGCCATTGGTGTATTAGCCGGTGCGGGGGATATTTTGGCGGATGATCTGGACCAGTATGTAATCATGGGAGAACTCTCCCTTGATGGTACCTTGCAACCCGTGAAGGGGGCCTTGCCGATGGCAATCAAAGCGCGTGAGGAGGGGTACAAAGGGTTGATCCTTCCCTATGAAAACGCCAATGAGGCTGCCGTCGTGAACAATTTGGAGGTCTATGGGGCGAAGACCTTGATGGAGGTGGTGGACTTTTTGAACAAGAAGTCTGAATTGACCAAGGTGGAGATCGATACCCGTAAGGAGTTCTTCTCGCATTTGGGGCAGTTCGACATTGATTTTTCCGATGTGAAGGGGCAGGAGAATGTGAAGCGCGCCTTCGAAGTGGCGGCCGCGGGCGGACACAACCTGATTTTGGTGGGACCTCCTGGTGCGGGTAAATCGATGTTGGCGAAGCGTATCCCTACGATTTTGCCTCCTTTCTCTCTCTTTGAGGCATTGGAGACCACGAAGATCCACTCGGTGGCTGGTTTGATCAGCAAGGAGACTTCGTTGATGACGGCTCGCCCTTTCCGTTCGCCGCACCATACCATTTCGGATGTCGCCCTTGTGGGCGGAGGTGGAAATCCCCAGCCGGGAGAGATATCGCTCTCCCACAACGGCGTGCTCTTTTTGGACGAATTGCCGGAGTTTAAACGCACCGTGTTAGAGGTGATGCGACAACCGTTGGAGGATCGTAAAATCACCATATCGAGGGCTCGCCAGACGGTGGAGTATCCGGCCAGTTTTATGTTGGTGGCGGCAATGAATCCATGTCCGTGCGGTTATTACAACCACCCGACAAGGGAGTGTGTCTGCGGACCGGGTGTGGTGCAAAAGTATATGAGCAAGATATCGGGGCCTTTGTTGGACCGTATCGACATCCATATCGAGGTGGTGCCAGTCCCTTTCGAGAAACTTTCGGAGTGTGGCCCCTCGGAGACGAGTGAGATGATCCGTCAGCGTGTGATAGCGGCGAGAAATATTCAGTTGGAGCGTTTCAAAGAGGAGAAGGGGGTGCATTGCAATGCGCAGATGACCTCTCGTTTGCTCCACAAGTACGCGCAGTTAGGGGAGGAGGCCTCCGAACGGTTGAAGTCGGCTATGTTGAAGTTGAATCTATCCGCCCGTGCTTACGATCGTATCTTGAAGGTGGCACGCACGATTGCTGATTTGGACCAAAGCGAAAATGTGGAGACTCGCCATATCAGCGAGGCGATCAATTACCGGAATCTGGATAGAGAGGGGTGGGCGGGGTAGTGCTAATTGAGAGTTAAGAATTAAGAGTTAAGAATTAAGAGTTAAGAATTTGTCCTTCTTTCCTTTGCTCTCGTTTTTTTGCATTAAGAAAATAATCAAGAAGATAAGAGAAGAGTTAATTCATTTTACCCTATCTTTGTCCTTTGGCCGTTGCTGGCGAGTGTGTATGAAGAAGTGGCGGTTCAACAATAGTACAGATAATAGAGAAATCGCATGAGGAAATATTTAACGTTGCTCCTTTGTGTTGGCTTGTCGTGGGTGACCGCGCTCAAAGCGACTCCTAATTTTTACGCAAATTACAAAAGTCCCGTTTGTGTGTTCCGTCTCAATAATCAGTTGACGGATGAATTGTTCACGAACACTTCGAATGTCGAGAATGTATCTGATGAATTTTTTTCGAAAGTCGTGGCGGGTAATCTGCTTGTCTCCCAGATTCACACCTCTATGGATTACACGTCATATGCTTTTCAAGATGCGAAGCGTCAGTTAGATACCATGGCGTATGGCAACTATCTTTTGGCCCGACTGCATGGAAAGGATATCTCTTATGACTATTATTCGTCCGTTCCATACAAAACTGCTATCGCAGGAAAAGACTATGAGCATTTTTCTCTCTTTTTGTATGATAGTTTGGGGCATGTTTTACCGGATGCGGAGGTCTCTATCGAGGGGGAGCCTCTTCCTTTCAATGAGGCGACGCAACGTTATGAGGCAAAAAAACATTACGATCGGGCGAAGGTACGTATTCTTTACCATGGACATTTGTCCTATTTGGGCATAGAAAAAAGTGAGAATACAACCTCGAAGAAAAAGAAGAGGCCATTTTCTAAATTCTTCCAGACCATCGGTCGCGTCGTGAAGGATCCTGTGGTATCCATCCTAGAGGGGGAACCAGTCGGGTATATAGCAAAATTCGCTAGGTGGGGATGCGATGCCGATAAAGAAGAGAGTGAGTATAGTTGTCGAGAATACTACGAGGAATACTATGACTACGAGACGGGGGAGTATATGGACTTACATGAATTGAGATATCATGATTGGTCCCGCTATTGTAAAGTGATGGAAAAATGTGTGCGTCGTGATCAACGACACAATCGTGAACTCACAAGCGAGGAGGAGGATTTTGTGATGCACCACCCTAATTTTTCTCGTAAAGTTGGTGCTAGGTTGGTCACCAGCCTACCTAAGTATAAACCGAACGACACTTTACGGGTGAAGGCATTTGTTCGTACCAGAAAAGGCCGACCATACAACCGCCCTATCCAAGTCTTTCTTTTGCCCAATACGAATGGCGAGAACCGCAAAGTGTTGTTAGATCATTTGGCCCCCTATGCTGCTGGTCACTATACCTGCGATATTGCTCTGACTGACTCTTTAAAACTACTATTGGACCGAAAGTATCAATTGGGCGTGGGGAATAAGCGGGGAGGACTTATGGGCCACACCAGTTTTAAGTACGAGGACTATGTTTTGCGAGACGCGTCTTTGACATGTTCGTATGACAAGTCTGCCTATTACAAGGGGGATAGTATCCGTGTGAAGGTCGTGGCGAGAGATGCCAATGGTCTCCCCTTTAAGGGCGTCTCGGCGAAGGTCTCCCTTCAATTCCGGTCTGTTGATTCGTTATTAGCGGGTCGAGCTATCTACTCGTCTATATTAGCCTCTCAAACGAAGGTGACCAATGGTGAGGATGAGTTGGTTTTTGTTTTCCCTCCCTCTTTCGATGCGGGAAACAACATTCTGTTCAGGGCAAATGTTTCCCTCTTCTTGCCAGATGGGAAGGTGGAGAAGAGGGATTTATCGACTGTCGGTTATTATGTAGCGCAACATAGTGTTTCCATCCAACTCGACAAAGACTCGCTTCTGGTGAGCGCTCGATACAATCAGAAAGACACTGTCGAGTGGGCATCTATCTATGTCGAGGATCTACTGGGCAACCGTGCGCATTTGATGGACACCTTGCTGCCTTGCACATTGCGGGCAGAGCCATCCTATGCCCAATACATTGTCAAGACGCCGCATGCTAGGAGTGCTTATGCCTTCGATGCCTCCTCTTCGATGGCCTCTGTTCAATGGCGTACGTCAGGAGACTCCCTTTTCCCGATGGTTGCCAATGCTTTGCATCTTCCGATGGCTTGTTATGTAGTACAGGATGGGGAGGTGATTTTTTCCGGCAGCGACAAGGAACTTCCCGCATTCTTCCCTTGGGATCGTGAAAAATCCTACATTTTGAGGGCCAAGGTTCTTTGGGCGGGCTCTGTCATTGATCTGGAAGACTTCGTTCGTCAGGTGCCTAAGGACGTTTTGCGCATAGCGGTGAACGAACCTTCCGTGATCGTGCCGGGAATGAGTTGTGAGATGGAGGTGCAGGTGACTGATGGGGAGGACAAACCGGTGAAAGGTGCCGATGTGACTGCCTATGCCATCAATAGTCAGTTCAAAACAGCATCCCCTAACTGGAACCTCATGGGCCGACTGGGGGATGCGCCAACCGAGGCATACCAGAGTCGCCGTATGAGTTTTCAATGGGCCTCATTGAATAGTAAGAATTATCCATTATGGGCGGGGTTGGAACCGATTGATACGATAGTCTACTATCATCTCCATTATCCCGCAAGAGATGCCATTCATCGGTACAGTTACTATCCAGAGGATTCGCTCACACAAATTTCACCGATTATATGTGGAGGAGGAACCCGAAAGGATGTTGTTGTTGCCTATATTGATGATGTGCCATCTTTCATCGCATCGGGGATGGTGCCTTATTCATTTGCTATCACACCGAATGAGTACCATCGCATTAGGATAAGAACTAAAACAGCGGAATACACCATTGATTCTGTCATGGTGGAGCCATATAAGCGTACGATTTTGAGTGTCGATGTCAATAGCACTTCCAACCTTGTGAAGCGAAAGAAAATGGCTGATGGATTGACTCGCAAGGAGATAGAGCGTTTGATGCCCTATATAATGATGTTTGAGAACACAGAATCTTATGCGTATGATTGGTTGGTAAGAGAAGACGGAACGCTGCTTCGTGATAAGAGAAGGAATTCTACCCAATCTTTTATGGGACCTATATTGGATTCTGTTCGTTGGATGACTGATCGTTTCGATGAGAAGACGAAGGTGGACCACCGTCTTGTTTACTCGTATGATTCCGACGATCATTGTTTGAAGAGTCGTGAGGTTTCGAAAAAGAAATTTCCACAACTCGATTTCTATATGGGGAACTGGCGTTTGGACGCTGAGTTAGAGACTTTGGATCGTCTCTTGAGGGAAATGTATGTCAAGAATAGAAACGAATTATCGAAGGAGGCGAATAAGCGTCATTTGTGGTTGGATTATCCAAGAGAGAAGGAGTCCGCCAATTCGTTGGAAATTACATTGGATTATCAGGCGTCTCGTTACGTAGTGGTTCCTCATAAGAGTGAATTGAAGCCATCGGTGCGATATGTCTATGGGAAAACCCAAAAATTCGAGGAATTAGAGGCTGGCCTTTATCGTATTTATATTCTGAATAAGGATACGTCATGCTACCGGATGGATTCTGTGGTTGTGGAATCAGGGAAATGCTCGGTTGTGAGGTTTGACCCTAATAGAGATCGCGTGATGGATGAGTCGTTCGGTCGTCAATTGATAAAAAAATTATCGTACTCGTGTACGGACACGGAGGAGGAGGAACTTCGACGCAACTTGGCGGAGGCACGTTTGGTAAGGTTCCTTTTGTGTAATGACACGTTCCCTTTTGTGACTGTATTAGACTCGCTTTCCCCCGAAGAGAAAGACTTGTTTGATTCGTTCGAAGATGAATTATATGAGGTTGAGTATGGTGTAATGAAAAAAAGTGATTTGACTGGTGCTGTCTCCATAGACCAAGCCCTCGAAGGCCGTGTCTCTGGCGTACAGGCATCTTCTCAGCCTGGTGCATCCCCCACGATTATGATCCATGGCGTCTCTTCGTTGTCGGGTGCTTCATCACCGCTCTATGTGGTGGATGGAATGCCGGTGCTGGCCGATGCGTCTAATTCGGCCCTGTCTCTAATAGACCCAGCTGATATTCTCTCCATGGAGATTTTGAAGGAACCTTCGGCTACGGCCATCTATGGTAGCCGCGCGACCAGTGGCGTGGTGATCGTTAAGACCAGGAAAGGAAGCAACAATAAGGGAATAGCTATGGAACCAGCAGGAGCCACGCTTCGCACCCACTTTTCGGACTTGGGCTTTTGGCAGCCGAAGTTGATGACCGATAAGGAGGGCAAGGTGCGTTATACGGTTACCTTCCCGGATAATATCACCCGTTGGCAGACCATCTATTTGGCGGATGCCCCAGCAAAAAGAGGCTTCGCTATGGGGTCGTCTGAGGGATCAATTAAATCCTTCGTGCCGCTCTCCGCAAGGTTGTACTTGCCTGAATTCTTGGTGCGAGGGGATGCTTGTTGGGTGCACGGCACGTTGACGAACTATCTGCAAGATACGGTTCAGTTGACCAGTTCCTTCTCTGTGAATGATTCCTTGAAGGTCACTCATTCACATCGTTGTGCGGCGGCGTTGACGGACTCTCTCTTGTTGCATGCCCCAACAAATAACCTTTCCGATACCATCTCTGTGACTTATCAATTCGTTTCGGAGAATCATTTCGGGGATGGAGAGCGAAGAAAGGTGAAGTTGTTGCCTCAGGGAACCTCTTGTACGGAGGGGCGCTTCGCGGTGTTGCATGATACGTTGCAAATCTCCCTACAATCGGAGAAGGCGGATAGTGTGACGATTCGGATTATGGATACGGAGCATGATTTGTTGCAGGATGAGGTTGCTATGTTGAAGCGTTACCCATACGGATGCAATGAACAGACCACCTCGAAATTGATTGGATTCTTAATCGCTAATCAAAATCCCGAGATCACGAACCATCAACGCAGGGAGAATGAGCGACGGATAGATGGTTTTGTGAAGACATTGAAGGAGAGGCAGTTGCCTAATGGCCTTTGGGGCTGGTGGGGTTCAGACAGTCCAAGCGTTTGGATCAGTCGCTACATTGTGGAGACTCTCCAAAAATATCAGATTGACTTTCCAAAAGGTAATGTGAAATATACTTGCAATGATTGGTTGAAGGATGAGCATTCCACCCTCTCCGAAAAGGTGACGGCTTTGACCATTCTCCGCTCGTTAGGGGAGAAATTGGATTATAAAACTTGGGTGGATAGTTTGGATATGGCGCCAAATTTGACGCTCTATGACCGTTTGGAGTTGGCGGAACTCAAGACTAAATGTGGATTGCCTGCTGATCATGCGTGGTTGAACCAGTATCGGAGAGAGACGATGAAGGGTGGCCTCTATTATCAATTCGGAGATGATCGCTCTGTGGATCAAAATGAGGTGATGAACACCTTGCAGGTGTATCGTATCTTCCAAGCGGATTCTCTCCAGGATCACCGGGACGATCTGAGGAAGATGCGTGACTATTTCTTCTACAAGAAATCGCTTAGCCGTACCTCTTATTGGCGCAATACTTACGAGTCGGCGATGATTGTCCGCACTTTGTCTGATGCCATCGATCATCCATCAAGAGGGGAGAAGAATAGCCTCCAAATCGATGGCGCATTGCGAGAGAAGATACAACAATTCCCTTATGAGCGGAAGGTGGCTGCGGAGGGCAGCCTCTCCCTCTCCAAGCAGGGGGATGCGCCTGTCTATGTCTCTGTATCTTCCTCTTATTGGGATCGCCCCGTTGAGGCGAAGGGGAATGGATTCTCCATCCGAACCCACTTCTCGGATTCGGTTCTGACGGTAGGCGAGCAAGTGAAAATGCGTGTGGTGGTGACGGTTGAGAAGGATGCGGAGTATGTTCTCCTTCATGTGCCTATCCCTGCAGGTTGCACCTATGCGAGCAAGGAGACGAGTAGGCGGAACAATGAGGTGTATCGGGAACATTACAAAGAGCATACCAATATTTTCTGCTCCTATCTGAAGACTGGCACTTATGAGTTCACCATTGAATTGTCCCCTTATTGTGCGGGCGATTACATGCTCAATCCTGCCAAGGTGGAGCAGATGTATTTCCCTGAGTTCAATGGATGCGAGGCGATGAAGCGTGTGAGAATAGTAGGAATTTAAACCGTAGATTGGTGGGAACGGACGATTTCGCTTTGTTGATAACCTATTTCGTTGAATTGTTGATAATTACATAGCCAATAATTTCGTTGATGACAATAAAATAACTTATCTTTGCCGTGGATTGAAATCTTATGGATTAAGATGTTTTTTGGCAAAGAACTAAACACTATTGTAATATCCGTATTGTTTCCTATTGTGGGTTATGCCCAGTCCGCGGTTGTGGCGGGAGGAGGAGATGTGTTCATGGGTGCGGGCAGTGTCTCTTGCACCATTGGACAGGTGGACTATTTGACTGTCTCTTCCACTCAGTCAGGAGTCGTCTCGGCTGGTATGCAGCAGGCTTTTGTGAAGGTGAAGGAGGAGACTCCGACGGGAGATTGGATTGTGAAGCAGGTGCGGATGAGCGTATTCCCGAATCCGACGAAGGACCGTTGTCGATTGACGGTCGAGAATTGTTCGGGGCAGTTCCAATATGTTGTTACGGATTTAGTTGGCAAGACCTACGCCACAGGTGAGGCTTCCGATGGCACGTGGATTCCTTTCGAGGATTTCATGTATGGAACCTATTTGCTGAAGATTACTCAAGACAAGGATATTGTAGTCACTTTTAAAATCATCAAGGAATAAACGGAATGAGAAGATTATTATTGGGTCTCTTTTTTTGTGTAAATGTTTTATTGTCGTATGCGGAGGCGCCGCAAGGAATTTCCTATCAAGCAGTTATTAGGGATGCTTATGGCCAATTATTGCCTAACTCCAACATTGGTATTCGGGTGAATATTTTGCAAGGTGATAAAAATGGCAATAGTGTATATTCTGAGGTGAGAAGGATCTCCACCAATGAGAATGGATTATTGACTTTTACGATTGGCGAGGCTGCTTCATCCTCCTCGATTGGGGATATTGATTGGTCGCTGGGTGATTATTACATCCAGTGTGATTTTGACTTGACGGGTGGGGACCATTATACGTTGACTTTGACGAGTCGTGTGATGAGTGTGCCTTACGCTTTGTATGCGGAACGTATCTCGCCACAGGCTTTGCCTTCGTGGATTGATCCTGATAGTAAGCCAGCTTATAGTTATGAGGAGATTGCCAATACGCCTCGTATCCCACAGCGAGTTAGTGATTTGGAGAACGATGCGAACTATTTGACGGAGCATCAGTCTTTGGAGGGTTACGCTAAAAAGAGTGAAATCCCAAGCTTGGCTGATTATGCGACCAAAGCGGAGTTGCAGAATGTTTCAAGCTCATCGTCAGCAATGATCCACGACTCCTTGGCAAACTACGCTAAGACGACCGATTTGCCTAATATGGCTAATTACGCAACAAAGGAAGATTTGCCAAGTCTTGATGGTTACGCTAAGGCAACCGACATTCCAAGCCTGACGGATTACGCCAAGAAGAGCGAATTACCAGCTGTACCAACCAAGGTCAGTGAGTTGGTGAACGATGTGAACTATTTGACGGAGCATCAATCGTTGGAGGGTTACGCAAAGAAGAGTGATTTGCCAGCCAAAGACAGTTTGCTAAGTAAAAACGAGGCTGCAAGTAAATATTTGACGGAGCACCAATCATTGGCAGATTATGCCAAGAAGAGTGACTTGCCAGCAAAGGATAGTTTGTTGAGCAAGGCGGAGGCAGAAAGCAAATACTTGACAGAGCAATCGTTGTCAGAGTATGTGAAAACAAGCGACTTGCCAAACGTTTCAGAATTTGCCACAAAGAGTGAATTGCAAAATATCACGACTTCCTCATCATCCATGATTCATGATTCCTTGGTGAATTATGCGACCAAGAAAGAAATACCAAGTCTGGAAGGTTATGCAAAGACAACAGATCTTCCAACGGTTCCTACGAAAGTCAGTGAGTTGGAGAATGATGTGAAATATTTGACCGAACACCAATCGTTGGAAGATTACGCAAAAAAGAGTGACTTGCCAGCCAAAGACAGTTTGCTAAGTAAAGCCGAGGCTGCAAATAAATATTTAACCGAGCACCAATCATTGGCAGATTATGCGAAGAAGAGTGACTTGCCAAAGAAAGATAGTTTGTTGAGTAAAGCGGAGGCAGAAAGCAAATATCTAACCGAGCACCAATCATTAGCAGATTACGCGACCAAAGCAGAACTCCAAACCATCGCCACCGCATCCTCAACGATGATCCACGACTCCTTGGTGAACTACGCGAAGGCTTCGGATTTGCCGAATATGGCCAACTATGCTACGAAGGAGGAGTTGCCAAGCGTAGAAGGTTTGTTGAGCGAGACAGCGGCGGAAAACAAGTACCAACCGAAGGGCGAGTATTTAACTGCCCACCAATCATTGAAGGAATACGCCAAGAAGAGCGATATCCCAACGGTACCAACCAATGTGAGCGCCTTTACCAACGATGCGGGCTACATTACCGCAACCGACGTGCCGACGGTCAACGTCCCTACTAAGGTGAGCGCCTTCGAGAACGACGCGAACTACTTGATCGAGCACCAATCCTTGATGGAGTATGCCAAGAAAAGCGAATTGCCAACGGCAGATAGTTTGTTGAGCAAGGCGGAGGCGGCAACGATATACCAAGAGAAGGGCAACTATCTGACCGAGCATCAATCCTTGACGGAATATGCCAAGAAGAGCGAAATTCCAGCAAAGGTTATTGATTTGGAAGATGGAAGTGATTACGCCAAGAAAACTGATGTGCCAACTGTGCCAGAGAACGTCAGCGCCTTTACGAATGATGCGCAGTACATCACCCAAAATGATCTAATGGCCATTTTAGCGGATATCAGTGCCATGAAAGGTCAATTGGCGAAGTTGACCTCGCAAAATGACTCCCTGAAAACCACGGTCGACTCGCTCTCCACCGTTATCAAGCAGATACAGGAAACTTTGATAAAGCGTATAACCACATGGGAGGAGGATTTCTCGGATGGAATAGGGAATGTGGCAAATAACAGTGTTGGCTGGTATGAGTTAAGTGCCAATAATCAAAGGTTGAGAGCGATTTTGTACGAACCAGACGATAGCCAACAATTGGCGACTGTAATCATCAATGCACCTCACCCCGTTGATCTGACAGAGGGTGCCTATTTAAGTATGGATGTGACAAGTATGACTAACGGGGTGGTGAAGTTTGGATCTTGGAATGGCTTCAACTTCTTCTCGCTTCGTCTGAAAGATGCTTCGGAAAACTATTCGGATTGGATGACGATAGGAAAAGATGGTTTTGCGAGTACAGGTGGATTTGATAATACGATTAGTGTGAATAAACAGGATATTAGTAGTTATTTACAAAATTCTTTTGACCGTCAGAATGTTGTGGCGATAGAATTCACACTGATAGGTTATGCCCCAAATTTTTCGTATAAACAACGAAGCAAGGGCGTGTATATCGATAATATCCGTCTCTCCAGAAACACCTATGAGACAGCTGAACCTGAACAAAGCGGAGAGAATACAACAGATCCTTCGACAGAAGAGGGAGGAGAGAGCTCGGATGGTAAAGAGTACAGACGAGTGGCTGCCTCTTACGCCAATTTGAGTACCACCGATTTTAATGATGCCAGCGACGTTTATCGCTCCGTGAAAACGGATGAAGGTGATCGCGTGGTGTTCATTGTCAGACATTCCGAGCGTAATTCTGCTACGGGTAGAGATGCTGGTATAAATGAAAACGGATTAGTATTGGTAAACAATGCTGGAGCTAAATTAACTGGTGCTCCATTCTCAGATGCAACGAATGATGCCTATTATTCAACGGATGTTAAGAGAACGGTGGAAACATCATATTTTATCGGTAGAGCAAGAAATCCCGAAAAGTTTATAAAGTCAACTTTGTTAGGCTATGATTGGGCTGATGAAACATTGGTTAATCACTCAACCTCTAATCCAGGTCCTAATTATTACTTTGAGAAAGGTCTAGATAATTCAGAAAGTAGTTGGCCATTCGCTCAAACTTATTATAAAAACAACAAGGAGAGATGTAAATCGCATTACGAAAATGCAATCAACTGGCTTGTGAAAGATTCCGAAGGTCATCCATTTGCCTTCTTGTCTTCTCATGATTTGGTTATGGTCCCTGCCGTGTGTTGGGCGACAGATAATGGAGATTTTTTCAGTAATTGGAATAATGACTACGACTCTAATCCTACTGGATGGATAAACTATATGGCAGGTGTAGCCGTCATCGTTCACCAAGATGGTAGTTGGGAGGTCTATCCAGTGAAGTGCTTGGACAAGGGTAAGTTTGATTGATCTCAGAACCTTATGCCCGCAAACATGCCCCCTTTGAACTTCGTGTGGAGAATATTGATTTGGTTGATTTTTCCCGCCTCGTAGAGTTGGACAATGCCGCTGAACCCGACGAAGAAATTATCCAGAAAGTAGGTTGAACCCACTCTTCCCGTCATATAAAAGTTGTAGGGACGGACAGAGGCGATTTGATTTCCGTTTTCAAGATCGGCGTAGGTCCGTTTCCATACCGTCATGCTTGGTTCCATGGATAGATGCACCAGCCAATGGTTTCCCTTGGGGACAAAATTGTAGGCGTATCCGGCACCCAAGGCGACAAAAGCCATTCTGAGTTTATGTAGCGGCAGACGCCTCATCAGTGGCACCTCCGCGAGATCCTCCATCCGGGTGGAGTTTGCGTAACCCGTCACGCTGATCAGCGGAGAACCCGCACTTCTTTTTTGGATGGTGGATTGGTCGAAAACCGCACCGTAGGAGAAGCGTTTGTGGTTGAAAACATAGAAGCCGTTCAGCGATATGTTGCGAAGATGCACATCGGTTGTGTACATTTTGAATGATTCATAGCGCTCCCTGAATGATTTGGTATGGCTGAATTGAAGGTCAACGCCGAAAAAACTGCCGTAATAGTTAATGTTATATTCAATATTCGATCTTTTCTTGTGAAGTTTCAACGGGTCCAACGACACCGATAGGGAGAGTCCTCTGTAGGCGGCGCTTATGCCTAAGGATGTCTTGCAGAGGGAGGTCAGCGCATAATGATTCGTCATGTGGTAGAAGGATATGTCGTGGCCATAGAGGTCGAGGTAGAGCTGGAATCGCCACGGCTCACGCGGCTTATAGACGTAATTGGAATCGGTGGAGTTGGATTGAAATCGATCGATGATCGCATCCACCCGCTCTCGGATGTTGGAGAAAAGGACTGCGGCTTTGCTTGGCGAGTGGGTAGAGTCCTCCGTTGTTCCTTGCGCATGGGTCGTCAAGGAGAAACACACCCCAAGCAAGATGCTGAACACCACCCGTTTCATCTGTTATCTGATAAGCGCGTTAAATAAAGGAATGACCAGTGCCGTGGCGATGCCCATTAATGCGATGCTCAGACCGCTGACAGCCCCCTCCAACGCGCCCTCTTCGATGGCCCGTGTGGTACCCAATCCGTGAGAGGCGCATCCCATGGCGAGCCCTTTGGCTACGGGGTGGTCGAATTTGAATATTCGCCACATGATCGGACCGATGACTGCACCGATGAAACCACATAGCACCACAGAGATGGCCGTGAGCGAAATGTTACCCTCTAATGTCTTCGTCAAATCCATGGCGATAGGGGTGGTGACCGACTTTGACTCCAACGATCGGTCGAAGATTGGGTCCAACCCTAGTAGTTCACAGATGCCATAAACGCTCACCACGCCGACAACGCTACCCACAATGACGGCCGCCAAGATAGAGGCCATGTTCTTTTTGATGGTCTCCAAATTGTCGTAGATCGAGAGTCCGAGCGCAACTACACTGGGACCTTGCAGGAAGATGATGATTTGATTGTGCGCCATGTATTCATCAGCGGAGATGTCCATCACTTTGAGCAGTGCGATGATGATCGGTATGCAGATGATGAAGGGGTGGAGGAGGGATATCCCTGATCTGTTTTTGCAATATACGCCCAATAGGTAGGATCCTACCGTTAGGGTAAGCATTGCTGGTACGTTGAGAATCAACTCCTTCATTTCCTCTCCCTCCTTTCGTTGAATCGAATGATGATTTTAGCCACCCAACCCGATGTGAAGAACACCGCTATGGTGGAGGCGAACATGACGATCAACCAGCCTCCCAAGTTGAGGCTGATAAGACCCCATTGGTCCATGATACCCATGAAGGCGGGTAGGAAGAAGATGGCCATGTTCTTGGTTAGGAAATTGGCCACGGAACGGATCGATTCGGGGTTGACCACCTTGCCGGCGAGAGCCAGAAATAGCAGAATCATTCCCAGTACGCTGCCGGGAATGAGGTGGTTGATGAGTAGCGAAGCCGCTTCCCCCAAAGCCAGAAAACCTAAAATGATGCAAATGCCCTTTACGATTGTCATAACCTACTCTTTTTGCGGAATTGTATCTAAGGCCTCCTTCCCGTTTTTAGCCGCAGTGGAGTCTCCCTTGATAGTAGGCTCCTTCTCCTCTTTGGCTCCCTCTTCCGGTGTTTTGCTCATGGCGAGGGCGGCCTTCACTTGTCCATAGTGGTTGGATGCGTTCCAAAGGATCCATTCGTCGTAACCAGCGTCGTAAACGCCTTGGATCTGTTGTTTGATCTGCGCACTGCCGTAGTTGATATGCCCCTTCACCCAAGGAGCCGAGAAGCACTGTAGCCAAGCACGTACCCTCGCTTTGGGGAGAGAGTCTCTGCTGAGTTGCTCTTGCGACAACTCCAACGCCTTTTTGATGCAGGTGTAGGGATGTGCGTCCGGCACGTCCAACCCGAAGGTCTTGTTCGCGTAGTGCGACGGATATATCATCGGACAGATGTTGTCTGTCATGGAGGCGATTCGAATGTAGTCTTGCCCTGTGCGGTCGCGGTCGGTGGTGCTGCCGATGACCGTTCCGAAGAGATCCGCTCCGAAGATGATACCCTTGGCGTGAAGTCTTTTCTCCACATAGGAGAAGAAGTCAGTCAGTCCTTGCTCTCTGGAGTAGGTGGCCAGATCCACGCCATAGTTGGCTTGGTTGGCGTCCGTTCCGATCGGGAAGCGCACATAGTCGAACTGAATCTCGTCGAAACCATCCTTGGTCGCTTGTTCCGCCAACCCGCAGATATACTCCCAAACACCCTTTTTGAATGGATTCACCCAAGGATTGCCCTTGCCGTCCGATACGGGAGAACCATTCGCCTTGACAAGCGCGAGCTCTGGACGTTTCTTGGCCAAGATTGGATCCTTGAAGCAGACGATGCGGCCTATCACATAGATGCCCTTCTCATGCAGCTCCTTTATGAGCGCTGGCATATCTTTCACATATCTGATGCAGGCGCCAATCTCCTTGGCATCCTCGTATTCGATTTTGTAGGTGACGTTTCCTCCGTCGTTTTTGATGTCCAAGACGATGGCGTTCATCTCTGTCGATGTCACCAACTCCACTAAATTGCTCATGTTTTTGGTGCCCGCCATAGCACCAGTGATGTAGATACCCTTCACCTTGATAGGGGGAATCAACAGTTTGCAGTCGCTTGGCGAACCACCTCTGCTTTGGATGAGGATAGAGTCCTTGGAGAAGGGCAACTTCGTGGAGTCAGCCGCTGCGGTCATCTCTGGTGAGATTTCAGCAGGATTTTCCATATCTTCCGAGATGGAGTCTGACTCAATATAGCAATAAGTGTCGGTTGATTGTTTGGGGGCCTCCTTGCCGCATCCGCTCAATAGAAGAGCGAAGGCCCATGCGATAGCGTAAATCTTGTGTTTCATCGAATAAGTGTGTTGTTTTGGACAACGATAAATCTTATGCGAAGGTAGTGAATTTTTTTTTATTGGTGTCCGCTAAACATTTTTGAATAGGCATAAAAATAGGCTGAATCTTCCTTGCGGAAGTTCAGCCTTTTCGTTTATTTTGTTTTCACCACAAAAACCCATAAACGATGAGCAAAAGTACACATTTTATCGGAC
>JAZUDI010000052.1:0-3716 GCA_045639525.1 Paludibacteraceae bacterium | reverse complement strand
ATTAATTGTTTGATTTTCATAAAGATACAAAATCTTTATGAGACTACAAAGCCTCAGCTTGTGAAAGTTGGGGCTTTTTTTTCACTCTTTTCGGTGGCTTTTATACGAAAAGAGGGCATATCAATTTTGATACACCCTCCTCGCTTTTATTAGATTAAAAACCTCTCTTAATGCGCTTTGTTATTACTTAACAGGACAAACGGCACGAACACAGTTACCATAGGTTCTTGGATAAGGGTCGGCGATATTACATTTATTTTCGTTTTCAGCGATGTCTAAAGCATAAGCACCATTGCCTGATTCATTGCACGTACTTGCCCAGTAGATACCATTCACGCCATTGCTCAAGCTTTTTTCGTCCCATCCTGCGGGCAAGAAGATAGACTTTCCGTTCTTTGCTGTGATCTTACAGCCTCCTACGCCTTCGTAGGTAACCCACTCACTTGTGCAATTGGCGATCAACTCTTCATAATCACATCTTGTTGGAATTCTCCATGAACCGCCCAATTGAACGTGTGCCACATCATCCACCAAATCCAACACGTACTTACCGTCCGAGAAACCTTCGAATCCTACGTTATTATTTTCATCGCTTGGCACATACTTGGTATATCCATCTGCTGATTCAGTTTCCTTGTAGTATGAGTAATCGCAACCAATAAAATTCTCTCTAGGCGAAGTCTCCCCCCATGCATAAAGGTTACCGCGTGCCTCAATCTTATCGGCACCGACATTCATCGTTGCCCATAGGTTTCCACTTGGCAAACCAAGGTCTACATACTCGACACCATTGGTTTCTCCAAATGTCGTGCACATTTCCATGCAAGTTTTATCTGTTTGCACTTGATCATCCTTGTTATCATCCTCCTTTTCACATGACACAAATGATAACGATGCCACTAATGGCAACATAAAAAGTAAGAATCTCTTTTTCATTTTTGTTTGTTATTAAAAGTTAATAATATACACCTATAATTGACAATCTCCCAATAATATTCGTTAACTGAGCGAAAAACGCTGCAAAGTTACTAAAATAAAAGACATAGTAACAAGATAACCGCCATATAAAAAGCTCCTATGGCCAACATACATTTACGCATCTTAGGATCTGCGAAATCTTTTTGAGGGACATCCGTTGAATAGAATAGTGTGTAATAAACTTGATTCGTCTTCATAACCTTGAAAATTTAATTGTTAATATTCATATTTCATTATCGCTGGGGTTGTTGTTTCTTCCCGTTGACAATGCAAAGGTAGGGCAAGCTTCAGGGGTGCGACGGACAGATGAGGAAAAGCGTGCGGACAGTTTGTGAACTTCATATTTTGTACGTTTTCACGAATTGTACATTTTTGTAAATTGTTGAATATTAGAAAAATATATTAGCAAATAGTAATCTGTTTCATTGCCAATTTATATGTCGAAAACTTTCATTAAATTTGCATAGTTCTTAATTGAGCATGATATGAAATATCCGATAGGCATACAGACTTTTGAGAAAATCATAGAAGGTGGTTACCAGTATATAGACAAAACTGATCTGGTCTATAGTTTAGTGACCTCTGGAGAATATTATTTCCTCAGCCGCCCTCGTCGTTTCGGAAAGAGTCTGCTCACCACCACCCTTGAGGCATACTTTAGTGGCAAGAAGGATCTTTTCAAGGGTCTTGCCATGGAGAAATTGGAGAAGGATTGGGTGGAATACCCGGTGTTTCATATTGACTTTACGGGGGAATCGTATTCCGATAAAACAGCGGCCCAATCCGTAATCAACAACTTTTTGATGGATAAAGAAAGGATCTATGGTAGGGACGAGTCTGAAACGACCATCGGCTTGCGTTTTATGGGAGTCGTGAAGCGTGCTTTCGAACAGACGGGCAATAAGGCTGTGATCCTGATCGACGAGTACGACAAACCCTTGACTGACACTATCGGAGAGCCAGGGGTTCAGGAACAGAACAGGACCATTCTCCAAAGCCTTTATAGTGTAATGAAGAAGGCTGACCAATATATCCGTTTTGCATTCCTCACTGGCGTGACCCGTTACGGCAAGCTTGGCATTTTTAGTGCGGCGAATAATCCGAAAGACATTTCAAACAACAATAAATACAATACCATCTGCGGTATATCGGAGGAGGAGTTGCACTCATATTTCGATGATGAGGTACAGGCGTTTGCTGAAGAGCAGGGTGTCACCAAAGAGCAGATGTATGCCTTGCTAAAAAAGAAGTATGACGGTTATCATTTCAGCGAGAAACTTGTTGATGTCTATAATCCGTTTAGTCTGCTAAACTCATTGGCAGACAGACAGATGAACAACTACTGGTTTGCCACTGGTACACCGACGTATTTGACAAAAATTCTTTCAAAAAGCGATATTGTATTTCCAGAATTCGATGACAACTTAATGGCATCAGGAGAAATGATAGCTTCGTTTGGCAATGGAGAGAGCAATATTATTGCTGCGATGTATCAAAGCGGATATCTGACAATTAAAGGCTTTCAAGACGGATATTATTATTTAGGGTTCCCCAATGAGGAGGTGTCAGGTGGATTCACCCAGATGCTGGTTCCGAATTACGTGGACTCTACGACAAGCGACCGTAAAGATTTAGATTTGATAAAGCTAAAACGCTTCATTTTATCAGACGACGTCAAAGCCTTCATGTCTCAAATCCAGCTGATAATGTCTCAGATACCGTTTGAGAGTAACGAGGTAAGGCAGATAGAGGCCAACTTCCGCAACATGATCTACCTGATGATAAGATTCTCAGGATTCAAAGTCGCAGTGGAGCTTCCAGTTTTGGGTGGACGTATCGACATCTTCTTTGAGACAAACAATCGCGTCTATGTGATCGAATGCAAGCGCGACAAGTCGGCCGACGAGGCACTGTCGCAGATTGACATGAAGAAATATGCGCAAAAAATTTCGTCCAAAGACAAACCCATTGTGAAGATCGGTGCCAATTTCAGCACACAGGAGAGAAATATTGTGGAGTGGAAAGTGGAGGAATAATAGTTTGTAAGCTATTTTTGCACTAAACAATAAGCGAGCCCCGAAAGTATTGTTACTCTCGGGGCTCGCTTCAATTGGATATGTATAGACGAATCGCATTCTGTTTCATTGCCAATTTATATGTCAAAAAGTTTCATTAAATTTGCATAGTTCTTAATTGAGCATGATATGAAATATCCGATAGGCATACAGACATTTGAGAAAATCATAGAAGGTGGTTACCAGTATATAGACAAAACTGATTTGGTCTATAGTTTAGTGACGTCTGGAGAATATTATTTCCTCAGTCGCCCGCGCCGTTTCGGAAAAAGTCTGCTCACCACTACTCTTGAGGCTTATTTCAAAGGCAAGAAGGATCTCTTCAAAGGCCTTGCCATGGAGAAATTGGAGAAGGATTGGGTGGAATACCCGGTGTTTCATATTGACTTTACGGGTGCCGACTACACTGATCCTAATGCAATCAATGATCGGATGAATATAGATCTAACATCGTGGGAAAAGGTGTATGGAAAAAATGATAATGAAGTTTCATTGGGCGACCGCTTCTATGGAGTTATAAGTCGGGCAAAAGAGCAAACAGGGAAACAAGTCGTAATCCTAATTGACGAGTACGACAAACCGTTGACTGACACCATTGGGTTCCAGGAGGTTCAAGACCAGAACAGAGCGGCGCTTCAAGGAATTTACGGCATCATGAAAAGA
>JAZUDI010000051.1:0-13073 GCA_045639525.1 Paludibacteraceae bacterium | reverse complement strand
TTGTTTTTATGAAAATTTCAGTTCGTGAGAATCGAATATTTGCGACAATCCTGAATTTTTACACTCCTAAAAATCCATCCAATTCTCAACGAGTTAAAAAGAGGGTGTATCGCAACTTTATTAGTTTTGATACACCCTCATAATAAAACACGCTATCCCCCGTTATGAAATTGTGGGGGATTAATCATACCTGTTAAATTGAAAAATCATTACCGTGTTAATTCGCCAATTAACAATAAAAATTTATCTGTTATGCCTGAAAAATTTCAAAACAAATACCGCATACCGTCGGCACGCGCCTCGTGGCATAGATACAATGGTGGAGTGTATTTTGTAACCATTTGCACCCAAAATCGAGAACATTATTTCGGAGAAATAGCGTGTGGGGGAAATACGGTGGATTGTAGAGACGCGATTAATCGCGTCTCTACGGGAACGGAACAAGAAACAGAACCGCAATCAGGACAAACGGAAATGTCCGAACCCCAGATGCATTTGACCCCAATTGGTAGATATGCCCACAAACAATTGGTAAACATAAAGACGCATTATCCGTACGCCGAAATACCATTATTTGTGGTAATGCCCAACCATATTCATGCGATTGTTGCGATTAATGATGAAATGACAGATGATGGTGACGTGGCCCATTGTAGAGACGCGATTAATCGCGTCTCTACGGACAAACCCATATCCACAACAACCCCAAAGGGCGGCATCACAGGAAATAATAATCCTATGTTGCAAAAATGTTTAGGAACGGTTATACGTGGTTTGAAGGCACGCATCACCCATTACGCCAACACCAACAATATTACATTTGCATGGCAAACACGTTTTCATGACCATATTGTTCGCAACCAAAATGAATTGAACAATATTTCCACATACATCGAAAACAATGTTATTCAATGGCAATTGGACGAATTCAATAAATTGTAAAGACAATGTTCTGTGTGCAATATCACCTCTAATCAAAAAAATCATCTGGATATAATTCCGCAGGTGACATCCAGTCGAAACCATATCTTTTTAGAATATTCTTTTTATATCGCCAATAGATATGACATGCTCCCATACTATTTTGATATGGATTTTTTAGCATAGAATCTAATACCTCTTCCTCTACATCATAAATAACCTCCTTGAAAGCTGCTGATTTTTCCAAGGAATCCATCTTTAATTCCTCAGGAGTAAGTTGCACAGCTATTATATTATTACCGCGAACGATTCCTCGTACAGGAATTCCATAAGCACGATACATTTCAATTCCATAGATTGAAATGGCTGAATGAGATACTTTTCTAATGGCATAACATGAATCTGCCACCACATCATAAATTTCATCACTAAGATCCGAAGTCCACATAAACGACACAGAGTCGCTCTTTAATTCGGAATTGTAATACATACCTGTATTCGGGAAGAAAATGGTAGCGCCATTAGTTCTAGATACGCCTAACATTCCAGAAGCACCAGTTCCCTTATAATCTTTTATCTCTTCCCAATCGCAGTCCAATAGTAATTCCCCGTACTCAGCAGAAGTAGGCATAGCCCATTTACCACCCATTCGTACGGCTGCAACATCATCGTCAGACATAAGCCTTTCTAAACCGTCATAATGGTCGGATTTAGGATAACTATTATACTTCAACATAACAGAATCCCCTTGGCTATACTTGTAATTATCCCAATTGTACGTGACCTTCGGTTGCGTCTCACCCCACGCATAATATTCTCCTGTATGATAGGGTTGTTCAGCACCTACGTTGCAAACAGCCCATAGATTTCCACTTGGCAACCCTAAATCAACGTACTCGTATCCATTTTCAGTTTGAGAACAACCTGAGAATAAGATAATTGTGACTGATATCAATAACAATTGCAGTACTTTCATATAGTCTTTTGATGAATCATCGCAAATATACGCAATAAATCGATTGGACAATAGGGGCCGATTCCATAAACAAAAAGGGCGACATTTTGCAACGCCGCCCTTCATATTGAATGGATTATCTATTAATACTCCATCTTAGTCATACGAACGTATGATTGATAACGCTTCTTAGCCATCTCCTCTGAAGCATTGAACAACTCTTGTGCCTCAGTTGGATATTGCTTCATAACAGAAGCGTAACGAACCTCACCCTTCAAGAAGTCTTGGAACTTGCTGTAATCAGGCTCTTTTGAATCCAAAGAGAATGGATTCTTGCCCTCTGCCTCCAAAGCTGGGTTGAATCTCCACAAGTGCCAGTAACCGCACTCAACAGCCTTAGCCTCCTCTGCTTGAGCCTTGCCCATACCAGATTTCAAACCGTGGTTGATACATGGAGCGTATGCGATAACCAAAGATGGTCCATCGTATGCCTCAGCCTCCTTGATAGCCTTCAAACATTGAGCAGGATCTGCACCCATAGCGATTTGTGCAACATACACATAACCGTAAGTAGTAGCGATCATACCCAAATCCTTCTTACGTACTCTCTTACCAGATGCGGCGAACTTAGCGATCGCACCAAGAGGAGTAGCCTTAGAAGATTGACCTCCGGTGTTAGAGTAAACCTCAGTATCCAATACCAAGATGTTAACGTTCTTACCAGAAGCGATCACGTGATCCAAACCTCCGTAACCGATATCGTAAGAAGCACCATCACCACCGATGATCCATTGAGAACGCTTAACCATATAGCCAGTCAACTCTGCCAATTGCTTGCAGTGGTTGCACTTGCTCTTGCCAGCCTCAACCATAGGGATGATCTTCTCAGTGATCTCTTGTGCCTTAGCAGCATCGTCCTTGTTCTCCAACCATGCAGAGAACAACTCCTTAGCCTCAGCAGGAGTGCAATCAGCCGCGATAGCCTCGTTCATGATCTTAACGATACGCTCACGCATCTTCTCGTTAGCCAATTCCATACCCAAACCGACCTCGCAGAAGTCCTCGAACAAAGAGTTAGCCCAAGCAGGACCCTGACCCTTCTCGTTAGTAGTATAAGGAGTTGAAGGAATAGAACCAGAGTAGATAGAAGAACATCCAGTAGCGTTAGCAACGATTTGACGGTTACCGAACAATTGAGAAAGCAACTTCACGTATGGAGTCTCACCACAACCTGAACAAGCTCCTGAGAACTCGAACAATGGAGTAGCGAACTGAGAGTTCTTAGGGTTAGCGGTGATATCAACCAAAGCTTGCTTGCTAGATACCTTCTTCACACCGTACTCCCAGTTTGCAGCCTCAACAGCAGCAGATTGAGATTCTGGATCGAATGGAACCATCTTAAGCGCTTGCTTACCCTTCTCTGGGTTGTTACCCATACATACGTCAACACAGTTACCGCAACCCAAGCAGTCCATAACGCCAACTTGCATACGGAACTTCATGTCCTTCATTGTAGCAGGAGCCTTCATCTCGATCATCTCACCGTTCATGCCCTTAGCCTCATCGTCGTTCATAACGATTGGACGGATACATGCGTGAGGACAAACGAATGCACACTTGTTACATTGAACACAATCAGCAGCGTTCCATGCAGGAACGAATGCGGATACACCACGCTTCTCATAAGCTGCTGTACCTGCAGGCCACTCACCATCCTCGATGCCCTTGAATGCTGAAACTGGCAACAAGTCACCGTTTTGAGCATTGATTGGACGAACCACCTTGTTGATGAACTCAGGATCGTTGTTTGCAGGAGCCTTGTCATCTGCCAAGTTAGCCCATGAAGGATCTACTGTCAATTGCTTGTACTCACCACCACGATCAACTGCGGCGTAGTTCTTGTTTACAACATCCTCACCCTTCTTACCGAATGACTTAACGATGAACTTCTTCATTTGCTCAACAGCCAACTCAGTAGGGATTACACCAGTGATACGGAAGAATGCGGATTGAAGCACAGTGTTAGTTCTGTTACCCAAACCGATCTCTTGAGCGATCTTAGTAGCGTTGATGTAGTAAACTGTGATATTGTTTTGTGCGAAATATCTCTTTACATTGTTTGGCAAGTTCTTAGCCAACTCCTCGCCATCCCAGATAGTGTTCAAAAGGAATGTACCATTCTTACGAAGACCACGGGTTACATCGTACATCTTCAAGTAAGCTTGAACGTGGCATGCTACGAAGTTAGGAGTAGTTACCAAATAAGTTGAACGGATTTGGTTGTCACCGAAACGCAAGTGAGAGCAAGTAAAACCTCCTGACTTCTTAGAGTCGTAAGAGAAGTATGCTTGGCAATACTTGTTGGTGTTGTCACCGATGATCTTGATTGAGTTCTTGTTAGCACCTACGGTACCGTCAGCACCCAAACCGAAGAACTTAGCCTCGAACATACCGTCACCTGAAACCGCGATCTCCTCCTTCTTAGGAAGTGAAGTGAAGGTAACGTCATCCACGATACCTACGGTGAAGTGGTGCTTAGGCTCGTTCATCGCTGCGTTCTCGTAAACTGCGATCATTTGAGCTGGAGTAGTATCATTTGAACCCAAACCGTAACGACCAGCGATGATCTTAGGAGCGTTCTTAACACCGTTGTAAGACTCGCATACATCCAAATACAAAGGATCACCGTTTGCACCTGGCTCCTTAGTTCTATCCAAAACTGTCAATACCTTACAAGTTGAAGGAACTGCAGCCAACAAGTGCTTAGTTGAGAATGGACGGAACAAGTGAACAGCAACCAAACCGACCTTCTTGCCTTGCTTAGTCAAGTAGTCGATGGTCTCGCGGATACACTCTGTAACTGAACCCATAGCAACGATCACATACTCAGCATCCTTTGCTCCGTAGTAGTCGAACAAGTTGTACTCGCGACCAGTGATCTTAGAGATCTCCTTCATGTAGTTCTCTACGATTGCAGGCACATTGTTGTACATTGTGTTGCAAGACTCACGGTGAGTAAAGAATGTATCAGGGTTCTCAGCCATACCACGCATTACTGGGTGGAGAGGAGAGAGCGCGCGTTGACGGAACTCAGCCAACTTCTCTTGGTCGATAAGCGGAGCCAAATCATCGTTCTCCAACATCTCGATCTTTTGGATCTCGTGAGAAGTACGGAATCCGTCGAAGAAGTTCAAGAAAGGAACTTGTGATTTAATGGTTGACAAGTGAGCGACACCAGCCAAATCCATAACCTCTTGTACTGAACCCTCAGCCAACATCGCGAAACCTGTCTGACGACAAGCGTACACGTCTTGGTGGTCACCGAAGATACAAAGCGTGTGGGAAGCGATGGTACGAGCAGAAACATGGAATACAGCCGGCATCTTCTCAGCCGCGATCTTGTACATGTTAGGGATCATCAACAACAAACCTTGAGAGGCTGTGTAAGTTGATGTCAACGCACCTGCTTGGATTGATCCGTGAACCGCACCAGCGGCACCAGCCTCAGATTGCATCTCAGTAACTGAAACGGTCTCACCGAAAATGTTCTTTCTGCCTGCAGCAGCCCACTCATCTACGTACTCTGCCATAGTAGAGGAAGGTGTGATTGGGTAGATACAAGCGCACTCGCTGAACATATAAGAGATATGAGCAGCAGCTTGGTTACCATCACAAGTGATGAATTTCTTTTCTTTAGCCATAATTATATAAATTGAACAATAAAAATTTCTAACTCTAATCGCACCAGAGAATACATTCCCCAACACAAAACGCAAAATTAATAAAAAATATTTCTCTTCACTTGAAAAACGGGAAAAAGTACAACCCTTTTTTTCAACACAATTTCAATTTTAATTTTATTTCACACAACATCAATAATGTTTCTTACCTTAATATAAAAAAAATAAGCGTATCTTTGCGAAACAATTTTTATAGGGAATACTATTAACAAAAAATGAATATGAAACGCATTCTTAAGATTGGAGGAATCTCTCTTTTAGTAATCATTTTACTGCTTGCCGTTCTACCTTTCCTTTTCAAAGGCAAAGTGAAGGAGGCGGTCGTCACAGCCGTCAACGACATGCTGGACGCAGAGTTCTACATGGGCGACCTTTCCATGAACTTCTTCAGCAACTTCCCTAACGCGTCGGTATCGATCGACCAAGTCGGGCTGATCGGCAAAGAGGATTCTCAAGGAGACACTTTGGCTAATGTCGGAAAAGTGAAGGTCGTGATCGACCTGTCCAGTCTATTGAAAGAGACCTACGTCATCAACTCGGTGGAAGTCATCGACCCTACCCTTCACGCCAAAGTGAACGAACAGGGTGCGGCCAACTGGGACATACTCAAAAGCGACGAGGAGGAGGATGAGGTGGAAGAGTCCACCGGCGGCGCCATCCAATTGGCGTTGGACAAACTCATCATCGAGAACCTCTGCGCCACTTACGACGACAGGAAAGATAGTATGAGTGCCTCCGCCGACCATCTCAACTTAAATTTGGTGGGAGATCTCGCCCTCGACACCGAGACACTCGCCAACATCAAGACCTTCAACTTAGCATTCGACAAGGTCCAATTCTCAGATGAGAAATCGGTGATGACCGTCCTCTTGGAGAAGGCAGTGTTGGACATCAGCGGAAAGATGAGCGGCAATGTGGCAGACATCCGATTAGGCGCAAGCGTCGATTCCACCTCTTTGTCCATGGGTAGCATCCCTTACCTCAACAAGGCCAAAACCCAAGCCGACATTACCCTATCCGCAGACTTGGACAACGACAAATACACCTTCGGGGAGAACTCCATTTCTTTGAATGAAATCGTAGCCAACTTCTCGGGATTCGTTCAACTGCTCGACTCTTCCGCCATCGATATGGATTTGGCGGTAAAGACACCAAACATTGATTTCAAGCAGATTCTCTCCTTGATCCCAGCCATCTACGCACAGGATTTCGCCTCTTTAAAGACATCGGGCGAGGTATCTCTCGCGGCGACCGCCAAGGGACGCATGGCAGGAGACACGCTTCCGGCATTCAACGCGGATTTGAATATCAAGAACGCTATGTTCAAATACCCAGACTTGCCTAGTTCCGTGAACGGCATCAACATCACGGCTAATATCTCCAACCCAGGCAACATCACAGACTCCACTACCCTCAACGTGGAGAAGTTAGCCTTGAATATGGCAGGCAATCCGTTCGAAGTGAAATTGTTCGTTAAAACACCGATTTCTGATCCAGACTTCAAATTCGCCACCAACGGCACCATCGATTTCGGCAAAATCTCCCAAGTGGTCAAATTGGAGAATATGAAATTGAATGGTATTCTCACAGCAGCCTTGAAGGCGAATGGAAAGATGTCTTACGTGGATAAGGAGCAATACGACCGATTCTCCATCTTGGGATCACTCAACCTGAAAGACTTTGTGATGAAGGCGAAATCAATCGACTACGATGTGAATGTGAACAACGCCAACATGGACTTCAACTCTCAAAACGTGAACTTGGCAGCCAACCTCTCTTTGGGCAAGAGCGATTTGTCCTTGGTCGGAAAGTTGCAAAACTTCCTACAATATGTCGTCAGGGGAGAGACCATCAAGGGTAGTCTGGATGTGAAGTCCAACTGCCTCAACGTCACCGAACTTATCGGAGAAAGCAGCGAAGAGGCCCCAGCGGAGGCTACTCAAAACACTTCGGCGCAATCTGTGATCGACATCCCTGCCAACATCGAATTCGCCCTAAACACCAACATCGCGAAGTTGATCTACGAGGGCATCGAGATATCCGACCTTCAAGGAAACCTCTCATTGAAGGAGAAATGCGCGAAGATCCAAAACTTGGCAGGTAACGCATTGGGCGGAAACTTTAACGTCAAGGGAGACTACAACGTACAAGACACATTGGCGCCAAAGGTGGATTTGGAATTGGGCGTGAACAGCATGAAGATCTCCGAGGTCTTCTCAAAGGTGACGACCGCAAAGAAGATCGCTCCAATGTTGTCGGATGCCGACGGATATTGTTCCATGAACCTAAATTTCGATTCTAAATTGGACCACGCGATGTCCCCTAACCTCTCCACGGTAAACGGAAAGGGTAAGTTCGTCTCCAAAGAGGTCGGTTTGAAGGCGGTCAAGGCTCTTGGTATCATCGCGGAGAAGGTTAACTACGACCCATTGAAGAATCCGAAGATCAAAGACATTAACATCCAATTCGTCATCAAAGACGGACGTTTGGAGATTAATCCATTCGAGACCGCGATCCAGACAGCCCTATTGAAAGTATCCGGTTCGTCCGGTTTGGACCAAACATTGGATTACATCACCACCGTATCTTTGCAATCAATCACAGACAAGATTCCGGTGGCATTCGATGTGAAGATCGGCGGAACATTCTCTTCTCCAAAGGTTACCGTAGGTGCCGCATCCACCGTCGAGGCCATCAAAGAGAAAGTGACCGAAAAGGTGACTGAGGTAGTTGACAAGGCGAAGGAGAAGGCAATCGCCATTGCAAAGGAGCAAAAGGAGAAGATGGTCGCCGACGCGCAAAAGCAACGCGACAAATTGATCGAAGATGCGGAAAAGGCAGGCAACAAACTGGTGGAAGAGGCGAAAAACAACGCTAAAAAGATGGAGGAGAAAGCGGCCAATCCATTAGCCAAGAAGGCTGCCCAAAAGACAGGAGAGGCAAGCGTGAAGAGAATGCAAGAACAAGCGGCCAAGATGAAGGCTGACGCGACTGCCGCAGGAGATAAACTCATTCAAAATGCGGAGAAGAACGGTGACGCGCTCATCAGCAAGGCTTCTGCCGCCGGTAGCACAAAAACAGCAGAATAATTATGGTTGAAATAGGAAAAATAAACAAACTGACCGTAGAGAATATCGGTCCGAACATGGTAACCGTCATCGCGGATGACGGAGAGGTAATCAAAGTACCCACGGAGGAGTTCAAAGAGGAGCCTTCCGTTGGCGATGAGGTTAAAATATTCGTTTACAAGGATGCGGAGCGCCGGACTATCGGCTCCGCCAAACTCCCCTACGCCATCGCAGGAGAATTCGAGTTCCTCTCGGTGACACAAGTATCATCCGCAGGAGCCCTACTCGATTGGGGGTTAAAGCGTAAGCTCTTCCTTCCTTCCAAGGAGCAAACCAGTAAGATCAACTTAGGAGACACCTATTTAGTGCATGTCTTCTACGACCACAAGACGGAGCAGGTGATCGCCAGCATGCATGTGGATGACTTTCTGGATTTGGACAAACCCACCTACGAAATGAACGACGAGGTGGAGATATTGGTGGTGAAGGAGACCGCCTTGGGTTACAAAGTGATTGTGGATGACGCCCACTGGGGACTCATCTACCACAACGAGATATTTGAACACATCGATTTCGCGATGCGTACCAAAGCATATGTCAAATCGGTGCGCGAGGATGGTAAGATTGACATCGCTTTGCAACCACAAGGTTACAAGGTGGTGGACAATATCAGTGAGCAGATTCTGGAGGAGTTGAAGCGCAGAGGAGGCTATCTTCCAATGAATGACAAGACCGATTCCGACATCATCTACAACACCTTCGGATGTAGCAAAAAGGCATTCAAGAAGACCCTTGGAACGCTCTACAAACAACGCACCATCACCATTGGAGATGATGGCATCCGATTGAATGAGAAGGGAGAATAAGCCCTCTCTCCGAAAATATAAAGCGAGGACTCGTCTGATGATGAATCCTCGCTTTATTCTTTCGCCTTATTTCTACTTTATCTCACCCTCTTGTGTGATGATCTCCTCCTCATCGAATCCATCCGATTCGTCATCAATGAGTCGCTTTCCGCAATATCGGCAGAACACAGCGTCCTCATCGTGGCCAGTCTTGTGGCAATGAGGACATGGCTTCATGGAGATTTTCTTCTTTTGGGTAATCATCTGCGCGGAGACGATACCCGTAGGGACAGCCAAAACCGTGTAACCCAAAAGCATCACAAAGGCGGAGAGGAAGCGTCCCATACCGGTCATTGGGGTAATGTCACCATAACCCACCGTAGTGGTGGTTACGATCGCCCAATAGATACTGCTAGGGATATCATTGAAACTACTGCCTTCTATGCCACCCTCCACCATATACATCACCGTACCAATGCAGATGACAAGCAAAAGGACGAAGACAAAGAAGACCGTGATTTTCCGGAAACTTGACCTTAACGCAGTCAATAAAACCTCCCCTTCATGCCAAAAGGCAAATAGCTTGAAGACGCGGAACACACGTATCAATCGGAGGATACGAATGGTCAACAAACCATGCGCGTTCGGGAAAATAAATCCTAAATAGGTCGGCACTGTAGCCAACAGATCGACCACTCCGAAGAAACTGAACATATACTCCCTCGGCTTGGGCGAGCAATAGAGCCTCAACAGATACTCAATCGTGAAAAATATCGTGAACACCCACTCCAAAACAGAAAGGAATTCCTTGAACGAAGGGGGAAAAAAGGCAAGACTTTCAAGGATAACAACTCCCACACTCACCAAAATGAATCCGATCAAAAAGACATCGAAGGTCTTTCCCATTGGCGTATCGGTATCATAGATAATCATATATATCTTATGCTTCAACGCCTCGTTGTTCATAAAATCATGCCATTTTTTCTTCAATCCAAACATACTTCAATCATTTATTATAAGATCCCTCAATTAGAAAACGCCCAAGTGCTCCAACAAAATCTTCACGCCAATGCCTATCAAGACAAATCCGCCCACCATCTCCATATTCACGGGCAGGTGTTTTCCCAAATAAATACCAATCGCATTGCCCGCTACGGAGAAGCCGAAACTAAATAGTCCGATCATGACCAACGCAAAAATAAAGGTTTCCACCTTTTCCGTCAAGAAGACCAAACCTGTCGCCAAGGCATCGATACTGGTGGCGACTGCCAAGAACACCAATGTTTTCCATTGCAGCGCAGGTTGTCCACCCTCCTCCTCCTCGTCGTCGGAAAGACTCTCCTTGATCATCTTCAAACCGAGGATGAGCAATATAGCGAACGCTATCCAATGGTCGATCGACTCGATTTGGCTTTTGAAACTGATACCAGCCAGCCAACCCATCAGAGGCATACCGGCTTGGAAGAGGCCGAAAAGAGTGGCCATCTTCATAATAGGAACAAAATGGAACTGCCTAAGGGCAATTCCATTTGTTATTGATACGGCAAAGCAATCCATCGCCAAGGCGACTGCCAGCAACAGTATGGTGATTACATCCATCCGTCACGAATTAACACTTTGCCAATGCTTGCTCCAAATCCGCAATGATATCCTCCGCATCCTCGATTCCTACCGAGAAACGGATCAAATCAGGGCGTACACCTGCCGCGATCAATTGCTCGTCAGACAACTGTCTGTGAGTGTGGGACGCTGGGTGCAACACGCAAGTACGGGCATCCGCCACGTGGGTAACGATGCAAGCCAATTGCAAACTATCCATAAACTTGATAGAGGTGTCGCGGCCACCCTTTACGCCAAAGGTAACCACACCACATGAGTGTCCGTTATTGAATTGCTTCTTTGCCAATTCATAATATGGGCTCGACTTCAATCCCGAATAGTTCACCCAAGCCACTTTCGGATGTTTCTCCAAGAACTCAGCTACCTTTTGCGCATTCTCACAATGCTTAGGCATACGTACATGAAGCGTCTCCAATCCGAGGTTCAACAAGAAGGCGTTTTGAGGCGCTTGGATAGAACCCAAGTCACGCATCAACTGAACGGTTGCCTTGGTAATGAAGGCAGCCTTGCCGAAGCTCTTGCTGTACGCCAAGCCGTGGTACGACTCGTCTGGCTCCGTCAAGCCAGGGAATTTATCTTTATGAGCCTCCCAATCGAAATTACCGCTATCAACGATACATCCGCCCACATTGGTCGCATGGCCATCCATATACTTGGTGGTAGAGTGTGTCACGATATCACAACCGAACTCGAAAGGACGGCAGTTGATTGGGGTTGGGAAGGTATTATCGATGACCAAAGGCACACCGTGGGAGTGAGCGATACGAGCGAACTTCTCGATATCAAGAACGCTCAACACTGGGTTCGCGATGGTCTCACCGAACAATGCCTTCGTATTAGGACGGAAAGCCTTAGCGATCTCCTCCTCAGAGGCATCCGGATCAACAAATGTGCACTCGATGCCCAACTTCTTCATCGTCACAGCGAAGAGGTTGTAAGTTCCGCCATAAATGGTGGAAGAGGAAACGAAGTGGTCACCCGCCTCACAAATATTGAAGATAGCGTAGAAGTTAGCGGCTTGACCAGAAGAGGTCAACATCGCTGCCACACCACCCTCCAACGCACAAATCTTTGATGCGACCGCATCATTGGTTGGGTTTTGAAGACGTGTATAGAAATAGCCGGAAGCCTTCAAATCGAAGAGGTCCGCCATCTCAGCGCTATTATCGTACTTAAAAGTAGTCGATTGGTAAACAGGGAGCACTCTTGGCTCACCCTTAGTGGGTTTCCATCCCTCTTGAACGCAAATAGTTCCTAATCCTTTTTTGCTCATATTCTTGATATAATTATATATATTATTCCTTTAACAAATTTCACGCAAAGTTACACACAATAGACAAAACCCACAACAAGAAGTGATTATTTGCCATAAAAAAAGGCTATCCTACGAGAAGACAGCCTCAATATCGTAATGTTACTAAATTTATTTGCAGACGAATCCGCCGATGCTGTCACTGAAAGTGTCCAATGTGGAACAATCACTGACTCTCATCTCCTCCTTCATACCACTGTTACTCTCCACAACATTACCATTAGCATCATAGAAAGTACAATCACAATCTTTCTTTGTGCAAGAAAAAAGAACAGAAACGAATCCGGCCAAGCCTATCATCAACAATAAATTTCTCATTGTAATACGCATTAAAAAAAGCCTACTCTAACGTTTTCGGCAACCCGTTCGCAAATTTAATATTTTATTTTTCAAACAAGTGTTTTTTATGGAATTTTATTCACGATCTATTACACACCAAGGGATAGCACTAGAAAAACAAGGTGGTTACGCCACGGCTCTTTCATTTACCCCTATAATAAAGCGCACAACTCCCCCTACCCATAATTAATGGGGAACAGCGATTTTCAAGTATTTAAAACACAACAAGTTGGAATTTCAAGAAAAGGCTATTTTTTTTCTATTTTAGGGTTA
>JAZUDI010000050.1:0-7827 GCA_045639525.1 Paludibacteraceae bacterium | reverse complement strand
GCGTCTCACCAAGGGCCTTTATGGGATCTTCCTCTTCTCGCGCATCCGCAGAATATGCGGACACCTCACGAATCCGCTCCGTCGCCTTACTCCACGCCTTCAACAGCGTCCGCTTGTCCTCACCAACCGTGCGCCAAAAGTTCCGTTCGCTGCCAGCTGACGCGATATGATCATTGTGTCCGACCAACGCAGCAATCTTCGAGTGCGAGAACCCAAGAAGGTTGAACATCACAACCGTGTAAAGCTCATGGGCGAACTTTCGGCCATCTGTTCTCTTGCTCTCGGGCGTCTTGCACCAATATAGAGAAACGAGCGAGGCGAACTCTGTCCGTCCATCGGATTTGAGGAAGTCTTTTAGCGAACCTAACTTTTCTATTGGCCTAACCGCACGGATCGCTTTGCTCTCGACAACATCACCCCCAGTCGTCTTCGATCCGTCTTTATTCTTTTGATCTGTTGCAAGCACCTCCTCTGCACTACGCTTCTGAACCTTGTTATATGCAGCATGAATCTGATCAGTAAACCACTTGCGAAAAAAATGCTGCGGCAAGCCAGCATCATTCTTAAGAGACAAAAACTTTCGGAGCTTATCACATTGATTGGCACGAAGATACTCCGTCAACTCACCCTCAAGGAATTCGCGAACACCAATGCCGCAAAGATTCTCCAACCGTTGTCCATAGTGGTGCGCAACAAAGTCCCAAATCGTCGCATAAAACAAATCCCAGTCTGCCTTGCGAACGTCAATAGAGCAAAGCCGTTCGGCAAGTGCTCGATGATCATTACTCAATCGAGTATAATCTACCTGATCCAGCCTTTTGCCGCGACGACTATTCATTTCAAATTCCCCTTGTTGTTCAATTCGCAAGAGCGCTCCTGTGGAAAACCTCTATTACTCTTTTTCCAATTCAAAGTCGGCAACATCACGTCCACGACCATTGTGAGCCACACTTCTCATAATTCCAGTTTCAAACATTTCAAGCGAAGCTTCCATAATCCCACGTCCCACCATTTCCATTGCAATCGCCAAAATTACATTCCGAATCTCCCTTCCATTTATCACCCCAATTTTAGCCAAGCGTTCAGGCGTAACCTCTTTGGACACAGGGAACGACGGCGGCAATAAAACACGCCAAATGCGGCACCTCTGCGACTCGTCTGGCTCACTAAATTCGACTCCTCTCACAATTCCTTCAAATCCGTTAGCATAATCTCTAATGACATTGGATGAAAATATTACAACACACGAGAACTCTCGAAAGCACGCCAAAAATTCCAGGCGTATCGAAGCAATCCTCTCGTCCGTCACATTGCTAAACAACAAACTGTCTGCACAATCAACAAACAAGATAGCATCTTGATTCTCTGCGTCTTGGAAAACTGTCCGGATGCTCATCGGGAGACGGTTAAGACGGACTAAATGCCCTAACGGTACATCAAGAATATTTTTCCCCAATGCACTCGCCAATGCTTCTGCCGCAAGTGATTTACCTGTGCCAGGATTCCCATAGAAATTATACACCCACCCGCGATAGGGCATAATTCTTCCAAGACCCCATTCATCAAATATCAGCTCTTTGTGGCTTAACAAACTGACACACCGTTTAAGTTCACCAATCACCCGTTCATCGACTACAAGTCGATCAAATGTATACACCGGCTTTCGTACAAGATATGTTATGTCCGCCGAACAACTATTTCTTGAATCGCTCATTGATCACAACCAAGTTATTAAAATTCATAGTCTGAACTTTGCCGAAGGTTTAACAGAAGCATGGAATCAATACAATTTGATAGATCCTTCACGTTCAAAACGAATTACATCGCAAGACGTCAACTCTTGATCGAACATTAAATCTCCAAGCGAGACAGCCTCTATTTCTAAAGGAGCGTCTTCAGCGCACCAAAAAGCCAGGCGAAAATTTGGGTTTTCCCTTAACATCCTCACATTAAGCTGAACACATTTCGATTGTTCTAACTTCGCAAACAGCTCATCTATTATCGACTTATCCAATACTACCATGCACACAACAATAGACGGATCTTTTACTTTGAACTGTGTATATACCCATTTGGCGAGATCCACCCGTGATTTAATTTTGCGAACAGGAACGCTCAACGGTCTCGAAAAGAGCGGAATATATGGCAAGAGAGGAATGCCTGATAAGATCATCTTTTCTCCTCTATGGATCCTTTAGCCGCATGACGTATGTACCTTAACATACGTCAGAATATCCATTACAGTTCGCCACTCTTCAGCATCACCTTCTGGAATCACCAAACCAAACTCTTCTTCAATCGACATCATCAATTCAACACAATCCAATAAATCTGCGCCTAAATCATCTATGAGAACTGCCTGTGGAACTACCTGGCATTCATTCACGCCAACCTGCTCAACGATTATGTTTTTAATCTTTTCCCACAAAGCCGAGTCGCCAAAATCGTTACACGAAATTTCCGGACAGGAATTAACCTCGGAAAATGAAATCGCTTCCACCTCGCAAGCATCAACACAAGCACTACATCCAACACACTCTTCGTTGTTAGTGCGTATGAAGATCGTCCCGCCCTCTAAAGAGAGAAGCCCATGAGGGCATGCCGCTACACAATCTCCACATGCACCGCAAGCGCGAGCATTAACATGCAACTCCTGATTCATTGCGATCCACCCTTGGCTTTTGTTACATCACGAACGCTGTGCTTCTTTTGAAGCATCGCACTAAAACCCTTTGACAAGGATTCCTTTTCGTCGTTGGTCAACTTAACTTCCGAGATATTCCCCTCCGAGTGAACGGAAAATCGTGATTCCTTAATCGCAGAAACCTCATCAAGCAACATTTGTTGCGTAGCAAAGCCAAGCCCCTTAACCGCCATTTTCTCCGCTACCGCCTGAACAGCGTTACGTATATCGCGTCCGCAAATGTCATCCAATTCCGAAAGTGCCACAGCATCAACACTTGAATCTATTGGGAACGACGGTGGCAAGTGCATTTTCCACAAACGCTCTCGGCAATCCTTGTCTGGCATCTTGAACTCAATGCTACGCACCCTACTTTCAAACGCCTTATCATAATTCGACACAAGATTCGTTGCAAATATAACAATACCAGAAAACTTCTCAAGGCAAATCAAGATTTGGCTTCGCATTGAATTTATAGCATTCTCTGACCCTTGCCGAACATCCGTTAACCTCTTTGAGAGCAGCGAGTCAGCTTCGTCAATAAATAAAATGGCAGACTGTTTCTCTGCGGCTCGAAATATTGCCTCAACATTCTTTGGCCCCTCACCATGATACATGCTTTCGATTTGAGCATAACTGGCCTCGATCAGTGGTTTTTTGAGTTTGTGCGCAAGGCAGTGTGCTGCCAACGTCTTACCAGTACCTGGCTTGCCATAAAAATTCAACGCGACACACGGTGTTGGTGAATTATGTTTAAGCCCCCACTTGTTAAATATCAAATCATAATGGTTAAACAATTCGGCTGCTATCAAAATTTTCTCAATTGTATCCTGATTTAAAACAAGCCTATCAAACGAAAACCGAGGATTCACCGCCACATACTGTTCAGCCCGCTTCTCTACGGACCACTCATCCTTCCCTTCGGGTGATGTACGACAACGTTCATGCTTATCTGCTTTCTGCACAAAAGAACCGCACTTTATTTGGATAAACACCCCTTCATCACCAGAATCGTCCAAATAATTATTTACGGCACTCGCAATAGCTTTACACAAAAACTGGTAATGCTTCGAAGATTCATTCGTCTCTGAACCACATACAACGGCCATCTTTCTTATCGATTCCATCTGATGCCTCCCCGAGGTTTAGTCGTACAACAAAGTACGCCCATCCTTTTCTATTGATGCCATATCCCCAAGTTCATCCACATCCGTGTTTAACGCATCAATGGCACCTATCTTCTCAATGGTACCATTTGATTCATTAGTATAGACAACGGCCTTTGGTTTTTTCGCACGTCGCATTACATCTCTCAACTTTGGCAACGACTCCATTAACTCTTGTCCCTCCGGGCCGTCGACAACGATAATCCGCCCTTTTTTCCACTCTTTAACCTTCTTGACGAGAACTTTTAATACGACAGCAAGGGCGAAACTTGCCAACATAATCAAGGCAGCAATGATGAGTTTTGCAGCCAATGTTAGTCCCCATGCAACAAGCACCTCCAACATGTCATACTCCTTTCATGTTCTTAAATAGAGTTTATCGTCACCACGATAAAAACGATAACCTTTTCTATCGACTTCATCGTCAAGTTGTTTATCAACGGTCATAAATCTCTCAACTCGACCATTCTTTGACAGCAAATAACACGCCGTCGCCTTTCCATTCCCATCTATAACCGCCTTAAGACGATTTAAACGAGGATGCTTTTTAACATACTTCTCGAGCTCCGAACGTGGCATAAAAATACCACCGGTTTGATCGAGATTCTTTTTAAGCAATTCAACAGCCCCTGCGATAATCTCGCAGAGACCAATGATAGCGCACCCGATTAGCGCTCCAATAACGATGCCTGTCAGAATGCTAACAACCATTTCAAACTGCTAAAAAATGTTCAGAGACATCGCGTTCAGACATCAACGCCGAAATTTTACCATCCACTTGTCGAGCAATAAGCCGCCGTCCAACGCAATTACGCCCGACCTTCTTTGGTCCGTCCTCTGTCATCATCAATTGCAACACTTCTACAAAATCGCCCTTTTTAATAAAAGCTAAATATGATGTCTTAATGTCTGGAAATTCGTATTTTCTTTGAGTCGCAAAGTCCTCCAAATCATCAAATGTCAAACTGTCGACTCGCTCAACACGTGACGGTTCGCTAATATGCAATTTATTGCATATGTATGCCACCACACTTTCGCCGAGATCCACAACCGTCTCCACAACCGTCTCCACATGCCGCTCAAATTTATCCAACCACGTTTGCTTCGATGAATCTCCGTTTTTGATCTTGGTCGCCTTAATTACGTCGCGAGCAGTCCTATGACCTAAGAACGCTGCTTTTTTCAACCATTTCTTGGCCTGCATCTCATCTCCTTTTTCTACTAATTTTTCAGCAAGTCTATATTGCGCATCAGGAACGCCATTCTCGGCAGCCTCCAGCAATAAATCCTGTATTTCCCGTTCCGAATGGTTTCCTGAACGTTCATACAAAGTAGCTAATTCTGCATACGCAGGATAGAATCCACTGTTTGCAGCTTTGCGAAAACATTGTTCAGCAAAATCAGCATTTTTACGACAACCCAATCCCTCCCTTGACAGGACTCCAAGGTTGCACATGGCTTTAGGTTCATATTCAGAAATCATTTGCAACCGTGCAACAGCACGATCATAACGCCGTTCACGCCAACACCTCACTGCTGCATCAGCTATTCTTCCTCGCGCCTTCTTATCTTCAGAAGCAAATGTAATAAGCCCCTTTAAAGCAATGCCCTCATCCTTCAATCCTAATGAAATCACTTCATCCCCAAAAGAAGTGGCTACCTCTGGAGGGATGTAGGCAACTCCAAAACGGCCATATGAAACGACAAGAGTTGCATAATATCCTATTAAATGCCTATCCCATGTGGTTTCGACTTTTAGTTCTTTTCTACTCAATATAGCAGGAAGTAAAGGCGTCTCATCACACGAACAAACAAAATAAGAGTCTACGACAACTGTAAAAAACAATTTAAAAAGTTCCTCAACCTTATTCTGTATTTCGGTTTTTGCCGCAGTAGTCGCTACCAAACCATCATATATAGAATATTGTTCGTCGATTTCGCTCACCCAATCTTTGTCGGGCGAACACACCTCACCCGCACTCATCTCGGCTATCTTTGCCTTCTCCTCCTCAAAAACCGCCCGATTTTTCCTTATTTCACTCCTCTCACCTTTTTTAGGCTCAGGAAATCTATTAGTATCACGCCTAATAGACTCTACATAATGATGCTTAAAATCGAAATCGATCAAATCTTTAACCTTGATCGGTCCACTTGCAGAAATTCCATTGCCCCAAACCGCAACGAGAAATCCATGCTTTTCTTCTACTGGGGAAATTTGAGGAGCAATCAAAATCGTTGGAACTGTTGGTATAAGGCTGTAAATCGCCTGAACATCGATCTCCTGTCCTTCAACCTTTGCAGAATATTGTCCAATCTTAAAATCCACCGTCGGTGTAGCCCGGCATTTAAAATATTGATCTAAAAAGGCATTAATTTTTTTCCAGGCACCATTAGATACTTCATCGAATATCTTATCCCCAGAGACTGCAGTTAACACCAAAATCTTATTCAACCCTTTGGCACGTGCTTCCTCGTACTTTCGATTAATTGTCGAAGCCTGAATGGCAAACGGCCACATACTTTTTTCGTCATACCTATCATCGTCTCGTTTTGCCCGTTCACGTTCCAACTCTCGCTTTTCTGCCCGATCCGCTTCACGCTCCTGGTGCTGCAACTCACGACTATACTCATTCTGATCGCGCTGAAAATCACGTTGCCATTTCCCGTTCAACAAATTACACGCGCCACTAATCGCAAAGCCAATACCAGACATCGACATAGTCAGATCCTCTCTTACTTCAATGTTAGAATCATCGCCCTACGCAAAACGTCTCATTCCAGATCTGTTCCAGTATCATCTGAAGACGAATCAATCATTGCGCCATCAGAGCAATCGTCCTCATCGTGCTTATCGCTCGAATCATCCTCATCATCTTCTTTTGAAGTACCATCTTCTTCAGACTCTTCATCTTCGCTGTTCGAGGCCAACTCAGATGAGGAATTAAAAGCATTGTCACATTCCGATTGCTCGTTTTCGCCTTCATCTTGTACTAATGGTTTGTGCGCCGCAAAGTACGCCTCGTCCATATCATAAACCTTAGCTTCCGCAAGTTCCTCTTTATGAACCTTCTGCCAATCTTCAAAACTTTCGTCCCCAATATTGACATGTCCAGCAACATAGTTAAAGTTTGACATATCCCAAATCAGCCCGCCATCATGAATTCTATCGAAAGCCAATTCTTCGGGGGGTGGCGTCTTTGTTACCACCATTTGACACATCCCATCGCGCCAAGCATCTTCAAACTGCTCAATCGGATAGGACACTGTGCGATGCCCATCACCAGAATCTGTAAGGACAACTTGGATATGCTCTGGATCACTTGTATCAATGCCACTGACCACAAGTGCATGGTCTGCACCGGCCGGAATGATGTCTTTAATTTTCTCCCACGCTTTTGAGAACATCGAATCATCACGCCATAATTCGCTTGAATCAACGGTAACGATAATACGTTTTCCCTGTGCAAGTTCGCTCAAAAGATTGTAGCGATTGGCATCGTAGTAAATTTCGCAAGGAACACCATGCAATTCAAGCAATCGCCCAACATCCTCTTTCGCTGTCCCATCGTCAGTAAACCATCCGTGTTCGATAGCTTCCTTTTTAAGATCTTGCACGGTTCCAGTGTATCCATAGTCCTGCAAGATACGAAACTGTGCGTTAATAGCACACTCGCCATTGTTGCCTTGCCAGAAATCTGGACGGAAACCCTCATGGGCATCTTCCATACCCCAGTGCTTCGGTGCTTCGTTATACTTCATAGTTTCTCCTTGATTGGAATTTAGGACACCAGCATAAAGCTAAATCCAAAGCCGGTATGACCGAACTTTAGAAAGAAATTTTTGATAATGTAAAAAAGTCGGGGATGGACGGCCGCCGGCCCTTTCGCGAATGACGCGGAGGGTTTCATCAAAAAAGCATTTCTGAGATAATATCTTGAGCTTCCCCAAGCGTCAAGAAAGGTATCCCAGAAATGCAGT
>JAZUDI010000049.1:0-6939 GCA_045639525.1 Paludibacteraceae bacterium | reverse complement strand
ATATTGGTTTTGTAAGTAGCAACACTCATTGGTTTGAGATAATCCTGTAATACATAATCAACGTAGGTCTTATTAGCTTTCTTACAAAGAATAACACCTATGCTAGGATTCTCATCGGGTAATTTTTCCTCGTCGTCAAGCACACGAAGATAAGCAGCAAGTTGTCCAAGATAGGATGGTTTGAACGCTCCCTTTTTCAACTCTATAACAACAAGGCATCTAAGCTGGCGATTAAAGAAAAGGAGATCTATCCAGTGATCTTGTCCCGCCTTCTCATAATGCACCTGATGACCGTTGTAAGTAAAGTATTTTCCAAAAGTCATGATGAAGTTCTTTATGTTCATCACAATCTCTTTTTCAATAACCTTTTCATCTATATCTTCAGGGTCCATCTCATCTATCTGCTCCACATTGATGAAATCCAAAAGGTATTCGTCTTTGAGCATCTGAAGTGTAGCAAGTGCTTGATGTTTATCGGGGATAACCTTGAAAAAGTTGTTAGGAAGATTGTCACGATGATGATAAACTCCAGACTTCAAAACAACTTCGAGATCATCCACCTTCATGCGCTGATTATATGCTAACTGAATGTAATACTTACGTTCTTCGATAGTTTCAGTATGACGCAAAATAGCGATATGATGAGTAAATGAAATGTTGAGAAAGGCTGTCACTGGGAAATCTCTATAATTTGTTAATTGTAGAGATTGGATTGCATCTGCCTCATTCTGTGGAGATTGTAATTCGGTAGTCGTAACTACCGAATTTATTTCCAGCAGTTCCCATGCCTCATAAAACCGACGCATCAGCTTTATATTTTCAGCTGAAAATCCCCTCAACCCAGGCATTTCCATCTTCAACCTACGGCTAATATTACCGATGGCATCCTTCCCCCAAAATCCCTTTCGTGAATTTTGCGATATAAAACGACCTATGCCATAGTATAAAGCCAACTGTTCCTGTATGACTGTTTGGGCAGCACGAGACTGACTCTTCAATATGGCTGCTTTGATGACCTCCACTGCGGAGCTTACAGATTGTATTTTTTCAAACATAACAGATATTTTTTGATTTCCGCAAATTTACAAATAAATTCCATCATCGCAAACCATCCCGATATTAAACGCCTAAAGGCGTAAATCCTGCTTTTGCCCTTTCAGGGCGAAATGTACCTTCCAATTCATTATCACCCAAGGCGTTGCCATTCGGTTGTAGGCACGTCGTGATTGCCCTTTCATGGCGCAGAAACACCATAAATCTCCCTCCACAACCGTCCAATCCATGAATCCCCCGTACAAACAGTGAATTTCACAACCTGTCCAAAGCCTTTCCCGAATTGTCCGTCGGGTGTGATGATCACGCCCTAATTTTGCATCGTCATCAGGGAGGTAAACTTCCATACGACAAAAAAGAAATGAATTTTATTAACTAAATTTTTAGATTATGAATACGATGAAATTTTTAGCAACGGCTGGTACAGTGTTTACTACAGCCTTGGCAATGGCACAAAACGAGGCTTTCGTTAATGAGTGGGATCAGGTTTCTCCAACAGCTGTCGAGGCAGTGATGGTAGTGGCAACCGATGTGGAGACCAATACGAGTGACATAGTGTTGTGGGAGACTGCGCCTGCCATGGTCTCTGAATCACGGATGACACAATCTGGAAGACGTTAGGATTGCTGATTCGCTGATGCCGATGTATCCTTTTATTTCAGGTATTTGCGATCTCCTGATTCTTCAAGAACATTCATCTGCTGGATGGCAATTTGATTGAGTTTGATGAGTCGTTCGGATTGAGGCATCCCATCGTTGATGAATACAGCATTGAGGTTCTCCATATTCGAGAGACAGATGAGCTCGTTGATTGTAGCATAATCACGTATGTTGCCTTTCTTGTCAGGATTTGCATCACGCCATTCTTTGGCAGTAATACCGAACATGGCAACATTAAGGACATCGGCTTCCTCTGCATAGATGAGCGAACGATGATAAGCATCGATCTCCTCTGGTACAATATTCTGCCTTATGGCATCCGTATGAATACGATAGTTCAGCTTAGATAGTTCGCGCTTAACCGACCAACCGACAAGTTTTTGCTCCTCCTCTTTTAGTCGCTGAAACTCTTTGATAAGGTAGAGCTTGAATTCTACGGATATCCATGCAGCAAACTCAAATGCAATATCTGGGCGAGCATAGGTTCCTCCATAACGTCCTGCCGTTGAGAACACCCCCTTCGCATTGGTAGCTTCTACCCATTTTGTAGGCGACATGGTGAAAGCATTAAGTCCTGCCTCTTTTCTAAACCCTTCGAATTCGAGGGGGTTAAAATATGGATTAAAAAGCTGCTCCCAAATGCCAAGGAACTCAATAGTATTACGATTACGCATCCAATTGGCAATTACACCATTAGGGTCTTGCGCATTCTTCTGACGGGCTATATCTGTGATACACACGTAATCCATTCCTTCGTGCTGCATCGTCCGGATGGTAGCATCCTTGACCTCTATGTTTGTTATTTTCTTTGCCATAATTCTTAAACTTGTAGTATTTTTAAATAGCTAATATTTTATATCATGCAAATATATTAGATTTGTTGATTTATAACAAAGAAAATAAATAATATTTTTAATTATATGACATTATGAATAATTTGTGTTCGGTTCAAAAATATTACCTATAAATATTTAGTTTATATGACAACTTTAGCTAATATCTCCTCCACCCTGAAATCCTCCAACAACGAAAAGGCGAAGAGCCTCTTTCCCAGATCTTTGAGGGAGGCTCCGATGTGGTAAACCTTATCGTCAACAAGGAGGAAGCGGTCGTGGAAATTGCGGCAAGTTTGGAGCGTGAGCGGTGGGTATTGCGCATTGTGGCGAACCGCGTCAAGGCGAAGGGTTGGGGTGATCTTGGCTGTATAGATGGTGGCGTCCACCCCTTGCTGGCGCTTGGTGAACATCTCCAGAACCGTATCGTCCACGTAGTTATCGATCAACACCAAACGACTCCTCGCCGACCGTATCAGATCACAGGCGAAGGTATAGGCGTCGAATATCTGACCGTCGGAGAAGACTCCCTCCACGGGAGGAAGGGAGGTGCGGACGAAGAAGTCGATTTGCTTTTGCATACTCTCTATACGATCTTCTTGTTGGCAAAATTTCCTATTTACACTATTCTCCAACAAATCCATTCTTTGTTGGATACTATATCCCTTAAGAAGATGTTCTTTCAACACTTCCGTTGCCCAACGTCTAAACAAAATACCCTTGACAGAATTGACACGATATCCTACACTAATAATCATATCCAAATTGTAAAAATCTATAGACCTAGACACTTTCCTATTACCTTCTTGTCGAACTACTCGAATTTTTCGAGTAGTTGAATCACTTTCCAATTCAGCCTGATTGTATATCTCTTTGATGTGATAGGTAATCGTGTTCTCCTTCACATCAAACAGCTCCGCCATCTGCGCCTGCGTCAACCATACGGTCTCATTCTCCATCCGAACTTCGATGCGGATGGTCTCATTAGGTTGGTACATGACCACCTCTCCTTTTTGTGGGTTTTGATTCTCAAACATAACTGGTAAAATTTAGTTTATATGACAACTTTAGCTAATATCTCCTCCACCCTGAAATCCTCCAACAGCGAAAAGGCGAAGAGCTTCTTGCCCAGATCTTTGAGGGAGGCTCCGATGTGGTAAACCTTATCGTCAACAAGGAGGAAGCGGTCGTGGAAATTGCGGCAAGTTTGGAGCGTGAGCGGTGGGTATTGCGCATTGTGGCGAACCGCGTCAAGGCGAAGAGTTGGGGTGATCTTGGTCGTATAGATGGTGGCGTCCACCCCTTGCTGGCGCTTGGTGAACATCTCCAGAACCGTATCGTCCACGTAGTTATCGATCAACACCAAACGACTCCTCGCCGACCGTATCAAATCACAGGCAAAGGTATAGGCATCAAAAATCTGCCCATCTGAGAAGACTCCCTCCACAGGTGGAAGCGAGGTGCGGACGAAGAAGTCGATTTTGGATTCTGTCGCGGAGACACGTGATTCCAACTGTTCAAAACGTTTGACGAATGTATTTGTATGTAGGATGTGTTCCTTTAGAACTTTATTGGCCCACCTCCTGAACATAGTACCTTTAAGTGATTTTACTCTGTAACCGACTGAAATAATAACGTCAAGAGAAAAGAATTTCACAGGTTTATCTGAATTTGCAATTTGCAAAAAACGCAAATTGCTTTCTTCTTCGAGTTCGCCTTCTTCAAATACATTGCTAATATGACGGGATATAACAGATACACTTTTATCAAACAACTCCGCCATCTGTGCCTGCGTCAGCCATACAGTTTCATTCTCCATCCGGACCTCGATGCGGATAGTTTCATTGGGTTGGTACAAGACAACCTCTCCCTTTTGTGGGTTTTGATTCTCAAACATAACTGGTAAATTTTAGTTTATATGACAACTTTAGCCAATATCTCCTCCACCCTGAAATCCTCCAACAGCGAAAAAGCGAAGAGCTTCTTGCCCAGATCTTTGAGGGAGGCTCCGACATGGTAAACCTTATCGTCAACAAGGAGAAAGCGGTCGTGGAAATTGCAGCAGGTCTGCAGCGTGAGCGGTGAATATTGCGCATTGTGGCGAGCCATATCTAAGCGAAGGGTTGGGGTGATCTTGGCCGTATAGATGATGGCCTCCACCCCTCGTTGGCGCTTGGCAAACATCTCCAAAACCGTATCGTCCACATAGTTGTCTATCAACACCAACCGCCTCTTCGCTGACCGTATCAAATCACAGGCAAAGGTATAGGCGTCGAATATCTGACCATCAGAGAATACTCCCTCCACAGGCGGAAGGGAGGTGCGGACGAAGAAGTCGATCTTGGATTCTACTGTAGATAATCTATTCTCAACATTCTCGATACGTCTAGTATCGCCACACCAGCTTCGCTTTAAATGTTCTTTGATCACATTTGTTGCCCATTGTCTGAACAACGTACCTCTTTGTGATTTTACTCTGTAACCAACCGAAATGATAACATCTAAGCTATACACCTTGGTTGGCTTGAACTTGGATAGAGTATTATGCAAAATTTGCATATTACTCTCTTCGCACACCTCCTGTTCGTCAAAAATATTTTTTATGTGCCGCGCAATAACAGACTGATCCTTATCAAACAACTCCGCCATCTGTGCCTGCGTCAGCCATACAGTTTCATTCTCCATCCGAACCTCGATGCGGATAGTTTCATTGGGTTGGTACAAGACAACCTCTCCTTTTTGTGGGTTTTGAGTTTCAAACATAACGGGTAAATCTTAAATTTATGGGACAAAGATAACAATTTATTCCATACCCCCACAACACCAAAAAAGGGGAACGCCCAGCATTCCCCTTTTCCATCTATCATAAAGTTGTATTACTTCAACATCTCATTCGCGATACCAAGCAAACGATCGATCTCCTTTTGCAAAGCAGCCTTCTCGTTGGTCAAAGCCTCGATGCTCGCAGCCTGCTCGCCTACAAGTTGTTGCAACTCATGGTTTTGGGTAGACAACTTGTCGTTCGCGCCACGCAACTCCTTGATGGTGTCCTCGTTCTCCTTCACCGTAGCCATGAGCATATCCATAGCCGATTTATCCGCTTGGCTATCCTCCAACAATTGAGCCACCATGACTTTATTCTGCTCCAAAAGCGACATGATGGTAGCGTTAGCCTCCTCGATGGCACTCAAATCAGCCTTACCTGCCTTAGCCGATTGCGCCTTGGCGATAGCGGCGATCTGTTGCTGGCGGGCCTGCTCCTTCGCCTCATCCACCACTGGCTTGGCGATAGGCTCCACCACCGGAGCCGCCTTAGGCGCCTCTACCACAGGAGCGGCAGGCGTCTCCACCTTAACAGGCTCCTCCTTGACTGGCTCCACCTTCACGACAGGATTCTCCACCTTCGCCGGCTTCACATTATTGATCGCGTCGATGACAGGAGACAAAACATTACGAAGAGAGACCACATCCATGGTCGCCTCCACATTACAGAAGGCGCCACCCGTCATCTCAGCCACCTTCATAGCGGTCTTTTGGTTGGACTCCGACATGCAGATACCAACAATATTCACTTGAACAGGATAATCCTTGATCACCTTCTCCACCTCATAGTCCAAAACGCCTGAATCGGTGTCCTCACCATTGGTGACATAAACGATACGACGAGCTACAGGTCCCTTTGCCGCCTCGAACTTCTTGAATCCAGCGACAGACTCCTTGAAAGCCTCCGCAATAGGGGCGCCACCATTCGGGAAAGGAAGTCCTTGGATCTTCTTCACAAACTCCTCCCTCAAGTTCTTACCCATATCCAATGAGTTGATGATGATTGGAGATTTCACTACGGAAAGGAAGGTACGCATACCGAATGGCTCAGAGAACTCCATATTGGGGATGATACCGTCAATTACCACATTTTGGACAATAGACATCTTTTTGTCCATCTTATCGGAGATATCGATAAGAAAGTCAGTTGCATTTTTCATGATATAATTAGATAAATATTTAACGCACATTCACTTCGCTAAAATACAAATTGAATGATAAATTTGCAAATTTTCCGAAGAAAAGACAAGAACAGGAATCCGACAAATCAAGAATAGCCCACGGCTCTTTCATTTACCCCTATAATAAAGCGCACAACTCCCCCTACCCATAATTAATGGGGAACAGCGATTTTCAAGTATTTAAAACACAACAAGTTGGAATTTCAAGAAAAGGCTATTTTTTTCTATTTTAGGGTTAAGACATTCAATAATTGGGAGAAACTCAAAGAACAGATCCTCATTATTTCCGAGTAACCTGCGGTTCTGTCGCGCAAACGCTTCCTTTTGCTTCTCCCAAACGACATGATGGCGAGGGCCATGCGCTGTATTGTGTCGAGGTTCCTCGCACC
>JAZUDI010000048.1:0-3490 GCA_045639525.1 Paludibacteraceae bacterium | reverse complement strand
GGGAGGCGCAAGATACAAGGGATTCCACTTGGGTTACGGATACCGTCTCGGATTGACCGATTTCCAACGTAAGAATGGAGGAGGTCACGAGGTGATGTTGGGTTACACTTGGTGCGTAACGAAACACTTCTGTAGATAATGTTTTTGTGTGATTATAAATAAGACTTTGGTTTTAGAATAATAGGGTAATATAGATATGAAAAAGATTCAATTATTGGTAAAATACATTGCTCTGACGACAGTGTGTTTATTATGTGCTGAGGCGTCTTTCGCGCAAGGCACTTTACCTTTGGTTTCCGAAACGGATTTCTCTGTAGCAGGAGGAGAGGATGATTATTATCATTCAACTGACATGGTTACAGGATTTGGTAAATCCCCTTTAATTCCTCAGTTGTCGTCTTCTTTGGAGTTGCCCGAATCGACGGCTTCTACTGTGGCGAAGTCTGCATTCTTAGATAAAGCGCAGTATGCGGTTACTCCTAACCCTATTCGTTTGGATTCTTTGAGAATGTTTGATAATGAAGATAGTGGAGATTGGGGATTTGTTATCTCTGGAGGTAAAGGAACTTCTACAATAAAAGGTGGTACGAAGGCTTTGTCTTTTACTGTTTCTGGTTTGAAGAACAATGGTAAGTATCGTGTTGTGGTTGAGTATTGTAATCCGCTTGCTGCGACTTATTTAAATACGAGTGGTGCCAATCCAAATCCACACCTTAGTGGTGGCTATTCTGCTCAAATTCGTGTTGGTGTTAATAACGGAGAGAATAGTCAAGGTCAAGGCGTTACAGCACCTAAAAACACAGAAGGTAGCTGTTCTACAGCAACGATTAATTCTCCGACAAATGATAGTCAAGAGGTTAGGCCAATCTCAGGAAATAAGCTTACTGTTAATGTTTTTGTTGGTCAAATGGCTGCAGGAGAGGCTATTATGATTAAGAGCATTAAGGTCTACGCTGAAGTGGAACCAACCATCATTGGTATTAATACTGTATGTTTGGGAGGTGAGAATGCAGTTCTTTCTATCGATAATAACTTCGTTGATTCAAAAATTCAGTGGTATAGAGATGGTCAAGCCATTTCTGGTGCTACTAAGACTACGTATGTGCATACATCTAATGCAACAAGTGTTCAGGCAAAAACATATAAATATACCTATAAGGTTACTACTGCTGCTGGTGATGTGATTACGTCAGCCCCTTTTGAGGTTACAGACAAGGTTTGTTGTATTGAAAACAATAGACCAACCTCCCGTAAATTGATTTGGCAAGATGACTTTGGAACTTTTACTTCTGCAAAGAATTATTGGACTTGGGATTATACCGATTTGAGCGATCCTAAAAAGGTTCAACATTCTGATGCAACTGGATGGGTTGCTTGTGCCGAGGTGCCTATTACTGGAGCTTCTTGTGCTGCCGCTCCTTCTACCGAAGGTAAGTACTCCGTAGCTGGTAATGTGACATGCACATGGGATAATACAACTAAAGATGGTACGCAATGGAGTTGGGAGGCTCAGTTTGGTAATGGAGGAAAGCCTAAAGACAATGGATGGGTTTTCGTCCCTGACCATACTTACGGAGGTAGTGCCTATGGTGGTATGTTGTTTTTGAATTGTAATAATAAACCAGATGAGACGATATACTCTCGTGAAATTCACGGCTTGTGCCAAAAGGATTTGACGTTGATGTGCTACATTAATACTTTCTCTGATGGAGCGAATGATGTGGATATCTATATTCAAGTAAAGGATTTGGCGAATGGCAAAATTTATAAATCTGATCGTATCACCAAGTCTGCGACCGGTAGTGTCAACTGGGTACCTGTTAGCGTAGATGTTGCTTTAACTGGAACAGATTTGGAGTTCTCCATCGTATCTTATGCAGGTGGTGCGTCAGTTAACGAACATGGTAATGACCTTGTGTTGGATGATATTCAAATTTATGCATGTTCTCAGCCAACGATTAATATTTATTTTGATTTAGATTCTTATTTAGAAGAGACAAAATCTTGTAAAGGAGATGACGCAGGACTTTACGTTTTGGAAACAGAGATGATCAAGACTAATATGAAGGGTAAGGCAAATTATGTATATCAGTATACAACTACACCTGATGATAGTAAGTCTTGGAAAACGATAGTTGGTCCTGTCTCTGATATAGAAGTCATTGATTTGTCTTCTACTATCGATCCTAATTGGGAGTCTGGTAAAAAGGTATATTATAGATGTATTCTAGGTGAGAAGGAAGCTTTAGAGAATGAAATTGCCACTTATGGATTTTATCGTCCTAATGCTCCTTGTGGTGAATTTTCCGTATCTGAGTCAATCGTGCTTACCGTTGATTGCCCTGAATGTACAGAGCCTAAGGATCCTGTGATCAAACCTTCTGGCGATGGACGTATTGGCAAGGATGCTACAGGCGTCAAGACTGTCCACTTGTGTTCTGGCGAATCTGTCACATTGTCTTCTAACGATGTGACTGCTCCTGATAAGAATGGTGTGGACTATGAGGACTTTAAGATCTCATGGCACAAGGAGAGTAAGACCAACGTAGGTCTCAAGACGGTTAAGTCTGGTACTGTTGCCGAGGATTTGGTTGTCTCTTGGGCTGATGTGAAGGAAGAGGGTACTTCTTACTTTTTGAAGGTACATGATAACTTTGAGGATCCTACAGGAACCACTAAGTGTGATAAGACCGATGAGATCATCATCTTTGCTGATCCAATCCCAGAAAATCCAACTGTCGAGATCCCTTCCTTCTGTGAGGGCTTGGCTTCCGATAACGATAAGGTTACAAAATATGTGGATGAACTTGTGAAGAGTTTGTCTGCTTATGATGTGGATCTTGTAGGTCCTGCCGGCGAGGTTAAGATCAAGGCCTTGATTGATGAGTTGGATAAGTTGGAGGCTGCTGATAGCCCTGTTGAGTTTACCATGACTCTTACAGATAAAGCTACTAAGTGTGTAGGTGAGCCTTTCACATTTGAGGTGAACATTGACGCTATTCCAGAGAAGCCGGTTGTTCATAACCAAGACTGGTTGATGGATGAGGGCAAGAGCAAGACTATCGAGGATGCCGCTGATGCGGAGGGTAAGAATAAGTTGGAGTGGGTAGAGACCACTAAGTCTGCTGAAACAGCACCAACATCAGGTTACTCATCGACTGTACCATCTGTATCGTTGAATGAGGAGGCTGAATTCTACTTCTTTGTTCGTCAAGTGAGCGAAGCAGGTTGTGAAGGCCCTGGTGAAAAGGTTAAGATTACAGTCAATTCTTCTCCACTTCCAGAGGCGATCGATACGATTGTCTGTGTAGGATCGGATGTTGATTTGGCGGATATTGTTAAGACCACTGACGCCATCTACGAATTGCGTTGGTACGAAAAGGATGGCAAGCCAGACGGCACGGGCTCAACCGAGCCGTTCACGGTGAAGACCGACAAGCCAGCGGAGTTGAAGTACTACGTGACGCAACGCAGCACCAAGTCTCCATAT
>JAZUDI010000047.1:0-98358 GCA_045639525.1 Paludibacteraceae bacterium | reverse complement strand
TGTTTTTATGAAAATTTCAGTTCGTGAGAATCGAATATTTGCGACAATCCTGAATTTTTACACTCCTAAAAATCCATCCAATTCTCAACGAGTTAAAAAGAGGGTGTATCGCAACTTTATTAGTTTTGATACACCCTCTTTTTTGTTAGGAAAATTTTCTTGACAAGGAGGGTTTGATGTGATAGGATTGATAATTTCATATGTTCAATTTGTCATATAAATATTCCATTTCATTTATTATTTTTAAATTTGTGACAATTCATTGTTGATGTGGCATGGGGAAGGAAAATCCATTTATTATCATCAAGGGAGATCCGAAGTCTCTTCAGATTGAATCAATACACAGAGAGGATAATGGTGTTTACAATGTAAAATACCTATCATCATCTAATACCTATCATTACAAAAGTTCAGATGTAGTTATTCTTTGTAATGGCACATGGGTAGACCATTTACTTTGTAAAGTGTATATTAATGACAAACTAACCTCGTGTATTGACAATATTTATTCCTTTCAAGAAGGGGAAAAAAAGCATTGGAGAATTACCTTCTCCAATGGAGCTTCTAAAGAGTATATGAATGGCACAATTAAAGTTGTTACATCCTGCTTGTGTGATGCAACAGCAAAAAACTCATTTGAATACTTAAAGAGAGTCGCTCAAATCAATGTTTTAGGAAAAGAAGAAGACCAACAAGGTATCCTAGCTTCGCTTTATGATGGAATTGATTTTATTGATAATAGCCTGACGATTGCTCCATATCTAAATCCCAAGATTAAACAGAAGAAGGTGAATACTCCTTCTTCTCTCATATTCCCTTTTGGATGCAATGGAAGTCAAGAAGAGGCCGTCAGATCTGCATTTAGTAATCAAATCAGTGTGATCCAGGGTCCTCCAGGAACAGGTAAGACTCAGACGATATTAAATATTGTGGCAAATGTCTTGCTTCAAGGTAAGACTGCCATGATTGTTTCTAATAATAATTCTGCGACATTGAATGTCTTAGAAAAATTAGAACAATATGGCATGGGTTTTGTCGTGGCTCCATTAGGGAGTAAAGAAAATAAGGAAAAGTTCATAAAGAATCAGCCAGAAATTCCTAATGAGATATTTCAATGGATCAAAGAAGATTTTCAAATTGCAAATCTTAGCAGTCAAGTATCCTCCTCATTATCTCTTGCCAAAAGAATATTCAAGTTGCAGGAAAATGTGGCAAAGCATAAGCATGAATTAAATGAAATCGAACTCGAGTGGAAACATTTCCAAGAGGATAACCCAACAGAGGATTATTCTATCCAGGTGCCTTCCAATGTGACTTCTTCAAAGTTAATGTCGTTATGGTTGCAATACCAGGCTTTCGCAGAAAATGATTTAAATATCAACAAAGGCATATTCGCAAAGATAAAGGGGTCAATCAAATGGTTTTTGTTAAATTTAATCAGAGAGAAGAGACTAGGTATTAAGTCTCAATTAAATCGAAATGATATTGGTCCGACAATTAGGGAAATCCAAATTATATTTTACATTGTAAAGATAAGGGAGCTTCGAGAATGTATAGACGCAGATGAGTCTGAATTAAGAGGAATAGATTCTGCAGCAACAATGAAGTTACTTTCTTCTGCTTCTATGGCATTGTTGAAAAACAACTTGTCAAAAAAATACGCTACAATAACCAGAAGATTTTTCTCCGATCTGAAAGATTTAGGTCGAAGCGCCAACGAAGTTTGTGAACAATATCCAATTGTTCTCAGCACGACATTTTCGGCGAGAACTACACTTAGAGAAACTGTATATGATTATCTTATAATTGATGAAGCTTCTCAAGTTTCTGTAGAAACTGGGGCCTTGGCCTTGACTTGCGCTAGAAATGCCATCATAGTAGGAGATCAACTGCAACTGCCCAATGTAATCACAGAAGAGGATAAAGGAAAGTTAAATACGATATTCAATGAATTCAAAGTTGCAGATGGATACAATAGTGCGGAGAATAGTTTTCTGCAATCGGTATTAGCTGTTGTTCCCAATGTTAAAGAAACACTTTTGCGAGAGCATTACAGATGTCATCCGCGGATTATCAATTTCTGTAACCAGAAATTCTATAAAGGTCAGTTAGTCATTATGACGGAGGATCATCATGAAGAGAATGTTATGATGGCTGTAAAGACTGTTCCTGGCAATCATTCCAGAGGACTTTATAATCAAAGGGAGATAGATGTGGTGGTGCAAGAGGTCCTCCCCTTGTTGTCGGGAGAGGAGAGCTTAGGAGTCATAACTCCATACAATGCACAGGTCGACGCATTCCACAAACAGTTACCATTTATCGAAACAGCTACTATTCATAAATATCAAGGTCGGGAAAAAGATTCAATTATTATGAGTGTGGTTGATGATCAAATTACAGAGTTTAGTGATGACCCTAATTTGATAAATGTTGCCATATCCAGAGCCAAAAAGAGGTTTTGTATAGTGTTATCAGGCAATGAGCAGTTAAGAAAAGGGGTGATAAGTGAACTGGTGGATTATATCAATTACAATAATTTTACTGTAATGGAGAGCAAAATTTCATCCATCTTCGACACCCTTTACCAACAATATACACAGCAAAGAATAGCTTTTATTTCTCAATCAAAAAGAATTTCAGAGTACGAGTCTGAAAACATTACTTATCAACTTATTTCAGAAATTATAGAGCAATGTCCTGAATTTCGCCATTTAGGTGTTTTATGTCACATTCCTATTCGAAATGTAATCAGAGACAAAACTCTTATGAGCGAAGCTGAGAAAAAATATGTATCACACTTTTCAACCCATTTGGATTTTCTAATCATTAACCATGTGTCAAAAAAGCCTGTATTGGCAATTGAGACTGACGGATATATGTACCACAAAGAGAATACCCTTCAACATCAAAGGGATCTTATGAAAGATCATATTTTGAAAATTTATGGATTACCTCTGTTGAGGTTGTCAACTACGGGAAGTCGGGAGAGGGAACGTATTATAGAAAAATTAATACAGAGTGTATAAGGAGGGCTACTTAAAATCAGGAACTGCCTAAATATGCAGTTGATGTCTGGGCTGTTTTCTTCATGTAGAAGGTTTGTTGCGATTAATATTATTTTTAAATTTGTGATAATAGTGATTGATTCCTAATGGTAAAGACGAGTTAAAGAAAAACTCAAGAGTGTTAAAACAGAAAAATAAGATTGCGCTATGTGCTTTTGCCCTTTCAGGGTGTTATCCATCATTCATAGTTTCGCCCTGAAAGGGCAATCACAACGTGCCTATAGCCCAATGGCATCGCCTTGGGTGATAATGAATTTGGGGGTACATTTCGCCCTGAAAGGGCAAAAGCAAAGTGTTTATAGTATAAATGATTATTGAATAACATTTAATTCCCCATTCCATTATTCATAATGTTTTACGATTTTGGAATCTTTTGTACGGTTATGGTTTGTTTTGCTGAGATAAATTCGATAATTTTACAGAATTATTGTAAATAGGGGTAACCCTTTTAATTTATGCGATTCTGATGATATCTAGCAAAAACATATACATTCATTGACCTCTTTGGGGGGCTATGGAGGTTTGTATGCCACATTTTATTTGAGTAACAAATGAAAAAGAGTTTGATAAATATACGAACAGATCTTAAAGCCATTGATTTTTTCTGTGGAGGAGGAGGAATGACCTGTGGATTACGTCAAGCGGGAATCAATGTAATTGCTGGCGTGGATTTTGACAAGGATGCAAAAGAGACCTATGAATTCAACAATCCTGGAACTGTATATATTCAAACTGATATCAGAAATTTGAGGACAAACTACTTCGAACGTATCTTTGACATTCATCCGAATGACGATTCTTTGATATTGGTTGGATGTAGTCCATGTCAGTTCTATAGCATTATCAATTCTGATAAAAATAAGTCATTGAAGTCAAAGGATTTATTGCGAAACTTTTCACGTTTTATAGACTACTATCGGCCTGGTTATGTGTTGGTAGAAAATGTTCCAGGTATTACGACCAACAAAGAGAGTATCTTACCATTTTTCTTGTCAGAACTTGAAAGATTGGGTTATAAGTATGATAAAAAGATTGTCAATATGAACGATTATGGCGTTCCTCAGAGTCGTCGTCGTTTTTCTTTGATTGCTACGCGTTTGGAAGACAAAGAAATATATTTCCCGGACAAAAGCGAAAAGAAGTTAACTGTTCGAGATGTGCTAGGAGAATCTAACGGATTTCCTAAAATATCAGCAGGGCATAAGGATGTCACTGATTTTAAACATACAGTTGCAGGATTGAGTCCGAAAGGAATAAGGCGTATGCAAAAGACTCACCATGACGGAGGAAGCCGATTAGATTGGGCAAATGATAAAGAGTTGCAGTTGCCTTGTTTTGTCGGTCATGACGATAGTTTCAAAGACACCTATGGCCGTATGTGGTGGGACAGACCAGCGCCGACCATTACGACAAAGTTTTTCAGTGTATCCAATGGACGCTTCGGACATCCAGAAGAGGATCGAGCTATCTCTATTAGAGAAGGGGCAACCATACAAACATTTCCTAAGGAATATGTTTTTAAAACAAATAGCATTGCCACAGCAGCTAAGCTCATAGGCAATGCGGTACCTTGCGAATATGCAAGAAGATTGGGCGAAACTATAAAATCTAATTCAGATGGCACAGTTTAAAACCAGAGCAAGGGCTCTTGATCTATTAGGTAGGCAACAAATTGCAGGCATTCCAACAGCAATAAATGAGTTGTTGAAGAATGCGTACGATGCGTACGCAGATCATTTTGACATCAGTTTGCTGCGAAAAGATGGACTTCTAGTACTTCGAGACGATGGCGTCGGGATGAGTAGATTTGATTTTGAGAATCGATGGTTGATTTTGGGGACTGAAAGTAAGGTGAAATCATCGAATAACTTACCTCCTATAGATGAAACAAAACCTTTTCGACAAGTTTCGGGTGAAAAGGGTATAGGAAGACTTGCAATAGCATCGATTGGAGGGCAAGTCTTGGTATTATCACGTCCAAAAAATAGTGATAAGAATTCAATTGTTGCATCCTTCTTGGATTGGGATTTGTTCGAGCTTCAAGGCGTAAATCTTGAAGATATTGTTGTGCCTGTTGTAGAATATGACTCTATGCCGAGTGGCAATGAAATCGCCGAACTAGTAGCAGACGTAAAATTGAATGTGAAGGATTTGTTCGAAAGAGGACAGATATCTCAATTAGATTACGAAAGATTACTTGACTCTTTGAAAAATATATCAATATCCCCTGTAGAGTTATCGTCTCAACTACAAGGAAATTTTGACTTAAATCAATTAAGCGGAACGCATTTCTACATTTCGAATCTTAACGAGTCGTTATATATTGATTTACAAAGAGAGCAAGGTGCTGATGAAGCAACAAAGATGCAAACTACCCTGTTGGGATTTCATAACACGATGACTCCTGACCATGATAAACCAGCGATTGATATTGCGTTTAGAGATTATCAAGATGAAGATGGTTCGTTTGTAAGCATCATTGATAGTCAACAGTTTTTTACTCCAGAGGAATTTTTGTTAGCAGATCATCGTATTAAAGGTGAGTTTGATAAATATGGACAATTTCATGGAACAATCACCCTATATGGAGAGAGGGAAGTAGAATATAACGTCAATTGGAAAGATAATGTATATCGTGCGACATCGTGTGGCCCATTCAAAATAGATTTTGCTTATCTACAGGGAGATAAAAATGACTCTCGTATCTCGGATGTTAATTACTCAAAATTGTTTAATAAGACTAACCAGATTGGTGGACTATATATTTACAGAAATAATATCCGTGTTTTACCATATGGAAACTCGGACTACGACTTCCTTGACATAGAGAAAAATCGCTCAAAGCGTGCATCTACGTATTTCTTTTCCTATCGTCGTATCTTTGGTGCAATTGATGTTCAGGATACGTCTCATAGCAGTTTGGTGGAAAAGGCAGGACGTGAAGGCTTTATTGAAAATCTAGCCTACAAACAATTTCGTGCTATTTTAAAAAATTTCTTTTGGCAATTAGCCCAAGAAATCTTTTGCGATAAGGCAAATTCATCATTAGCAGATTATTATCGTCAAAAGAAAGATGAGTACAATAAGGCGCATAAGGCTCTACAGATGCAGGAGAAGAAATCCAAAAATAAAAAGGATAAGTTCCTTAAAAAAATGGCCTTGTTTTTTGAATTATTATCAACTAATGAATATCAAAAACGGGTTGATGATATTTTGCTTCATTTTAAGACTACAATAGTAGGTCTGCAATATAAAAAAAATCCAGACGAAGCAAGTCAGTGTTTGTTGGAAGCTGAATCAAAAGTTCGCAAGGATATTTTGAATTACCAAAACGCCATCGAAGTACCGAGCATAAAGGGATTTTATGTTGGAAAAAATCATGTAGAAGATTATGAACTCTATAAAAAGCAATACAGGATATTGGATGAAGAGGTGTTTAAACCTGCTTTGGTTGAGATTGATAGACTGATAAACGAAATAGTTTCCCAATTGCAAATTGAATTAAGTAAGCGTAAAAGACTTGAAAATGCGGTAACAGTAATCTCTGAAAATGCTTCCAAAATGAACAGAAACAAAACGGCAGAACTTAATGCCGCTGCAAAACTGGTAACAGAAAAGGTTAGAGAAGTGTCTAATCAGCTTATGCAAGATTTAGAAGCGCAAATACAAGATGTCCGCTCTCAGTTCCAAGTACTCGCTGTACAAAAGCAGGAAGATTTTGATATTGTTCAAGAAAGAATTCGTATGGAGACTCAAATTGATACAATAAAAGATCGAAATACCGATATTATGGAACGTATCATACGCCAATTGGAAGGTATTCAGATTCAGAAATTGGATTCTGGTGAAGTAATAACGAATCAAGATATAGAAGAGTCTCTATATGAAGAATTGGAAGAGTTGCGGACTCAAGTCAATTCAGATCTCGAACTAAGTCAATTAGGATTGGCAATAGGTATAATACATCATGAATTCTCTAGCACAGTGGACTCCATTCGCCGAAGTGTGAAGGATTTGAAGGCTTGGTCTGATGTGGAACAAAATTTACAACCATTATATAAAAATGTTAGTGTGAATTTTGAACATTTGGAAAGTTATCTCGGCTTGATGACTCCCCTTAATAGACGAATGGAACGCGAGAGAATTGATATTCCGTTAACTGATATTCGTTTATATCTGAGTGATTTGTTTGGCTCTAGGCTGCAGCGTCACGAAATATCATTAAAACACACGAATGGTTTTGCTAGCCAGCACCTAAATGGTTTTAGATCAACCTTCTATCCCGTATTTGTAAATATTGTAGACAATGCAATTTATTGGCTTAAACAATCGGATATTAATCCTCGTATTATACGACTACATGCAACAGACGATGCGATATATATATCCAATAACGGGCCTTCTATTCCACAAAACGAGTGGGAGAGAATATTTAATCTTAGATACTCACGGAAGCCTAACGGTCGAGGTTTGGGATTGAGTATCAGTCGAGAAATCTTGAATGATGAAGGATATGAATTGTCTATTGTTGAACCTCTTGAAGGGGCTAATGTTACGTTTAAAATTCAAAAGAAATAAAATAAAAATGGCTGAACATAGTTTTGATGAAATATCTCGAAAAATTGTTGATGATTATTTGCGAGATATCGTGTTTATAGATGAGGAAGCTTTTGGTACAGAGAGCAATCCTAATTCATTTGATGCTAAAATAGTATCTAAATGTTTTGCAGATGCAGGTAAAATCTGTGCTATTTACGCTCCCGTGAATGATACGGATATTGACCATTGTGCTATTTTGGCTCATAATGCAGATGTGTTAGTTGTTGACTGGCGGCTTTTATTGCATAGGACAAAGCCTGTTGATCCTAATGCGGATGCAAAAGATGATATAAGAGGTGAATATACATCCGAGTTGTTGCACTTGGTATTGGATGAGGCAGAGGATGATAAGTTTAAAATGGTAGTTATCTATACAGGAGAAACGAACTTTGGTAAGGTATATGACGATGTATGCAAGGAACTCTATGATTACCCGTTGACTGTCCAAAAAGAATCATTTTCTTTGTCTAGCAAAAATATTGAAATCGTTGTTCGAGCAAAGAATACGTTCCAATACAATTCAGAATGGAACAAGTTTGTGATATCGTATGAAAATTTGCCGATCGCAATAGTTGATATATTTACAGAAAAGGTAAAGGGACTTCTGCCGAATTATGCCTTATCAGCGATTTCAAGGATAAGGGAAAATACACCGAAAATCTTAAGTGTCTTTCACAAAGATATGGATGCTGCTTACTTGGGGCACGAAATTTCTATCCCAAATAAGGAGGATGCGCAAAAATTGCTGAATACATGTTTGGGTTCGGCGATAGGTGAGTTGTTACAAGAGGAGCCTATCCCAATGCATGAGTGGTATCTAGCGTGGATTGAAGATAACATCATTGAACCATATGAGGTTGAGTATGCAAACAAGAAGAAATTGAAGATAACTTCTGATTTTTGTAAGAATTTAGTAAATGCATCAGGAACGAAAATATATGAGCGAATTAATGCTGTCCTTATAGAAAATCAAGTGTCAAAGTCGAGTGAATCCTTTTTCTTGGAAAAGTCTGCGTCTTTGTTTGGTGCCAAAGAGGATGCCCAGCAACAACTATCTAATAATGGTTTTGCAAGATTAACCCAAATTAGGAATCTTTTTGGGAGGTCTAAAAATGCGCCATTATTATCTTTAGGAACAGTTGTTAAAAATACACAGACAGGAGCTTTTTTATTATGCATACAGCAAACTTGTGATTCTGCTAGAATTCCGTTACCAGAGGAGGGAGAAAAAGGCAGAGACTTTCTGTTTTTGCCGATTATGACTCAACAAAAAGGTGTTCCAATTATTACGAATGAGGATGAGATTCTTTTTGTGAGTGTAAATTCTTACGCGGTTACAAAAATTCATTTTAATCCATTACAAGATGGTGCTCCTATAGCAGCAAATGCCATCGAAAATGGTTGGGAATTTAAATCAATCAATAACGAGAGATATCAGTGGCAGTTTGATATAAAAGAGAGTTATGCTTTGCATATCGTAAATAAGTATGCATCTCAACTAACTCGTGTTGGTGTTGATATCGCAGAGTGTATTCGTAAAAAAAGTGAATAATAACAAAAATGTTATCCTCCTTCAAGACATATTACAACGATTGGAGGCTGCGGAATGTGTGTGCTTATTGCGGTGATCACGCAGATACTGAAGACCACATTCCTTCGAAGTGCTTTCTAGATAGTCCATTACCTTCAGAGCCTCCAGTTGTCCCTTGTTGCCACCATTGCAATGCACAGTTCTCTTTTGATGAGGAATATGTTTCCTGCATAATTGATTGCATGAAGCAAGGTACAACCGATGTACAATCTATGAATCGAGATAAAACGAGAGAAACATTGATGCATTCAAAGGGCTTGTCGAAAAGAATCAAAGGGCAACATGTTAAATTCGGAGATGTTTTTTTCTGGGATTATGAAAAGAATAGATTTATATCAGTGTTCCGAAAACTGGCATTGGGTCATCTTGCGTATCTCAATGAAAAACTATCACTGGACTCTGATTTTCTAATTTCGATGAGGTTGCTTGAACAAATGACCGATAAAGAACGTGAAAATTTTGAAATACCATATTGTAGCAATATACTACCTGAAGTAGGAAGCCGAATTATACGACAAAATGTTATATTCGCTGACGGTTTATCGTCAAGGATATACTCACAATGGAATGTTGTGCAAACAGGAAGGTATAGATATTGTACTTCTAACGAAGGAAATAAGGTCAAATTTGTAATAGCCGAGTATCTGGCTATTGAAGTGGTACTAAAAGATTAAGTATTAGCAAAAGATATGAATGTAGTATCATTCTTTGCAGGGTGCGGTGGTCTTGACCTTGGCTTTGAGCAGGCAGGATTCAATGTAGTTTGGGCTAATGAGTTCGAACCACATTGTCGTGCAACATATATTCGCAATCATCCAAACACAGAGTTTGTGCTTGGGGATGTCTGCAAGATTGACCCTAATTCGATTCCTGACTGTGACGGATTCGTAGGTGGACCTCCTTGCCAATCATGGAGCGTAGGAGGAAAGCAGAAAGGTCTAGATGATGAAAGAGGACAGTTGTTCCTGAAATATATAGAACTTATCAAAGCAAAGCAGCCAAAGTTCTTCGTAATTGAGAATGTAAAAGGTATGTTGGATGATAAGTTCAAGGAAGTTTTTGAAGATTTTGTTAATAGGCTTGATGGCGCTGGCTATGATGTGCAATGGGCATTGCTTGATGCTGTGAATTTTCGTATTCCACAAAATCGCGAAAGAGTTTTCTTCGTAGGCTTCAAAAAAGAATTAAACGTTACGTTTACATTCCCAAATCCAACATGTGAAGTGCCTGTCACGCTTGAGAGAGCAATTGGAGATATAACAGAAGAACCTAATTTCTACTCTGGACGAAAAGAGAGCAACATTACGGAACATACACGCCCGAATCATGATGTACTGACATCTAAATTCGGATCTTTCTACTATCGAGGCAATAGACGTAGAGGTTGGCAGCAACCATCATTCACTATAAATGCAACAGCCGATTTCGCTCCCTTGCACCCATCATCACCAAAGATGATGTATTTCGGTCATGAGAACTGGAACTTCCAAAAAGATAAAATGAGCGAGTACAGAAGACTAAGTGTCCGCGAATGTGCTAGAATCCAGACGTTCCCTGATAACTTTATCTTTGAATACGATGACATAAAAGATGCATATAAGATGATTGGAAATGCAGTTCCACCTCGTCTTGGAAATGAAATAGCTAAAGCCATTCTTAGTGCTCTTAATCGTATTACAGTTGCTCCTTCAGTTCAGGCTAAACAAGTTAAGCCTTCCGATGGTACCGTTCTTGTTGGTTACTATAAAGGTGATTGGCATAAACAACTCATACTTCAAAATAAGTTGTATTACGTCCGTTCCGATGGAAGAAAGGGATCTATGTTCAAGGAAGATTGCTCCGTAGTTCCAAAATACCTATTGATTCATCATAAGGATAAGGCTGACCTATATGAACTTGATGCAGAAGAACCTGTATTGGCAGATTCTTCATTCTTGAAATCATTAGGTTTTGCCACCTCTGGTGAGACTTATCTGTGTTTTAGGTTAAAGAGTAATAACCCAATGACACCCCAAGAACTTTGTTGTAAATCGTACGAGCCGATATATGATCAAAGAAACTATTATCCGTATTTCACAGCAATAGAAAAAGTAATTAATCCAAAAAATGAACAAAAATAATGAGCAATTAAGTGCTGATTTGAGTTTGCACTTAGCAAAGGACGAGCCTCTTCGAGGGAATCGATTATTCAATTCTATTATAAATGCAGTTGGAAGCGATATCTGTCAAATCGAAACCGTACTGAATAAAAAGGTGCTGGTAGTAAGAAATAGTGGAAGGAATGTCATTATTCTTGCCAAAGCTGTTACGTATTTGGGAAATCCTCATCCTGTATTTAAAAAGCGTATTCAGTTGTCCAACTGGTTCAAAGAGTTTGCTATTACTGTTGATACGCAACGTCTGGATTATGAAATTTGTTTACTCGGAGTATATCACTATCAAGGTAACATTGTTTTTGTGCATTTGGATGAGTCAACTTATCTTCATAAAAAAATGCATAATTCTTCGGCTCATGTATACGTCAATGATTTGTATCAAGCGATGAAATATGGAGTATTTAGGAAGACAGATGCTTCTAATAATAAAGTTGCAACAATAAGATGCAACAAGATTCGTGATTACATTATCGGAAACGAACAAAATGACATTAATTTATTTGATCTGTTTAGGCGATTTAATAATGGCTTCACCTTTGGGGAATGGTTATATGCCTTGGATATCATCCGTGAGATGCACCATGGAACATGGTCGAAATGGCAGGAAACAGAATGGGCTGGATGGTTCTTAGAGTATAAGTTTAATAAATTTACTATTGACAATCACGTAACTCAGAAGATGCGCTATATCTCTCAAAAACGATCAGGAGAATGGGATTTTGACATTCGTTTTGATGATGATGATTTTTATGGTGATCTAAAAGCAAGTGACATTTCAAAGAAAGAGGCCCCTGGTAACGATAAGGCCAACCTGACAGAATGTATTTGTCAACACGATAAGTTCTGGTATGTCATTTATGAGCATGATACTATCAAGGATGTTGATAGAAATGGTGAAGCAGCAGCTGAGCGTGTACGGTATATAAAAAGCATTGACCCCACGTTTAACAAACCTGAAACATCATATAAAGATCGCATGAAACATAGCGTAAAATTTATCAAGATGTACATCATCGAGTTGAATAGAATTAACTACAGGGAAGTACTTTCTAATTTCAATCAAGGACACCAACCTGGAGGTAATCCTAGGAAACAGAAATTTATGATTAACAAAAGAAATATAGAAAACTTTATTGTATTTAGATACACCTATAATCAATAATGAAACCATTTAGATTTATTGACTTATTCTGTGGCATAGGCGGCTTCCATCAAGCAATGGAATCTCTTGGTGGTACGTGTGTCTTTGCTAGCGACATAGATGAAGATTGTCGTAAAACTTATGAAGCAAACTATGGTTTTAGACCAGTTGGTGATATTACTAAGATTGCAGCAGAGGATATTCCTGCACATGATGTATTATGTGGAGGTTTCCCTTGTCAGGCATTTTCTAAAGCAGGTAACCGTTTAGGCTTCGATGATCCAACAAAGGGTACTTTGTTCTTCGATATTTGTCGCATTCTTGAACATCATCAACCAAAGTATGCTTTGTTGGAGAATGTACGTAATTTGGCGAGTCATGATCATGGTAATACTTGGCGAGTTATACATGATAAGTTGGATGAATTAGGTTATAATCTTCTGCCAGAGCCTGTAATATTCAGTCCTCACTACGTTGGTATTCCTCAGCATCGTGAGCGTGTTTATATTATGTGTGTGCGTAAGGATATTGGCGATGTACCTCCATTTACATTTACAAAGGAGCAGATGGTACCTTGCTCTATTGACTCTATACTTCAAGATGATAATGAGATTCCTAATATAGAAGAGTATCGTATCTCTCCAGATATGGAGAATCTTATTGACCTATGGAATGAGTTTATCCAGAACATACAGGTAAAGAGACTGCCAGGATTCCCTGTATGGTCAGATAGATTGTGCGACCTTGATCCTAATGAAGATTTAGCACAATACCCTGCATGGAAGCAAAACTTCATCATAAAAAACAATGAACTCTATGTAAATAACCGAAAGTTTATTGATGAGTGGCTTGAAAGAGCACATCAGAATCCTCTGTTCTTTGGTGCAAAGGCAAAACTGGAGTGGCAAGCTGGACAAACAAAACATCCTAACATTTGGAATCAAATCTTCCAGTTGCGTCCTTCTGGCATCCGAGTTAAGGTTAATACCTATTTCCCTGCACTCGTTGCTATCGTACAGACTTCAATCATTGGCTCAAGGAGAAGATTTTTAACTCCAAGAGAATGTGCACGTCTTCAGAACTTCCCTGAAAACTTCCAACCTGATGTTAAGCAACAGCAAGCTTATAAGCAGTTTGGAAATGCTGTGAATGTGGAGTGCGTGAAATTATTTGCAAAACACATGTTTAACAACAAATTAAAATGATACCATTTAAAGAAACAATAGAAACTAAACAAGATTTAATAGATGCCTGTAGAAAAGGCTATGATGATTATTGTGCAAAACGAATTACTAAGAATGATTTTTTAATGTATTTTGGCTTTACGCACGGTGAGGCTATACGGAATTTTTACAAGGGGGATTATGAACAACTTCTGTTAGATGGGGGTTTTAATTCAGGAAGTAATGCTTATTTTTCGGCGGGAATTAATGCATGGAAAAATTTGAATGATGGTATTTATGAATTTCCACCTCTTGAGGAAGATAAACCAATCCGAAGGCTTAATCTCAACCTTCCCCTCCAACGCATCTTCTACGGCGCCCCCGGTACCGGTAAAAGCAACACCATCAAACGTGAGGTGGAGGATAAGGAAAGAGTTCATTTCCGCACCACTTTCCATCCTGATAGCGACTACAGTACATTTGTAGGATGTTACAAACCAACGATGGTAGAGGCTCCTGTTCGTGATGGAAGCGGTCATGAAGTGGCGAATGCGAAACCAGAAGAAAAGAATCGTATCTCTTACAGCTTCGTTCCCCAGGCTTTTACGAAAACTTATTGCGAGGCTTGGAATCGTTTGGAATCGAATGAACCGGTATTCCTCATTATCGAGGAAATCAATCGAGGTAACTGTGCCCAAATATTCGGAGATATTTTCCAACTTTTAGATCGCGAAATGGAGGGTGTAAGATGTGGATTCTCCACCTACCCAATTGATGCCGACGAGGACCTGAAGGCATTCTTGGAGACTGGAGCAAAAAAAAACGGTACCCAATGGTTGACAAACAAGGACGGTATCAAGGACGGTAAACTTTGTCTTCCTCCAAACCTCTACATATGGGCAACAATGAACACCAGCGACCAAAGTCTGTTCCCCATTGACTCTGCCTTCAAGAGAAGATGGGACTGGAAGTATATGCCTATTGACACGAAGAAAGAGAATTGGACAATTAAGACAGCCAGCAATGAATATTCATGGTCTTCGTTCCTTGAAAAGATCAATGAGGAGATTGATAACACTACGCATTCAGAGGATAAAATGCTTGGTTTCTATTTCTGCCGTGCCAATAATGGTGTCATAGACGCAGATAAATTTGTGAGCAAGGTGCTGTTCTACATCTACAATGATGTGTTCAAAGACTACGGTTTCGATCGTGAGATGTTTAAGGATGAGGAAGGAAAGGTTATGTCTTTCAAGTCGTATTATAAGACAGATGGCACAATCAACGAGAGGATGGTTTTAAAATTCTTGGACAATCTGAAGGTGGAAAAGAATACTATCGAAGATTATGCAAACAACGCCCCAAACATTAAGACTGAATAATGGATAATAATGAGATAGTTGTGGGAGGAACAGGATACAATGCTCTGTTTGATAATATCCGTGAACTAATAGAATCTGCTCGCACCAATCCAAAAATCCAGACAGTGTCTGGACAATTCATAAATTCAGAAAACGAGGAATAAAAATCATGCGAATCCTCATAGAAGAACATCAGTATCCGGCTTCTCTTGTAAATCCTGTCCTTGAAGGAATATCAAACCTTAGGGATGTGGATGGTAAAGTGAGCGTGAACTATGTGGGTTATTTTTATAACCCAAGGTTGAAGGATTGTGTCTTTATTCTTCCCAAAGTGCTGATGGAAGGCGAATTGGTGTTCGGACATTGCGCTCCTGAGGATATCATCGACATAGAAAATCAGACGTTGCTCTCTTCTGAAGAGTATAAGTTCATCTACGAACTCTCTGTGTGGATTTATCGAGCCATCTGCGTCTATAGGGATAGCGCTATTGATAACACTATCATCCGACAGCAAATAGTTCCTCAAATGAATAAGGGACGTTTGCACCAGTGTAACACCTTCCTTGATATCTTGCTGGCTTTGCAAAAGTTCAATCGTGAGAATCAGGATTTCTTCTTCTTTGTTTTAAGAAACATACATTCAGGCTACAATAAAATCAATTGGACTCGCACCATTTCGCACTCAACTGCGGTGGTTCAGCAGAACACGCCAATCTATCTCAATCCTGTAAATAAAAAGCGTAAAATCAATTTTGACGAAGAACTTTTAATCATCTTTTTCTCCATCTTAAACTATATGCGGGAGACATACGGATTCCCTGTGCAGATAAATGTGAACTTCCAACTCATCACGGGTGAGATGTTCAAGAACTACATGGAAGGTATGGGTAAAATCCGCATGATGCAGATTAAGTACAAGTATTTCTCCGACAAGGCGCTTTATCTATGGGATCTCTGCTATGCGTTCTTCGACCAAAGCAAAAAGATAAATGTGGAGACCAATGACAAGGAGTACCTCTTAGCCCAAAATTTCAATATTGTCTTTGAAGCCATTATTGATGAACTCATTGGAGACCGAAAGTCTATTCCAAACGAATTGATCAATCAGGGTGATGGCAAACGGGTGGACCACATGTATAAACATAAGAATCTGACGAATAATGAGGATGAGAAGAAAATCTATTATATCGGTGATTCTAAATACTATAAACGAGGGCATGAGATAGGAAAAGAATCTGTCTACAAGCAGTTCACCTACGCAAGGAATGTAATCCAATGGAATCTCGATCTCTTCAATGATGGTAAAGAAGAAGATCAAAAAGGGCATCTAAAACTACGTGATGATGAAACGGAAGGTTATAACATCATTCCCAACTTTTTCATCTCTGCCGAACAAAAGACGCTCGACAAGAACGATAGTATCCAAAAGACTGATAATGTAAAAGATGTTTTTTCTTCTCGTCAGTTCGAGAATCGCCTTTTTGATCGGGATACATTCCTCATAGCCCATTATGACGTGAATTTCCTTTTTGTTGTTGCCTTGTACGGTCGCAACGATAGTGGAGAGAAAACGGCATGGTGTAAGAAAATTAGGGAGATGTTTAGAACGGACATACAGAATATGTTGGAAAAGAATTTTTCCTTCCATGTGATGGCCCCACATCCAGATGTTAACGCTTCCGCATATATTGAAGATCATTTCCAGCAATTGCTTGGTAAAGTGTTCACTCCGTACGATAATAGTGGGGTGGTTCGCTATTATTCCTTGGCACTTAGCAAGGATGAGAAGTTTAAGGATGAAAACGAGGCTTTGATAGCTCAGTTGGAGGATTCTTTTTATGTAAAGTCCTGCAATATAGGAGATAACCCAAGTAAGATACTAAAAGATGTAATGGCCGTTCCTGTTGACGTAGTTTCAAAATTTGCTACACCTACTAACTTCCTGACTATGCACTATCTCGAAAAGTACCTTGACAAGAAAATCCTGATAGGATGCTATACGAGCCAAGAACATCTGGATTGGATTCTAGGAAATAACGACAGAGGTTCGCTTATTTACAATGTCCGTTTGGGCAAAGATGTTCCAGGAGGTCAGGTGAAGACGCAATTGGATAAGACGATTGTCAGCTTTGTCGTGCTTTATGAATATGGGAAGGAGCCAAAGAATGACTATCGTGTATTCCGTGTTCACCATCATGCAACGATGACTGCAGACCGACTAAAAAAGTCACTATATCCAAGTGAACCTAATGCCGAGAAATACTTCTGTTATGTATTTGATGAGGAGGTGTCATTAGGCCAACTGAATATCACTTCCCTCGTCTCTGAAGATGGTGCTCCTGTATTTATAAGCGGAGAAGAACTTTTGAAATTCCGATTATCGATTTGAGTCAACTTTTTAGAAATGATAAGAATCGTGGCTTTTGCCCCTTCCTGGCGAAACGGTAGCCGCACAAAGGCTGAAAACATCCCTCCGCTTTACGCCTTGATAAATTTGGCGTATCGTCAACTATTTTGTATATTTGTTGAAAATAACAATGATTAAAATATATCTGTAAAATGGAAGGGAAAAAACAAGAAATTCAGCTTTTTGAAGACAAGAAAGTTCGCTCAGTTTGGGATAGTGAAACGGAGCAGTGGTACTTTAGTGTGGTAGATGTATGTAATATCTTAACTGACCAATCAGATTATGACCATGCAAAGAACTATTGGAAAGTACTTAAATTTAGATTGGCCAAGGAGGGTAATGAGTCGGTTACAAATTGTAACCAACTGAAATTGGTATCCCCGAAAGATGGTAAGGCTTACAAAACTGATGTTGCCACCACAGAGCAACTCTTTCGTATCATCCAATCCATCCCATCCCCTAAGGCCGAGCCATTCAAGCAATGGATGGCGCAAGTGGCATCCCAGCGTTTGGACCAGATGCAAGATCCGGAATTGAGCATCGACCAAGCTATTGCAGACTACAAACGTCTTGGCTATGCGCCCTCTATGGCGTACAAACTAAGGAGATTAATCGTAAGAAAATATCCTGTTGAGGGTGTGCGTAATACGATTAAATACTAATTTTGCATAAACATTAAGAATATGGATACTTCAAAAATAGCATACATTGTTGCTCTAATTAGAGATTTCGCAGTGTCTCATGGCATTACGGAACAGGTGGCATTCCGCTATTTGAAAAGGTATGGTGGAGATGTCTATATGGATGAATTTTACGATGTCCTACACACCTTCTCCTTCCAAGATAGTGTCCATTATCTAACATCATTCTGTAGGAAACAAGGAGGCTCGCTATGATATTGTACCATGGTTCCAACCTTGAAATCTCGCAAATAGACTTGACCAAAGGAAACCCTAATAAAGATTTTGGAAGAGGATTCTATTTGACAGATGATATTTGTCAGGCGGAAAGAATTGCGAAAATTAGGGTAATGACTTTTGGCGGAGAGGTTGTGATTAATAAGTATGAATTTGATGAATCGCTATTGACCCAGGAGGTTTTAAACTACAAAAGATTTGTAGGGTATTCCGAAGAATGGGCCGAGTTTGTATGCGAAAACCGAGATAACCCTAATCCAGAAAGACAGGTTCACAAGTTCGATGTGGTATACGGACCGATAGCAAATGATAATGTCGGGCTTCAAATTCGTAAATTCCAAAATGGTGACATTGATGTGAGGACCTTTCTTGAACGATTGAAATATTTAAAGGGTATTACTTATCAATATTTCTTTGGAACCGAATTAGCTATTTCATTGTTGCGAAAAATATGAATGTTTCTTTGTCTGAATTTGAATACATGAAGGAAGGGATTGTGACTGATGTCATTCGCTTTCTGATGGAAGAAAAAGGGTATTCTCTTGGCATGGCGATGTCATGTATGTATGATTCTAACACGTTCTCTTTGCTTAATAATCCAGAAACAGACCTCTTTTCGCAAAGTAGTAGATATGTTTACAATGTTTTGCTTAAGGAACTTTGCTTGATAAATTGGTGACTGCGAAAAGAAAACTGATGATTTTATAGTCAGATGTAAATGTTGATTAAAACCCCCAACCTATTGTCATCAATAGATCGGGGGGTAATTTTGTGGAGATGCAGGGATTCGAACCCTGGTCCAAACGGGGAAATCATAAGCTTTCTACATGCTTATTCCTGCCTTAGATTTTCGTGCGACAGCAAGACCAGGACCACCAACCGTCGCCTTATCCTCTAAAATTTCATCTGGGCAGCGAGGCATACCCAAACTATTCCCGATTTATCTGCTCCTCCGTATCCGACCGCTTCGGGACGATAGCATCGGGGAGAAGTCTTGTCCAGACACCCGTGTCCGGATTAAGCTTGAATCTACTATACTTCGATTAAGCAGCAAGAGCAAAGTTATTCTCGCCAGTTAAATTTTTGGTCTCCAGATTATAGTGCTAGCCACCAGCGCACTGCATGCTTACCTACCACCTCTGCCCGCTGTCAAAACCGGTCATCCCCATGGAACAACACCGCTTGTTAGCAGGTGAAATGCGTTACTCCGCTGAGTAACATTGCAAAGATATATCTCTTCGGGCGATTGAAACAAATGTTTGTGGTTAAAAAAGTCTAAAAGAGTTGCGCTGCGCGATTACGGATCTTAGTTACTCTCCTCCCAAGCGAATCCATACGCATAGAATCCCTTCAACCGGTCAATATCCACACTGCGGATCGACAAGGACTGCGCGCAACGCATAATGATATCCGCTTCGCACTTCACAATCTTCGAATCGATAGCCGCCACCTTGAACATCCCGTTCAGGAAAGAGACGCGACGGTCGTAACTGAATTTCTTCCTGACACACTCGTAAAACGAAGGGTCGATCGCATTGTTAGGATCCATCTCCTTGCCATAACTTTTAATGTAGGAGAGAATCATATCCGCCGCCTCAGGGGTAAACTCCGAGTAGAGAAAGGTCTTGCACTCGTTCAATTCCGTCTTGGTTATCTGTCCATCCACCTTCATCAAGTGGCTAAAAAGGATAGAGACGGCACGGAAGAGGTCGCGCTCCCCCGAAAGTAGGTTGTATCTGTGGGTAGGGAATGTGGATACCCTTTTATGATCATTGATTGGCTGCAGAAACTGAAATAAGACGACAGCGACGACGAGGAGCAGGATGATAAGAAATTCCATATTACTTCACAATGCTACCCATTAGGTCGAAATATTCGTATCCGGTGATCTTCACTTGGTAAAAATCTCCGATGGTCAGTTCACCTTCCGCCACAGGAATCAAAACCTCTGGATCCACTTCAGGGGAGTCGAACTCGGTTCTGCCGTAGTAGTAATCACCCTCTTCCCTATCGATGATGACCTTGTAGGTGTGGCCTATTTTTGCCTTGTTCAACTCCTCAGCGATGCCCTCCTGGAGATCCATCAAGAGTCCAAGACGACGCTCTTTCTCCTCTGGATCAATATTGTCCTCAAGGTTATCTCCCGCATGGGTTCCCTCCTCTTCGCAATAGGTGAACGCTCCCATACGCTCCAGTTTCACCTCGCGGGTGAAATCCATCAAACGTTGGAATTGTTCCTCCGTCTCGCCTGGGAATCCCACCATCAAGGTGGTGCGGATATGGATGCCTGGCACCTCCTCACGGATGCGGCGGATCAACGCTTTCGTCTCCTCCGCGGTGATTGGGCGATGCATCGCCTTGAGAATATCGTCGTCGATGTGTTGAAGCGCGATGTCGATGTATTTACATACATTGTCACGCTCACGCATCACCTTGAGCAATTCATAAGGGAACTGGGTAGGGTAGCCATAGTGTAGGCGGATCCACTCCACTCCTTTCACATCAGAAATTTTCTCCACCAGCTCCGCGATGGCGAATTTGCCGTAAAGGTCCTTGCCATAGTAGGTGAGGTCTTGGGCGATGATCTGGAACTCTTTGACGCCCTGAGCGACCAAACCATCCACCTCCGCTACGATATCCTCGATGGGGCGGGACTTGTATTCTCCAGTGATCAGGGGAATAGCGCAGTAGGCGCAACGTCGGTTGCATCCCTCCGAAATTTTCACGTAGGCGTAGTGGGCTGGGGTGGAGAGCTTGTGGTTATGGGCGCACTGAGGACGGTATTCACCGCCAAGATCAGCCACCACCTCTTTCCACGAGAACTTACCGTAATACTTATCCACCTCTGGAATCTCTTGGGAAAGCTCCTCCTTGTAACGGCCAGATAGGCAGCCCATCACGAGCAGTTTGTCGATCTTCCCTTGTTTCCTTTTCTCCGCGAAAGCTAAGATTTGGTTGATGGATTCCTCTTTGGCGTCGCCAATGAAACCACATGTGTTGATGACCACAATCTTGGCGGTTGATTTTTTCGGATCAAAATTGGTCTCGAATCCGTTCTCTTCCAACTGCTTTGCCAACAACTCCGCATCCACTAGGTTTTTCGAACAACCCATGCAGATGATATCCACCCTCTTCTTTCGCATAAAGTCTATTATTTAAACAATGAATCAACGAACTCACGCTTGTTGAATACCTGTAGGTGGTCGATGCCCTCGCCCACGCCGATGTACCTCACCGGAATCTTGAATTGGTCGGAGATGCCGATCACGACACCACCCTTGGCGGTTCCGTCCAATTTGGTGATGGCGAGCGAAGAGACCTCGGTCGCCTTGGTGAATTGTTTCGCCTGTTCGAAGGCGTTTTGGCCAGTGGAGCCATCCAATACCAACATCACGTCGTGTGGCGCGTTCGGAATGATCTTCTGCATCACCTGTTTGATCTTCGAGAGCTCGTTCATCAAGTTGATCTTGTTGTGCAGACGGCCTGCGGTGTCGATGATGACCACGTCGGCGCCATTCGCCTTTGCGGAGGCAAGGGTATCGAATGCCACGGAGGCAGGGTCGGATCCCATCTTCTGCTTGATGACAGGGCATCCTACGCGTTCGCCCCAAATGCACAACTGCTCCACTGCGGCCGCGCGGAAGGTGTCGGCAGCGCCGAGATAGACCTTCTTGCCGAGGCGTGTGTATTGGGCGGCCAATTTACCGATGGTAGTGGTTTTACCCACACCGTTTACGCCGACGACCATGATGACATAGGGGCCATCCATCTCCGGCAAACTGAAATCCTCCGTGTCGGTGGAGTTGTTCTCTTCCAGGAGCGCCGCGATCTCATCCTTGAGGATGCCGTTCAACTCGTCAGTACCCACATATTTGTCGCGTTCCACACGCTCTTGTATGCGCTCGATGATTTTCAGTGTGGTGTCCACACCAACATCGGAGGTGATCAGAACCTCCTCCAGGTTGTCCAATACCTCATCATCCACTTTCGACTTGCCGACTACGGCGCGAGCCAATTTGGAGAAGATATTTTCCTTGGTTTTTTCAAGTCCTTTGTCTAGTGTCTCTTTTTTCTCTTTGGAGAAAAATCTATCGAATATACCCATACATAAAACGTTTTATGTTGCAAAGATAAAAAATTTGAGTTAAGAATTAAGCAATAAAGTTCTTGGGAGTATCTAATTGTTGACATTCTTTTCCCAAGACTTCTCTTTTATTTTGTCACAACCTTTGAACGCATCATTGATTATTTGAGCGTCAGGGTTCGAAACAATCACCTCTTTCAGGCTGGAACATCCCTCGAAAGCATATAAATCGACAAAGGTGACGGACTTTGGCAGAACGATTTTGGTGAGTCTTTTGCAATCTTTGAAAGCCTCATAGCCGATTTTGGTGGTCGATTGAGGAATTCTGATGTGGGTTAGACGGAGGCAACCGTCAAAGGTGTGCTCCTCAATTTTGGAGACTGCGTCGGGTAGTTCGATGCTGGAGAGGCTCTTGCATCCTTTGAAACTCCACTCTCCAATGTGTGTCACGGCATCGCCAATCTGGATGGAGGAAAGGCTTTCGCAATTCTCGAAGGCGTCGCGGCCAATTGATGTGATTGAACGGGGGAGTGAGATGCTTTTTAGACTTGCGCACTCGTAGAAAGTGAATTCTCCTATTTGTCCCATGGTGTTGGATAGGCTGACCTCTTTGAGTTTTGAACAGTTGGCGAAGGTCCAATCGCCAAGTTGTGTTACAGAATTGGGGATGACGATGCTAGTCAGACTTTTGCATCCGTTGAAAGCCCAAGATTCGATCTTCTTTACCGAATGGGATATGGTGATGCTTTTTAGGTTGATACACTCCTCGAACGCCCTCTCGCCAATTCGTGTGACGGAGGCAGGTACTGCAATGGTTTTCAAATTAATACAACGGTTGAACGTGTTGTTTCTGATGGCAGTCATCGAGTCGGAGAGTGTGATGCTTTCCAATTTTTCGCATCCCTCAAAGGCTCCCACGCCGATGTCCATCACCGTGCTTGGAACCGATATGGATTTAAGACTGCTGCATCCCACAAAGGCCAGGCCGCCGATTCTTCGCAATGAGTCTGGGAGAAGAATATGGGTAAGGCTAGTGCAGTCGCTGAAAGCTAATTCCCCGATATGGGTGATCGAAGCTGGGAGTGTGACGTTGCTCAATTTCGTGCAACCAGAGAAGGCTTCGTCACCGATTTCAGTAACGGAAGTCGGGATGACAACCGATGTGATAGATGCGTCGCCCGCATAACCATCCTCTTTCAAGATCTCTAATGTCCCTTCTGGAATCACCACCTCTCTGGCCCGGATATTGGCGGCCAAAAGCGCGAAATAGAGAAGGACGAATATGGGTTTGAAGTGATATCGATGCATATTAGTTCTGTTCATTGGTTAGTGAATTAATTGCGCAAATGTAGTTTATTTATAATTTATTCCAATGAATGTCAATATTCGTTTGTTAAATCACCCTAATTTCGCGTAGTTTCCCTATATTTGCAATTTAGTAGATTAGGAGGAGTAGGTTCCCTTAATTTACCGAGAATGTGTAATATAAATTCGGGCCTTGTGCGTGCCCAATAATGATAGACACCAATGAGAAAAGGACTCATTTTTGTATCCATGCTGATATCGGCGCAACTTATGTGCGCCCAGCAATCGAAGGAGTATTCCCATGCGGACAAACTGTTTTACGAAGGCAAGGCTTTGTATGACCTGGGTCGATACAAGGCTGCGTACGAACGTATGAGCGAATATGCGCAGACATTGGAGACGAATGACAGATCCCCTCGCTCGGTCGAGGCGGATTATTATATCACTTGCTGCATGTACGAATTGAAGAGTAGGCAAGTGGGCAAGAAAATGGACGATTTCTGTGCGGAGAATCCGCAATCCACCTTGGTGAACCGCATCCATTTCCTATCGGGATCCTACCTCTACGATAAGGGACTCTACAAAGAGGCTGTCGAGGCGTTCGACAAGTGTGATATGAATTTCCTGCCCGACAGCGAGTCGGCCGATTACCTCTTCAAGGAGGGTTACGCCTTGTTGCAGTGCCAGGAGGTGGAGCGTGCGAAGAATACCTTCGCGCGGTTGTTGAGCCGTCAGACCAAGTACAATGTGGCGGCCAATTACTACAAGGCCTACACCGACTATCTGACCAAGGACTACGAGAAGGCGCTCCCCGTCTTCGAGGAGTTGAAGTCCGATCCTAACTACGCGCGCATCGTCCCTTACTACATTTTCCAGATCTATTATGCGCAGAAGCGTTACGACGAGGTCTTGACAACGGGTGAGGAGTTGTTGGCTGGCGATGCGAAGAATCCGAACAATAAGGAGATCCATCGAATTTTGGGAGAGTGCTACTATGCGAAGAGGGACTATCCGAACACGGTGAAGTATCTTTCCGCTTACCAGAAGGAGGCGGATCAGGTGGTGCGCGACAACATGTATATGTTGGGTAACTCCTACTACCAGACCGGTGACTACAAAAACGCGATTACCTGTTTGCAGACGGTGACCGCCGTCGAGGATGCCATGGGCCAAAATGCCTATCTCTATTTGGGTTCCTGCTATACGAAGGAGAAGAACATCACCAACGCGAGGTTCTGTTTCGAGTCGGCCAGCCGTATGGATTTCGATCCTAACGTGAAGGAGGAGGCCTTCTTCAACTATGCGTTGACGATCTATGAGCAGTCCTATTCGCCTTTCAACGAGTCGATCACCGCTTTCGAACGCTTCTTGGAGACCTTCCCGAATTCTCAGTACAGGGATAAGGTTTATAATTACATGACCAACCTTTACCTGACCACCAAGAATTACGCTGAGGCATACGCCTCCATCGAGAAGATCAAGGAGAAGAACATCCAACTCTATGAGGCCCGCCAGCGCATCGCTTACAGCATGGGTATCGAGGAGTTCACCAATGGTAACTACGCCAAAGCGATCGACCGCTTCAACACCTCGTTGAAGGATGGACAATACAACCGCACCTTGGAGGCTTCCACCATCTTCTGGCGAGGAGAGGCCTACTACAAACTCAAAGATTTCAATAAATCAGCAGCTGATTTCGAGACCTTCGTCAACTCTATTGGAGCGAGAAACTGCGACGAATTTGTCTTGGCCCACTACAATGTGGGTTACAGCAAGTTTACGGAGAAACGATACGCCGACGCGTTAACATGGTTCAGAAAGTATGTGAATATGGAGGAGAAGAACAAGACCTTGATCGCGGACGCCAACAACCGTATTGGAGACTGTTACTTCAACCAACGTGATTTCGCCAATGCGGTGAAGAGTTATTCGCAGGTCTATTCGCTTCGTGGTCCAGGCGCCGATTACGCATGTTTCCAACAGGGATTCATCCAAGGTTTGCAGAAGGATTACAATGGCAAGATCGCCACTTTGAATAAGTTGCAGAAGACCTTCCCTCAATCGGAGTATTTGGCGGACGCCAAGTATGAGATCGGCCGCGCCTACATCATGATGAAGCAGAACGACAAGGCGATCAAGACTTACGACGAGTTGAGCCGCGATTATCCTCATAGCCCATTGAGCCGCAAAGGAAAATTGCAGACCGCCATGTTGTACGACGAAATGAACCAGACGGAGAAGTCCATCGCCGCATACAAGCAGATTGTTGACTACTTCCCGACCAGTGTTGAGGCTCATACCGCTTTGGACAATCTGAAACGTATCTATTTCGAGCAGGATAATATCCAAGGCTATGCCGACTATGTGGGCACATTAGGCGGTTTCGTGAAGTTCCAACGTTCCGAGCAGGACTCCCTTACCTATCTCTCCGCCGAGAACCTTTTCGAGAAGGGACAATACGACAAATCCGCCAAGAGTTTCCGAAACTTCATCGATAAGTTCCCAGAGAGCGAATTCGTCAACAAGGCCCACTTCAATCTGGGTGACAGTTATTACCAGATCGGTGATACCGCGAAGGCGAAGGAGGAGTTCGCTATCGTATCCAAGCTGGTCGGCTCTTCCGACCGTGAGAATGCGTTGGTTTTGCTCTCGAAGATTCAGTATGAGCAGAATGACTATAAGAACGCTATTGTCAGCATGACCACGTTGGATAGCATCGCCCAACATCCTGAAAATAAGTTGGCTGCCCGCTTAGGGTTGATGCGTTGCCACAATCTGTTGGGCGAGTTGGAGCAGACGGTGGATGCCGCCACACTCCTCTCCAATAGCGACAAGTTGGATCCGGCGATCTATCGTGAGGCACTCTTCACCCGCGCCCGCACTTACGAGCTCTTGGCTGACTCCTCATTGGCGTTAGCCGACTATACGACACTTTCCGGCAACTGCATGGACGCATACGGCGCCGAGTCGCAATTCATCAAGCAGGAGTATCTTTTCCGTGCCGGTAAATTGGAAGAGACCGAGAAGGAGATCTTCAACTTCATCGATAAGAACACACCACACCAATATTGGTTGGCGAAGAGCTTCATCCTTCTTTCTGATGTCTATATGGCGCAGGATAGGGAGTTTGAGGCGAAGCAGTACTTGCTCAGTGTGCGCGAGAACTATAGCGGAAACGATGATATCGCCTCTGAAATCAAGCTTAGATTGGCGAAGATCGAACAGCGTGAGAACGATAAAATTGTAAATGGAAAATAATGAGTAAATACGATATGAGACGTTTGTTTATAATAGTTGGATTGACCTCTTTCGGTGCCATGGGATTGTGGGCGCAGGAGAGTTCTGATACCTTGATCGAACGTAATGTGGATGTGGTGAAGGAGTATAACCCGGTCATCAAGGATGCGGGAAAAATCAATACCATGCCGGAGATAAAGCCGATCGAGGCCAAGAAGGCGGCGACCTCCTATTCGGTATGGACCACTCCGTATGATGTGCAGGCGAGTGAGATCCAGCCATTGGATTACGCCACGGCGCAACCGATCGCCTCGAAGAGCCACAAGCAACACTACGCCCGTTTGGGAGGCGGCAACTATGGAACGATATTGGGAGAACTCTATACTCCGATTGTCCAAAAGCAGAATTGGAACATTGATTTGGATCTGAGAAACCGCACCTCTTTGGGTAGCGTGAAGATATCTGAAGATAATTATAACATTCCTTTGGATGAGGAGAGCTGTGATGGGGATCCTTATAAGTCGAAGGCGTTCGACAGCGACACGAAGGGAAAGTTGGATTTCGCGACTACTATCCGTCGAACCAAGGAGTTGAGCGCCTTTGTGGCGGGCGAGTACGACGCTTTCCGTTACTATGGTTATGATGACGATATGCAGGATCATTTCAACCATTTTAGCAATTATTCCGATAATGTGGATTACAAACAACACCATCTGACGCTGGATGCCAATGCCCGATTCAGGACCAAAGAGTTCGCCGGAAAATGGTTCTACGATCTCCAATCGACCTACCAACTCTATGCCAATAGGGATGATTTGAAGGAGCATACCATCTTTACTCAATTGGGCGGACAGTTCCGTTCCGACCGTTACACCATTGGATTGGACATCGATATGCATAACATCTTCCTGAACATACCGGAGGAGAGCGACTATGCGTTCGACAACCGCGAGAATATGAACAACTACACGATGTTGAAATTGAAGCCGCATGTGATTTTCAGTGGCGAGATCGGAAAGATGAACATCGGTATCAAGGCGGCGTTCGGTATCGGACAGGGAAAGAAGGGCGCCGTATGTCCGGATATTTCGGGAACCATCAAGTTGAAGAAGGATGTCGCCTATCTTTACGCTTGTGTGACGGGAGATTATGAGGTGAAGAACTACCATGCGATGATGCGGGAGAATAAATACTTGGCCCCTGATGTCCGTGTGGAGGATACCTATACCCCTATCGATGTCTATGCGGGTGTCCGTGTGAAGATCGCGAAGCGTGTCGATATGGATGTCTATGGTGGCTATAAGATCATCAATAACCCCTATTTCTTCGTCAATAAATACCGACAAAGCGTGGTTGGCAGCGATACGATCATGGTGATGACCCGTCAGTTCGATGTCGTTTACGAAAAGAACGCGGGTGTGTTCAATGCGGGAATGTCATTGGCTTACCATTACAAAGACCGTTTGGATATGGGCTTGAATGTAGTGGTGAACAAGTGGGCGTTGGAGAAGAACGACTATGCTTGGCAACGTCCTGACTGGATGTTGGACTACCATATGAACTATAATGTGACCAAGAATTTCCGTCTCAATTTGGGTTACGAATTCGAGGGAGGAAGATACGCCAAGGTTGGCAAGGAGGCGGTCAAGATGAGAAACGCCCACAACATCAGTTTCGGAGCAGACTATAAATTGCTCAACTGGTTGGATATCTTCGCTAAACTCGATAATATGATCAACCAACCTTACCAAAACTGGTATGGATATGATTGCCACGGATTCAACTTCTTAGCGGGTCTCTCGTTCTTTTTCTAATTGTAGATGGGATTCTTATAGCTGTGTCTCATAACAGCGCTAATCTATTGGTTCAGATACCAGTATAAGAGATTCGTTGCGTGATGCCTATCGTTATAATATTTATATTATTCGTTGCTTTACTTCTATGGCGTATTTTAGTCTGGAGGGTGTCGAATGATCCCTCCTTAAAATACTATTTCGCCTATAATGATCAGGTTGTCTCCTTGATCGCGATTTTTATGTTGGCGGATGGCGTGCCCTCTAAGTCGGAGTTAACGGTGGTGAAGAAATATCTGAGGGTCAACTACAAGGGAAGCGTCGCGCTTAAAATGTTAAAGGCGCTGAGGGAAAGAATTAAAGCGTATAGATACACGAAGTATGTGCCGGATGATGATTTCTTTGTCCGGATCGGCCATGATTTGAGTTATCCGCAGCGTCTACTTCTTTACGTGTTGTTTAGCAGATTGTTGGCGGTGGATAAAGATGTGGCTCAGGAGACTGTGCTGCTTGAACGTTACGCTCGGTTGGCGAATATCCCTTATTCGGATGTGTTGGAGGTGAAGAAGTTCTATGCCAAATACGCCAAGAGCGGTGGTGTCCTGGGATATTTCTGGGCTCTCCGGGTGTTGAAACTTAAAGAGAGTGCGTCGCTTGGGGAGGCGGAGAAGCGTTTTCGTGAACTTCGGGAAGAGAATCATCCAATCCAGTTGCTTGAAATGCCTTACACGGAGAGGGTCGTTAGATTGAACGGTTACTTGAACTACAATGAGGCGTACTATACTTTGATGAGCCCTGAGTCTATCAATCGAAACAGTAATACGCGCGCATCCAGTGGCGGGGGAGAAACAAAGTATCAATCCTACTACAGAAAAGGAGGTGACGAAAAAAAGGATAAGGAGAGGCTATGGGCCCTGAAAATCCTGGATTTGTCGGAGGATGCCTATGCTTCGGATGAGAAAATACAAGCCGCATTTGTGAAGGCGATGAAGCAGTATCCGCCAAGCAACTTTGAATCTGAGGTGGTCAAGCGCCGGAGAAGAGATATTGAGAAGGCTTACAGTATTTTGATGAAGTAAAAGTAGCAGTTTATGGAAGCAATATATATAATCATTCTTCTTGTATTCTTTCTGTTGTCTGTTCTCCTGATTATTCGTTGTTTCAGGAAAAATCGGTTGGAGTTGGGTGTGCGTGCCGTATCGCTGTTTTACGCGATGGCCCAGACGACAAAGGTCCCCTTATCCGTCGCGTTCTACGAGTGGGTATATGGTTTTTTGTCCAATTATGGCTCCTCTTTTTGGGTGCCGTTATGGGGCAGATTTTTCGGAAGAGGGGAGATCAACCATTTGATTATCGCGCAAAAGAGGGATAGCAGCTTCAATGAGGCGGTGAAGAATTTTTGCGCCGTTGCCGATTATAAGGAGCGGTTGGATGTCTTGACCTACCTCTTTGTGTTCGCTTCATTAGATAGTAAGATCACGAAGGAGGAGGCTGCCGTTCTTGAGACTTATGTGAAAATAGCCGCTATCTATTATGGCGATTATTTGGTGATGAGAGATCGTTACTATACCCTTTTTGAACGGGAGGAAGATAAGGAGGAACAAAAGGATAAGAAGGCACAAACGGAACAGCAGAGGAGAGAAAAGGCAAAGGGTAAGAAACGACAAAAGAGTGGCCGTGGACAGAATCGGAAGGGAGAACAAGAGAAGGAGCAGAATAGACAAAGAAAGGGTTCTGAAACGGATGTTAATATGAGATGGGCCTATGCGGCCTTGGGTGTCAAAGATGATGCCTCTGAAGAGGCGATTAGAAATGCCTATCGTAAACGTGCTATGGAGTACCATCCGGATAGGCACGTGGAGGAGGGTGAAGAGAAGATAACCTTCTATCAGGAGAAATTCCAACATATTACGGAGGCTTATGATATATTGATGAATAATAGATAGAAGAGCGTATGAAAAATAGAATAAGGAAGTCGGATCTGTCGGAAATGGCCCCAGGATTTCTCCTTTCTTGGCTGATCTTCCCTTTTTTGCTTATGGAAAAGGGATCGCATATCCTTGTGGCCTTTCTTACGGGGAAATTTGTCTCTAATTCCGCGGCGTTGGATTTGATGGCTCTTTTGATACGAATGGGTGGAAAGGTCTCTGATGTCCAGAAAGGTGTGGCCTATAGGAAAATTGAGGAGCATTATGGTTGGTTGGAGAGGCCATTGGCAAAGTTTGTGTTGAGGAGAAGACTGCGTGGTAAGAAGGATCTTAAGGTTGAATATGCGGAGGCCTATTGGAAATCACAGGACACAGAGTTGCTGTTTGAGCTGTGGGATAAATCTCTCTCTGATGCCCAACAAGTTGACGTCGACTATAATGATCGACTTAATATGTTGGTTTCTCTCTTTGAGGTCGCCGCGTCGGACCGTTCGATCAGCGGAGGTGAATATGAGGTGATAGAGCGTTATGCACTGGAGACGAAAATAGAACCAACGGATTTAGCGGAGTTGAAGAAACGCTACGAAAAGGGGTATGAAGCCGGACTGATTAGGGTGGATCCTATTGGGGAGGAAGTCTTTATTGTTAATAGATGATAAACTTTCATTTCCCATGATGGAGTATTCCGAATTTTTTACTACTTTGCTTTCTAACTAAAATAAAGAGATTATGCCAAAAAAGCAATCCAATGTAAAGGAGCGTTCGCGTACTGATATAGAGGAACCTCGCTCGTATAAGGTGATATGCCATAATGACGACTTCACAACCTTCGAATTTGTGGTGAAGGTATTGATGGTCGTTTTCTTTAAGTCTCAATTCGAGGCGGAACGGCTTACAATCGAGGTGGATCAGAAGAAGAGCGCCGTGGTCGGTGTCTACTCCTACGATGTGGCGACCTCCAAAGTGGAGAAGGCGGTAAAGATGGCTCGTGCCGAGGGATTCCCTTTGCGCTTCTCGTGTGAACCTATAAATTGAGTATTATGGAAGAATTGGACTACGATAACAGAACGAAAGATATATTTGACAAGGCGAGATGCATAGCCGAGTCTTACCGACACGAGTTTTTGATGCCGGAACACCTTCTGCTTGTCCTATTGGACGAGTCGTGTTTCCACTATGTCGCGGAGACGGATCTCAAAAGTGATGATCTGCGCCAGGAGTTGTTGGATTACCTGGAAAAGAGGGTGGAGCGTGTGCCGGACGGCGTGGAGTATGAGTTGGAGTTGTCTGAACTTACGGGACGGATTCTTGTCGCTTCAGAGCGGATCGCCCGTTTTGCCAGACAGGAAGAGATCAACTTCACCCATATCTTCAAGTGTATGTTGGATCTGAACAATTCCATGGTGAGTTATCTGTTGAAGAAATATGCCTTGGTGGATAAAGGAATCATTATGAGCGATTTCCTCTCCTCCTACGAAAGCGAGGCGGATGTGGAGATTGATTTCACCCAATATGGCGACGATGACGATCCAGAGGATCTCTCCTCCCCAAGCATGGGAGAGAAGTCTTGGAAGGGAATGGTAACCTGCATCAATGACCATATCGACGAAAGGAATCCGTTGATCGGAAGGGAGAAGGAGTTGGAACGAACCATTCAGGTTCTTTGCCGTAAGGAAAAGAATAATCCGCTCCACTTGGGAGAGCCTGGTGTCGGAAAGACGGCGCTTATTTACGGATTGGCCGATCGTCTTCGCCAAGGCAAGGTGCCTAACCGTCTGAAAGATTATAAGATCTATGAATTGAATCTCGGCACATTGGTGGCGGGAACGCAGTTCCGCGGAGATTTCGAAAAGAGGTTGAAGGGAATTATGGACGGCATCGCCAACGAAGGGAAGTGCATTGTCTATATCGACGAGATCCACAACTTGGTGGGAGCGGGAAGGACGGGCGATAGTTCGTTGGACGCCAGCAACCTGCTGAAACCCTTCTTGGAGGGTGGTAAGATCCGTTTTATCGGATCGACCACTTATGATGAGTTCAACCGTTTCTTTTCGCAGGATAAGGGATTGACCCGTCGTTTCCAACAGATCGATATTTTGGAACCCTCAGTGGAGGAGACTGTCCGTATTATAAAAGGATTGCAAAGTAAGTACGAGGCCTACCATGAGGTGGTTTATGGCGAGGGAGCCATTGAATTCGCCGTGGAGAGCAGCGCTAAATATATCGCGGACCGCTTCTTGCCCGATAAGGCGATCGATTTGATCGACGAGGCGGGTGCGTACCGTCAGATCCATCCTTTGGCGGAGGGGCCGCAAGTGGTGGATAAGAGCCTTATTTCAGATGTTTTGGCCAAGGTCTGCAAGATAGACGCGGCGGCGCTCAAAGAGGAGGATAACGCCTCTTTGGAGACTTTGGAACCCAATCTCAAACAGAAAATCTATGGCCAGGATGAGGCGATTCACCAGGTGGTCGAATCGGTTCAACTCTCCAAGGCGGGATTACTCGATGTGGACAAACCGATTGCCAGTCTGCTCTTTGTAGGTCCTACGGGCGTCGGAAAGACCGAGTTGTGTAAGGTCCTGGCGGCGGAATTGGGCATCAGTTTGGTACGGTTCGATATGAGTGAATATACCGAGAAACATACTGTGGCGAAACTTATCGGTTCGCCTGCCGGATATGTGGGATACGAGGATGGCGGCCTCTTGACCGACGCTATCCGCAAGACACCGAACTGTGTCTTGTTGTTGGATGAGATGGAGAAGGCCCATTCGGATATCTACAATATCTTGTTGCAGGTGATGGATTACGCGCGCTTGACCGATAACAAGGGACGCAAGGCGGACTTCCGCCACGTCATTTTGGTGATGACCTCCAATGCGGGTGCGCAATATGCGCATCTCTCCAGCATCGGTTTCGGAGGAAAGGTCTCCTCTGGTTCGGCGATGTTGGCGCAGGTGAAGAAGACATTCAAGCCGGAGTTCATCAACCGATTGAACGGTATGGTGACCTTCAATGATATGGATGAGGTGATGGCCTCCGCCGTGTTGGATAAGAAGTTGCGTGAGTTGAACGAAAAATTGGCCGCTAAACAGGTCTCATTGAGGCTTTCTGATGAGGCGCGCGCGCAATTGTTGAAGGAGGGTTACTCCAAGACATACGGTGCCCGTGAGATGGATCGTGTGATCCGTAACCAGTTGAGCACTTTGCTGATGCGCGAGATTCTCTTCGGCCATTTGAAGGGAGGCGGTGCGACTTGCGCGGTAGTGGAGAATGGTGTGATTAAATTGGTGCAGGCATGATATTCAGATTATCCAAACAATTAGGTTTCCCCAATCCTAAATTAGGAGAAGAGGATGGTCTTTTGGCCATTGGGGGCGACCTTTCGATAGATCGTCTGCTTTTAGCCTATTCCAATGGTATCTTTCCTTGGTACTCTTTCCGTGACTCGGATATCCTTTGGTTCTGTCCGATGCAGCGGTTCGTCATTTTCCCCAGCGAGATCCATGTGTCGCACTCTATGCGCAACCTGATGAATAAAGGGTTGTACAATGTCACCTTAAACGCCGATTTTCCGGCGGTGATCGAACAGTGCGGTAAGTTGCGCTACGATCAGCAGGGGGCTTGGTTAGGGGAGGATATGACCAAGGCTTATACGGCACTGCATGATCAGGGATTCGCCAAAAGTGTGGAGGTTTGGGATGAAGAGGAGCGTTTGGTTGGCGGATTGTATGGGGTGACGTTAGGCAAGTGTTTCTTCGGTGAGAGTATGTTCTCGTTGGTGCCGAGTGCTTCGAAGTTGGCGTTGATCGCCTTAGCGGACTTGATGAAGGAGTGTGGTGGCGTTATGATTGATTGCCAGTTGGAGACACCTCATTTGAAGAGTATGGGAGGTAGAAGCATCCCCTACGAGGAGTATATGAAGTATGTGAGGATGGAGTGAAATCTGTAAGGGAAGTTTATAATGATATTTATAAATGACAAAGGGGTTGGATCAAACTTGAACCAACCCCTTTCCTTATGTCTGAAATTCTGTTTAGATGTCTCTCTTCAGATACTCGTGGATTTGTTTTCTCTTATCCCAAAGCAATGCGACGATCATAAAGAGTATCAATGCCACCAATCCCTTGTAGAGAATCAACTTCTTAAATGAGTTGACTGGGGATTTCACTGGGTGGAAATCTGAAAGGACAGTCACAACCTCCAAGTTGGCGGCCATATCCGCTTCGATCTCGCTGGTGATTTTTGAGAGTTTCTGCAAATCCTCATAGTACATCTGTCTTCTCGCCTTGATGAATGGAATGGAACTCTTCTTCTCGTTTATAGAGGAGAACTCCAATACGTTTCCGCCAGGGTTCTTGAAGAAATCAACCTTTTGAAGACTATCCAAGTTCAACAACGCGTTGTGGAACAACCACTCTTTCTCCTCCAAAGATTTTAGGCGGGAGATGTTCAAAGACTCAAGGTACTTGTTGTTGGCGAAGTACTTGACGAGTGCGGCTTGTACCTTGTCGAACTCCTCGATGCCCTTGATTCTCGCTGAAATGACGATTTGGTCAGGTACAGCGAACTCCGTGGTGTCGCCCAAAGGGGCTTGGTTCTTGTAGTCGATGTAGTCGATCGTGGTGTCACGGTACTTGTCGATTACCGGGTGAGCGTCGAATTTCACAATCTTGACCGCTATCTCATCGGTAATGTCAAGTTGCTTGGCAAGTCCTAGTGGATCCTCGTTGCGCGCGAATTCATTGAGGTCATGCACCAATGTCTTGTACAAAATGGCGTCACCGTCATTGAGTTTGAGTTGAAGGAAACCTTCGTAGGTGTGGTTGTCCTCTCTTGCCTCGTACAAACTGGATGCGATGGCGAGCGCGGCGAATATCGCGAAGACGAATATGTACTTGTAGATGGTGCGGAGGATGTAGCCAAAGGCGGAAAGAATGCCCTTTATCACTCCAAAAATAGCGTTTCCGAGACGGGTGGTCATCGTAAAGATGTTCATCTCTTGATTGTTATTGCTTTCGTTCTCCATTTTAATAGAATATATCTTTTGTCTAAATTACAAATATAGAGGTTTGTTTCGAAACTTAAAAAAATAGATTGATTTTTATTTCTTTTCGCACTTTAATTTTATGCCCGTGTGGAGTCTGGCGGGTAGGTCGTGGCTGATGGCTGGTGTCGTGCGGACTACCTCTTTCGCGCTCCTCAGTTCATTGCCGGAGCAGTAGAGTCGTGCTGAATTGATCTCCACGACGCCTGCTTTGGGAAGTATGAAGGAAAAGGTGGTGTAGGGTTTGTCAGCTTGGTAATCGTTGCGGAAGATCAGCTGGTTGTTGACATAGTAGAAGAGCTCATCCCCGCGTCTGGCGATGGCGACCGTATTGAATTGGTTGGGTTTGTAACATCCGGGTTGTGTGATTTGGGCAATGGGAACGCCACAGTTGGAATTGACCAAGAAAAACATCTCCTCTCCATGGTTGGGGAAGATGTCGAGGTAGTTGGCTCCGTCGTTGATCGGATGCTCTCTTGTGCGCTCCTTGAATTGGAATTTTCCGTCGTTGTCGTAGTCGTAAAGAGCCATGGGACCCACCGGACTCATGTCACTTGTGCCGCTGTATTTCATCGAAGTCTCAAAATAGAAATCCTCTTTGATGTGTAGGTTGTTGAAGAAGTTGATCATCCCGTAGGCTCTCTCTTTGGCGGTGATGATATAGGTGTTTCCGCTGATCTCGTAGATATAGTTCTCATCCTCGTCGATCAGGTTGTTTTTGAGAACCATCTCGGCGACAAGGTTCCCTTTTTCCCCTTCGAACTGTTGTGGCTGGCTCCACTGGGGAGCGGGCGTCTGAATATTGAAGAGCTCGTTGATGTAGTACTCTTTGCGGTAGCCGTTGAAGTTGACGGACCAATCCCGTCCCGGTACTTGGTCGCCACCGCACATGATGCTCTTCCACTCCAAGTTGGGAAGGAGCGAGTTGTCGTGTTTGCGGTTCAATAGGCCGTGCCCTAATTCGTGGAACACCACATTCTGGCGCAGATTTTCCTGGTCTTCGTATTGGGTGGTCTCTTGCCAGTAGTCGGGGTCGATTTGGACCAGGAGCGGATCCACATAGGTGCATAGGCCGATGGTGGGCGATTGCAGTTTGTGGAACTCCATGATGAGACCGTCCCGCTCCACATTCAGGCTAATGCCTCTTTTCCTGCCCTCTTCGAGAAACATCTGCAAGTAGGGGTCCAATGTCTGATCCACATTGTATCGCTCGAAATCATCCTTCTTACAGGAGGAGAGGGCGACGATGGCCAGTAGAATGGCTGTGATACGTATGTTTTTCATCTCCTAATTTACCGCAAAAAAAACGGCAGACACTTTCGTACCCACCGTTCTATCGTTTGAGCCGATAGCGAGACTCGAACTCGCGACCTACGCATTACGAATGCGTTGCTCTACCAACTGAGCTATAGCGGCAATTGCAGTGCAAATTTAATCAAAATATTGATTTGGAAAATAGATAGGAGAAAAAATGTGGAAGATGAGCTTCGCTTTGTCGGCTACTCCTCCTCAATTTCCTCTTTCTCTATAAAACGAAGGCGTTCTACCTTTTCCAATCTGCTCCTCATTTTCTCCTCATCCCTTTTGCGGATGGAGAGTTTCATGATGCAGTCGTTGTCGAATTGTTGGTTGACGATGGTGGCGTTCTCCTCTTTGACAATGCGCATCACATCGTTGAGGAAGGGGTATTCGAAGAGGATCTCACAGCGTGATTCCAGAATCTTCTCCACCACCTCGTTCTGCTCCAAAGCGTCCATGCTGGCCTCCCGGTAGGCGTTGATCAGTCCGCTGGTGCCCAATTTGGTGCCACCGAAATAGCGGACCACCACCATAAGGACATTGGTGATTCCCTTGGAAACCAAGGCGCCTAACATCGGTTTGCCCGCTGTGCCCGAAGGTTCACCATCATCGTTGGCGCGGGTATATTCACCCTTCTCACCTAAGATGTAGGCGAAGCAGACATGTCTGGCGTCGTGGTATAGCTTTCGCTTCTCTTTGAGAATCTCCTTAATCTCCTCCTCGTCGGAGATTGGAATGGCGAAGGCGAGAAATTTACTCCCCTTCTCTTTGTAGAGCCCTTCGGATATCCTTGCCAATGTCAGATATGTATCCATTCCTTACGCCGTTTGGAGTTTATCTTTTCCTTCTGAAACTATCCTTGTTTCTTCTGAAACTCTTTTGGTCCTCGTCGCGTCTCTCGCCGCGGTCTCTTCCCTTTTCGAAAGAGCGCTCCTTCTTCTTGGCACCGGCAGCGCCTTCCCAGAAGCCGTTTCCTCCGTTTCCTCTGCCCTCTCTGCCTCTGAATCCGCCTTCACGGCCGCGTCGATCCTCACCTCCCCGTCTGAGTTCCTCGCGCTCGCGCTTGTTCTTGCGGTCTTTCAGTACCTCCAACAACTCGATTCCCTCGCTCTTTCTACGCTCGAAGGCGGTCATCATATCCTTCACGACGCTTCTATCCACGTCGAAGAAGGTGTATCTTGGGGTGATTTCAATGTCGTGGACATCGATGTCCTTGCTGTTGGTGGTGTCGTTGATAAGGCCTAAAACGCGCTTTGGCGTGAATCCGTCACGTTGGCCCATGTTGATTTTCAAACGCATCAAATCACCGCCTCGTTTGCGGGATCTTCTATCGCCGCGGTCACCTCTGTCACCACGCTCTCTGCCGCCTCTTTCGCCCTTCTCCGGCAAGTTCAAATCCTCCGCGTCCTTGTAGTATTCCAAGAAGCGGTTGAACTCCTGGGAGACAAAGTTGATGATCAGATCCTCGCGGGTGAGATCCTTCAACTGATCCATGATCATAGGCAAGTATGGCGCGATTTGCTTCTTGTCGATGTTCTCTCCGGCGTTTTGGATCTTTCCGACCAGTGAGAAGAGTTGGCTTTGGCATACCTCCAATCCGGTAGGCACCTTGCCCTGTACGAAGGTACGGTTGATGGTCTTCTCGATCTCTCTGATCTTATGTTTCTCCTTGGTGTGGACGATGGCGATGGAGATACCCTTCTTGCCCGCACGGCCGGTACGACCGCTTCGGTGGGTGTAACTCTCGATATCGTCTGGGAGGTTGTAGTTGATGACGTGCGTCAAGTTGCTTACGTCCAATCCTCGGGCAGCCACGTCGGTAGCCACCAAGATTTGGAGGTTCTTGATACGGAAACGTTGCATCACGGTGTCACGTTGCGCTTGGGAGAGGTCTCCGTGCAAAGCGTCGGCGTTGTAGCCGTCTTGCATCAATTTGTCGGCGATCTCTTTGGTCTCCTGACGGGTGCGGCAGAAGATGATGGAGTAGATGTCCGGATTGATGTCCACGACGCGCTTCAAACAGTTGTAACGATCCTTTGCGTGCACCATATAGTAGATGTGCTCTACATTCTCGTTTCCTGAATTTTTTCTACCGATAGCGATCTCCACGCTATTTTTCATATACTTCTTAGCGATGTTCGCGATCTCCTTCGGCATGGTTGCCGAGAAGAGAAGGGTGCGTCGCTCCTCTGGAGTCTCTTGGAGGATTCTTTCGATGTCCTCCTGGAAACCCATGTTCAACATCTCATCCGCCTCGTCGAGTACGAGATGTTTGATGTTGGATAAATCCACCTTCTTTCTTTCGATGAGGTCAATCAAACGACCTGGTGTAGCCACCAAAATCTGAGGTGGTACGTCCAATTGTTTGAATTGTGTGACGATGCTTTCACCACCGTAAACAGGTACGACTTTTAACCCATTGATGTATTTTGCGAATTTCTTCAAGTCGTTCGAAATTTGGATGCAAAGCTCGCGGGTCGGAGATAGTACCAATGCTTGGATCTTGTTTACATTGCTGTTTGTCAGCATAAGGAGAGGCAGACCAAAACCTGCTGTCTTTCCTGTTCCTGTTTGGGCTAATGCGACTAAATCCTCTGTTCCTTCCCCTAGAAGATAAGGTGTTACCTTTTCTTGAATCGGCATTGGCTCTACAAAGCCCAACTCTTCGATTCCGCGTAGGATCTCTTCGCTTAATCCTAATTCTCTAAATGTTGCCATAAAATAATTGTGTCCGCTCTCATGCGGCGATTTATGGAGGAAAATCGATCCTCCTTCTGAAAATATTCGCAAAGGTACGAAAAAAGATTGGACTGCCCAAAAATCGTTGATTTATAGGGGTTAAATAATGTTTTTGTCCTAATACATAGTGCAGTTTTTCTCTTGCGTCATTGCTTTTTTAAAATAAAAATGTAAAAAATACACAAAATATTTGGTGGTTTCGAAAATAACTATTTACTTTGCGTCATAATAACACAAGAAATGAATAAAAATGATAAGAATAAAGGTTAATAGTAAAAGGTTGATAATGAAGATACCCTATAATAATAACATTAGATTAATACACGCTTACAAACTATGGTAGAGACCTTAACGAAGAGAAAATCGCGCCTGTTTTGTTTGTTCTTTAAATGAGTCATGTATTTACCATTATATTCAAACAGGTAGAATTCTGTGTTTTGTTTGCATTCATGTTCGGGCGGCTTGCTGAGAAGCGGGTCGCCCGTTTTTCGCATTGTTAATTCTTGAAATTCACACTATCTTTGCCTTTGCATTTTGAAAATGATAGTTATGGAGTTAAATAGTGAATTGAAAAATATAGCGGAGCAGACCCGTCGGATCATCACGTCGCTTTTGGATGAACATCCGATGAAGAGAGGCTCGATATTTGTGATTGGTTGCTCTTCCAGTGAGGTGGCGGGAGGCGTCATTGGCAAAAATTCCAGTGAGGAGATTGGAAAAACGATCTTCCAGACTGCAAACGAGATTCTTTCCGAGCGAGGTGTCTTCTTGGCTTGTCAATGTTGTGAGCACCTCAACCGATCGCTGGTGATCGAGGAGGCTTGCGCCGAAAAGTATGGGTACGAGGCTGTTTCGGTCGTGCCTTGGTTGCATGGCGGCGGATCGTTCGCTACGGCGGCGTATCACTCTTTTTCTGCCCCAGTTGTGGTGGAGCATATCAAGGCTTCCGCCGGATTGGACATCGGCGACACGCTGATCGGTATGCATCTCAAAGATGTGGCGGTTCCGGTTCATCCCAAGCCCAACCAAATCGGTGCGGCACATGTGGTGGCTGCTTATTGCAGAGCTAAATTGGTCGGCGGTGAGCGGGCAAGGTATGAGTGAGGTGGTGGAATTTGGGCTATCCGAATAATAAGCAAACGCTTGTTAGTTAAATTCGTGACGCAGTGTGTCACAAATTGGGAATGCCTTGAAAAACAATCTCATATACCTCAGATTGCTTTCGTCAAATCCTTTTCCAAATTCATCAGAAAGTCTTTGCGATAGTTTTTTCAGAACCTGCTTGCCATATTCGGCACGTTCCCACTTCAATTCATCTTCAGTTATCAAGCGACCAATTTCCCAGTAAGATGTCACCATTGTGAAATTTACAGCGCGATATGCTGTCTGTCTTGCATTCTTCAAAACAGAAGAAACAGCTATGTATAAATCGTCGCTTTGTGTGGTTGCAAAATTATTCGGCATTTCTTTTTTCATGTAAATAGCGGCAAACGCTATGATTAATACTCTGTCAGCTCAATTTATTCCTTCTTCTCTTCCTCTACCACAGTTACCTCGTAGCCTAACTTCTTGAAAGCCTCTTTGAGTTTCTCCACGTCGGTGGATTTCTTCTTGTAGGTGACGGTCACCTTCTTCTCCTCAAGGCTGACGGATAGGTCGGTAACGCCCTTCTCATAGGCTATGTTGTTCTCGATTTTAGCCTGGCACTTGTGGCACTTCATCGCGACGTTGAAGGTCACGCTCTCTTTATCATTTTTGCCTGCAAAGACGTTAACGGCGCTCAAAAGTAGCGCTGAAACGGCGATGGTACGAAATAAATTTTTCATATGTCGTTGAGTTTTAATCGTTTGTATAATTGTTAATCTGATGGCAAGATATAAAAAAACTATCTGTTTCGCAAGATTCGGAGTCAATCTTTTTGTGGAAGGCTCCATCGAAGTCCCGCATAGAATTTCCGGCCGTGGACGGGTCCCCACACCATGGAGGCGTCGAAATGCTCGCCCCACGGATTCTCCGCGTCGATGATAGGGTGTTCTTGTGTGAAATTGAGGATGTTCTCCGCACCGGCATAGACCGACCAGTGTTTGAATCTCCGCGTCACTTGTCCGCTTAGGAGTGGGAAGGGTTTGTATCTTCTCTCCCAAAGTGGTTGATCGGGGTCTGGATCCGGCATTCTGCCGCCGCCGTTGAGTTGTCCGGTGACATCGAATTGCCACTTTTTGAGCGGCGTCTGGTACATCACCGTCAGGAGGGTCTTGAACCTGCTGGTGAGCGGTTTCTCCCTTAATCTTCCGTTGATGGTCTGCTTCACGTCGGTGATGCGGTGGGCGGCAGTCACGGTGAAACCGCGGAAAAATTCGTAATTTACCTCCGCTTGGAAGGTGCTGGAATAGGAGCGTCCATCCAGGTTGGTGAAGTGTACTTGGTGCGGGTCGCTATCCAAATCGGCGATTACTTGGTGGGTGAAATGGGTATAATACCACTCGGTGATGACCGAAATCTTCCGTTTTTTACCCGTCGGGATAAAGGCGTTGGCGCTGATGCCGTAGTTCCAAGCCGACTCTCTTTTCAGTTGCTCATCGATGAGGATCTTGCGACTGCTGGCCATTAGGTAACTATTCTCTCCCAAGACGCGTGTCGTACGGGATCCTTTCCCGATGGAACCGCGGAAATATACCCATTCGCAGGGATCATACTTGAGGTGGAGACGAGGTGTGACGAAGAACTTTTCCGTCGGATGATAATCCCCTCTGACACCAACCATCGCCACAAATTTCTGCTGCCATTTAAAGGTATATTCGGCGAAGATGCCGGGAATGAATTCGTTGGCGTCTGCCTCGGTTTTATCGATGGATTCGTGAAACCAATCGCCGTTGAAGCTGGCACCACCTTTTACGGCGTGGGCGGGATGAAGTTCTGTCTCGTAGATGATGTTGGCGTAGAGGTTCCCTTGGCTGGCATCGTATTTTGCCCTGCCGTAGGAGGCCTTTTGGTCGTGGTACGATCCCGCCACGATGATGCCCAGGGAGCTGTTCCCTTTGTCATCGTACATAATGCCATTCTTGGTGAATAGTTCGCCTCGATGGGTGGTGATGCCGATTTCATAGGGGTTCTCTGTTTTTTCACGATACTGCTTTGTCTCTCCCGACTTTCGATCTTCGTAGATGTATTTGGCGCCCACTTGCGAAATGAGTTTGTCTGTGCGGTAGTACCAACGGTTGAAGAGGTTTACCTGCTGCACCTTGGGTTGGTCCAAAAAACCGTCGCCTCCCATGTCGTGCTCCTTCGTGTCGTTCTCGTAGTGGGCGAAGAGCATGGTGGAGAGTGTATCGTTTATTTTGAAGGCGGCGTCTATGTTCCCCTCCAATCTGCGTGCGCTGCTACCGAATAGATTGACGGATAATTGGTCCGATGAAATCGGCTTTTTATACTCTACGTTGATCTGCCCCGTCAGGGCTTCGAAACCATCCGCCACGGAGGCGATACCCTTTGAAACTTGGATGCTCTCCATCCAGGGGCCAGGAATGAAATTGAGGCCAAAGGGAGAGGCCAGTCCTCTGAAATTGGGGACCTTCTCGGTCAGCATCTGCACATAGCTGCCGGAGAGTCCGAGCAGACGGATCTGTTTAGCGCCCGTCGCCGCATCGGAGTAGGATACGTCGACGGATGGGTTGTTCACGAAACTCTCTCCAAGGTTACAGCAAGCGGCACGTCGCAGCTCTCCTTCATTCATCTTTTGCGTCTGTACCACATCTACGCGAGAGTTGAGCACATAGAGCGTCTTCTTGGCGGAGACTTTCACCTCATCCAATTCGAGCGCCGCCGATAGTTTCACCTTCACATGCGTGTTGGGTGTGGCGGTCACCGTATCGTTTTGGTAACCGATGAAGCTGACTACGATCTTTCGGAGGTTCCCTTCTGGTTCAAGGTCGAAATTCCCCTTTTCATCGGTAATTGTTCCGCTCTTTCCCTCCATCCAATATACATCCGCACCGGGTAGAGGTAGCCCCTCCTCATCCACGACAGTGCCTTGGATATGTGCGCTTTGGGCGAAGACGACGAGTCCCGTTCCAAAAAGTAGCGAAAAGATGGTCCATCGATTGATAAACGGCTTCATAAATTTATAAGACAGCATATTATCCTTTTGAAAGCGAATGTGAATTTATCGCAAATATAAGTATATTCTTCCCCCTTGCCAAATTGGTGGGTGTTATCGTTGGGAGAGGAGCGTGTGGATTGTCTGCCTTTTTTTGTATTTTTGTGTGTTATGAATAAATTAGGAATTAACCATAGGATTCTCTCCAACTTTCTCTCCTTGGGACTACTCCAGGGGGTGAATTGCATGGTGCCTATATTGGTTATTCCGTTTATTGTGAGGGCGTTAGGCGTTGAAGCCTTTGGTAATGTGACCTATGCGCAGGGAATTGTCCAGTATTTCACTATTCTTGTGAATTATGGTTTCGATTATTCCGCCACCCGTCAGATAGCGATCCATCGTGACGACAAAGCCCGTCTCTCCTCTATCTTTTGGTCGGTCATTTCGGCTAAACTCATTCTCTTGTTTATCGCGTTCTGTCTGTTCTGCCTCCTTACCTCCTGTTATGGTAGGATGAGCCAGGACCCCATGCTCTATTTCTCCCTATTTACCATCAACTTGGGTTATCTCCTTTTCCCTACATGGTTTTTCCAGGGAATGGAACGTATGGGCACGATCGCGTTGCTGAATTTCTTCATCAAGGTATTGGGATTGGGTATTCCGGTCCTCTTGGTCTCCGCACCGGAAGATTACCTTATTTATGCCGCGATGCCCTCTGTGGCCTATCTTTTGATGGGAATCGTCGCCTTTCTCTATGCGATTCGGGTGGGAGAGATCCAACATCCCGACCTTGATGCGATGAAGCCGGCTCGCGACGAGCAGTTCAGGTTGGGCTTCCCTGTCTTTCTGAATTCCCTCTTCGCCACCCTTTACACTTTGGCCAATTTGACGATTTTAGGCCTTTTCAGCGAGAACTATGAGGTGGGCATCTATTCGGGCGCCTATAAGATCATCAGTGCGATCATGATGGTTTCCAGTATGCCTATCCACATGGCTATATTCCCCTCAATCAGCCAAAAGATGGCGGAGTCTTTTACCTCTGGTTGGCGCTTTTACAAACAGATGATCGGAGTTGTCTTCCTCTTTGCGGTGGTGGTCTCTCTGCTTACCTATCTGCTTGCGCCTTGGATGGTGGAGATCCTTTTGGGAGATAAATTCATCGATTCCATCCCGCTTTTAAGGGTGATGTCCGTTATACCTGCCTTGGTGATCATCGCCAGTATGTTTACGGTACAAGGTTTGTATGGCTTGGGATTCCAACATTATGCGCCTTGGGTGGGACTGACGGTCGGGGTGGCTTGCGTCGCCTTGAATTTCTGGTGGATTCCGCAATTTGGCGGAAGGGGTGCCGCCTACGCTTGGATTGTGGCGGAGGCGTTGGAAATCCTTATTTCGGGATTTATTGTGTGGTATTGCATACGAAAAGAGGAAAGATTGAGTTAAATAGATGGTATGTGTAAAAGCAGATGATCGCGGTCCGGAAATATATTGACAAGTTGTATGGGTGGATGAGCTATTTTTTCGCCTTCTCCATCGCCTTCCCGAACAATCTCTCCGTTTGGGTCTTCACCCTATGGGGTTTCCTCTTCTTGGGAAGGAAAATAGACGATTCCATCGCACATAAACCTCTTTTCTCCGCACCTAAGGAGCGACGTTACTTCCCATGCTTATTGCTTGTTGTTTTGTTCTTTTTTGGGGTGTTGAGTGCCCTTTGGGCGGACGAGTCTCGGCTGGTTTTCCAACGTGCCTTCGGCCCGAAACTCTCTCTCTTGATTCTTCCCCTGTTCGCATTGTTGGACGACGAGTCGGTCGATTTCTCGGCGATGCTTCGCTTTTTTATCTTGGGCAATATGGTTTTCATCGCCTATTCCTTTTTTGTGGTAGTCTGTAAATATTGGATCGGTGAGGATATTGAACTGCATCGCCACCTCCTCCGATATTTCACGGAGGTGTGCAACTTAATCGTCCACCGTACCTATTCGGGTATCAATATCTTGCTCTCTTATGCCGCGATTTTTTATTTGGCTGGCAAAGAACGAGTGACGAAGCGTTGGGTCTTGGTGGTCGTATTCTATTTGCTCTTCTCGCTGATCTTCCTCTTGTTGAACAACTCCCGCATCATCACGTTGGCGGCTGTTTTGCTCTGGATGGGCTTTGCCCTCTTCTGGTTAATGCGCGGGAATAGGCGGGTGGTGTTGCCTTTGCTTGGGGCTCTTCTCTTATTGGGTTCTGCCTTCGCCGTGTTGCCTTCCCGCACCAAGGATATGGTGAAAAGTGGCGAATTCATCGAATCTTTGAAGCGCGATCCCCGGGCCCAAATTTGGCCTGCCGCCTATGAGTTGGGATGCGAAAAGCCTTTGGCGGGCCATGGTCTGAATAATGTGACAGGCAAGTTGGTGGAGAAGTATTTGTCGGCTGATTTCTTGGAGGGCGCCGCGCAACAATATGGCCCTCACAACGAATATTTGAACCATTGGCTTCAAACAGGTGTTTTCGGATTGTTGCTCCTGGTTGCCTTGCTGGTCGCGATTCCATGGAGTAGCTCTTGCGATAGACGACTTTTCGTCCTCCCTTTCTCCTTGATATTCGTTTTCGTCTTTTTGACGGAATCGGTATTGGACCGTTACAATGGCTGTGTCACCTTTGCGTTTTTCGTTTGGTTGTTGTCGCATCGAGATGATGATGAAAATCGTGAAAGTAGGGATGGAAAGGGCTTTTTTGTTCCTCTGCTGATTTTGATGCTCGTGCTTTTGGCTGGTTTCGCCTACACGGCTTCGGTCGATAGGATGCTTCGCCCTATAAAGAAGATTGTGAGGCGTGATCTATTTTCCGGCGAAGATCTCTTTCATGTGATGCACCGTGATGTCCAATCATTCATGCATGAGGGAAGGTGTAAAAGTTATTTCCCGATTGCCTTTTGTGAAATGCCGATAAATTCGGTGGATACCTTCAAGATTGATTGTATGGTAAGTGGGGAATGTGACGCATCCACCGTGAAAATCATCGCTGAGGAGGATATGCCGGACGGTTCCGTTCGACCTACGGAGTCGCTCTACGACTTGGGTAGAAAGGAGTCTTGGCAGGAACTTGCCGTTGAGGTAAAGGGCAAACGGACGATTATCGTCTATATATTCGGAGACGCGAAATTATCCTTTGACGATATAAAAGGTGACGTATTCTTTATGAATCCTCGTTTCGTGACCAATTAATTCATTACATTTGCAGTATGATATATTTGACCATAGCCATATCGTTATTCTTTGTGTTCGGTGGGTTGACCTGTTCGAAGAACAATCCCTTTGCGCCCTCCGTTCTCACTGGATTGCTGTGGACGGTCACCCTCTTCCTGTTTTTGGCGGTGGACCACCACTTGCCGCCTCTCAGCGTTGGTTTCTTTGCGATCTTGTCGTGTTGGATAGTGGGGTTGTCCCTCTCTTCTCTCTTGACGCAGTCGGCCATTTATCGCCAGGATCGCTACAACGATCCGAGCATGATGATCCGAAACCTCTATCTGATCCTCTCCCTTTTGACGCTTCCCTCTCTCTTTCAGTTCGCGCATACGGCTTTGGTGGGTGGCGCTTCGGGCAACTGGGCGTTAGATCTTCGTTTGGCCGCTTTGGGAAAGGGTAGTGGATTCAAGGAGACTTACGGCGGATGGCAGACGCTGATTTGGCCGGTCTCTTATATGTTGGAGTTGCTCTGCTACGAACGGAAAAGGTGGTGGCGTCTGGCGCTTGCCCTTTGCATCTATGGTGCGTTTGGCGTTGTGACGATGTCGAAGATGGTCTTTCTCTCCATTTTCTTGTATTCGGGTTGCATCCTATTCTTCAAAGGGATTATCCGCCTCAAGCACTTTGTATTGGCTGCCATTCCGATGGTTGTGCTTTTTGTGGCGCTGCAAATGATACGTCACTCCTCGCACCTCTCCACGGTAGCTGCCTCCTTCCTGGGTACCTATCTTTTGGGTAATATGAGTTCGTTCGATACGCTTGCGCCATGCAGCGCGCACCATTTCGGAGAGAATACATTTCGGTTTTTGTATGCCATTCCGTACAAATTGGGTATTTCCGATTTGGAGCCAGTCGATACGATTTTGCCTTGGATCAACTATCCGGTCATCACCAATACCTACACGGGTATGTATCCGTTCTATGTCGATTTTGGCGTCTTCGGTGTGATTCTCTTCGCTGTCATCTTGGGCGCTATTTATGGATGGACTTTCAAGAAGGCGCAGTGTGGCAGTAATTTCAATATTTTGATTTACGCTGTTTTCTCGCATATTATTATCACCCAATATGTGGCTGATATGTTCTTTACCAATATCTCTGGATTCTTAAAACTGATTCTCCTGCTCCTGGTGCCGTTCTATGTCACCAAAAACAATCTGTTGGTTTGTAAGGAGAAGGTGGTCGCACTCTTCAAATTCTGGTAGGATATGGATCTCTCTGTCGTTATCGTCAACCACAACACCGCGGAACTGACCGTTCAGGCGCTCTCGTCGCTTTTGGTGCAGAGTACAGCGCTCCAGATGGAGATCATTGTGGTGGATAGTGGTTCGACCCAGTCCCTGGATGAGCTATCCGCTTTCTGCTCCACGAACGGCGTCCGGCTGGAGAAGATCGGTGAAAACGTTGGTTTTGGAAGGGCGAATAATTACGGCGCCCAGTTTGCCAAGGGAAGGAATCTATTTTTCCTTAACCCAGATACCTATTTGGTGAATGATGCGGCCAAGATTTTGTCGCACTATTTGGACCAACATCCCCAGGTAGCGGCCTGTGGTGGCAACCTCTATACGGAAACGATGCAGCCGACCCACTCGTATCATACCCACTTCCCCTCTTTTTTGCAGGAGCTGGACTTCGTTATGGGGAAGCGGTTGTTGAAGTGGTTTGGGGATAATTCCGATTTCAACACAAGCGAAGAACCTCGCCGAGTTGCCTATGTGTGTGGTGCCGATTTGATGATGAAAAGGGCTGTTTTTGAGGAGATGGGCGGGTTTTCGCCTGACTTCTTCCTCTATTATGAGGAGAGTGATCTCCAGTGTCGCGTGACGGAAGCGGGATACGAGGTCCACTCCGTTCCGGAGGCTCGTATCGTTCATTTGGAGGGGAAGAGCTTCGAGTTCTCCGAAGAGCGTGAAAAACGCGTATTCATCGGCAGAAAGACCTATTTCAGGAAACATTATTCTCTCCTCTACTGTAAGATGACCAATGCGATGAACATGATATCGCTCTATGTGGCTTCGGGCATCATGGATTTGATGGGTATCAAGGAGTTGCGGGATAAATATAAATTCCGATTGCATTTATACTGTCATGGAGTTGAGTGAACCCAAGGTCTATATCAATGGAAGGTTCCTTACCCAACCGATGACAGGAACCAACCGTTTCGCCTATGAGCTGTGTCTGCAATTGGCCAGGCGAGGCTATCCTTTCCAAATTTTGGCGCCGAATATCCCTTTGGATGAGGCGTATGACATCGAGTCGCTTCCTGTTCGAAAGATCGGGAAGTTGCGGTCTCACTTTTGGGAACAAATCTCCTTGCCTCTCTTTATGCGGGGGAAGAAGTCTCTGTTGGTGAGCTTGAAGGGGCTTGGCCCCGTCTTTATGAAAAGACAGATCTGCGCGATCCACGACATGTCATATTTGGCGAACCCCGCATGGTTTTCCATGGGATACCGCCTCTTTTACCGTCTGATGACGCCGATTATGGTGAAGCATGCGAAGCGGATTTTGACGGTAAGCCACTTCTCGAAGGAGGAGATCGCCTCCCGTTTGGGCGTGTCGCTTGATAAGGTTCGCGTGATCTACAATGCGCCTTCAGAACAGTTTAAGCAGGTGAATGAATCTTCCGATTCCACCGAGAAATATTTTTTGACGGTCTCCTCGTTGGATCCTCGCAAGAATCTCTCGCTGGTGTTTGATGCCTATCTAAAATCGAAACAAAAATACCCTTTGTATGTGATTGGAGAGAAACATACTGTTTTTGGTGAGGTGAAGTTGCCTGAGAGTAGTCAAATCCGCTTTCTAGGGCGTGTCTCCGACGATGAACTCCGCCGTTACTATGCTGGATGCTCCCTCTTTGTTTATACCTCCTTATACGAGGGCTTTGGCATGCCGCCGATGGAGGCGATCGCCTGCGGTTGTGAAAATGTCGTGTTGTCAGATATCCCAGTTTTCCGTGAGGTCTATGGGGAGTTGCCCCAATATGTGAAGGTGGATGATGCGGAGGCTTTGGCCCGTATCTTTGATGCTGCGGACTCTGTACAGAAGGATATCGATTTTACCGATTTCATCGAGAAATATTCTTGGGAAAAAAGTGTGGATCAGCTCTTGTCCGCCATTGAGGATTGATTTCACTTGGCATAAAAAAGGCGAGCTGCTCGTGTCAGCCCGCCTTCCCGTTTTCTGTTTGTCTCTTCTGATTAATTTCTTCTTGAACCCAAGATTCTGATCAAATGGAGGAAGAGGTTGATGAAGTCTAAGTATAGTTCCAAAGAACCCATCAAAGCGATTTTCATCGAGGCTTCGTTCACCTCTGAGCCATAAACCGAGAGCATGTTTTTGATTTTTTGCGCATCGTAGGCGGTAAGTCCAACGAAGATGAGTACACCGGCGTAGCTGATAATCATAGCCAAACCGCTGCTGTGGAAGAACCAATTGGCCACAGAGGCGATGATCAGACCTATCAGAGCCATGAATAGGATCGATCCCATGCCGGAAAGGTCCTTGTTGGTGACAGTTCCGTACAATGCCATGGCGCCGAAGGTTCCCGCTGTGACGAAGAAGGTGAGTGCCACGGATTCTTGGGTGTAAACCAGCAAAATGGAGCTAAGTGTAATGCCTGTCAAGATGGAATAGACCACAAACATGATGCCCGCCGCTGTGAATGAAATCTTGTTGATGGCTGCTGATAATCCAATTACCAGTGCGAATTGTGCGATGCAAAGGCCGATCAAGGCAGCACCAGAGCCGAAAATCATACCCAAAATCGTTGGTGAGTTGGCTACGTAGTAAGCGGTAAGTCCGGTAACTACCAATGCCAAAGCCATCCATGCGTACACGTTCTTAAAGAGGGTACGTTGTGCCGATGCCACATCGAATTGTTCTTGCGAAGTTTCAATAAAATTTCCCATATTCTAAATAGTTTTAAAGTTTTTCCAAAATACGTTTGATGACGGTCTCTGCTGAAATCTCACGGTTGGCAGCCTCTGGGATGACCAAAGATTGAGGACTCTCGATCACATCATCTGTTACAATCATGTTGCGGCGTACTGGCAAGCAGTGCATGAAGTAGGCGTTGTTGGTGAGCGCCATCTTCTCTGTGCTTACGGTCCATGACATGTCTTTGCTCAAAATCTGACCGTAGTTAGGGTCTTGGTAGGCTGACCAGTTCTTCGCGTAAACGAAGTCGGCTCCCTCCAATGCCTTGTCTTGGTCGTACTCCACCTTGGCGCCGCGTACGAATTTATCGCATAACTCGTATCCCTTAGGGTGGGTGATGACGAAGTCCACATTGGCTTCGTTCATAAAGTCGGCGAATGAGTTAGGAACCGCCTGCGGAAGGGCACGTGGGTGGGGAGCCCAGGTCAAAACTACCTTTGGACGCTCCTTCTTCTTGTACTCCTCGATGGTGATCAAGTCCGCGAAGGCTTGAAGCGGGTGTGCGGTGGCAGACTCCATGCTGAATACTGGCTTGCCTGAGTATTTGATGAATTGATTCAAGATAGTTTCTTGATAATCAAATTCTTTGTTCTGGAAGTTAGCGAAAGAACGGACACCGATCACGTCGCAGAAAGAGGCCATGACTGGGATGGCTTCTAACAAGTGCTCGGACTTGTCGCCGTCCATGACGACGCCTCGCTCGGTCTCCAATTTCCAAGCGCCTTGGTTCACGTCCAATACCATGGTGTTCATACCCAAGTTCATACCAGCCTTTTGTGTGCTGAGGCGGGTACGGAGGCTGTTGTTAAAGAAAACGCAGAGAAGCGTTTTGTTCTCACCTAAGTGTTTGTAGGCATATCTGTTTTTCTTGACCTCCAATGCCTCTTGTACGGCCTTGTTCAAATCACCCAAATCTTGGGCCATCAATAATTTTCTCATCTCTATTTTGTAATTAATTTTTTACGAATCTAATATACGCGAAATTATAAAATTTGCGTGATTTTGTACCGAATAGTTTCGTGCAGTTGTAAAAAACCGTTAAAGATGGATGGATTATATCTAAGGGCGAATTCAATAGGGCGAATTCAATTCGCCCCTACCTCTGTGAAGGGATGCGCTTTGGCGTACTCGTAGAAGTTCTCATTGATTACGTACCGTAATTTTAGGTAATGATCTTTTGTCTCAATCGTATCGTATGAGGAACGTATTGATATGTTGTATTGATCATCCGAAATATTACAGTCGAACTTTATTGTGTCATCTATGATTACATAAACCATCCCGCTAAATGGTTCAATGAAGGATTCCCTGATGATGCTGTCTTGATATGGTATTTTAAAGTATGTTCCCTCTTCGTTTTCCCAATGTTTGCTTTGAATGGTGATGGAATGGTTAATGTCATTTCTGATGACAAAATCAGTGGTTGGTCTCTCTTCTGAATCATCTAAAAAATCAATCTCAGTGTGTTTCTTACAGCTGAAAAGAGCGAGACTTGTAAATAATAGCCAGATGAATGGCTTTGATTTTAACTTTTTCATTGGATTTATTTGTAGAAACTATTAAATTGTTCAAAGTAGTCGTTGATTGATTGTTTTGAAACATTGGAAGGAGAAAGAGATATAACTAAATTCTGAAAGTCAGAAACGGAAAATATCTCGTTCATAGAACGTTCGAACAGATATAATCTATAGCCTTGTATTTGATCGTTAAGGGGTTTGCTTCTTGTGGCTTGGTTAACCTCATCAAGCATATCAATCATAAGTGGGCTATACTTTATATTTCTATTAATTGATATGTGTAAATGTATTTTGAATATTTTTTCAAACTATCAATGTCGCATGGCTGATAGTTTCATCCTTATCTAGAATTTCAAGAAGGGAGAATTATATGTACAAACTCGGATAAGGCGAATTCAATTCGCCTACTATTGCTCTGCCTCCTCCTTGATTTTAAGCCAGTAATTGTAATCTGCCTCTTCGAGCGAGTAGGTGGATTGGAAGTAGTTGTTTTGAATAAACTTTCTGTCGTAGGCCAAAGGGTTGGTGATGTCTTTCCGCCAGTCTGTGTAAGCGTGGAGCGGTACCCACTCCTCACCGTCATAAGCGATGTAAAGTTTCCCGATGAACGGAGCCGCCAAAACCTCTCCTCTGCCGTAGGAACGGAAGGTGACGGTGTCGTCTTGCGCCAAATCTATCTCCACAGGATTCCCTTCGAGGGGTGTGAGATGCATTTTCACATCGTGTTGGCTATTGTTGATGATGAGGAAATCTTCTGTGTAAACCTCTCCACTGATATCGACGTCGTCCAAATTATTCTTAACGCAACTGAGGGTTAGCAGAGAGACGACAAAGACGAATAATATTTTTTTCATAAGGATCATAGAACTATTTTTTGCAAAAATAGAAAAAGAAATGGAGACGTGCCATAGTGGTACGCCTCCATTTTTAGCGTTGCTATTGAAGGGAAGTGAATTATTTCTCTACCCAGTTCTCCCAGTTCTTCCACTTTCCGCTCCACTTACCTTGCGCGCCTACGATGTTTCCGCTAACGAACTCACCGCTTGGTGTCGTGAAGGCATCCTTTCTTTGTGCCTCGCGGCCGATGTGCCAACGCATCCATGCGCAAGTGGCAGCCATACCCGTCCAAGGACCGGAACCGTGGCCGTAACCACCCTCTCCAGTGTTCGGACCACCGGTCAACATCACCAAACAGGCAGGACATGATACGCCATTGTTGTTGTAGTCAGCCTCTGCGTTAGGACGCTCCATTCCAGCCTCTCCATAGACGATGGCGATGGATTTTCCCTCTCTCATTTGTGACATGGCGGTGTGGCCCAAGTCACCACTGTTGTTCAAACATGCGGTATATACACGCTTGTCTTTCAACCACGCTTGCTCAGACTCTAGTCCTCCCATGGAGTGGCCCGCGCAGCCGATTCTATCCATGATCAACTTTCCTGACATTGGTCCGTCGGCAGCGTTGTTCTTCTCCTCCAACCAATTGATGGCCGCGATGGCTGAATTACCGTCTCCTGGAGACTCCTTCAACTCCAACACCACGAAACCGTGGGAAACCAAACGCTTGATCATATTAGGGTAATTTCCTGGCTTTTCACCGCCACCAGGACCCCAGATGATGACACCGTGCTTCACGTTAGGATCGTTGGACATTTGCGAAGGGTAGTTCAACCAGCATGCGCCGTTCGGACCGACATTCTTCATGGTGGTCACTTGACATTGTCCGTCGTAGTTCGGATTATCGCCGGATAGGAACACCTTGAGGGTTTGTTCCTCTTGTTGTTGTCCTCCCCCTTGTTGGTTGTCGTCCTCAACGAAATCTACCTTTTCAACCTCGGATGTTTTGTAAAAAACCTCGCTTCCATCGGTTTTTAGGATACGCATTTTATAGTTGGATTGTGCGCATATTCCCATAGAGAACAGTGCGGTAGCTGCAAATAAAAATATCTTTTTCATTACTTAATTACTTTAATGGTGGTGTTACTTAATTTGATTAGATAAACGCCTTGCGGCTGGCTAGAAAGGTTGATCTCCAAAGATCCCTCCGCTGATGTTCTGTACTCCTTGATGAGTTGTCCGTTTACGCTGAAAAGGGCAACTGGCATCTCTGGTCGCGCATTGGTCATTTGAATGCCCTCCTCGGTCGTAAAGATGAATGGCATCACCTCTGTTTCGTCATTGACTTGGGTTGGGCTGGATTCCGCGAAGTAATACTTCACAACGGTTGCCAAGGGGAATTGCGCGCTTGCCTTGATGCTTTCCACCAGCAAGTTGCCATCCCGGAAGGCGATCACGGGTTTATCCCCCAGATCATAGGAACTCTTTTCCGTCGCTACTGCACCCTGCAGGGCCTGTTCCACAATCAGCACTTCGGCGGAGGCCGTCGTGACGGATGCTAGAAGAGCCAATGAAGAGAGCATGCTTTTCCTTGAAAAATTCGTCTTCATACTGTTATAATGGTTTAAAATGTAAGGTTACATGTTTCAATGGTCGGCGTCTATGGCGCCCTTTCCTTCTTTTTTATCCTCCGACGCTACGAAGGATTATTTAGTGTAATGGTTTAACAATAATGTTTTTATAGATGTCAGTTATTGTTTTGTTCGGAGCAAATATAGATAGTTTTATCCTCTTACAAAAGCCTTTTTCTTGCAAAAAGTCATTTTGCCTTTTTTTTCGTGTATTTTGTTGAAAAAATCCAAATGATGGTTGAGAAATAGCAATCCCTGAACCCATGCGGAAATTGCGGTGGATTCGGGGAAAATAGGGCAATTTATAGATTATCTATTATTACAGAATATTACAGAATGGGAGGTAAAACATCAGGAAGGATCAATTGGGGGTCATCTGCCTCTCTGGGATGTAGGAACATACAGTAATAGATGGGCATGTACAAAATACCACCATCTGAATAGACTTTATTGCCGTTGTAAAAGACGATAGCACGTTTAACGTTGTGAGAGCCGTCGGAAAGGAAGCTGTCTAATGCGCTATGGATTTTGTAATCTTTCCCTGATTTAACCTCTATAGGCAATGCAGCTAGATGGGTATAGTCATCGATGATGAAGTCCACCTCGCCCTTTTTTTTGTTGTCGTAGTAGTGTAGTGTGAATCCGTGTGCGTGTAATTCTTGTGCAACGACTGATTCATATACAGTGCCAAGGTTAACGCTGTTTTCGTCTTGTAAAATGGCGTTGATATTTGTGCTGTAAAGGATATTCGTCAATATGCCGACATCGTTTAGGTAGAGTTTGAGCAAGTTTTTCTGTTCTGACTCAACAAGGGGGAAGCGTGGGTTGCTGATGGCTTGTACAGACAATGCAATGCCAGAGTTGATTAGATACTCAAATTCATTCGCATAGTCGGAAAATTGTTTGTGGCTTTTTGCCTCTTCTATATCCTTTACTTTGACACGTTTCTTCTTGTTTTCTAGGTTGGAAGGTATTAGATCATAGATTTTTCGAATGACAAGTTTGTGTTCGCGGTCATATTGTGATGCGTCTATGCCGTAAAGTTGGTGGATATCCTTTTGTATTTTTCTGACCAATGCGATGTTGCGTGTTTCAATAAATTTGTTGATCACTTCTGGTAAGCCACCTACAAGAAGATATGTTTTGAACTGTCTGATCATATAGTCATGTAGTGCTTCGGAAAGCGGTTCTTGACAATCAAATTTTTCTTTTGCAGCAGCTATGACTGCGGAGCCACATCCCATGGCGATTAAAAATTCTTCAAAATCAAGTGGATACATCTCTTCTATTGCAATGCTACCAAGAGGAACGGAGGGCGTTTGTGAAAGAGCGACTCCCAATTGTGATCCACTAGCGATATAGGTATAACGTCCTTCTTGATTTAAAAATTTCAACATTGTAAGAAGAGCTGGGTAACTTTGTATTTCATCCAAAAATACTAAAGTGTTCTCCTTTTTATCAAGAGATTCTCCTGCTACTGCGCTTAGCTGAAGGTAAAAATCCTCTGTGCTTTTCACCTTGGCGAAAACTTGGGCACCTTCTTTGTCCTCCTTTAGATTTAACTCCACATAGTATGGGTATAGTTTTTTCCCAATATGACGAATGAGGTAAGATTTCCCTATTTGCCGTGCCCCGTTCACCAAGAGTATCTTGTTGGGTTGTGTTTTTAGGAACGTCTCAATCTTATCAGCGTATTTTCTGTATAACATAATGTAAAAAATTATTTAGCTGTGAATCAGATATATGCTCGCAAATATAGGAAAAATTCCATGATTTTTATTGTATAAAAGGGGAGAAATTCCGTGTTTTTGTATTGAAAAATTAGGATTTTTTCTAAATAGATAAAACAACAATCCCTGAACCCATGCGGAAATTGCGGTGGATTCGGGGAAAATTTTGTCACTAGTTTAGTGATTCTCCTTTGATGGTTGAATACCCATGAAAAAGCATTACTTTTGTCTTTGCGAAATAAAATGGTGAGCATGAGAAAATATGATTCCCAACCGACTATCCAAGTTGGTATTTTAAAACAGACAGAGATCAAGTTCATCCTTCGTGGAGATTTTCTGGTCAATGGCGGCGACGAAACTGTTTCGGGTGAGGGTAGTGTCACCCTCTCGGATGGTCAGATTCTCTACAATGGCCTTCGTTACGATTCCTTGCTCTTCTCTTCTGCGGATGAGGAGAGTAGTTTTGATCTTGTGGATGTGGTGATCGGTATCCATTTCCATTGGGAAAGAAGGGAGACGCAGCGGTTCAAGGGCGCTTTGAAATTCATTCTTTTGGAGGGTGAGTTGCAGGCGATCAATATCGTGCCGACGGAGGATTATCTGACCAGTGTCATCTCTTCGGAGATGAGCGCCACCTCTTCATTGGAACTCCTCAAAGCCCATGCGGTGATCTCCCGCAGTTGGCTACTCAACAAACTGGAGGATCGCTCGGAGGAGAAACACAGCGATTCCATGGTGATCAACGATGATAGGATCATCCGTTGGTACGACCACCAAGTCCATACCCATTTCGATGTCTGCGCGGACGACCATTGTCAGCGCTACCAAGGCATCACCAAGGCGAGTACCCAAGCGGTCCGCGAGGCGATCAAGGCTACCTTCGGCGAGGTGTTGACCTTCGACGGAAAGATTTGCGACGCCAGATTCTACAAGGCGTGCGGCGGTGCGACCGAACTGTTTGAAAATTGTTGGGAGGAGGTGCACCATCCCTATCTGCTCCCCGTGGCGGATGCGGCGAAATTGACGCTTCCCGACCTAACCCAAGAGGCGGAGGCCCGCAAGTGGATCCTCTCGTCGCCGGCCGCCTATTGTAATACCACCGACAAGAGGGTGCTATCCCAAGTGTTGAATAATTACGATCAGGAGACCCCTGATTTCTACCGCTGGAGCGTGACCTATTCGCAAAGGGAACTTTCCGAGTTGATCGGTGAAAAAATGGGCATAGATTTCGGTGAAATCGTCGATTTGATCCCTATGAAGCGAGGCGCGTCCGCTCGAATCATCGAGTTGAAGGTGGTGGGAACGAAGCGTACGGTGGTGATCGGAAAGGAGTTGGAAATCCGAAAGGCGCTCTCGAAGAGTCATCTGTATAGCTCTGCTTTTGTGGTGGATAAAGAGGAGAACGACGGTTCCGTGCAGTTCGTCTTGCGTGGCGCGGGTTGGGGACACGGCGTCGGACTTTGCCAAATCGGTGCGGCGGTAATGGCTAGTCAAGGAATAGGTTACCAAACTATCTTATCGCACTACTATCCTCATTCGGAGTTGACGAAACGGTATTGATGTTTAAACAGTAATCATAAAAAGAGCCATTCCATGCAGAAAGATCTCACCCAAGGCGGCGCCTTCCGAACACTGGCCACCTTTTCGGCCCCCTTCTTGCTGGCCTATTTTTTGCAGACCTTTTATGGTTTGGCTGATCTCTTTATCATTGGCCAATATGCCGGTGCGCCTGATATAACCGCTGTGGCGGTGGGAAGTCAGGTGATGCACATGCTCACGGTGATGATTGTCGGTCTGGCGATGGGGACGACGGTGATGATCAGCCGCGCGGTGGGTGGTAAGGATTACAACACCATTGGCCGAGCCATCGGAAATTCTGCCACGCTCTTTGGCGGTTTGTCCCTTCTTTCGGCTTTGGCTCTCTTCATTTTTGTCGATCAAATCGTCAGTGTGATGTCCACGCCGTTGGAGTCGGTGTCGCAGACGCGAAACTACCTCTCCATCTGTTTTCTGGGCATTCCTTTCATCGTCGCCTATAATGTGATTTGCTCTATCTTTCGTGGGTTGGGTGATTCGAAATCGCCGATGTATTTTGTGGCGGTCGCTTGTGGCCTGAATGTGGTGTTGGACTATGTTTTTATCGGTGAAATGGGCCTAAAAGCAGAGGGGGCCGCCTATGCGACGGTGATTGCCCAGTTTGTAAGCCTGCTCTTCTCCGCTCTGTTTATTCGTCGCTACAAGGACAGTTTCCATATGGAGCGTAAGTTGCTTCGCCCACATAGTCCATCCGTGAAAGAGATTGTTCGGGTCGGCTTGCCGATCTCGTTGCAGGACGGTTTTATTCAAATCTCTTTCATCGTTATCACGGTCATCGCCAACCGTCGGGGTGTTGAGGTTGCGGCGGCGGTGGGTATTGTGGAGAAGATCATCTGTATCCTCTTCTTGGTTCCTTCCAGTATGTTGTCCGCGATTTCCGCCATTTCAGCGCAAAATATCGGTGCGGGCAAACCTGAGAGAGCTCGTCTGACTATGCGTTATGGTATTTATGTGTGTCTTGCCTACGGTGGTTTTTTCGCATTGCTGTTGCAGCCCCTGTCGGATGCCTCGATCTCACTTTTCACCACCGAAACTGCGGTGATTCTTTTCGGTGGACAATATTTGCGAGCTTATGTGGTGGATACTGCCTTGGCGGGCGTCCATTTCTGTTTCAGCGGCTATTTTTGCGCCTGCGGTCTCTCCATCGTGTCGTTTATCCATAACTCCCTTTCCATCGTGCTTTTGCGCATTCCAGGCAGTTATCTCGCCTCCGTTTGGTACCCAGATCATCTGACGCCTATGGGTATGGCGGCGCCGATTGGGTCGATGTTCTCCATTGTGGTTTGTGTGGGAGTGTATGTTTGGATGAGGAGGAGATGCTGAATAAAGGTGTTGCCCAATTTCTTCTAGGCTTTGAGTGGTTATTGTATTTTTTTGAATTGTGCTATTCTTTCTTTGAAGGAAATATTCTATATTTGTGCAGAATTAGATCCTATTAAGATGAAAGTGGGCCTCGTGCCATGCGTTTCTAAAGAAACCTAGTCTTATACGGGGTCTATTTTTTTTGCTTCTAACGGATTCTTTGGTGTATAGTAGGTGTTGGGATATTTATCAGTGTCAAAGATGTCTTGTACTAGAGAAATCTTATCTTTCATAAAATTATAGTATCTGAAATCTCCTTTTTCATAAGCTCTTTGTATTGTCCACAGAACGTAGTCGGCTGCTTGAAGTAGTGGCATCTCGCTGTTTTGTTGGATGAATATTCTAATTGTAGACTCATTTTCCTTCTCCCATTGTTTTTTAAATAGATCTATTGCACTGCTAATGGCCTCTTGCATGGTGTCTTGTCTTACAACGTTACCCATGGAAGAGAAATAGCAATCGATTTCAGAATAAAGATGTAACCTGTTTTTGAGAAGTTGGGAAACAAGGTATTTGTAAACATTGACAGGTTTCATATCGAACTTCTTTCTAAATAAGTCTTCTTTTTTTCTCGCAACTATGCAGTAGAATTTGAAGTCCTGTTCCTTAAGTAACTTGAAAAATGCTTGTCTTACCTCAGCGCAGTCTTTGTTTGCATGGAATGATTTGTTTGTGCTGCTCATTGAAGGTATTGAGGCAAGGTATTCGTCCTCTTTTAATTTTTCGTGCAACTCTCTGATTGACTTACTGAATCCTTTTTGGTCTGTTGTTTCCAAATAGCCGACCATGAATGTTTTACTGGCCATACCTTTCTCTATCAAATTGACTCCCTTTCTTGCTAGGATTTGAGTATCTCCGGCTTCGTCAAAGAAGTAGTAGGCTTTTATCGATTGAGATTTTTTCATATTTACTATTATTATTCTTCAAAAATAATGAATTTATGTCAACAAAACAAGTTAAAACATAAAAAAAGCCGCGCTATTAACTAACGCGGCTCGTAATGGTCTATGTCGGAGGATTATCGTCCTGCCATCATATTGTCGTATGCCTCTTGCGCATTTACCCAAGTCTGTGCGAGTTTAGACATTTGGAGCGCGTCGGAGAAGCCCAACTTGGTACGGTCTGACTTCTTGAAGAATTCCATAGAGGATTGGAAGTCTCTGATCAACGCATAGTAAACAGCCATATTGTAGTACATTGCCGCACCCACTTCCGCATTGACCTTAGCGTTAGGATCAGCCTTGTTGATGTTTGCGATAGACTCCTCCCAAACCTTGACGGAAGGTGCGGCCATCTCCTTGAACTCATCGATATCCCATTGACGCTTCTTGATGAACTCGTAAGCCTCCTTGAAGTTGGCGAGTGCCTCGTTGATGTCAGAGTAGTCGATTGTACACTTCTTCTTAACCTTCACGCCGTAACCGTTGAAGTTGACAGTGGTGAGCGGAGTCGCTCCTACAACCTTTGAAAGGAATGGTCTGTACTCCTTCATTTGTGACTCTAATGTGAAGGTCTTCATCTTGTCGATCACCTGTTGCTTGGCGTCAGGTTTGTTGGAAACCTTCGCCGACTCGAACTCTTGCATATAGTAGATAGTGTCGGTGAATACGACCTGATCTTGTGATTTCACCTCGATAGCGAAACCGATCTCTTTCGATCCCTTCGCGACCCATTCTGGTCCTGACGCTGGTTGTGCTGGCGCGGCTTGTGTCTCCTTTGGTTCGGAGAGCAACCATGCGAGGAATGGATTCTTGATGGTTGTCTGTGTTTGGCGAACCTCCTTGCGTGGCTTAGGACGTGGCTTAGAGGCGTCCATCAAAACGATCTTATCGTAATCGTATCTCTCAAAGTAGTCGTCCACTGAGATGACGAAGTCCGCTCCGTCTGGACTGTAAACGGATGTCTTGTAGCCTAATGATAGGGCGTTCTTGATATATTTTTTAGGTCCGTTACCATCAATAGGAACGATGTGTTCAGTGACGATAGAATAGGTTTGTGCTTTGGTGTCCAATTGGCAATAAGGGAAACCTGGAATATAGTAGAATCCCAAATGGTCTTTGTCGGCGGATTGTGCGAATGAACTTGCTGATACAGCCAATAACATGGATGCCGCAACGAATAAACTCTTTTTCATTTTAGTCTGTATTAGTTATTTCAATTATTGTTACTCTCCTCAAAAACTACTTAACATACACCTTATACGATCTACACCTTACACGCTAGGGATGTGTGATTTGATTTTTGATATTACAAAGATAGGGTACTTTCCTGATGTAAGAAAAACCAACTCTTCGTACCCCCCGAAACTATCGACCGAATTTTGTTATTTTCCGACCAATGGTTGATTCTCAGGCACCCTATTTTGCTGCAAAAATAGAAAAATGTTTTGAAAAAATCAGTTGTAATGGGGTGTTTCCGGCGCATCCCCCTTGTGAAAGTCTTAATAAAATAAAAGAGGCCAGAACATCTGGTTCTGACCTCATTTATTGGATTATCCGAAAGAATTATTTGCTGACCAACTCCAAAGTATCTGATGCGATGGTATACTCCTCATCGGTAGGCACCACGATGACAGTAACCTTGGAATTTTTGGTGGAGATGATTTTCTCCTCACCGTGGACAGTGTCGTTGATGGCCTTGTCCAACTTGATGCCGAAGAACTCCATATCTTTCAAAACGCCTTCGCGGACTGGCTCCACGTTCTCACCGATACCACCGGTGAAGACGATGACATCCACACCACCCATAGCGGCCATATAGGCTCCTACGTACTTCTTGATGCGGTAGATCACCATGTCCAAAGCCAACTTGGCGCGTTCGTTGCCGGCAGCGATAGCGGCACGGACCTCACGCATATCGGAAGATACGCCTGAAATACCCAACATACCACTTTGCTTGTTCAAGATGTCTGAAACCTTCTTGGCGTTGTATCCTTCGGTCTCCATCAAGTAGGTGATCGCACCTGTGTCGATGTCGCCCGAACGGGTACCCATCATCAATCCCTCCAACGGAGTCATACCCATAGAGGTATCGAATGACTTACCATCCTTGATAGCGGTTACGGAACTTCCGTTACCGATGTGGCAGGTGATCATCTTGGTTCCCTCTGGCTTCATGCCCAAAGCCTCGAACGCACGTTTTGAAACGTAGCGGTGACTGGTGCCGTGGAAACCATAACGACGAACTTTGTCCTTCTCGTACAACTCGTAAGGGATGGCGTATAGGAATGACTCCTTTGGCATGGTTTGGTGGAATGCGGTATCGAACACGGCCACTTGTGGACAGTTAGGCAACAAAGCCTCTACTGCCATAATACCCTTCAAGTTAGCTGGGTTGTGCAATGGACCCAATGGGAAACATGCGCGGATTTGATCCTTAACGGTTTGGTTGACGATGCAGCTCTCGGTGAACTTGTCTCCTCCGTGGAGGATTCTGTGACCTACCGCATCCACCTCGTTCAAGGACTTGATGCATCCCTCTTGAGGGTCTGTCAAGATGCTAAATATCAATTGGATACCATCTGAGTGGTCTGGCATATCCTTTTCGATGATTGCCTTCTCGCCCTTTTTGTTGGTGTATTTGAGGAATGAGCCAGGGATACCAATCTTCTCGACACCACCTTGTGCCATCACCTCTTTTGAACTCATATCAAACAATTTGTACTTGATGGATGAGCTACCACAGTTGATTACTAAAATCTTCATTCTGTATGCTATTGGTTTTGTGTAGAGACGGTGTGCACACCCTCTCTACAGGAAAATGCTATTAGTTCTTCTTTGCCTCGATCGCTTGATTGGCTGTGATCGCGATCAACTTCACAACGTCCTCAACGGAACAACCTCTTGAAAGGTCGTTGATAGGAGCTGCCAAACCTTGCAACAATGGACCGATCGCCTCAGCGCCAGCCAAACGTTGTACCAACTTGTAACCGATGTTACCAGCCTCCAACTCAGGGAATACCAACACGTTCGCTGTACCAGCCACCTCGCTGTTTGGTGCCTTGCTCTTCGCTACGGAAGGAACGATTGCGGCATCCGCCTGCAACTCACCGTCGATCTTCATGTCAGGAGCGGACTCCTTCGCGATGTTGGTGGCCTCGATTACCTTATCCACCATTTCGTGCTTAGCGCTTCCCTTGGTAGAGAAGGAGAGGATGGCGACTCTTGGATCGTCGAATCCGTAGATGTTCTTAGCGGTCTTGCCAGAGCAGATAGCGATTTGAGCCAACTCCTCAGCGGTTGGGTTTGGTGTAGCGGCGCAGTCGGCGAACAACATCATACCGTTGTGTCCGATATTCTTATCCTTGAAGATCATCAAGAATGAACCGGAAACGCAACCAACACCTGGTTGAGTCTTTACGATTTGGAAGGCTGGACGAAGCACGTCGCCGGTGAAGTTTCTTGCACCAGCCACCTCTCCATCGACATCTCCGTTCTTGATCATCAAGCAAGCCAAGTACAATGGATCCTTTACCTTGGCGATCGCTTGCTCCTCTGTCATACCCTTCTTTTGACGAAGTTTGAAGAGAAGGTCTGAATATGTCTTGCTGTTAGGGTTGTTCTCTGGGTCGATGATAGTCGCCTTCGCGATGTTCTTCAATCCGAATTGAGCGGCCATTCCCTCGATCTCTTGCTTGTTGCCCAAAAGGGTGATGTTGGCGATGCCTTGTTCGATGACTTGGTCTGCGGCTTTCAACGTTCTCTCCTCAGTTCCTTCTGGAAGGATGATGCGTTGAGGGTTTGCCTGTGCCCTTTTGATAATGCTTTCAATCAATTCCATTTTTTTACTAATATGTTTCGTTAAATATTATTCTCGCCATTAGTTATATTCTACAAATATAAAAAAAAGATGTGGGAAAAAACTTTTTTTAGAAGGTTTTAAGAAGCCTTAATGCGATTGAATTTTGGCTAATTTATCGACCAAAATTTATATATTCGTCATTTCGGCTTGTGCGTTAGCTGAAATTTAGGTATTTTTGTCTGCAAATTGTTGTTTTGTATGATAGACAAGAAAATATTAAAAGAGATATTGCTCGACAATCGCAGAATGGTTGCCAATATGAAAATTATCAGGAGAGACATTGCTCTCAAAGATGATTTTCGTTATGTCTTTGTTGGCGTTAGACGTGCGGGGAAGTCTTTCCTTATGTTTCAGAAGATGCAGGATCTTTTAGCCCAGGGAAAAACTTGGGATGATATGCTCTATGTTAATTTTGAGGAAGATCGTCTGTATGGTTTTGACGTTCACGATTTTGAGACTATTCTGACTGTTCATAAAGAGATGGGTGGTCGTGAACCAATATTGTTTCTGGATGAGGTGCAGAATATTGATGGCTGGGACAAGTTTGCAAGACGTTTGGCCGACCATAAATATAGGGTGTATATAACAGGATCAAATGCAAAAATGCTTAGTTCCGACGTCGCCACAACACTTGGAGGAAGGTACATTGTGAAGAATGTGTTCCCCTATGGATGGGAGGAATATTTGAATGCAAACAGGATTGATTCCGACGATATTTATTTTGAAGAGGAGAAACGAAACAAAATGTTGGATGAGTATGTGCGAAACGGTGGATTCCCGGAATGTGCGGAATATCCTGAGAAAAAAGATTATTTGTTGTCTCTATATCAAAAGATATTTCTTGGCGACGTCGCAATGAGAAACAAAGTGGAAAATACAACTGCATTGCGATTGATGTTTATGAAGTTGGCAGAGAGTGTGATGCAACCGATTGCACTTACCCGACTTACAAACATAATCAATTCAGTTGGAACCAAGGTGTCGAAGAATACCGTGATCAACTATGCGGAATATGCGAAGGATTCGTTTCTGATACTTCCCATGAAGAACTTTGCTGACAATTTTACGGAGAGGGAGACAAATCAGAAATATTATTTCGTTGACAATGGAATCATAAACCTGCTGACATTTGACTGTCTGACAGCTCAACTTGAAAATTTGGTGGCAATCACGCTTCTTAAGCGTTATGGTATAGATGACAGAGTCTATTTTTATAATTTCAATGTCGAGGTTGATTTTGTAATTCCAGAAAAGGAAATGGCGATTCAGGTCTGTCATACGCTTGGAGATGATGACAGTGAAACCTTTAAGCGTGAGACGCGATCTCTCATTGCGTTAGCCAAAAGATTTCCATATAAGAAATTGATAATAGTGACTTATGACGAGGAAAAAAGTGTTTTTGTCAATGGATATGAAATAGAGGTAGTCCCTATTGGGAAATGGATTTTGTAAAGTTCATCCCTAAACTCCCTTCCCAAACCCTACCTTAAATGGAAAAATATTATTATTTTTGCCGATAATGCGTATTTTGTAACAGATTGAAAAATATGGAAGTAAAAATCATCAATAAGTCCAAACACCAGTTGCCGCAATATGCCACTCCTCTTTCAGCGGGTATGGATTTGCGCGCGAACATCGACGAACCTATCACCATTGGCTCTTTGGAGCGTGCCATGGTACCTACCGGTATCTACATCGCCTTGCCAGAAGGGTATGAGGCGCAGATTCGTCCTCGTAGCGGTTTGGCTGCGAAGAAGGGCGTCACGGTGTTGAACACACCAGGTACGATCGATGCCGATTACAGAGGAGAGATCAAGGTGATTTTGGTGAATTTGTCTTCCGAGCCTTTTGTCATCGAGGACGGCGAGCGTATCTGCCAGATGGTGGTGGCGAAGCATGAGCGTGTCGATTGGGCAGAGGTGGAAACTTTGGATGAGACCGAACGCGGTGCGGGCGGTTTTGGCCATACAGGCGTGAAATGAGTAGATTCCCGAAAATATTATTTCTGATTGCGGTCTCGTTGTTTTCGTGGGGCCTCTCTCCGTCGTGGGCGGAGCAGACGGAGGCGCAGAAAAAGGCGAAACTACAATATTACTATTTGGAGGCCTTGCGTCAGAAACAGGCGGGTAATATCAGCGCAGCGGTTGATAATCTCTATCGCTGCAACACATTGGACAACAACTGCAGCGAGGTTTTCGTCATGATGTCCGACATCAACATGGAGCGCAATTACCCCTCCGTGGCTATCGAGCAGATGAAGAAGGCCTCTTCCTTGGAGCCTGACAATGTCGAGTATAAGAAGCGGTTGGCCAATCATGCGGTCAATGCAATGGATCTCGATTTGGCCGCCCAACTTTTCGAGGAGTTGGTGGTGAAGGATCCGAAACACAAGAACTACCATTACTACTATCTCGCGAATATCTATGCCAAGCAGGAGAAGTACCAACAGGCGATAGCGGCTTGGGACGGCTTCGAAAAGGAGGAGGGAATCAATGAGCGTGTTAGTCATGAGAAATTTAAACTTTACGCGAAGCTCCATCAAGAGAAGAAGGCATTCGCCGAGATGGATAAGTTGATCAAGTCCGCTCCAAAGGAGACGAAACACATCGCCTTGAAAGCGAACCTTTACGCTGCGATCGGAAAGGATAAGGCGTGTGAGAAGTGCTTCAAGGATGGCTTGAAAAAGTTCCCTGATGATCCGATATTGCGGGTGGAGTATGGCGCTTTCCTTGCGGAGACCGGCCGTCCGAAAGAGGGAATGGTAAAGTGGCTCGATGTGCTGCAGGATAGGAGCGTGAGCTATTTGACTAAGCGTGAGTTGCTTTACCGTATCGCCAGCGATTCCCTTTTGGATATAGATGACTCCTATTATTTGGATGTGATCAATCAGTATCCGAATGAGGATTATCCTTGCCTGGTTTACTCTTCGGTCTTGATGGGCAGGGGAGATACGGCGGCGGTTCCCTATTTAAGACGAGCCTTGGCGATCAATCCGAAACACGAGGATGCGTGGCTGACGCTCATCAACTACTATGTGATGCGGCAAGACACCGCACAGTTGGTCTCCGCCAGTGATGAGTCTGTGATGCAATATCCTGAGAACGCGACCTTGTGGGATGTCCACGGTTTGTCACGTTTGATGATCAACGATAAAAAGGCCGCTTTGGCTTCATGGAAGACCGCCAGCGAGTATGCGGTCGCGACGGGACAACAGGGTTTGGCCGCCTCTGTCTTCGCGAAGCGGGGCGATCTCTTTATGAGTATGCAGCAGGCGGATTCGTGTTTCGCCGCATATGATTCCTCATTGGCTTATGCGCCGAACAACGTCATGGTTATGAACAACTATGCCTATTACTTGAGTGTGAAAAACCGGGATTTGGATAAGGCGGAGCGTATGAGTTTGAAGACTGTCAACTCTGCGCCTAATAGCCCTGTTTTCTTGGATACTTATGCTTGGATCTGTTTCAAGAAGGGAGAGTACAACATTGCGATGCTCTATATCCAGCAAGCCTACAACAATGGCGGAAGCACCGATCCGGAGCTGTTGGAGCATTACGGTGATATCCTTTACAAAAAAGGCGGTTCGGAGTCGGAGTGCCAGGCTTATTGGCAGAGGGCTTATCAGATGCGGATGGATACGCCATCCGATGAAGTGTATTTTAACATGCAGAATTTAAAGCAGAAAGCGGAGACGGGAAAGTATGTTGAGTAGGAGAAATAGTATATTGTGGGGATGTCTCTTCCTTGCGTTCCTCGCGCTCTTCGCTTCGTGCAAAACGACGAAGCGGAATGGGAGCGGTGTGAAACAGGAGCAGGTCTCTGTCCTTTCGTATGAGACTTTTGGCGCAAAGACCTCGATCACAATGGGGGGCATCTCTGTGGGAGCGAACCTCCGTATGAAAAAGGATAGTTGCCTATTCCTTTCGGTACAACCCTTTGCCGGCGTGGAGGTGGCAAGACTATTCGTCACGAATAAAGAGGTGATTTTGGTGGATCGATTCAATAAAAGATACGCCATGGTGGATTTGACTTCCGAGAAGGATTTGAAGGGCGGATACGAGAAGATATTGAGTGTGAGGAAACTGCAAGCACTGCTGACCAATAGGCTCTTTCTGTTGAACGAAGGTGATTCGGATGCGACCATAAAGGACTTCTCCTCCACGCAGATCGCCAACTCGTGGCTGTTGCAATATGCGGATCCCAAGTCACGCTTCAACCAGGAGTTCACATTGGATGAGTCGCATCGGGTGAAGAGTGGACAGGTCTCCTCTGCCGACGGATCCGTCAGGTGGGATTACGCGCAGGTGGAACCGCTGGAGGAGGGTTTCGACTTCCCACGGGAGATCAAAGTGGTGGTGACGCAATCCTCTTATGAGGGAGGCTACCACTCGCCAAAATCCGCTACGATGGAGTTTTCCCTCAACTACAAGAAAATTGAATTGAATAAGGATTATAGTTTCTCCAATCCGATTCCTAAGGGATACGAAAAGGTGACGGCCCAGGAGATACTAAGTCTGTTGAATATAAAACGATAAACGATGCGTTCGAAAAATTACATCCTGTCGATTTTGGCGGCCTTCGCGTTTTGCCTTATGAGTGTGGTCTCGGTGGAGAGCCTTTCCGCGCAAGCGAAGAAACCGGCACAGAAGACCACCACCACAAAAACTTCCACTACGCAGAAGAGTACGGCGACCGCTCCAAAAAAGACGACCACCACGCAGAAGGCCACAACAAAGACGACTGCTAAAAAAGAGGATATCAATACCTTGAAGAACAAACAGTCGCAGTTGAAGCAACAGATGCAGAATACCGACAAGAAGTTGACGGAGACACGGAAAAACACCAAACAATCGTTGCGTGAGTTGGAGCGTTTGAACGAGGATATCATTTACCGAGACCAATTGATCAAGAAACAGGCGGACGAGTTGAACCGTTACTCGGTGCAGATCGATTCGCTGAACGCCAGCATTGGTCGTCTATCCGATGAGTATGCCTCTTTGAAGAAGAAGCAGTCGGATATGATCTATTACGCCTTTATGACGCAAAATAGCCAATCGGACTTTATCATCTATATTCTTTCCAGCAAAAACTTCCAGGAGGCCTATCGTCGTGTGATCTATCTGAGTAACTTGGCCACTATGAGAAAGGAGCAGTCCGCCGAGCTGAACAAGACGAAGCAGGATATCCAGTTGCGCCGCGATAAGGTGGACCAACTCAAATCCAGAACAAAGGATCTGTTGGCGAAGCAGGAAAAGGAGAAGGAGTTCGCTGTTTACCAAAAACAGAAACAGGATAAATTGTTGGCCTCTTTGCAGGCGCAAGAGAAGTATTTGAAGAGTGAGTTGCAGAAGCAACAACAAGCCTCCGAGCAGTTGAATCAGAAGATTCAGAATATCATCGCCCAACAGGCGGAGGCCGCCAAGAAACGCGCGCAGACCAAAACTACTACTAAGGGAGGTTATGCGATGACGAAGGAGGAGACCACAGTGGCGGGTGGCTTTGAAAAGAACAAGGGACTTCTGCCTTGGCCGGTGAAGGGAACCATTACCGGAAGTTTCGGTAAGCAACCGCATCCTGTGTTGAAAGATGTGACGGTCAATAACAAAGGTGTCTATATCACCGCTGTACCGGGATCCAAGGCGACTGCCGTCTACGATGGCACGGTGTCCCAATGCTTTTCTGTCCCGGGTAATAACAATGCGGTTATCGTCCGGCATGGTAACTACCTGACGGTTTACGCCAACCTGACGGATATTTATGTGAAGACAGGCGCGAAGGTAACCAAGGGCGCGCCGATAGGTAAGATCTACGAAGACAGCGATGATAAGAACAAGGCAACCCTCTTTTTTCAGGTGTGGAAAGAAAAAAACTTGCTCAATCCGCAACAATGGTTGAAAAAATAAAAAGAGATTATTATCTTTACACGATTTAAAATTTGTAATGAGAGTCAATTATGGAAGATAAGGAATTGGATTTATTGGATGTTCTAAAGTCCATCGGAAAAGGAATAAAGAATGCGTTTTTCGCGTGTGTGAGAGGCCTAGGGTGGATTTGCCGGTTGGTTTATAGGTATAAGATCTTAACACTCGCGTGTTTGGTCGTCTTCGCTGTTGTGTGCGCTTATCGTAATAAGACAAAGACTTACCGTGGTGAAGCGGATCTGAAATTGATCTCCTTCCCCTCCTATTTTGTGAAGAATCTGCTGGATCCGTTGGACGCTCAATGCGCCTACGCCGATACAGTAGCCGTGGCGCAAAAGTTAAACCTTTCGATGGCCGATGCCTCAAAGATCTGTTCCGTGAAATCTTTCTATTATGTGGATGTCCAAAATGACGGAACTCCTGATTTTGTGGATTATAATGAAAAGTATGATGTGAAAGATACGACAATGTCCATTCTTCCTTGGAAGATTAGAATTGCCGTTGAGGTGAGTGATACGTCTGTGTTACCGAAATTGACCGACGCATTTGTTTGTGCCATAACCAATAATAGCCAAGTGAGGAAGGAGAATGCACTCCGTATCGCGCACTTGGACGAGAAAATTGCCATGATCAACCGTGAGATTTCGTTGTTGGACTCTCTCCGTAGAAAGGAATATTTCGAAAGAAGGAGGGATTTGACGCTCTCTGTGGATAAGACACTGATGGTATCGGAACGTGAGATGAAGTTGTATCACACTGATTTGTTGGAGTTGGAAAAGACCAAGCAAGATTTGGTTTGGGAAAGAAACATCTACGACATTTGCGTCTCATTCGAGAATAATTTTGAGGTAAACCCTCGTGCGGTTAACCGATGGACAAAGACCTATCCGAAGTATTTGTTCTTAGGTTTGTTGTTCTCCATTCTTTTGGCGATTTTGAACGAAAACAAAGAATCCATTAAGAATTATTTAAATAAGGAAATTTAATGGCCCGGGTTTTTAGGTGGGGCATCATAGGCGCTGGCAATATCGCTGGTGCTTTTGCCCAAGGTCTTGGTGAGTTGCCTGATGCGGAATGTTACGCCATTGCTTCGCGGGATGAGGCGAAGGCCGCCTCTTTCGCCAAGAAATATGGCTGTGCGAAATATTATGCCTCTTATGCGGAGATGTTGGCGGATCCGAGTGTCGACATCGTTTATGTGGCGACGCCCAATAATCTCCACTATACCCATACGATGATGGCGTTGGAGGCCGGAAAGCATGTCTTGTGCGAAAAACCGTTCGCCATTACCTGTGAGCAGGCGATGACCATGATGCGTACTTCACGCGAAAAGAACCTCTTTTTAATGGAGGCGATGTGGAGTCGTTTCCTTCCCTCCGTTTTGGAAACAAAAAAACGGTTGGATGCGGGTGAGATTGGCAACCCGTTGCTCCTGCAGGCGGAATTCGGTATTCACCCTCCATACGATCCCTCCAGCCGTCTCTTCGACCCTAAATTGGGTGGCGGATCCATTCCTGATATCGGTATTTACCCTATATTCTTAGCACTCTTCTTGTTTGGAGATCCCCTTTCGGTGGAGATCATCTCCGTGCCTGCCCCTACGGGTGTGGATATGACGACGACCATCGTCATGAAGCATAAGGAGGACCGAATGAGCGTTTTGACCTCTTCTTTCGCCTTTGATTTGGAGTCGGACGCGAAAATTACGGGAGATGCGGGACGGTTGAGGCTTTGCAGAATGTTCCACATCCCTACCACGCTTCGTGTAAGACATAAGGTGGATGAGTCAGAGGTGGAAATCCCTGTGCATTTGGAGGGTAACGGTTATAATTACGAAGCGCAAGAGGTGATGAACTGCATCGCCGAAGGGAAGATAGAAAGTGATATGTGGAGCCATTCGCATACGTTACGTCTCCTGAATATCGTGGAACGTGCGGCGAAAGACGCTTTTTTTAATACTTAAAGTTGTGGTTTTAAACTATATCTGGATCGGTTTTTTCGTCATATCGCTCTTTGTGGCGATTGGACATGCACTCTTTATGCACGACACTTCGGTGTTTGAACGTGTCGTCTCCAGTACCTTTGAGATGTCGGAATTCGCGGTGATGAATATCGCCTTGCCTTTGAGTGGCGTGATGATCTTGTGGTTGGGTCTGATGAATATTGGAGAGAAGGCGGGAGCCATCAATTTCCTATCTAGGATTATCGGCCCTTTCTTCTCCAAATTGTTCCCGGAAATTCCTAAAGACCACCCCGCAAGTGGTTTGTTGGTGATGAATTTTGCGGCCAATATGTTAGGCTTGGATAATGCGGCTACTCCGATGGGCTTAAAGGCGATGGAGAGTCTGCAGGAGATCAATCCGAAAAAAGAGGAGGCCTCCAATGCGCAGATTATGTTTTTGGCGCTCAACACCTCCGGTTTGACTATTATCCCGATCACGATTTTGGCGCAACGTGCCATCATGGGCGCCTCCAATCCGACTGATGTCTTCGTTCCATTGCTTATCTCTACCTTTTTCTCCACACTGACAGCCATTTTGTATGTGGGTATCCGTCAGCGGTTGGATATTTGGAATAGGGTGGTGATTGGATGGATTTTGGGTATAGCGTTGGTAATCTCCTCTATTGTCTTTGCCATTTCCCATGTGCCGGGCGGTGTTGCCTTCAGCATCTCCAAGGTGGGCGGAAACTTCATCCTGTTCCTTATCATCATGCTTTTTGTCTGTGCGGGAGCCTGGAAGCGGGTGAATGTCTATGAAGCCTTCATTGATGGAGCGAAGAAGGGGTTTGAGACCTCTGTGCGAATCTTGCCCTATTTGGTGGGAATGTTGGTGGGTATCGGTGTATTCCGAGCTTCCGGAGCCATGGATCTGCTTTGTAATGCGTTGACCTCGCTCTTCTCTTTCTTTTTCAGTGATACACGTTTTGTGGAGGCTCTGCCAACCGCTATCATGAAACCGCTTAGCGGAAGTGGCGCCAAGGCGATGATGGTGGAGGCGATGAAGACCTATGGCCCTGATTCGTTCGTCGCGCGGTTGACTTGCCTTTTCCAGGGAGCGGCTGATACGACCTTCTATATCATTGCCCTCTATTTCGGATCGGTGGGCATCAAGAAGACACGCTACGCCGTGACTGCCGGATTGGTGGCCGACTTGGGTGGCGTGGTGGCCGCCATTATTGTGGCCTATCTCTTTTTTGGTTAATGCGTAGTGTTGAACATTAATATTTAAACGAATGATATATTATCAATCAGAAGATATAAAGATGCCTAAGATCGCGAAGCGTAAGGTGAGCGCTTGGGTAAAGGAGGTGGCGAAACGCCATGGATATAAGGTGGGCGACATCTCTTACATTTTCTGTTCCGACGAGAAGATCTTGGAGGTGAATCGACAATATCTCCAGCACGATTACTATACGGATATCATCACTTTCGATTATACGGAGGAGAATGTGATATCGGGTGATTTGTTCATCAGTTTGGATACCGTCCGCACCAATGCGGAGCAGTTCAACGCCTCTTACGAAAGTGAGTTCTACCGTGTGGTGATCCATGGTATCCTCCACCTCTGCGGAATCAATGACAAGGGGCCAGGTGAGCGAGAGGTGATGGAGGCTCATGAAAATGAGTCGCTTGCTCTTTGGAATGAGATGAATGCGGCGGAATAGGTTAATTTCGTTTGTATTAATCAATAACTGCTCTGTTTTTTTGCACATGCAACATTTTTATGTGTGAAAAATTATTAAATTCGCGCCCAAATAGCGATGTAACTGATGAGGGTTTCTTTAGTCATATCCACATATAACTGGCCTCAGGCGTTGGAGATATGCCTAATGTCCGCATTGTCGCAGACCCGTCTGCCCGATGAGATTGTGATTGCGGATGATGGATCGAAAGAGGAGACCCGTCTTTTGATCGAATCCTTCAAGCGACAATCCAAAGTTCCCATTATTCATGTTTGGCATGAGGATTTGGGATTCCGCCTCGCAATGATCAGAAACCGCGCGTTGAGAGCGTTGAGTGGGGATTATGTGATTCAGGTGGATGGAGATGTATGGATGAATCCTCACTTTGTGGCGGACCATATCGATGTCGCTGAGCGTGGTTATTTCATTAGAGGGACAAGGGCATGCGTCTCCGAAGAGGTGACTCAGGAGATTTTTCAAAGCAAGAAAGTTTCGCTAAGTCCTTGTGCTCGTGGTGTGAGACAGCGCTTTAACGCTACTCGTCTTCCATTCGCTTTCAGCAGAGCGGAGAAATTGGGTAGTCAGGTGAAGGGTTGTAACATGGCCTTCTGGAAAGATGATTTGGTGGCGGTGAATGGCTATAACAACCAACTTCAAGGTTGGGGCCATGAGGATGAAGAACTCTGTTGGAGGTTGATCAACCTTGGTTTGAAGAAGAAGATTGTCAAGATGCATGCGGTTGTCTATCATTTACATCATAAATTGTGTTCCCGCGAATCGGAGGATCTGCACAAGGAGGAGCTGAAACGTTGTATCGAGGAGCGTGTGGTGCGAGCGGCGAACGGTTATGATCAAATAGATGAAATATGACGGTATCGCTGATCATAGCCACCTATAATTGGCCAACTGCCTTGGAACTTACATTGATGAGCGCCATGCAGCAGTCCAGGCTTCCGGAAGAGATCATCATCGCGGATGACGGCTCCACGGAGGAGACCAAAATATTGGTGGATAAATTTAAGGCCATATCCCCAGTGCCGGTCAAGCATGTTTGGCACGAGGACGAGGGCTTCCGTCTGGCGAAGATCCGCAACCGCGCGATTGCCGCGTCGACGGGTGAATATGTGATTCAGATTGACGGTGACATTATCATGCACCCCGATTTTGTGAAAGATCATGCTGATTTCGCGCGCAGGGGCAGTTATGTGAGTGGAAGCCGTGTAAATATGGATGAAGCCCTTTCGAAGCGCCTACAGGAGAGCAAAAGTACGCAGGTGAGCGTCTTTACGAAGGGTACCTCCAACTTCTTGAATGGGTTGCATATACCGTTCCTATCCCGTTTCCAAGAGAACTACCGTAAGGATGATCTCTATTATGTGCGGGGTTGCAATATGGCCTTTTGGAGGGATGATCTTGTGAAGGTGAATGGCTACAACGAGGCGTTGCAAGGTTGGGGACGTGAGGATAATGAGATTGCTTGCAGACTGAATAATATCGGTAATGTGAGAAGAATAGCGAAGTTCAGGGCTATTGAGTTTCATCAGTACCACCATGAACGCTCGCGCGATAGTCTCTCCAAGAACGATGATTTGTTGCATCGGACGATTGATGAGGGGCTAACAAGGTGTGAAATCGGGTTGGATCAATATCTATCGTAGATCAGTATCTATCATAATGGCGACCAACTATTGTTTAATTGTAATCAAGTAACTGGCTTATATAGGCGGGTTTTTTTAAATTATTTTTATATCTATGAAGCATTTTTTTACTTCAATTTTTATGTTGTTGTCCACCCTGTCGGCGGTGGCCCAATTCCAACTTGCGAACAATGATTTTGAGTTGTGGGATAGTAATAATGAGCCGACATATTGGAACTCCTATCCTACAGCAGGAGGTACATTGGGAGGCTTGGTTAAAAGTAACGCTCAGATTTTCCCAGTGGATAGATCTACAGATAATAAATGTGTGCAGATTAAGGCACGAAGTGTGATCGGTATTATTGCGAATGGTATGTTGACCACGGGACAGATTCAAGGAAATAGTACTAATAAGAGCGATCCTTCCAATTGTAACTTGTCGGCTGTCAACAGTGAGTATTGCATGAAGTTTACGGGTAAGCCCGATTCCATGTCCGTTTTGTTGAAGGCCAGTTATCCTGCAGCCGGTCAATTAACCCGACTCTATGTTGTTTTGCATGAAGCGGCGGATGTGACGGATCCAGCCACTGATTTCACCAAGGTGGTGGCTGTGGCAGGTAAGAATGTTCCTCAAAGTAGCGACTGGGCCCGTATATCGGTACCATTCTATTACAAAGGAGAGACCTTAAAGATTTATAGTGACAATAAAGGAACCTCTACCTTGACAGATTGTTCGCCTAGCAGTTCCCAAGATCGTCCATCGTTCGTTTTGGCCTCCATTTCCACCAACTATATGGCGGGTCAGGGAAATAAGAATGATGTCTTGTATATCGATGACGCCATCATGATCTACAACTCCAGATTGAAATCTGTAAAGGTGAATGGCGTGGCTCTTGCGGGCTTTAACAAAGATACCTACACCTATAAGGTGAGTGGTTCTTATACGGAGGGATGTGTTGTGGCTGAAGCGGATGGCCGTGGCGCGACACTCTCCACCAGTTATGACGCCACCGCCGGCGTCTGCACGATTACGGTAAAGGGAGATGACTATTCAATCAACCCTTCTAATACGCATCAATATAAGATCCAGTTCGTTCCCGACAAGGTTTACGAGTCGTGGTTGACCGCCTTGAATATCAATGGATCCTCTATTCCTAATTTTGTCAGCGGAACGACCGCGTACACAGTCTCTACTATGTCGTACAACAATGTGAAGGTTACATATACAGCCTCTGAGGGTGCGACGGTGACCGAGAGCTTCGATGCGGCGACCAATGTCTTGACATTGACGGTGAAGGGTAGCGATTTCGCTACAAATAGTGCCAATGTCCATGTCTATAAGATCACTTTCCATGCACCATTCGAGTCGTTGATGACCTCGTTGACAGTAAATGGTGCCGCTATTTCGCCAGTGGCTGGATCTACCGATTCCTATGTGGTGAACAGTGCGGCGTACAGTACCTCTACGGTTACTTGTACCACCTCCGTGGATGCGACTGCTGAGAAGAGCTTCGATGCAACAACCAATGTCTTGACCATTACCGTCAAGGGTGGTGACTATGCTACGAATAGTAAGAATGTCCACACTTACAAGGTTACTTTCCATGCGCCATTCGAGGCATTCCTGACTTCGTTGAAGGTGAACGGCGCCAGTGTCGCTAACTTTAGTTCATCGACCACCACTTACAGAATTTCCGATGCGGCTTTTGCTACTTCTAAAGTTGAGTATACTGCTTCCGCTGAAGCGACAGTGACTGAGAGTTTCAATGCCTCTACCAATGTTTTGACATTGACGGTCAAGGGTGGCGATATCGCTACTAACGCAAGAAATTACCGTACCTATAGGATTACCTTCCACGCACCATTTGAGTCAGTGTTGACCACGTTGACGGTGAATGGCGTGAGTGTCGCTAATTTTAGTTCATCGACCTACTCGTATATGGTTTCCGATGCGGCCTATGCCACCTCTAAGGTAGAATATACTGCGTCGACCGGTGCTACTGTGACGACAGCCTATGACGATACCAAAGACGTGTTGACCATCACGGTCAAGGGTGGTGACTTTGCCACAAACAGCGCGAATGTACATACCTACACGATCGCTTTCCATGCTCCATTCGAGTCGGTATTGACCTCTTTGAAGGTGAACGGCGCGAGTGTCGCGAACTTCAGCTCCGCAACAGCAGCCTATGCCGTGAAGGATGCCGCTTATGCTACCTCTATCGTTGAGTACACCGCTTCTGCCGAGGCGACGGTGGAGAAGAGTTTTGATGCGGCGACCAATGTCTTGACATTGACGGTGAAGGGTGGCGACGTCGCTACCAACAGCACGAATATCCATACCTATACGGTTACCTTCCATGCACCGTTCGAGTCGTTGTTGACCTCTTTGAAGGTAAATGGCGCAAGTGTCGCTAACTTCAGCAGCGCGACTAAGAACTATCAGGTGGATGATGCCGCATATAGCACCTCTACCGTTGAGTACACCGCTTCTGCCGAGGCGACGGTGGAGAAGAGCTTTGATCCTACGACCAATATCATGACTCTTACGGTGAAGGGTGGTGACTACGCAACCAACAACAAGAATGTGAATGTCTATACGGTTGCCTTCCATGCCGATTTCGGAGCTTACTTGGTTGGTCTCAATGTGAATGGCGCGGCTATCGCGGATTTCGCTCCGAACCAGTTTAAGTATGTCGTGAAGGATGCGGCCTACGCCACTTCGACAGTTCAGTTTGATGCCTCAGCCGGCGCTACTGTCACGGATGCTTTTGATCCTGCGACCAATGTGTTGACCATCACGGTGAAGGGTGCGGATATCGCTACTAACCCAAGTAACGTGAATGTGTATGAGGTTACTTTCCATGCGCCGTTCAGTTCTGTCTTGACTGCTTTGACTGTCAATGGCGCTGCTCCTGCGGGATTCTCTTCGGAAGTATTGAAGTACAACTATGACGATGCGGCTTATGCCACTTCGAAGGTGTTGTACACCGCTTCAGAGGAGGCGAAGGTGACAGAGCAATTTGATCCTACGACCAATGTGTTGACCCTTACCGTTATGGGAGGTGACTACGCAACTAATAAACAGAATGTCCATGTTTATACGATCGGGTTCCATGCTTCATTCGACTCTTATCTGACTGCATTGTCTGTCAATGGCAAGTCGGTAGATCAATTCGGGGCTACTACCTACGCATATCTTTGTCCTACGGATTATGAGACTGCTAAGGTGGAATACACAGCCTCTGCTGAGGCGCAAGCTACCCATTCGTTCGATCCAGCTACCCACCTTTTGTCCATTACGGTGAAGGGCGGTGATATCGCTACCAATGCGGAGAATATCCACGTTTATAAGGTTCAATTCTACGCTTCTTCCCATTTGGCGGATTTGAAGGTGGATGGTGCGACTGTTGCTGGATTTGACAGAAACAAGATGGAGTACAGTATTGATGTGACTCGTGAGTTCTCAACTCTTGTGTATGCGGCGGAGGATCAGGCTGCGACTGTAGTTGAATCGTATGACGAGGTTAGCGCGGTCTTGACCATCACGGTAAGCGGAAGCGATGTGGCGAACTATCCAGACAATGTCCATGTCTATAAAGTGCAATATCACTTGCCATACACCTCTTTCCTTGCCTCTTTGAGCAACAATGGTGTAGCCTTGAGTGATTTCTCTGCTACTAAGTTTGAATATGTGGTGGATGAGGTTTACGCCCGCTCTACCATCAAGTATACGGCGGATGAGTATACGACTGTTGAGGAGTCGTTTGACGCTGCTACGAATGTGTTGAGCATCACGGTAAAGGGTGGTGATGTGGATATCAATCCTACCAATCTCCATGTCTATAAGGTACAATTCCATGCTCCATACACCTCGTTCTTGTCAAGCTTGAGCATTAACGAGACTGTAATTGAGGGATTTGCTCCAGACAAGTTCGAGTATGTTGTGGATGATGTCTACTTTAAGGTTGCTTTGGGCGTTGTGGCAGACCAATACGCTACATATAGCATGAAGTATGATGCGAAGAGTTATGTGCTCACTATCCGTGTGGAGGCTGGCGATATCGCGCTTGATCCGAAGAACTTCCATGAGTATAAGATCCAGTTCAACGACCACAATGTTTATAACTCGCAATTGTTGAATGTCGTGATAAATGGTGCTCCTATGGAGCTATTTGATAAGGACGCTTATGTGTACGATGTGGAGGGTTCATACGCTGATCTCGCATTTGCCTTTACGGCCGATTCGTTGACCTCAATCACAGAGGACTTCGATCCGATCGCCAATGTCTTGAAAGTGACTGTTTCGGGTGGAAATATTGAGCGTGAACCAACCAACTTCCATACGTATGAGTTTACCTTCTCGGTACAATTCTCGTTCGGTGCGCAAATTACCGCTATCTACTATGACGGTGTGGCACAGGATTGGTTTGATAAGGATACTTACGAATATACAGTGGATATGGACTTCAATAGAGCTCATTTCACCTATACGACCAACTCTTTGGCGGATGTCTATGAGTTCTTCGATTCAGAGGATTTGACACTCTCTGTTGTGGTGATTGGTGGTGATATGGATTACAGTAACATGAGTGAATATACCATCCATTTCTCTTCCACTTCGTCGGTGAAGGATGCGGATAACGAGATCGTTTCTCTCTCTTATGCGGATGGAACCATCTGGTTGCGCGATGTTACGGAGGGTAACTATTCATTGTTCAGTTTGAAGGGTCACCTTTTGAGAAGTGGCAAGATTGATGGCGCTTCTGTCGAGGTGGGTGAGTTGGCTCACGGAGTGTATCTCTTCCGTCTCAACGGACAGACTTTGAAGTTCTTAGTAAGATAAGTCTTAGCTAGATAGTGGAAGAGGGAGCGTCGATTCTGACAGCTCCCTCTTCTGTTTTTTAGAACGGTAGGTGGTGGATGATTTCTATGCCAAGGTTGTCTCTCTGTTCGGGTGTGGTGATTGGATAATAGAGCATGCTGTCGGGAACCGCGAAGTAGAGTTCTCCCTGGAGGAAATTGCATAGTCCCCAGTTGTCATAGAGTGTCAGCCGTTCTAGATTCTCATCCAACGTTTTAGGAATCTTTACTAGGCATTCTCTCTCTTCAAGTCCCATCTTTTTACACTCATCCTCTCCTGCGTACGCTAGTAGCGCCTCATTTGTGATGGCGTAGCTGCTGAGTTGCAACTGGTAATCTGCCGCTTCATATGCGTTTCGGATAGAGAGGTGGTTTAGCCTCTCTTGATAAATTGTATCGTCGTCAATTCTGTATAGTGCGTCTGGTACGAGCGCCTCTCCTGTGCGTATGTAGGGTGAAAACTCGATTCGAGTAATTACGCCTTGAGGATTGTTCGGAAATACTTTGGATGACTCATAGAAAAATTTGCAGTCATTCCATTCTTTCATGCCTCTTGTGTCTTGGCGGTTGATGATGCTCTTTAAGACAGATGGGTGGCAGATGTAAAGGTGGGGATCCTCCTCTTCTCCGAAAAAGATGGACTCCTTTTTTGTCTCCAGCAAGATGTGTTGCCCATTCTCCTCTATTTGTTTGTACTCGTGAAGGAAGTAACCATTCTCCAAGCTTTCGAACCGATAGAAATCACTCCCTGGTATCTCAGAGTCAGTCCAGAATCCGTCCAGATCGGGATAAATTTTGTTGACTGATTGGTTGATCAAGTAGGTGTTGTCCGACGACGAGTAGCCTTGGATTACGTCTAAAAAGAGCGTGGTGAAGTGGATGAGGTCGATCCTTGTGATGTCACCTCCCTCATTGAGAATCGCTTTTACTCTGTTTTCGATGCCGTTTAGAATGGGCGCCTCCTGCGCAATGGTATCAACGGGTGCTTGTTTGCTGTATTGCCGTAGGAATTTGATGAGTAGATTGAACTCCTCCCTGGTATGGTCGGCTGCCCCTTTTTTTGAATTGTAGGTGGGGAGTATGTGTACCAGCAAAAGAATGAATAGTGCGCAGTAACTGTTATCTTCCTCGGAAATAGCCTTCAAGATTTCCCTCTTCTTGGGATGAAGGAATTTGATCTCTTCCGCCACACTCTTCTGGTCGGAGGCATAGAGGTAGTTGATGATCTTGAAGATCTGCACTTTTTTTTCTTGGTTCTCCTCCCGTAGGTCGATTGAGTAGCTTCTCTTGAAGTGCTCGGTGAAGATTTGACTTGTCTCTTGGTAATCGTGGATCAATGTTTCCAAACTCAGTTTGTCGCCATACCAATTGTCCACCTCGCTCTCTAATTCGCAAAAGGTGGATTTCTTCCGGAATGCGTTCATCGAAGAGGCGTTGTTTACCTCCAGGTTATAGTCGATGTGTTTGCCCATTTCCCGTCGGCTGTTGAACAGAAGGCAGGTGTTGGCGATCACGTTGAGATACTCGCTGTATTTTAGTTCGTCTTTGGTGGGTGTCATGGTCATTGTGGCGAAGATTAAAATTTTCGTTCAAAGATATAATTCTATTTTGAAATTAACGAAGGGGAACGTTTTGTCTGGTGTGGGAAATTATAGGAATGTATTATCTAACTTGCGTTTATATGCGAAATTTTATGACGGTAAAATTTACGGCTATAAAAAATCAGTCGTAACAGGAACAGGCCAAAAATATTTTTTAATTTCGAATCGGCTCAAAATTTTACTCTTTTAGCTCTTTTTCGGATCGCTTTGAGCCGATAAATAGGTGATATTTCACTAATTTTGAGCCGATTTATATTGTTAGATTATGGATAATTCGAGAGAAATACTACAGTTCCTTCATTATAATCCGAAGTCTTCTCGGGATGAAATTGCCAATGGAATTGCGTTTCAGGGTAGTGAGGCTACGCTTAAACGTCTTATATCTGTATTGGTGAAAAACAAGGCGGTAAATGTAGAAGGTAACGCACGTGCCACTCGTTACTGTCTTTCAGAACAGGCACGTTTGCTCATGCCACTCAATCTTGATACATACTTTTCTCAGGATGTCGATGAGCGCAAAGTGCATTCCTCATTCAATTTTGCGTTGATCCGTGAACAATTGCCTAAAGTTTCTCTCTTTTCCGATGAGGAGAGATCTCATCTTGGGGATCTTCAAAAGAAATTTCTTCAGCATGTTGATGATATGACACAGAATGAATACAACAAAGAGATGGAGCGGTTAGGCATTGACCTCAGTTGGAAATCATCACAGATAGAAGGTAACACTTACTCGTTACTTGAAACGGAGCGGCTGTTGCGCGAGAGTAAGACAGCGGACGGAAAAACACAAGAGGAGGCAACGATGCTGCTTAATCACAAGTATGCTCTTCGTTTTATCTTAGATAATCCAGACTACTTACAAGAGTTAACGTTAAGTCATATAGAGGATATTCATTCTCTCCTGACTCAAGGACTTTCCGTTGATAAGGGTATTCGTCATCGTCGTGTAGGTATTACAGGTACAAACTATCGTCCGTTGGATAATGAGTTTCAAATTCGAGAGGCTATGCGTGACTCGTGCGACCTAATTAATAGTAAGAATGATGTGTTCGAAAAGGCACTTCTGGCGCTTGTGCTTATTTCTTATATCCAGGCATTTTCAGATGGAAACAAACGCACAGCGCGTATCACGAGTAATGCTATTCTTATAGCTAATGGTTACTGCCCTCTTAGTTTTCGATCCGTTGATTCCATCGACTATAAAAAAGCCATGCTCATCTTCTATGAGCAGAATAATCTCTATGCCTTTAAGCGGATCTTCATTGAGCAATTCGAGTTTGCGGTAAATGAGTATTTTTAACTCAGCGTGTGTTTTATCGCTTGCCCCCTATTCTGAGCAAATAAAATGTTATCTTGTTCGGTATACTGCATAAAATTCTCTATTTTTGTGCATTATACTGAACAAAATACGATCATGAATAAAAACATAATAAGGCAATGCATTATAGACAAGCGTGAGGAGATTGCGTCTCTTGACGTTGTTGAAAGACCATTTGAGTTTGAGGAAAACGCAAATTATGTGTTTGTTGGGCTTCGTCGTGTCGGGAAAACATATATTCTATATCAACGTTTGAATCAGTTATTGCGAGATGGAGTTGACAGAAAGAATATTTTGTTTGTGAACTTTGAGGATGAACGATTGTCGGAGATGCAGGCAGAAGATCTTAATTCAATATTAGAGGTCCACTATGAGATGGCTGGTTCGGATACAAAACCGATACTTTTTTTTGATGAAATTCAAAATGTGCCACGTTGGGATAAATTTGTGAGACGTTTGGCTGATGCCAAATATACAATATATGTGACTGGAAGTAATGCAAAGATGTTGAGTAGCGATGTTGCGACTACATTGGGAGGAAGATTTCTTATTTGTGATATATTCCCGTATTCTTTTGAAGAACATCTAAAAGCAAAGAATGTAGATGTGACTAGCGATTGGAGATACTCTACCATTCGATATTCCAGGATGAATGCAATGTTCTCTGAATATTTCAAGTTCGGAGGATTGCCTGAAATTGTCAATTTTAAGGACAAACGATCTATGCTTCAGAGCCTATATCAAAAAATATATTTAGGTGATATATGTGCTCGCAACAATATTCGCAATTCCAAAGTGATGGGATTGATTATAAAGAAATTGGCTGAAAGTGTAAAACAGCCGACTTCTCTCAATAGGTTGCAAAATATTATCAAATCGACGGGGCAATCCGTTACCGTAAACACTGTGAGCGAGTATATTTCGTATGCCGTGGATTCGTGGCTTATATTGCCAATCGAAAATGGATATGCCAAAACGGGAGAACGCGAGAGTGTTAAAAAATACTATTTTATAGATAATGGTATATTAAACTTGTTTTTAGTAGATTCGGATACTGCTTTACTGGAAAACATTGTCGCTGTCACATTGTGCAAAAAATATGGTAGAGAAAATATCGTTTATCTAAAAGGGGAGAAAGAAATTGATTTTTACATTTCTGAAACCAACACTGCTTTACAGGTGTCTTACTCAATTAAGGATGATTTGACGAGAGGAAGGGAAGTAGGCGCCTTATGTCGATATGCGACCACAAACAAAGATGTTAAGCCTATGATTATTACATGGGATGAGAATGAGGAAATCATATGCGATGGAGTACACATTGAAGTTATTCCGGTTTTGGATTGGCTTATGAGTATTAATTCCCTGCCCCCTATTCCGTATCCACTTACCGAATAGCGCGCATTGGTCTACGTGGTTTGAAGTATGATGGTGTTTTGTTTGTCTAATGGGTGAGAAAGTGGTTAAATTGCGTTTGTTTCACGAATAATTTTGTTGGGATTATTTTGGATATATCATAAAAATGTTAATTTTGTAATAATTACATTTGAGTGCTAAGAGCAGTACTTATTGGTATGGAAAAAATAAGGCGTTACTGTACGCTTTGGTTTTGACGATGTAAGAACTTCGCAACTTCAAATCGTTGGTCAAAAACAAAGCAACGGGGACGCCCCAACAGATGGTATATGAACTTGAGGGCAACCCATGGTTTGCCTTGAAGTGTTTGTATCGTGGGGCTGACTACGTTGCTCGTTCTGACTAACGGGGCAATGCGAAGGCCTTTACATCGTGGAACGGGCGACTAAGTCTGGCTCCACGTTTTTTTTGCGTGGTGGTCTACTTGGAAACCTGTAGTGAGTTGAAATTTTATGTATCATGAAAAATTGAGGAAGGTATGCCGATTTTTAGAGTAACGACGAAAGTCAGAAAGCAGACCAACGGTATTATGATAGAGCCGGGGATGTCTGTGCAGGTAGTAACCAATTCGTTCAACAATCCAGTATGTACCAACGGCGGCCAAGAGGTTGTCGATGCCTTTATGCGCATGTATGGTGTGGATATCAAGAAGGCTGGGTGCTTGAGCACGGCTTGGCTGGATGTGGAGAAGGTGGGGTGAAAGATGAGTGATAATTATTAATTCAAGAAATAGAATCTTATGGCACAATTAGATGAACAAGGAATGTGGGCACACATAAAAAAATATGCAAAGGAAGCGGGATATACTTTGGTAAAGAATGTTTTAATTCTCTTTTATGCTTTCCCTGATGCGTCACCTGCTGACAAAGCGATTATTATAGGTGCTATTGCTTATTTTATTAGTCCGTTGGATGCTATTCCAGATGCAATGCCGGGCGGTTTTGTGGATGATGCAGGAATAGTGAGTGGTGCGGTTGCTAGAATTAGAATTTCTGCATCTTCAAATGTTATTGCAAAAGCAGAGAAGAAGTGTCAGGAGTGGTTCGGGTGATTTGTTCTTGACCTAAATGTGAAATTGTAAAGTGAAATCATAAAAGCAAAATAATGGTTACAAAGGAAATGGTAAGCGAAGCCTCAAAGAAGGGGTTACAAGGTTTAAAGGAACTGGTTGAGAATCTTCCTCCTGAAGATAAACTTAAGGCCATTGGTTTGATGGTATTGCTTGGTTTATCTTATGCTGTAATCGAAGCAGTGAAAGAAATCGTGTTAAAAGGTAAGCAAGAGGAGTAATTCCCATTCTTAATTGGAGCGAAATATCTTTCCTTATGAAATGCGAGAGGAAAGAACTTGCATGAATGTAGACTTGACCGTAAATGTTGACATTAATAGTAAACTTAATAAACAATGAGAAAAAGAGATTTTAATGATTTCTGTGATGAACTTGAAGATTTAGTGGAAAGTTACACTGAATATGACGATTCTTGGTCATATAATGAGAAATGGTTTTCAAACGGGCAAGGAGCTGTAGAAATTGAAATCGATACCGATATAGAAGAAAATTATTACGAATGGGAAAGCGATTTTTGGAGTGACTTTGAGGATTTGTGTGCAGAATGGGGGGCGGACTACGATTCTAATGATTCAATCTTTAAAGTAGGTTTTAATTTGTAGGTTTTTCTCATAAACAAGAAAGGAGTCACAATGAGTTTTTTAGGAAATGCTGCTATTATAGCTGGGAGTTTTGTTACTAACCAGTTGACAAAGGTAACTACAGAGTGTTTAAAAGGACTTTCCTCTGAGATGCATGATTACGTGAGTGGAAGTCGAGAATCAAGATACGACCTAGATTATCCAGACCATAAAGATGATGGATATGCGATGAGAGTAGCTAGGACGGTCTTTTGTAAACCGAATCCTGTGAAGAAGTAAAATGATTAATTTTCATTAGTGTCCAGTTAAAATCGGGACACTATTGATACCATATAAGAAATTCTATTATGATAATACGAGATATAGACATTTGGGAAAAATTATATAAGGCTGCTCTTGGATTGTACCATCCTCATTATTCTTCTCCTTTTATCTATTCCCATCATGTAGTATGTGCGATAGAAGCTGAGAATGGAGATGTATACACTGGATTTTGCATAAGAAGTTGTGGCGGAGTTGGAAATCTTTGTGCAGAAAGAGTTGCTGCGATAAATATGTTCGCCAATAGCGGACAAACAAAAATTAAGAGAATTGCAACATTTAGAGATATGCCTCCATTAGGATACCTTTCTATACCTTGCGGTGCATGTCGAGAGTTTCTGTTGCAACTTTCAATAGACAACCGAGACACCGAAATTATTACCGAATATGAAAGTCGAAAAATAATTACTTTGGGTGAGTTGATGCCTATGTGGTGGGGATTAGAAAAACTCAATGAACTCAACAAATACTAGTGAGTATGAATAATTGTCCTTTTTGTGGGAATAACCGAAAAGATTTTTTGTCTAAAAATGGTTATGATGTAAGAAAAATGTATTTTTATGAAGATAATGAATTTTCAATTTCTCCTGACTTATCCCCTTTGGTTACAGGTCATTTATTGGTGATTCCAACTAAACATTTTGCTAGTTTTGGGGAAATAGAAGATGTTTCAATACTTACCAAAATCAAAAATATTTCCGAAAAGTTGCTTGATACAGGTGATTTATTGATCTTTGAACACGGAGCTGTTATTGATGGCGAGGGTGGTGCTTCTGTTGACCATGCGCATATGCATATTATGCCAAGGCCAACAAACATGACTGCAGAATTGATAGATGAATATGTGTTACAGTCTGGGTGCATCACTTCGACAAAAGTCGTGGCATCTCATAATATTTTGCGTACATTATATCTCGACAAACAACCATATATTTTTTATGAGATACAAGGTCAGAGATTTGCGTATCCAGCACACCAACTTCCTCATCAATTTCTACGTATGATGTTACAACCATATTGCCAACTTAGTTATAATTGGCGCATAACATTCTCTACGGATGAATGTCGAAGCAATGTTCAGAAAACAATTGAATATGTCAAATTAAATAGCAGATTTGAACTATGAAATATATATTTTTCTTTTTGCTTTCTATACAAATAACAGTACTTTTGGTATTTGTTTTGCAAAGCATCAGACAACGTAATATCTGTAATAAAGAAATAGTTACATCAAACGCCAATTTGGACGAATTTGATGTGATTGTTGCTGCTTATGAAAATACCGAACTTATTCGGAATTGTATATCTAATATTTTGTCAGTTGGATTTAAGAATATAATCCTATGTATTGATGGCTGTAAAGAAGATGGCAGTTCCCAGTTAAAGAAAGAATTTCCTGATGTAAAAATGATTTATAACGAGGAATCACTGGGAAAGATTAAAGCACAAGTCAAATGTTTAAAGCTGTCAACCAAAGGAAAAGTCCTTATTCTAGATGCTGACATATCATTGATAAAGGAAGAGGTATATAACTTTGTCTCATATTTTAATGAAACTGGAGTTGATTTCTTATGTCCTTATTCTGTTGGAATATCATCAGATATGAATTCATTACTTTTTGCGATTGCTGAAACAGACAGGTATATGAGACAACGAATAGTTAGGGCTGGTAGGGATGCGTATGGAGTCTCAAATTTAAGTGGCTATTGTATGCTTGCGAATCGAGAAAAGTATATTAGCATTATTGATACTGATGCTATTCAAGACGATGTAATTGCAACAATTAACCTTCTAGAAAGGAAGTTCATTGTTAAAACATACCATAGACCTGTTTGTGCAGAAATAGAACGAACATCCCTTAAGTCCTATTTGATGCAGAAGACAAGATGGACCGCAGGAAATATTGTATTGGTAAAATCATATAACAAACTATTCAAGGCTACGGCCTTTAAAAAGGCGCTTGCTTTTACATCTTCGTTTTTGCTTTGGTATTGGTCGTTATGGGTAGATTTCTTCGCCTTTATTGTTGCTTTTTTTTACCCTGTTATATTTGTATTACTTTTTGTGGAAGCTGTAATTAAATATATTGGATTAAACTTTGCCGGCAGACCAGAATCACGTAATATAGCTATTTTTTTATATCTAATTGCGTGGCCTGTATTCTCGACAATGTGTTTGCTTTTGTCTCCTTACTATTTGTCAGGTCTGATTATTGAACAAAAAACTAGAAGATAATGGAAGTTTTTAGGAATAGCGCAGTTCTCAAGCTACAACTTCTTCTCAACGGAATCAGAATTGATGATTCTGCTTTTTATGGGTTAGGAGATATTTATAAGGAATATCAATATGGATACAATGATAGCAACTGGATAAAACAGGCAAAGCGTCAAGTAATCCCTAGTGAATTGGTCCTTCCTGGCGATATTGTTGTAGCCCCTCATCTACGTCCGTCATCTCCATATCTCATTAAGAGAATTGGAGATTCTAAGTGCGTCATTGATGAAAGAACGGGGGATTCTGTTTCGTCAATCGATTATTTGCCACGTCCAAAAATCTGGGATATTGAACTATCGGATGGTTCTAAATTAAAGGAATATTTAAATGTGTACGGAGCGAATTGTCTCAATTTATTTATTGTGGCAAATTGTGATTTTTGGAATGAAGGCATGCCATGTGCTTTCTGCTCTCTTCAACCGACTCAGAATCTCCATAAAGAAGTTGTTATCCACAAATCATTGGAAAAAATCGAAGAGGCCATTACATTAGCTTTTAATAATGAAAAGGATCTAGACTGGATGATCATAACTGGTGGCTCTTTGATGGATAGAAAACTCGAAACAAAACGATATATCGATGTTCTTAATGTCATCAAAAAACATATTCCTCAAAGATGGAACGGAAAAATAAAAGGGAATTCCGCATTGTTACCAACGAGCAACGAAAATGATTTGTTGCAGCTGTTTGAAACTGGAATAGAGCACCCTTCCTTTAATATGGAAGTGTGGGGGTCTGATTTATTCAAGTTATATTGCCCAGGGAAAGAGAAATACGCATCTTTTGATACACTTGTTGAAACTTATAAGAAGGCTGTAAAAATTTGGGGACAAGGTAAAGTGTGGTGCAATTTTGTGGGAGGCATTAGCCCTATAAATGATTTGAAAGATGGTTTTCGATTTATGGCAGACTTAGGAGTTGTTCCTGGTGCAAACATCTTTCACCTTGATCCCAAAGCTGTAGGTGTGAAGTTGGGATTGTCGGAACCTTCTGAAGAATATGTATACGAAATGTATGACTGTCTTTCTTCTTTGTATAAAGAATATGGATATCAGCCATTCTTTAGTCACTCAGTCCTTCGTAATTCACTTTCAAACGAAATGTTCCATGGATGGTTGTAAAATAATTGCAATAAGTGGGATAGATGGCAACTTTTCAGATTTTATAAATAATATTGAGCCTAATCTTATTTGTAAAGATTGCCTCAAAATATCATATGACAGATCACTTACATTTTTACAAAACATAGAGATGACGAGATCGATCATAGAGAAAGTTGGCCAAAGATGCTGTCTTATAGGATGGAGTATTGGAGCCGTTGCTGTTGCGTACTTATCTGACTGCATAAATGTTGTATCAACAATCATGATAAATCCATTTTTCTGTAGATCCGAGACACTTAAGCAGCGGAATATTTTCTGTGACGAAGAAGTGTGCATATCTTCAACATTGAAACAGAAGGTTAGATATACAATAATAGCTGGCAAGATGGACGATAAAATTCCATATTCTGAAAGTTTAAGAATTGTGGAATATTATCATCTTGATTCAAACGCCTTGTTTTTATTTGATGAAGCAAAGCATGGTTTAAACACATTTCCCAAAGAATCGATTTCGGAAATTATAAATAACATTATACAATGAATGGAATGATTACTGTTGCAAAAAATAGCAACAATATAGACTTTATTAAGTATTCATATTCCATTGGAGTACGAGATTTTCGGCTAAATATGGATTATGAACTACAAGCATTAGATGCTATTGACAAAATAAATTCTTTAAATCTACAAAACGTTCATCTTTTTGCTGACTTTCAGGGAATTAAAATGAGAGTGCAATTAGAACCAGGGCAAAATGATTTGAAGTATCAGGTCAACGATGTACTATATGTCTTTACAGATGGTTCTCAATTTCCCTTTATTTCAAATTATGGAATCGTATCAGACTACGTAAAGCCAGGATTCAAAATTAGTTTTGCCGATGATAAAATCGAGGCTATTATTCGTCACGTAGATCAGAATGGTATTGAAATTCAATTCACTAGAGTCGATTATGTTTTGCGTCAAAACGCAGGATGCTCAATTGATGGTGACGGAATTCCAACTCCTTACATGACAAAAAAAGAGTGTTGCGCAATAGCAAACTCTGATGTTATTAAACAAAATAAGATAGATTGGGTTATTCTATCATTTATGGAAAATGCTGATGAAATCGTTGATTTTGTCAATAATATGCATCAGAAGGGGATAAAAGTAATGGCTAAGATTGAAACCAGAAATGGAGTAGATAATATTAAAGAAATAGCATCCGTTGTAGATGGATTCATGATTGGTCGAGGAGACTTAAGGAATACCACAAAGGGAGAGTATGAATTATATTATAGTCGTGCACTCAATGAAATAAGCCAATATAAAAACAAGTACATTGGTGTAGGTACATTCTTTTTGTCGAAATTTTGTCAAACGAATTGCCTTTCAAAAGAGGAAGTTGCTGACATTGAAACAATAAAGCGTAATGGGTTTAATTATATAATGCTTAGTAAGGAAGTAGTTAATAGTAACTACCCATATGAAACAATTAAAATGCTCACAGAATTATGCAGAAATTAGAAATACCACGTATACAGCCTACACATTCCAATGATATTTTTGTGTTTTCCATAGAAGGATGCAATGGTGCTGGCAAAACTACTCTTCTAAAAAAATACATGGAAGATCATCCAGATACAGAGTGTAGATTGTGCGTCCCAAATATCTACCAAACAGCAAAAGAAATGAAACATTTTATGCTGTTTGAATCTTCGCAACTATGTAGTGCATTATACTATATTGCAGGAGCTATAGAAGTGTTTAACAACCATGATGACAACTATTCAAAGATATTATTTGATCGTTCTGTTTGGTCCACATTTGCTGCGGCATATGCAAAAGATGAATCAATAATGCCAGTTTTGTTCGATTGCCTGAATGCAGTTAAGCAGCAAGTCTTCCTACCGAACTTGTTAATTGTTCTTGATGTATCATTTGAAACAGCAAAGGAACGAAGTTCTCGAAAAAGTGTAGGAGGAGAGTTCGACAAGGACGAGAAAGACGAATTTACTAAAAAGCGAAACTTTTACTATCTATTGAAAGATGCTGGTTATCCGATTCTCTTCATTGACGTGAATGATAAAAACGCTGATGAAGTGTATTCCGAGTTCTTGCAAAAGATAAGGATATAAAGTTGTTGAATCTTGAATGATATTTAAATGGTATGACCATGCAAAAACAAATATTTCAAACAACCGCATTTGCGCGGATTGATAAGGCCCAATGGCCTAAGTATGTAAAGGATTTTTTAGAAAATCCCGATGTGAATTCTATTCACAGGTATAAAAACTCTCCTGTGTTTTTTGAAAAATTTAATACAGGAAGTTATCCACGAATAATGTTTGTGGAGATAGTAAGGGGTGACGTATGTCTATACGTTCCTCGATTATACTTCCATGATCATATGGAGTATAATCGTTTTCTTACCTTGTCCACAGAAGACATGGTGAAGAAAGGGAAATTTTCTGATGAGGAGAACAAAGAGATTGAGGAGGAGATTAGAAAATATGAGGAGCCTGAGGAGCTTCCAAATCTTCCACATGAAATGATGGATATTGAAGGTCAACGAGATTTCTCTAATATTGAAACATCTTACGTGTTTGAAATGGAAGAGTGGGTTCGTCATATAAAAAATCCTGAATTCGTTGATGATAGAAGAAGTATCCATGCATTGTTGCAGCAGATTGTTGTAGATAGAAACTATGCTGAAGCAGATGATAAAGGTTGGATTACAATGAGTTTTCAGGGAAGTAAGTCTGTCGTATTTAGGGTTTCTTCATTGGAAAACCATACTTACTTTTACCTTTTTGATATCTCATCTAATGTAGACAAGCACTTCTTGTCGCAAAAATACTTGGTTGATGATTCTAATGAGGTCCTCTTGAAAAAGGCAAGAAAAGGATATCCAGATTGGATCATGTATGGAGATTTTGAGGATTGGATAAAGTTAGAAAATGACGATGAGGCAAACTTAGCGTTATCGGATGAGGAGATTAATGTCTTGAATAAAACTCCGTATCCGTATTTTGTGAATGGTTTGGCGGGTAGTGGAAAGTCAACTATCTTGTACTATTTGTTTGCTCATGCGTATGCCCATAGAAGTGTAAGGAAACAATCTTTATTATTCCTGAGTTATTCGAAGAAGCTGATAAAAAAAGCCCAGTCGGTTGTCCTTGCCCTACTTAAGACAAACCCTTCGTATAGTGGTTTCCACATGACGGGGCAAGATGAAAGAGATTTAAATGAATGCTTTAGTCCATTCATAGATTTCCTAAAGAATAATTACTTGACAACGGCAGCAGAGATAGAACGCTTCTCTTCTGATAATCATATCTCGTTTGAACGTTTCCAAAAAGTTGTACAATAAAGAGTGTAAACTAGTAGAGGCTAACTCATACTCTGAGACAATTGTGTGGTCTGTTATTCGGAGCTTTATTAAAGGTAGGGATTACACAAAATATTTTGATATAAATGATTATAGATCTATTCAACGTGATGATAGAACTGTATTAACGACGGACTATGAGAAGATTTACAAGATATTCAAGAATTGGTATTCTCCTTTAATGGATGAAGGGAAGTGGGATGATTTGGACTTGGTTCGTTATGTATTGCAAAAAATGGATCGTGAGCCTAATTACGATAAGTATGATATCGTTTATTGTGATGAAGCTCAAGATTTTACGCCGATTGAAAATAAATTGGTGTTGCGATTGTCCTCCTATTCGCAGTATAATCTTAGTGGATATAAAAAGATACCTATTGCGTATGCGGGAGACCCTAACCAAACAGTAAGTCCAACAGGATTTAGTTGGAAACGTTTAAAAGATGTCTTCAGCAAGTCATTTGAGGAGCAGATTGGTGGATTTGTTAGTCTGAAGGATAAAACCCTTAATAACAATTATCGTTCTAAACGTACTATTGTTGAATTCGCAAACTCGTTGCAATACATACGCAAATGTTATCTGTCTGATGAAAGTTTGTTGCCTCAAGAGCAGTGGAACCCTCAGGCGAATCCTCTGCCTGGATTCTTCTATATCGATTCGGAAGAAGATAAAGATTTTATACGCAGAGGCTTTGAGAAGACAGAGTGTATTATTACAGGCGATGAAGGAGAGTACGAAAAGGAGTTGGAGAGTGATAAGTTAACTGCTGAAAGTACTCAAATTTCCGATGCTTTGTTGGAAACTGTGAATAAGACAAAGTTGTATACGGCGATATCATCGAAAGGTTTGGAATTTAAGGCGGTTATCCTTTATAAATTTGCTGATTATTTACCATCCTCTTTCTCGAAATTATTGGATGGCTCCCATGTAGAAGAAACGGAGAAATATGACTTGTCTCATTTCTTTACGAAATTATATATTGCAGTGTCTCGTGCTAAAGAGATATTGTACATTGTTGATTCTGAAGAAAATTATAATAAATTTTGGAAACATTTCATTGATAATGAGTATGTGACAAAATTATTAAAATCACGACAGGATTATGATTCTTGGAAGGAAAAAGTTGGTGGAATTGCTATTGGAGACAAAGGTGAGTTCATGAAGCGTATGGATGAAAACTTTAATCCATTGGAGCTTGCCCAAAGTATATTCGAGGATGCAATGTTGAGCCAGGATTCAAAGGAGATGCGTAGAGCTGTAGGTTATTTTGAGGAAGCAGGGTCAAATGAGAGTGCCGAATTGGCAAAGGCCTACGTGTGGCTCTATGAGCATCAATATGAGCAATCTGGAGATAAGTTTTCTGCTTTGAATCGTTATCAACAGGCAACAGATGCATATTGGAAAGGTGCTTGCTGGAGAAAATTACTTTCGATAAAGGGCGAGGCGCAATATTCTCTTGCCGCACAATATATGACGGGTGCGAAAAGTTTGATCGAATTCATTTCTGTGGAGCGTATCGTTGAGAAAATTTATTACAAGGACGATGTTTGGAAAAAAGTTGTACTTCGAATGAAGGATGATTCTCAAACTGTGAACGAAGAGTATTTATTTACTGTATGTGATTTCTTTGAGAGTTTGGTGGAAAGAGGTTTCATCTTCTTAAATGAGGTCATAGCAAAGCTTTATTATCGCAATAAAAAATGGAATGCGGCAATAAAAAAATGGGATGCCTTAAAACAGACAGAACACATTGATTACTATAGGGCTAAGATTGAAACATCACCGGAAACATCCGATTCTGTTTATTGGATGTCAAAAGCAAATCTGAATAGGGAAATTTTAGATAGGTATTCTACGCCGAAGGATGTTCAATTATATAATTTAGATGATCGAGCAAAATCTATCATATTTGCGTTGTTATTGTCTTCTTCTAATCGTTTCAAGGAAGCTGTTGTTTATCCGTATGACAAAGAGGATAGAATGAGACGTTTGTATTATGCTGACAAATGGCAGTTCTTGCTCTATTGCGTTCTTCGTAATTTTGACTTAGAGTTGTATTCTGAGTGGGTAGAACAAAAGGTTAAGGATGGAGACTTGGAATTATTTGAGAATTCATGGAGTTCGGATACCTTTGATGCTATGTTTAGAGGAACATATTTGAATGTGAATGGTGAAGTTCAGTATGTTTGGCTTGATTTTTTGAAGTTGCGAGATCGTAATAATCTAAGGTTGTTGAAAAATGAATATAATGTGAATGGTTTGTTAAAGGCAGTATCTTCGTTTGTGGTATGTGAAGATATGACACCAGACAATTCAACATTGGCAGAAAAACAAAAAGAGAAAAAACGCCGTTTCTTTTGTTTCATGGATTGTTTATTTGATGATAACTACAATTATCATAGAGCGAAGCAATATGAGAAGGTGTTATTAAATAGTTTGTGTGATGTGCAGTTGTTTAGAGATGACTTCTCGAAATCATCTTCTCGGAATGAGTATTTTCTATCGTGCGATTTTGATGTAAAGGAGTTCGATCAGATAAAGGATAATACGCGTGATTTTGTTGTGAAATCATTGGACGAGTTGCGAAAGATTAAAGACGATGCAGGAGAGAAGAAATTCCGCTCATTGTGCATGCTTTATGAAAAAGTGATTCCTTTTATAAATGTTGGTTCTAGTAAAGCTGTCCCTGATTTTGGATCTGTAAATAAACTGTATGAAGACTTGAAAAAACAGGGGAAAGATGGAAAGCTAAAGGATTCTGTATATGCTTGTGACTTTGTTAATGCAAGACTGGTATTTAATCTTATCCGTACAGAGGGGCGTTTTTCTCTTACTTCATGGTTGGCAAAAATAGAAGAAAGTCATGTTTCTTTGCCAATGATGATGGAAACTTTAGACAAAGAAAATACAATTATGTTTATCAACAAAACGTTTAAGTCTGCTTCTTTTAACGTGGAAACGATGAAAAAATTTGTTCAGCCTTTGTCTGAAAAAATATATGAATTCAATCTCAAATTGAATGATTTGGATGCGAGGACGAAGAAAAATATTCGTGAAAATTTGGTGAAGTTGTTAGATGTCGAAATAGAACGCCTGTTAGGAGAAAATCGTATAGACGAGTACCACTTGAAGCTCATGGGTTATGCATTTGAAATGGCATTGGAAAAGGATCAAATAGCGGAGCGATATGACCGATTGATTCATGATAATAGACTTGCAAAACTATATAGGTTAGTTGAATATTTTAAGAATCGAGCGTTGAATCGTTATGCCAATATGGATTCTCAGATTTTTCAGCGTAAGGCAAAGGAGTATGAGGTGTATAAGACTCAAAGTGAACTTCGGGAGTATCGTCGACCACAGATACATAGGAGTGAAGGGGTTTCAGAAGAGGGACCTCGAATTGTCATAGTCGATAAAGATAGAATTATTGATGGAGTCTCTGTCGAGATTAAATCCTCGAAAAAAATAATATGGTTCTCTGAAAATGAGAAAGAGTTGCTGACCATAACTAAAGGTGAGATTGACGTAGAGGATGGTGTGGAGGTCCAAAAGGATGGGAACAAGGTTACTTTGAAGCCTAATTTTGTTGTCATGGTTAATTCTGCGGATGAAACTATGATTATGGCGAAAGATCTTATGTATAAAATTTCGTTTAAGTGATCGGTTATGGAATGTAAGTTGAAAATTTTTTAATTTTACATGTTCGGTATTTGATTTGTTTTATTTCAAATTTGAAAATTTATGATTAGAGGTAAGACACTATTTAAGTGCGATAAGTGTGGTAAGATTTTTTTAGGTGTAGATATTGAATATATGGCTACCTCATTATCGCAGCCTATTGAATGTCCCGGTTGTGGCAGTTTTCATACATATCCTGTTGCTAGTTTTTTAATGAAAAGTGTTTACAAAGAAATTTGGGCAAAGATCTTTGTATGGAGGAAAACAGACCAAACATGTACGTTCCTATGGTAAAACCCATATAGGAAGTAAAAAGTCATAGCAAAAACTTCGCTCATTGGGTGAGGCTTTTGCTGTAGTCTGTTTGGAATGAGAAAAAGAGCTTCGCAAAGATTGTTAAACAGTACAAATTGAAAGATGCTAATGATGTTACGTTAGTACGGCATGTGATAGAGGGTACCAAACAATTAGTTCCCGTATGCTTCCATTCGTATATTCACTATTTGTTAGGTGAACTGATTTGTAATGTGCAGCAACATTCAAAAGTAGATAATGCATGGTTAGATCTTTGGTTTAACAATGCTTTGAACTGTATTGAATTATGTGTTGTCGATGATGGGATTAGGTCTATCGTCTTCATCAACAAGGTGAGATTCCTATGTCTAATGTAGAAACTGGTAGACCATTGCGGTTTCGGACACCAGACATTAAGATGAAGTAGACACGCGCAGCCTTTTATTTTTTGAGGGGAAAAACAATCCCCCCCCATTTTTTTTGCATAATATTGTTTACCTTATAAGGTAATTTTGTACGATTTGCATCGTAGTATTAACAAATAATATAAAGTATGAAAAAAGCTAAGATCCAATCTGTTATGCAAACAGAAAAAGCTGGTCTGTTCTCAATCTGTTTTGAAGGCGAAAGTTATTCGGAATTTGAAAAGTTTATTCTTGC